>NZ_CP121121.1:728681-1457363 GCF_029581415.1 Thiomicrospira sp. R3 | reverse complement strand
CTCCAAAACAAAAAGCTAATTTTTTAATTAATCAGTAGGATTGTTCAATATGATGTTTAAAGGTTTGTAAATCATTTCTTATATCATAAAGAAGGTCAGCAGGAATTTTAGCATCCATGGCTAAAGACGGTGAGGACTCAAGCGGCACAAACTTAGACTTTGAAAGCCTTGCCTTGGCGCCAGGAATTGTGTAGCCCTGCTCGTGTAGAAGGATTTTAATTTCCATAAGCAGGACAACATCCTGTTTTTGATAATAACGCCTTCCACGACGTTTATTCGGATTCAGCTGAGGAAACACTTGCTCCCAGTAACGCAAGACATGTGTTTTCAGTTGGCAAATCTCACTTACCTCACCAATCGTAAAGTATTTTTTATCTGGAAGATCTATTTCCAACTGCGAAGACTGAGGCATGTTAATTACTCATTGCTATCAATTTTTATTCTGAGTTTTTGGCCTGGTTTAAAGGTAACAACCCGTCTAGCCATAATAGGCACCTCTTCACCCGTTCTCGGATTCCGACCTGGACGTGAATTTTTATCTCTGAGTTCAAAATTCCCAAACCCTGAAATCTTAACACATTCACCACCAACCAGGACATCTATAATTTCTTGAAAAAAATCTTCGACCAACTCTTTTGCTTCACGCTTATTAAAGCCATATACATCGGCTAGTTTTTCAGAAATCTCTGCTTTCGTTAAAGTTGCCATTAACTTTCCTCTAGTTTTAATTCTTATCTTAGCTCAGCGGCCAAAGTCTTTTTTACATGCGTGATGATTGATTGCACAAGTTCATCTACTTCATTGTCTTGAAGCGTACGGTCTTGATGTTGAATCCTTAAACTCAGCGCGACACTTTTATCTGAATCTGCAACACCCTGCCCTTGATAAATATCAAACACCTGAACATCTTGCAATAAATTAGACTCGACCTGCTTAACAGTCTCAACTAAAGCTTGAACAGCTATAGAACGTTTAATCACAAATGCTAGGTCACGCTGCACTTCAGGGAACTTAGAAATACCTGTAACTTTAGGAACCTGCATCGTTAATAAACTATCCATAAATAGCTGAAACATAAATACAACACCACTTACACCAAATGACTTGCTCCACTGGGGATGCAATTGCCCCATGATACCAATATGCTGCTCATCCAGCAAAATCGCAGCACATTGACCAGGATGAAACTCGGGAGACTGAGTAGGTAAGAAATGAACACGACCATGCAAGTGACTCATAGCTAATAAGTTTTCAACATCGCCTTTTAAGTCATAAAAATCTACTATCCGTGTATCATTTGCCCAACCAAAAGGATACGCCTCACCCGCAATCAGCCCGCCCATAACCGGGGTTTGCTGAATGTGACCTTCTTCTAAGCTAAACATTAAACCGGTTTCAAAAATACGAATACGGGATTGCTGACGCTTCTGGTTATAACTTAGCGTTTGTAGCAGGCCAGGAAATAATGAAGTACGCATAGCCTTCATATCTTCTGAAATAGGGTTTTGTAACAGAACATAGGGGATTTCAGGGGATAGTTTCTGCAGCGCTTTCTCATCAACAAAACTATAAGTAATCACTTCATGATACCCCCGCTGCAGCATTGCTTGGCGTAACATATGGGTGTCTTGTTCCGACTCCGGAAGTGGCTTAAGGCTTAAAGGCATACCGACCTGACTATCTGGCAGATTGTTATAGCCGTAAATACGAGCCACCTCTTCAATCAAATCCACCTCAATTTGTAAATCAAAGCGATACGAAGGAGCCTTCACTGACCATCCCTGATCAACTTTAACTACCTGACAGCCTAAGCGAACCAACACATCATCAACAAAACAATCTTCAATCTGTGCGCCTAGCAATTTATGTAGACGCTCTCTACGTAACACCAGCTCAGCAGGTTCAATAAGGGCAGAAGAATCAACGACACTAACCCATTGTGAAACCTGACCTCCTGCAATATCTGTTAACAGCTGTAGTGCTCGATTTAAAGCACGCTCTGGCAACAACGGATCAACACCACGCTCAAACCTATGTGATGAATCGGTATGAAGACCATACTGACGTGCCTTACCGACAATCGCTAGAGGCGAAAAATGGGCGCACTCAATAAACAATCGACAGGTTGTATCTGTGACCGAGGTCTCTAAACCACCCATCACACCCGCTAACGCAATGACAGCTGAATCATCAGCAATAACCAACGTCTGCTCATTAAGCACCAACTCTTTACTATCCAAGGTGACTAAGCTTTCACCTAGCTTAGCATAACGAACTTGTACCGTACCTGTTAGCCTATCTGCATCAAAGGCGTGCATAGGTTGGCCAAGCTCAAGCATAACGTAATTAGTGATATCCACAATCAAGCTAATCGGGCGAATACCCGAACGCTCTAGTCGACGCACCATCCAATCGGGTGTTTCAGCAGCGTTATTAAAGCCTTCTAGCGTACAACCCAAGTACTTAGGGCAGGCCTGGCTGTCTAAAACCTCAACAGCTTGTGTACAAGAACCTTGGCCTTTGAGCTGATAAGATTCATAAGGCTGTGAAAGCTGGGCTGAACTGATGAGTGCTATCTCGCGAGCTAAACCTTCTACGCTCAAACAATCAGCGCGATTAGGGGTTAAGTCAACATCAAGCATTACATCATCAAGCGCAAGATACTGACGTATATCAAGCCCTAAGGGTGCATCTGAAGGTAAAATTCTCAGACCATCGTAATCCTGCACTAAACCCAACTCTTCGCCCGAGCACAACATACCCAACGATTCAACACCACGAAGTTTGGCTTTTTTGATCATAAAATCACCAGGAAGCCTTGCACCTACTAAAGCGCATGGCACCTTAATACCTACACTAACATTAGGTGCACCACAAACGATCTGAATCAACTCACCCGAACCAATATCCACCTGGGTTACATTTAATTTTTCCGCATCCGGGTGTTTTTCAACTTGCACAACCCGTGCAATAACCACACCACTGAAAGCAGGAGCCACAGCCTCAATGCCATCTACCTCCAAACCAGCGAGACTTAATGCCTCTGCTAATGCTTGCGTATCCCAAGCTGGATTCACCCAATCTCTTAGCCACTGTTCACTTAATTTCATTCGACTAACTCATTATTATTAATTCAGATAAGACCAATACCAGGCCTGGTTACTTGAACTGACGCAAAAAGCGCAAATCATTCTCGAAGAATTGTCGTAAATCCTTCACGCCGTAACGCAACATGGCCAGACGCTCAACACCTAATCCAAACGCCAAACCCGTATATTTTTCAGGATCTATCCCAACATTAAGCAAAACATTAGGATGCACCATGCCACAACCCAAAACTTCAACCCAGCGCCCTTCGCCAAATAAATCTGTAGCGATATCCACCTCGGCAGAAGGCTCTGTAAAAGGAAAATAAGATGGTCTAAAGCGAGTTTTTAAATTTTCATCTTCGAAAAAATGCCGTAAAAAATCGGTTAACAGATTCATCAACTGTGCAAAATTAGCATCCTTCTCAACAATCAACCCTTCAACTTGGTGAAACATAGGCGTATGGGTTTGATCAGAATCACAGCGATACACCCGGCCAGGCGCAATGATTCTAATAGGCGGTTGATGGTTTTCCATAATACGAATTTGTACACCCGATGTGTGGGTTCTTAATACTGTCGATTCATCAACATAAAACGTATCGTGCATGGCTCTAGCTGGGTGGGTTTCTGGTATATTTAATGCCCCAAAATTATGCCAATCATCCTCTATTTCGGGGCCAGTCGCAACTTCAAAACCAGAGCGTGTGAATAGGGTTTCAATGCGTCTAAGCGTGCGTGTAACAGGATGCAAACCGCCTAGATCCAAACGACGCCCCGGCAAGGTTACATCCACAGATTCTTGTGCTAATTTTTTGGCCAGCTCTGCAGCCTCAAGATGAGACTTCTTTTCATTTAAAAGCTGCTGAATTGCTTGCTTAGCCTCATTAATAAGCTGCCCTGCCAATGGCCGCTCTTGCGCACTAAGGCCACCCAGTGTTTTCATTAACTGAGTAACCTGCGCTTTTTTTCCTAAAAACTCAACACGTAGCTGGTCAAGACTAGCCAACTCATCGATGGTTGCAATTTTATGTTTAACTTGGTCAAGCAGATCGTGCAAGATTGATTGCATGGTTTTTTCCTAGCTAGATAAATAGTATTGCTAAGGCGCTTTGAAGCAAAGCTGTCAAAACGTTTTAATAATATTATTTTACAAAAAAGGGGCTTACGCCCCTTGATATCAAGATTAAAACTTGATTTAAACTAAAGCAGCTTTTGCTTTTTCTGCAATAGCAGAAAAAGCCGCCGCATCATGAACAGCAATATCAGATAGAACCTTACGGTCAACTGCAACACCCGCTTTACTCAAACCGTTGATAAAACGGCTGTAAGTCATACCATTAATACGCGCAGCCGCATTGATACGCGCAATCCATAAACGACGGAATTGACGCTTTCTTTGACGACGGTCACGGTATGCATACTGACCTGCTTTAATGACAGCTTGATTAGCCGTAGTAAACTGCTTGCGACGGGCACCATAATAACCCTTCGCGGCTTTCATTACTTTTTTGTGCGCAGCACGGGCCGTAACGCCTCTTTTAACTCTTGCCATGTTTCAGCTCCTTGACTATAAGTACGGTAACATACGACGAACCATAGCCACGTCGTGGTCATGGATCATGTTAGGCGCACGCAACTGACGCTTACGCTTAGTTGATTTTTTAGTCAGGATATGGCGCAAGTGAGACTGTTTACACTTGAAACGACCTGAGCCAGTTTTTTTGAAGCGCTTTGCTGCGCCACTATGTGATTTAATTTTTGGCATGTCAAACTCCGCATTTGGACGAATAAGATTCACCATCTTTTCATCTGCCTTTTAAACAAACGGCTGTTTATTAATTAATAAACATCCAGTCGGAACAACGAACAGCACTGAGGGAGCTGCACCAGTCAACAAATAAATCCGATGGATTTACTCGAAGCCGATTGTTGTAGTGGCTTATAGAACTAACTACTTACCTTTTTTTGTTGGCGCAATCATCATTTGCATCTGACGACCTTCCATTTTAGGCTCTTGCTCAACGGCCGCAACCTCTTGAACATCGTCTTTAATGCGCTCCAACATCTTCATTCCCAGTTCCTTATGGGTAATTTCACGTCCACGAAACCAAATAGTCACTTTGACGCGATCACCCTGTTCAAGAAAACGCATCAGGTTGCGAAGCTTTACCTGATAGTCACCTTCCTCAGTTCCTGGGCGAAACTTAACTTCTTTTACCTGCACTTGCTTTTGATTCTTTTTAGCTTCGTGCTGCTTCTTCTGCTGCTGATAAACAAACTTACCATAGTCCATTATCCTGCATACTGGAGGTTCTGCTTTCGCTGCAATCTCAACAAGGTCTAGACCTGCTTCTATGGCTAAAGCCAATGCTTGTTTGGTAGGAACGACACCTACCTGCTCACCATCCTGATCAATTAAGCGTACTTCTTTAGCACTTATTGCTTCATTAATATTGTCTTTTGGTGCTTCGGGTTGTTGTGGTCTTGGTCGACCTCTTCTTACAGCGATAGTTTTATCCTCCAAACCAATTTTTTTTACTGCGTTAGTGTTTGACTACGGCCTAAGCAAGAAATATCACGCATTAACAAATCCATTAACGCATCAAAACTATAACCACCTAAGTTGTCACCACCACGCGCTCTAACATTCATCGTGCCATCATTTACTTCTTGGTCTCCTGCAACCAAAATATAAGGGACACGCTGTAATGTGTGTTCACGAATTTTAAACCCAACCTTTTCATTTCTCAAGTCTGTTTCGACCCTAAACCCCTGTTTTTTCAGTTTTTCTGCAAACTGAACCACATAATCTGCATGAGATTGAGAAATTGGCACCAAAACAAGCTGCGTCGGCGCTAACCAAGTTGGAAACTTTCCTTCGTAATGTTCAATTAAAATACCTACAAATCGCTCTAGTGAACCCAGTATAGCGCGATGAATCATAACAGGATGATGTTTTTCATTATCCTGACCTACATAAACCGCATCTAAACGATCAACATGTGTCATTGAAAAATCAAGCTGTATCGTCCCACATTGCCAAACACGACCAATGCAGTCTTTCAGGCTAAACTCGATTTTAGGGCCATAAAAGGCACCTTCTCCAGGCTGTAACTCGTAAGTCAAACCAGCATCCTTCAATGTCTGCTCAAGTGCTTGTTCAGCTTGATCCCACACAGCATCTGATCCTACACGTTCTTCAGGTCGAGTCGAAAACTTAACTTCAATATGCTCAAAACCAAAGTCAGCATAAGTTTGATAAACCAAATCTATACAGCCTTGGACTTCTGTCTTCACCTGATCAGGTGTACAAAATATATGTGCATCATCCTGAGTAAAGGAACGAACACGCATAAGGCCGTGCAGCGTACCTGAGGGCTCATTACGGTGAACCGTACCAAACTCGGCTACGCGAACGGGTAGATCCCGGTAACTATGAAGCTGTCGATTATAAACCATAATATGCCCTGGGCAATTCATTGGCTTGACCGCATAATCACGATGTTCGGTATGGGTTGTAAACATATTGTCTTTAAACTTATCCCAGTGACCAGACTTTTCCCACAAAATGCGATCCATAATAAAAGGCGTTCGAATTTCTTCATAATCGTGGTGACGTAATTGCTCACGCATATAGTCTTCAACAACACGATACAGGATTGTTCCCTTAGGATGCCAAAACGCCATACCAGGAGCAATATCTTCAATATGAAACAAGTCAAGCAACTTACCCAATTTACGGTGATCACGCTTCTCAGCTTCTTCCATCATTGTTAGATAATCATCTAACTCTTGCTTTGAAGCAAATGCCACACCATAAATGCGCTGCAACATTTTATTGTCTGAATCACCACGCCAGTAAGCACCGGCCAAATGGGTTAACTTAAACGCTTTAATATGAGACATGCTCGGAACATGAGGCCCTCGGCACATATCGACATATTCTTCATGATGATATAAACCAAACGCTGTCTCTGAGGGTAAATCAGCAATCAACTCTAGCTTATAGTCTTCGTGACGTGATTTAAAAAGCTCAATAGCGCCTGCTCTCGGCGTCATTGTTTTTTTGACTAAATAACCGGTTTTAGCGAGTTTTTTCATTCTCGACTCTAGCTCAACTAGGTCATCCGGCGTCAGTGAAACCGTCGTCTCAACATCATAATAAAAGCCGTTTTCAATAACAGGCCCAATAGCCATTTTTGCATTAGGATGGAGCTGTTTTAGTGCATGCCCCAACAAGTGCGCACAGGAATGGCGCATAATATGCAGGCCATCGGAATCTTTAAGCGTGATAATTTGTAAAGCTGAGTCTTCAACAATAAGATCAGAGGCGTCCATTAGACGACCATTAATTCGCCCCGCAATCGTAGCCTTAGCCAATCCAGAACCAATATCTTTAGCAACCTGCATCACAGATACAGCATTTTCATAGTTTCTTTCAGAACCGTCAGGTAAAGTAATGACTGGCATAACGATCTCACAACCAAGTTAAAATTTAAAAAATAAGTTCTCAATTATAACATAGCATTCAAAGCGTCTTTTAGGCTTTATTGTAAAATTCTTCCAATGTTTGATACAGGGTTACAGGGTTAATTGGCTTAGTGATATGCCCAACCATCCCTATCCTTTGACAACGCTGCTGCTCTTCTAACATTGCGTGTGCTGTCATTGCAACGATAGGCAGGCTATCATACCTTTCCTGTGCCCTTATTTCCTGCGCCGCGGTATAGCCATCCATTACAGGCATCTGCAAATCCATCAACACTAGATCAAACACTGCAGAACCCTGCTCCTCAAGTATTTCTAGTGCGCGCTGTCCATTTTCAGCTAGAGTAACCTTAACCCCCTTAGCCTCTAGAAGCTTTCTGGCTAACAACTGGTTAACAAGATTATCCTCAACCAGCAATACTGACATACCCTCAAGCCTAACAGAGCCTTCCTGCTGGGTTTCACTGGTTTTCTGCGACACTTTTTTGAACAGAACATCCTCAATATCTTTAGGCATAAGAGGCTTCATCATAACGCGCTTAGCGCCCAAACGAACCGCTTGCTGATGCAGTTGATCCGAGTCAAACGCCGACACTACAATCAACTCAGGCCTATCGATTGATAACTTAGCTATCTCACGCAGTAGCTGGTCACCATCCATTTCAGGCATAACCCAGTCTATAAAGCAATAATCAAACTCCCCTGAGCGAGACTTAAGCACCTCCAGCGCCTTAACTCCAGAATCAACCTGCTCAACCCGGACACCGTAATGCCCCAGCATTTCAACCATAACCTGCCTAGCCGCCAACTGATTATCAACCACCAGCGCACGCAAATTAGACGGCAACCCCTTCATAGAGAAGGTTTTAACCTCAAATGGCTTAGCAACATCGAAACTGACACTAAAGCTAAAGCAAGAACCCCTCCCCACTTTACTTTCAACCTCAATCCCCCCTCCCATCAGTTCAACCAGTTTTTGAGAAATAGTTAAACCCAGCCCTGTGCCACCAAATCGACGTGTTGTTGAATTATCAGCCTGATTAAACTCTTGAAACAAATTTTTCATTTGCTCATCACTCATACCTATACCCGTGTCTTCAACTCTAAAGGTCAACAGTACACGCTCAGGCGCCCCCTCATCAACCGACTTAATCTCAACAGCCAACCGAACATAACCCTGCTCTGTAAACTTCACTGCATTTGACAATAAATTGGTAATGACCTGACTTAAACGAAGCGGATCACCTCTGTAGTGACTGAAACGCTTAATTAAATCAGCATCCTTTAAGTCTAAAAGCAACTCAATACCTTTTTCCCCTGCCTTCTGCCTCACCATTACCACAGAGTTGGTTAGTACATCCTGCAAACTAAAATCCACCGCTTCAAGCTGAAGCTTTCCTGCCTCAACTTTTGAGAAATCTAAAATATCATTAATAATTCCAAGCAGCGACTGACCTGCAACATGGATCTTATTTATGCAATCATACTGACGGTCATCAAGATCTGTTTTCAGCGCCAAATAGGCCATACCAATAATCGCATTCATCGGGGTACGGATTTCATGACTCATATTAGCCAAAAACATCGACTTTGCTTTACTGGCCGCTGTCAGCTGAACATGAGTAGCTCGAAGGTCTTCTATTGCCGCATTCAACCCTTGCTGCAACCTGGCAAGATCCCCTTGATAGACACCTTGCATCTTTCGTTCAAAATCACCGTTTGCCGTTGATGAAATGACCTTGTTGGCCTCATCTAACGCTTCGGCCCAACAAGACAAAAGCGCATTAAAGCTACGCTGCATCTGCCCAAATTCATCTTTACGACTACACTCTGTCCGCTGATCAAATCTTCCACGTTCCATCAAACCCATCATCATAGTAGTCATGCCACGCAAAGGCTTAATAACTCTTTGACGTAAATCCCATAGCAATACAAAAGTAAGCAGCAAAAGAATCAACAAAATACCAACATTAATACCAATCAAAGAATTCTTAATAGCCGCAACCTGCGCCAGAACCGGCTGGGCATCCAATAGCAAAATATTTTTACCAATTTCAACACCATTGTTATCAATCACTGGTGCCACAACAATAATCTTGTTATCAAGCAATATTGGGGCTGTATTATCATTAATTAGATGCCAATGAGACTTAACAAATTCTGCATCGTACAAGTCAAACCAGTCTTTATGCGCTAATAAAAAACCTGGATAAATCTCCATATTTTCCTGATAAGCTCTTGGCAAATGCCCCTGTGTTCTGCCTGCAACCGCTTGCTTATCAATCACCATAACCCACCCAATATTTTGCGTTTTCAATGCACGAACCACTGACCCTACACCCTGAGTCAGTGAGACCAAACCGACCATTTCACCCATTTGATAAACAGGAGAGAAACCTACAATACCCACACCTGCATTACCAACACCAAAAGCTGCTTCAGCACGGCCCTGCTCAACCACCTTTTCTCCCAATGGATGGGGCGCTATTTCACCCCAAAACTCCACATCCCATGAACGAGCCATGATCACACGATTCATATCAATAACCTGCGCTGTTACACAGTGAAACTGCGATACGCGGGCATAATCTTCTCGCATTTCAGTTAAGGCAGATAGCATTAAATCTCTATCCGCAAAAAATAAGCCTTCCCTAACTCGCTCATCTCGGGCAATTGACACCCCCATACTAACGACCGACTCCTCTTTCGATTCCAACCTTAGAGCCAGCTCCTTAAGAGCTAACTCAGCAGCTTGCTCAAAAGCCTTATCTGTTTCAGGCTCTACGGTGGTCCAATAAAACGCAGCGCTAATGCCCACCATAACAAGCAGGGTCACCAACAAAGATCGAATAATCATTGAACTAAATAACGAGCTACTAATTTTATTTTTGATTGGAGAAGAAAACATGAGCCATTTACCAATTGAGGATAAAAAATTAAATTAATGTGATTCTATCATTTAGCGCAGGTTTCAAACAGGTATAACTGAGTAATTGATCAACAGGGTTAATTGATTCTATCTTGGGTTCAGGTATGGAAAAAATCACTATTCTCGTTTATGATAATCGGATGACAAAAACAATCATTGAACACGCCCAAATCCCAATGCAGTCCGTCGGCCCCTTTAAACTAACCGGGGACATTAACACCGATGAACTCATGGTGCCTATGGCCACCTATGAAACACCCCTTTGGCCATCGGTTGCCCGTGGCGCACGCACAACCGCCCATGCAGGTGGTATTCGCGTAACCCTGATTGATGAACGCATGACTCGATCAATCCTGCTTCAAGCCAATAACGCCTCAGAAGCCTTGTACGCTATGCGTAAATTAGAAACACAACGCAGTGATATGCAAGCCGTCATCAGCCAAACCAGTCGCTTTGCCAAGCTTATTAATAGCCATTTTCAAATCATTGGAAACCTGATTTATTTGCGTCTTGAGTTTACTACGGGTGATGCGTCTGGCCACAACATGGCTACGCAGGCAGCAGACAATTTATTTCCTTGGATTCTTGCTAACTACCCAAGCCTCAGCTATGTCTCCATTTCTGCTAACTTCTGCACAGACAAAAAAGTATCCGCCGTTAATGGCCTATTAGGTCGCGGTAAAAACGTAGTTTGCGAAACCCATATTCCTGCAAAACTTTGCCAGCGATTTCTTAAAACAACACCGCAGGCCCTAGTTGACCTTCACATAAAAAAAGATCTTATTGGGTCCATCGTATCAGGCGGCTTGCGCACGGCAAACGCGCATGTAGCCAATATGCTTTTAGGGTTTTACCTAGCTACGGGTCAAGATGCAGCCAATATCGTAGAAGGCTCACAAGCCATTAACCATGTAGAAGTAACACCCGAAGGTGCGCTCTATTTCTCGACAACCTTACCCAATTTAATTGTCGGTACAGTGGGCAATGGAAAAGGCTTGGACTTTGTTCAAAAGAATCTTGAACAGCTGGGTTGCACTGATAAAAATGCCCAGCCAGGTGACAATGCACGCCGACTGGCCTGCATTGCAGGTGCCACTGCGCTATGCGGTGAACTCTCGCTACTTGCAGCACAAACCAATCCAGGGGAACTAATGACAGCTCATCTAAAGCTAGAACGCGCAAATCGTGACTAAAACAAATACCATTACTCAACGCAAGCAGGATCATATCGACTACCTACTTGCAGACCCACTTATTGAACGTAATCTAACTGACTTTAATAAGATTCAGCTCACACACCGCGCTCTACCTGAGCTTAATTTTTCCGAACTGCAATCAGACCTCATAGTGTTTGAAAAAAAACTCAGTTTTCCGCTACTAATCTCCTCTATGACAGGCGGGGCCGCTGAGAACCTCGGACAAATAAATCGCCACCTTGCGCAAGCAGCAGAAGCATGCCAGGTAGCCCTTGCCGTTGGCTCACAACGTGCAATGATTGAAGACCCAGCAGCACGCCAAAGCTTTACTTTGCGCCGCTATGCCCCCTCTATCCCACTACTTGCGAATATAGGCGCTGTTCAGTTAAACACGGGCTATGGCATTGAACAGGCCAAAGTAGCTGTAGACTGTTTAGAGGCGGATGCGTTGATATTACATCTAAATCCCTTACAAGAACTTATCCAGCCTGAAGGTGATCGTAACTTTGCCGGTCTGGCCGAAAAGATTAATCAACTAGCTCAAAAACTAGATGTACCGATTGTACTAAAAGAGGTGGGCTGTGGTCTTTCACCCCAGGACATCGAACTTGGCTTATCTGCGGGGATTGAGTATTTTGACCTCGCAGGGCGCGGGGGGACGTCATGGAGCCGCATTGAAGCTCACCGCGCTGAGTCTGATCTTGGGATGCTCTTTCAAGACTGGGGATTAACTACCTGCCAGGCACTCGAACTAGCCCGCCCCTACCAAGAGCAAGCGCGTTTTTTTGCCTCCGGTGGAATTCGTAATGGCATAGATATGGTGAAATCAGTTATAATGGGTGGCTATGTTTGTGGCATCGCTGCGCCATTATTACGGCCAGCGATGCTCTCAAGCTCAGCGGTAATAGATAAAATTCAACACCTGAAGCAAGAATTTCAATTGGCTCAATTCCTTGTAGGGGCGGCTAATATAGAATCGCTTTTTTTAAACGATGCGCTGATTTTACGCGCACCAAGCGGAAGACAAATCTATTCATGAAAGCTGGCATTGACCTTATTCACTTTGCTACCTCAGATTTCTATCTGGGGCTGGATTTGTATGCCAAAGAAAAACAGCAAGATGTTAACAAATACCTGATAGGCATAGGCCAAGAAAAAATGTCGATCGCGCCACCTGACGAGGACATTGTTACCTTATCTGCCAAAGCAGCAGAGCCTATTTTACAACAAATAGACCGCCAAAAAATTACGGCGGTATTGTTTGCCACTGAATCAGGTGTTGACCAATCTAAATCAGCCGGTGCATTTGTTCACAGCCTACTCATGTTGCCCAATCGCTGCCGAGTCATCGAGCTAAAACACGCCTGCTATGCGGGTGCTGCCGCACTTCAAATGGCCGTAAACATGGTTAAAGTTAACCCAAAAGAGCAGGTTTTAGTGATTGCGGCCGATATCGCACGCTATGATTTAGATACCTCGGGGGAAGCGACTCAAGGCTGTGGTGCGGTTGCAATGTTAATTCGAGAAAACCCACGAATCCTTGAAATAGAACAAGGCTCAGGTTATTACACTGAAGATGTGATGGATTTCTGGCGGCCTAATCACCGCGAAACCGCATTAGTAGATGGCAAATACTCAACCAAGGTTTATCTCAATAGCCTTAAACAAGCTTGGATTCATTTCACTGAGGAAACTGGCCGTACATTTGCAGATATAGACCAGTTCTGTTACCACATCCCTTTTACTAAAATGGCCGAAAAAGCGCACAAACAACTCATAAAAATTAATCAAGTTGAACAAGCAGAATCGCTAACCCTCAAACAAATTCGCCCGAGTCAAATCTACAACCGTGTTATTGGCAACAGCTATAGTGCTTCCTTGTTTGTTGGTTTTTGTTCATTACTTGACCATACTAATGGGTTGGACCATCAACGCATCAGTTTTTTTAGCTATGGTTCCGGCTGTGTAGCTGAATTTTTCACTGGCATTATTCAACCTGGCTATCAAGCCCAGCTAATGAAATCCAATCACCAACAGCAAATTGAAAAGCGCCAAGCATTAAGTTACTCACAATACCTAACTTTTTATCATCAAACAGAGCCAAACCTACAAAACATCGTTTTTCCAGAATACCATGCTGGCCCTTATAGGCTAACGGGTATTCAAGATCACAAACGCTGTTACCAAAAAACGCAAGGATAATACATGGCACTACGTTGTCGTGTGCCAGCCAAATTGATCATAAGCGGCGAACATGCTGTTGTGTATGGTCAACCCGCGCTTAGCATGGCGATCAATCTTTCTACCGAATGCCTGCTTAACCACCACCGCACTGACCAAACACACCTACACTTCAACCTTGCCAACTATAACCTTAAGCAAACATTTAGCCTTGACCAGGCCTGGATCAAAGCCAACAGCATAAATCAAGCCTACCAAGACTTTTTGATAGGATCTACTCCTCTAAACCAAGTCTGTACAACCGCGTATGATTTACCCCTTCTTTGTTGTTATTTTTTTGATCAGATCTATGGCTTAATGCCAGGTGAATGGGACATAGGTTTACAATCAAATGCTTGGCGTGGTCGTGGGTTGGGCAGTTCCGCTGCTATTATCGTCAGCCTGCTCTCAACACTTTTTAAAGCACACCATCTCGACGATCGCCAACAACTCCTGATGCTCGCAAAAAAAATCGAATCCTATCAGCACGGACAATCAAGTGGCATCGACCCTACAACCATCGCCACAGGCGGCCTAATACGCTATCAGCTCAATCAACCGACCCAATCTATTGCAGCCCGCGACTTGGATGCTTGGTTAGTGGACACGGGAGAACCTAGTGCCTCAACGGGTGAATGTGTTCAACAAGTCAAAACACAGTTTGCTAAAAACCAGGCCTGCTGGCAAGCCTTTGCAAACTGTACCGAACAACTTCAGCAGGCCTGGTTAAACCAAAATACAGCGCTTTTTTTACACCACTTGCAAACTAACCACCGCCTCTTAACTCAGATAGGCGTTGTACCCACTAAAGTGCAAACATTTATTGACCAGCTTGAACAACCAGGCCTGGTAGCCAAACTCTGTGGTGCAGGCAGTGTTTCAGGAGACGCCGCTGGTGTGCTACTGATTGTTTCAGACCCGCAGCAATTTAAAAACCCTAAAGATCACACTAAGGACTACCTAACACCCCTGTGTGAACAGTGGGGTTATCGTCTACAAAAAGTTAAATTAGTTAACAAGGCTATTCAATGCGAACTGATTCCCGCCCCTTAATTCACTCTAGCGCTCCCGCCAATACCATGCTGATGGGCGAGCATAGTGTTGTATACGGTCACCCTGCCCTAGTCACTGCCTTAGCACCCCGTATTCACATTAAATGGCATAGCCGCGACGATAACCATATTGAAATCCAATCAACCTTAGCGCATTATCTAAGCCCGATAAATCAGCTGAACGATCACCCACAACTTCGATTTGTTCTAGGCGCATTGCGCTATTTTGCACCCCAACTTTCGCATGGCTGGACACTGGTCATAGATAGCGAGTTCCCAGCAGACTGGGGATTGGGCAGTTCTGCAGCCGTTCTCGCAGCAACATTAACGGGGCTTGAACGAATTTGTGCACATACATTCACTCCCTGGCAAAGGTTTTCGCTGGGCCACAAAATAATACAAGACGTTCAAGGACGAGGGTCGGGAGCCGATCTAGCGGCCAGCTTAAACGGTGGCTGTGTCTACTTCGACCCCACAAACCAGACAGTCCAACCACTAGCCCTACACCACCCCTTGTGTTTAGTTTACAGTGGCTACAAAACCCCCACGGCTGACGTGCTCAACTGGGTTAATAAACACTGGCAATCACGTCCTGATACGCTAGACCAGCTCTACCAAACCATGGGGGGCATTACGCGACTCGGCTATCAAGCTTTGTTGAAAAATAATTGGCCCGAGTTTTATACACTGGTTTCAGGTTATCAACAAACCATGGTCGAACTAGGCGTCAGTGATGCTACGCTTGATAGGCTTTGTCATCGTCTAAATCAAAGTGGTGTAGCGGCTAAAATTTCAGGTTCAGGCTTAGGTGACTGCGTGCTAGGTTTTGGTCATCTTGTTCAGCTTGAGTCTTTCAAATACATCAATACCGAAATAAGCGTGCTTGGTGCGCTAAGCCATAAATCGGAGAACCCAACATGGTAACTCGCCAACAAATTATCCAACAGATTATTCCTCACCTCAACCCTGCCCATGCCTGCGGAAAAGGCCAAGCCGATGTGAATATTGCCCTGAGTAAATACTGGGGAAAACGCCAAACTGAACTTAATTTACCGACCAACTCAAGTTTATCGGTCAGCTTGCCCGGATTGGGCACACAAACACAGCTATCAGTGATTGACGCACCCAAGCACCAGGCCTGGCTAAATGACCAAGCCCTTGAGGAAAACGATCCGTTTAGCCAACGTTTAACCACTTACCTCAGCCCCTTCTGCCCTCAAGGCCAGGCCTTTAAAATCCTCACCCATAATACGGTTGCTACCGCCGCAGGACTTGCCTCCTCTGCGTCAGGGTATGCCGCTTTAGTTTTAGCACTAAATGACCTGTTCGACTGGCAACTTAGCGATAAACAGCTTTCGATTTTGGCGCGCATGGGAAGCGGAAGTGCTAGTCGCTCAATTTATCAAGGTTTTTCCATTTGGCACAAAGGAGAAGACGATGATGGCATGGACAGTTACGCCGAAAAACTCAATCAAGTATGGCCTGAACTGGCAATAGGTTTAGTCAAGGTGAATATTGCGCAAAAACCCATAGGCTCCACAGCTGGGATGCAACAAACGGTTAAACATTGCGACCTTTACCAGGCCTGGCCCAACCAAGCAGAACGCCAAGTCCAGCAAATTCAACAAGCGATTATCCAGCGTGACTTTAGCCAACTAGGCCAGCTTGCAGAACACAATGCATTATCAATGCACGCTACCATGATTGCTAGTTGGCCACCGATTCTCTACTGGCAGGCTGAATCGGTCAGTGCGATGCATCAAGTCTGGCAATGTCGTCAACAAGGTATTGAGGTTTACTTCACCATGGATGCAGGTCCTAATCTAAAGCTGCTGTTTTTAGAACATAACAAAAAGGCGGTCGAAACCGCCTTCACTAACCTTGAAGTCATCCTGCCCTTCAAAAACCACTAACTATTTCACCACCGTCAATTTCGCCCTTTTTTTGGGCTTATCGCTTTCTGGCGGAGGTGAATCCTCCGTCGGATAAGGCTCGGGTGGAAAAGGCATACCCTGACCATTTTCGCGTGCAAAAACAGCCAAAACTGCCTGGGGTGGAAAACTTATCTTTCGCTCTACACCCTGAAAGCGCGCCCGAAAACCTATCACATCATTAGATATATCCAAGGCTTGCACCGCGGTGGGTGATGCATTCAAGACAATCACCCCCTCATTAACAAACTCTTGAGGTACATCCGCAAATGGATAATTAGCGTCCACTTGAAAATGGGGCGTCCAATCATTATCAACGATCCACTGATAGATCGCACGAATTAAATAAGGTCGGTTAGAAATCATAGTCAAAACCTTAAGCGTCGTTCATATCCAGTTCATCATCCGACAAACTTTCATTAAACATTTCGCGCTCGAGTAAACGGTTAGAGTAATCAATAATTGATTTTGCCGACTTAGGCAAATCAATACCCAACGAAGGTAAACGCCAAAGCAATACCGCAAGACTGGCATCAACCAAGGTGTAGTCATCACTCATAAAAAAATCTTTATGGGCAAAAACTGGAATCATTTGGATTAAACGCTCGGTTAAATCACGGCGCGCACGCTTTACTGCATCCGCATCTTCATTACGCACAATGGTTTCAACCAATGGATACCACTCAACCTCAATTTGTCGCAACTGCTGACGTGAACGCGCTTTAGAAATAGGGTCAACGGACATTAAAGGTGGATGAGGGTAACGCTCATCGAGATACTCAATAATAACCTGTGTATCGTGCAGAATGAGTTCACGATCGACTAAAGTCGGTAAGGTTCCATAGGGGTTTAATTCAAGCAAATCTTCTGGCATCATCCCTGGATCAACTTCAATGACATCCATTGGAATATCTTTTTCTTTGGCTACCAAACGCACCCGGTGAGAGTTTGGGCTGCGCGGATCAGAAAACAAGGTCATTACTGAACGTTTAGTTAGTGGAATATCTGACATTACTGGGCACCTCATATGGCCATGACTACATTTAAATCATATTATTATACTACCCTTGTCAAGTTGTTGACCCTGCAAAAATACATAAAAAGCACTTATTCAAACGGCGCTGTACAAAAAGCGCTATAATTTAAACTTTAATTCATTAAATTGCATATAGAGACCTAGGATATGGCCCAATCAAATAGCAAATATGTCACCACGACTGAAGCCTGTAAACTTGTAGGTGTATCTAAAACTGTCATCAAACGCTTAGCTGATGAGGGCATCCTACAAATTTGGCGCACGCCAGGGGGGCATCGTCGCCTTTTGCGCTCCTCGGTTGACGAATATATTATGCAAAACGGTAAAGAGCGCGCAAATGAAGATGATCACCGCCTCAAAATTCTTGTTGTGGACGACGATAAACTCTCACAAGACCTCATAAAAAGTATAATTCAAACCCTTGAATTTCCCGTAAAAGTATTTACAGCGAGTGATGGGTTTGAAGGCTTAATGCAAGCTGGGCGCAATATCCCTGACTTTATTTTTGCTGACCTGATCATGCCACAAATGGACGGATACAGCATGATTCATGCATTACGCAACTTTGAATCGACCAAAGAAGCGACCATCATGATTATGACCGGTGAAAAGCCGCAAAATATTGAGCGCGATAAACTACCCAAAGACATTACCGTCATCGCTAAACCCGTTCAACCCGATATTCTGAAACAGTTTCTAACCTACGAATATAATCTAAAACGTAGTTAAACTCCCTATCACCTCCAGGGTAACTAGCCTTAACTTGTTTTACCCTAGAGGATAATAAATGTCAAAACTCATACACTTCTCACGCGCTCAAAATAGCTAACTAGGATTATAACTTCCTCACTAAGACCTATGAAACAAACCCTGAATCAACACACCCCGATGATGCAACAATACTTAACCATCAAAGCCGAGCACCCAGATCGTTTGGTGTTTTATCGGATGGGCGATTTTTATGAATTGTTTTATGACGATGCGCTTAAAGCCTCAAAGCTGCTCGACATTACGCTAACAGCGCGCGGACAATCCGCCGGCAAACCGATTCCGATGGCAGGCATCCCGCATCACAGCGCCGAAGGGTATCTTGCCAAATTAGTTAAACTTGGTGAGTCGATTGCGATATGCGAACAGGTTGGCGAAGCCCTGGGCAAAGGCCCTGTTGAACGTAAAGTCGTGCGCGTCCTCACCCCCGGCACACTCACTGACGACGCATTACTTGAAGCCAACCAAGAAAACCTACTCTGTGCGGTTTATCAAACCGATGAGCGTTATGCACTCGCCTATTTAGATGTCGCCAGTGGGCGTTTTGAAGGCTGTGAATTTGATACTTCACAAGCATTTTTTGATGAAATCAAGCGGTTACAACCTGCCGAACTGATTGTTGCAGAGGGCGAAAGCCTAGCGGACAGCCTCAAAACACAACCAGGCCTGGTTAGGCTAGCTAGCTGGCATTTTGATTTACAGAGCGCGCAAACCAAAATGAGCGATCAACTCCAAACCCAAGACCTGATCGCGTTTGGTTGCCAAGACAAACCCACCCTGATTTCGGCTTGTGGCGCATTGCTCTACTATGCACAAACCATGTTACAAAACACCCTTAACCAAATACAGCGTTTTCACAGCTACACCACGGACGACAACTTGATTGTCGATGCGATGAGTCGACGCAACCTTGAGCTCGACACCAATTTAACCGGCGCCACCCATAACACCCTGCTTAGCCTGTTGGATAACTGCGCCACAGCGATGGGCAGCCGACTCCTTAAACGCTGGTTGCTGATGCCCTTGCGTGATCCCAAGCGGATTAACCAACGGCTCGACATCATTGACAGCCTGCTTCAACAAGACCAGCACCTAAGGCTCAAACGCCAACTCAAACCGATTGGTGATTTAGAACGTATTCTCAGCCGTGTCGCCCTCTATTGCGCTCGACCGCGTGACCTGCTCCAACTTGGGCGCGCACTCAATCAATTACCCGAAATCAACCAAGCATTAGCGGCACTAGACCAACCCGATCTGGTTGCGCTCAGCCAGCAAATTAATCAGTTCGATGACTTAGCAGATCAACTCGATCGCGCGATTGTTGAGAACCCGCCGATGCTATTGCGTGATGGCGGTGTATTTAAAACCGGCTATGATGCCGAACTTGACCAGCTCAACAATCTTAAAAACGAAGCCGGGCAATACCTGCTTGACCTCGAACAGCGTGAACGCGAACGCACCGGCATTTCAACTCTCAAAGTCGGTTACAACCGAGTACACGGCTACTATATTGAAGTTAGCAAACTGCAAAGCGAACAAGTGCCGCTTGATTATGTCCGCCGTCAAACTCTTAAGGGTGCAGAACGCTATATTATTCCCGAACTCAAAAGCTTTGAAGACCAAGTGCTCAGCGCTGGCGACAAAGCCCTAGCGCGTGAAAAACAACTCTATCAAACCCTGCTTGAAACCCTAAACCAATCAATTAAACCCCTGCAAACCTGCGCCAGCGCGCTGGCGCAACTGGATGCACTGGTCAATCTAGCGCAAAAGGCCCAACAACATCAACTCACCCGCCCCAAGCTCAGCCAACAACCAGGCCTGGTTATCCATCAAGGTCGTCATTTAACGGTTGAAGCCCTCAGCGATGTGCCCTTTATTCCCAATGATGCGATATTTGATAGCCACAGCCGCTTGCAAATCATTACCGGCCCGAATATGGGCGGTAAATCCACCTTTATGCGCCAAACCGCCCTGATTGCGATACTCGCTCATATCGGCAGCTTTGTGCCGGCTGAATCGGTGGAAATCGGCCCGATTGATCGAATTTTCACCCGCATTGGTGCCTCGGATGACCTCACCAGCGGACGCTCCACCTTTATGGTCGAAATGACAGAAACCGCGCATATCCTGCACCATGCCAGTGAACAATCGCTGATTTTGATGGACGAAATAGGCCGTGGCACCTCGACCTATGATGGCTTATCGCTGGCGTGGGCGATTGGGGAACATCTAGCCGAACAGATCAAAGGCTTTTGTTTATTTGCTACCCACTACTTTGAGCTGACCGATTTATCTCAACGCTATGCTAATACCGTTAATATCCACCTCAGCGCGATAGAACATCAAGACAAAATTGTATTTTTACACCAAGTTCAACCGGGCGCCGCCTCTAAAAGCTATGGTTTGCAAGTCGCCAGCCTAGCGGGTGTACCCAAATCCGTGATTCAACGCGCAAAAGCCATTTTGCATGACCTAGAACAAAAAGCCGACGAGCATCCGAACACTAAACCAACATCACTCAGTAAACAATTACCGGTTAAACAACCCGAAATTCAGTTCGACCTCTTTAATTGTGCCGAACCCCACCCCATATTAATTGAACTCGATAAAATCTCGCCCGATGAGCTAACCGCTAAACAGGCGCTAGATTTAGTTTATCAACTCAAAACATTGCGATAAAACCCAAGTTAACCCAAGTTAACCCAAGTTAACCCAAGTTAACCCAAGTTAACCCAAGTTAATCTCAAAGGAAACCACTATGAGCGAAGCACTAATAGCCGATGTCAATGACGAAAACTTTCAACAGGTCGTGCTAGACAACTCCCATCACCTCCCGGTGCTGGTCGATTTTTGGGCGCCTTGGTGCGGGCCGTGTAAATCGGTGATGCCGGTGCTAGAAAAATTAGCCAAAGAATTTGCAGGCCTGTTTTTGCTTGCCAAGGTTAATATTGATGACAACCAAGCCCTTGCCAATCAATTTGCGGTGCGCTCTGTACCGACATTTAAACTATTCAAGAATGGCCAAGAGATAGGCGAACTGACTGGCGGCTTGCCAGAAAGTGAATTCCGCAAACTCCTTGAACCCCATATCGAACGCCCCTCAGATGCCATGCGTGCACAAGCACAACAGGCCTTTGACCAAGGCGATTTAGACAGCGCGGTCACATTGCTACGCCAAGCCTCAGAACTTGACCCTAACAATCATAAAGTGCCTATAGACCTGGTTCAAATGTACCTACAGACCGGCCAACTCGAAGACGCCACCAAACTGTTTAATCAACTGCCGGATGCCGCCAAAACCGCCCCTGAGGCCAAACCGATTATTGGCATTATTCACTTTGCGCAAGCGGTCGCCGAATCTGAAGACATCAGTATTATTCAAGCCAAACTCAAAGACAACCCCGATGATGTCAGCGCGCTCTATGGCTTAGCCTGTTTCCTAGCGCTGCATAGCGAATATGAAAAAGCCATGCAAGCTCTGCTTAAGGTGTTTATGTTGGATCAAGAATTCAAGAACGGCGCGGCACGCGGCCATTTGATTAAACTATTTGATATGCTCTCGGTCAGCGAACCTGAACTGGTCAAAACCTATCGGCGCAAATTCCAAAGCTTACTCTATTAATGCGATTTTGCATCCATCAGAGTTTGTTACAATTTCGTTCAAATTAATGAAAATTAGGCTTGGATATATCAACCAGGCCTGGTTAAAAAAGAGGCAAAAACCATGAAAAAACCACTACTCAGCGCCCTAGCGCTTAGCTTAGGGCTTGGACTTGCGAGCACTAGCCATGCTGCACCCCAAACAGGCGCCACCGCGCCGCTGCCCGAAGACTTAAGCAAAACCCGCCCAATTGATCTCTGTGCCGCTTATACTGACCACAACGAAGCCGACCAAAAACGTATTTTTGATCGGCTCGACTCGCTAAACCTACTTGGCCATAAAGATTATGATCTTATTCCAAAAGGCAAGATTGAAACCGGATCGACGATGTGTGGTATGTATATGGGTTTAGGCAGGCCCATAAACGAACAAGGCATGCAGATTCGTCCGATGGTGTTTAAAGTCGTGCATATCTATCCAGATCACTATGTCGTTACCCAAAGTGGCTTAGTGATGGAAATTCATGATCGCATTGAGGGTGAATTGCCTCCCACACTGCACCAACCCATGCCCGATGTGATGCCGCCACCTGTCGCTCCACGTACACGTTAATTTCCAAGCTTATAGCTGTACATCCAGGCCTGGATGTGCACTAGCTGCATCAAAACTTAGACGGCTTATTGATTGACATTGCTGATTCCAGCTCTGATAATCTTCTGGCCGAGCAAATAAATAAATGAGACTAAACTACGTTCCATTCAGTATTTTTCCACCGCCAATACAAACCTACGATCTATCTTAAGTTCATCAACGGGAAGAGGTTGTAAATAGCTCAATGACGAATAGCCAATTCTAAAGTCATCAATCGAAAACTTTACACCAAGACCGTGGCACACCGATGACCGCGCATTGTTATCTCGCTTTACTCAGGTGAGTTAGCGATTACGGCCAGCCATAATCGCCCAGGCGTCAGTAACGATAGCCCGATGAGTGAGAGCGCAGTTTAGAACGCTTAAATATCAACCCGATTATCTACGGCGTTCTAACAACTACGACCATGCCATGCGTGGGTGTCAGGATTATATAACTTGGTATAACCATGAGCATCATCAAGTATTTGATAGCCAAGTACAAATCATCGCGCAGGTTCGCCAACAAGCACTCGATGCCGCCTATTAACGCAATCCAGCAGGCTCTAGTAAAGACAAACCAACCGTAACCTTGCCACCAAAAGAAGTCTTTATCAAGCCAATACCGGAGGACGCTGATCAACATACCATCGAAACCGGGGTGAACTTCCCAGCCCTGCCAAGGATAAGTGCAAATACAATTTAATTTTTAAAGAACTGGCTCAAAGTATGTTGACATGTTCCGCCCATAAACTCAGGACCAAGGCCAAAATAAGTCATCAAACTTTTATCATGCTTAGTCTTCTTTAAACTCGAAAAATTGGTTTTTGCCACTTTGTTTGGCTTGATACATCGCCTGGTCGGCTTGACGAATCAGTTGACTCGCATCAATCGGTTTGGGCTGGGGATAATAACTCACACCAATACTCGCTGTCACGTGAATGGTGTGGCCTTGGTACTCAAACGGTTCCGAAACCGCGCTAAGCAAGCGCTCCATCAATTCCTTGTTGGGTAGCTGCTCGGTTAAATCAACCAATAATGCGATAAACTCATCACCCCCTAAACGAGCAAGCGTATCGCCCTCGCGCAAGGCCGATTTCATTCGCGTAGCCAGCAGTTTTAAAAGCACATCTCCAACGGCATGTCCAAAATTATCATTGACAGGTTTAAAGCCATCTATATCAATAAACACCAAGGCTAAACGTTTTTGACGGCGATCGGCTTGTGCAATCGCTTGGTCTAAACGATCATGCAATAAACTGCGGTTAGGCAAGCCCGTCAACGCATCATAATAAGCCATCTGATCAAGCTGCTTTCTGGCTTGATCACGTGCTAAAAGATTACGTATTCGTAATTGTACCAAGGGAAGTGAAAAAGGTTTAGTGATAAAGTCATCCGCGCCCAATTGCAAACCTTTGAGGTGTGTCTCATGACGATCATCAGCGGTCACTAAAATCACCGCCATGCAACACCCCCAGTCAGATTGCCGAATATGCTCAAGCACGGTTAAACCATCCATTTCAGGCATCATAATATCAAGCAAAATTAAATCCGGGCGAAGGGTTTCGGCCAATTTCAATGCTTGCTTACCTGAAGTCACAATCGATACTTGATAGTCTTTACTTAGTGCACTAAGCAATATTTGTAAATTAGTTGGATGATCGTCTACCACCAATATTTTTGCTTGCTCATTCATTTATTGCACACTTCATTCATATTGCCTAATTATTAATTTTAGCCTGTTAACGGCCTGAGTAAAACTAAAAGACTCAATTAAGGGTTTTATCGTCACTAATGCTTCATAAATAGTTTTTAGATAGCCCTTTGCATAGAAAGCGCTGCTAAAGATAGGGAAAGCTTAAGGCTTCAAGTGTTTCTTGGTAGTTTTCAATATTATCGGCCGCAATATCGGTACGATTAAACCGTGCAATATGGAACAGAGCTTCGCCTTCATTCACCAGCGGTAAATGCAATTGACCAATGACAATACCACTAAACGGCGCCCAGATTTCCACCTCTGATTCGCCAAACGGATCAGACACCACAGCCAATAGGGTTTGATCTTTCTGAACCCGGTAGCCTTGTTTAACTTTGGCACGAAAAATACCATCTTGCGGTGCACGCACCCAAGCAGAGGAGCGCGCCACAATAGGATCAAACTCATTTTTCTTACGTGAAGCAGGCAACATCTCCAGTTGACGCATCACCCGTAGAATGCCTTCCACCCCACCGCGAATCGACAATTCATCAAAACGCAAGGCTTCTCCGGCTTCGTACAACAAGACGGGTATACCTTTTTTGCTAGCCGCCTCACGAAGCGAACCATCGCGCAGATTCGAGTTAAGTACCACAGGCGTCCCAAATGCCTTGGCTAACCTCAAGGTTTCTTCATTATCTAAGTCTGCTCGAATTTGAGGCAAGTTAGAACGGTGTACAGCCCCTGTATGCAGGTCAATACCGTGTGTAGAGCGTTCAACAATCTCATCAAGAAATAGTCGCGCTACACGCCCTGCAAGCGAGCCTTTGTCCGAGCCTGGAAAACTACGATTTAGATCGCGACGATCCGGCAAATAACGACTCTGATTGATAAAGCCATGAAGATTAACAATCGGGACGGCCATTAACGTACCTTTTAGCCTTTTTAGAGAAGGTACTTTTAAAAGCCGACGAATAATTTCAACCCCATTAAGTTCATCACCATGAATTGCCGCACTAATAAACATCACAGGACCCGCTTGATGTCCGCACAAGACTTGTACCGGCATGGTAATCGGGCTGTGGGTATAAAGCTTGCCCACGACTAAATCAATCGTTTTACGCTCACCAGGCAAAACCCACTGGCCGGCTAATTCAATCGGCTGATTTTTACGCCTTTTTTTAGCGGCTAGCTCCGGCATTTAGCCTTTACCTCGCGTTGCCGTTCTATTGGGTTTTCCATTTTTTTCAATAAACTCAATTATTTGCCCTGCAATATCCTTACCCGATGCCGCTTCAATCCCTTCCAAGCCAGGAGACGAATTAACCTCCATCACAACCGGGCCATGATTAGAGCGTAAAATATCCACACCACAAACATTCAACCCCATGATTTTAGCCGCACGTAACGCGGTAGAGCGCTCTTCTGGCGTAATTCGAACTAAAGCCGCACTGCCCCCACGGTGAAGGTTGGAGCGAAACTCGCCCTCTTTGCCCTGACGCTTCATCGAGGCCACCACCTTGGCGCCTATTACAAAACAGCGTATGTCAGACCCACCCGCTTCTTTGATAAACTCCTGCACAAGAATATGTTCTTTTAGCCCCATAAAGGCCTGAATGACACTTTCAGCCGCTTGTTTGGTTTCGGCCAGCACCACCCCTAATCCTTGCGTACCCTGTAATACTTTAATTACAGCTGGCGCACCGCCGACTATATTCAATAAATCGTCGATATCATCTGGAGAGTGCGCAAAACTGGTCACAGGTAAGCCGATACCATGCTTGGCTAATAGCTGTAAACTGCGCAACTTATCACGTGACCGAGTTAGCGCAACTGATTCATTTAACGGATAAACCCCCATCATCTCGAACTGACGCAATACCGCCGTACCATAAAATGTAATAGAGGCACCAATACGAGGAATCACCGCATCAAACCCATCGAGAACTTCACCCTTATAGTGAATTTCTGGATGACGCGTGGTGATATTCATGTAACATCGTAACGAATCAATTACACGGACTTCATGTCCACGTTCTTGAGCCGCCTCAACTAAACGACGGGTTGAATAAAGTTTTGCATTACGGGATAAAATTCCGATTTTCATTTAGTTTCGCCATCCTTTGGCAGTTTTTGACAATAAGATTGACTCACATCAACCATAAAACGCTGTTCTATCGCAACTCGACCCAGTAGCATACGAAACCGCATGGTATCGCGACTGGTCAGCGACAAATCAATTTTAAAACGCTGGTTACCCAGCACAAGTTCGGTTTCTATAAAATAGCGTTCAGTTTTATTCCCTCCGGAATCACTAACGATCCGTTGATCCTTAATAGGTGCTTCACACCAAAGCTCGGTCTTATTATCCAACTGGTTGGGATGGATTCCAAACCGAACCCAGGCCTGGTTATCCTTTTCAAACGATTTGACCGAAAAAGCATGCAATGCCGATGTGCGTGCGCCGGTATCAACTTTGCATTTCAAAGCAGAAATGCCAAGCTGTGGAAGCGCCACCCACTCTCGCCAACCGAGTATTGCTTTGTCCATAGTGTTACCTTTTTGACTCATTATCATACTTCTGCCAACGATTGAATCGGATCATGACCTGTAATTCTCTAATGTATTCTTCGCGTTTAGCAGAATAATCAATCAAACCATAAGCGAGCAACTTGCTATTTAAACCTGCACCTGATTGACGAAGCTCTTGTCGAAGATTACGTAAAGTTTCATAACTGTAAAAGGCATTTAGATTCAACATATAGGCCGCCACCGAGTCTTCGACACTATTAAAAACACGCACCTCATAGGTTTGACCTTCTGGACGTCTTTCAGGTATAAGCCCACAGCCGACTGAAAAACACCAATGCCCAAAAAAGTTTAGCCCCTCTAAGGCAAAACGCGACGTACCCCAAGCGGACTCATTTGCAGCTTGCGCCAATGCGAGTGCGGGCGGAATTATATCTACTTTTTTTAATAATTCAGCATGCCAATCTTCAAAAGACTGTCCCTTCTCTCTTGGCTGTTGATACTTTTGCGCTAAAGCTTCAAATTTTCGACGCTGGTTTGCATTCATTCGATTCAAATTCAAACTTTTCAAGAAGGCTCTTTCCAACAAAATGGCTTTATTAGACGCATGAATAGCTGGCAGCATAAATTCCACAAACGCCTGTTTCCTTTGATTGACATCCTTTATCGCTGCAAAATCAGGGATTGCTTGACCAACCGGTTTTGGCTTTATCTCTATGGAGGTTAACTTGGTCTTTGTTTTTTCAGATTTGCTCACGCCGTCATCCGCGCTACGAAGCTCAGATAGTTCTTTGTGCAAAGACTCACACTGTTGATCGCAGCTATCACGCTCCATAAAGATCCAAAGCGCGACAAACACAAGAACTGTTAAGATGATTTTTAGATAGCGTTCCATTATCTTTCCTTTATACTTGACTCTTATTTAGGATAATGATGAAACTTCACCTCAAAAAAAGCAAATATATTAGTAAATAACTATGAAATTAAATTTTATCAAACAAACCTACAAACACTTGATTTTACTTTTTATTATATCAGTAGTCTACACCAGCCAAGCGTTTGCAAACACTACATCTGCGGTGATTTTGATGTATCACCATTTTGGTGATGACACACCGCAAAGCACCAGCGTAACCCTCGAACAGTTTGATGCTCACCTAGATTATCTAAAAGACAATCAGTTTAATGTTTGGCCTATGTCTAAACTCATTTCTCACTGGGATAAAGCTAAAGCCATTCCAGAGCGTACCGTTGTTCTCACGGCTGACGACGCCTATATTAGCGTTTACACACAAGCTTATCCTCGCCTTAAGGCTTTAGGCTGGTCAATGACCACTTTTGTCAACTCAGAACCGGTTGATCGTGGATTTGGCAATTTTATGACCTGGCAACAAATGCGCGAAATGCAAGCGGATGGGTTTGAATTTGCTAATCACAGCCATACCCACAGCAAAATGCGACAGATTGATGGCGAAACACAAGCTGAGATGCTGGTGAGAGTTCGACAAGAATTAGAAATTGCCCAACAGCGACTCGAAGCCGAACTCGGCGCAGAAAATGTGCCGATGCTATTTGCTTACCCTTATGGCGAATACAGTGAGTCGGCCGCCAACTTGATCGCTGAGATGGGCTATGTGGGATTAGCACAAGTGTCTGGTGCGGTGGATGCTAACGCGGACCGCCGCGCGTTAAATCGTTTTCCTATGGCGGTGAATTTTGCCAAAATTGAAGACTTTCGCCTCAAGGTCAATACCCGCCCACTGCCGCTCTCCTCGGTAACACCTTGGAACCCAATAGTGACCGATAACCCCCCCACTCTGACACTGAACTTGAGTGAACCTGTACCCCAGCTGAATTGCTTTAATAGCCGAGGCCAAGCGCTGAAAATGGACTGGCAAAGCCCGACTAAACTGGTGATTCAGTCCGAGCAAGCCTTGCGCTCCCCGCGTGACCGCTATGCGTGTACCGCACCGATAGGTGAAGGGCGCTGGTACTGGTTTGGGCATTTATGGATTATTGATTAAACTTACCTGTTAAACAAAAGGGAAAATAATGTCTGACTGGACGTCTGGTTATGTAGCCGATATCGGTTACACCTATGGATATTACAAAGAACTGAACCCCTTAAGAATGCGCTTGGCGATGATTAATGCCGGCATCACCCCGCCTGATTTTACTAAAGGCGCGACGGGCTGTGAGCTGGGGTTTGGTCAAGGGCTGAGTACGGCGATCCATGCGGCGGCCAGCCCTGTGCAATGGTTTGGCAATGACTTTTTGCCAAGCCAAGCGGGCTTTGCACAATCACTGGTTCAAGCCAGCGGTGCACAAGCGCAATTGAGCGATGAATCTTTTGCGCAATACTTGGCACGTGATGATTTGCCCAAATTCGATTTTATTTGTTTGCATGGCGTGTGGACTTGGGTGTCCGAGGAAAATCGCCAGCTGATTGTGGCGTTTATTCGCAAAAACCTCAAGGTTGGCGGTGTGGTCTATGTCAGTTACAACACACAAATCGGCTGGGCGCAAATTATGCCTTTACGCCGCTTGCTGGTGCAACATGTTCAGCGCATGGGTTCAGCAGGTTGGGGTAGCTCCTACAAAATAAACCAAGCGTTACAGTTTGCCAAAAAATTAATGAAAACCAACCCACTTCATGCCACCGCCAATTCTCAAGTGGGACCTAAAGCAGAAGAACTAATTGGTCAAGACCCGCACTATCTGGCGCATGAATACTTTAATCGTGACTGGCATCCGATGGATTTTGCCGATATGGCGGAGTATATGGCTAACACCAAACTTGAATATGCCAGCACAGCCAATTATCTTGATCTGATTGAAGCGATTAATCTTACCCAAGAACAAATGACCTTACTGGCCGAAATCCCAGACACGGCATTACGTGAGAACACCCGTGACTTTTGTGTCGATAAAAAGTTCCGCAAGGATTACTGGGTCAATGGCGCCATCAATCTCACCCAACTTCAGGTTTTAGAAAACCTACGCACTGAACGTGTCGTGATGACCAAACCACGTGGCACGATTTCGCTGGTTTTAGAAGGCGCATTAGGTGTGGCTGATTTGGCAGCGGATGTTTATGATCCGATTCTCGATTACCTTGCCGACTATCAACCGCGTACGCTGGGTGAACTAGAGCAAGCGATGGCTAGACATGAAAAAATTGGGCTACAAGAAATCGTACAAGCCCTATTTATTTTCATCCATCGCGGTGAAATTCAATCGGCACAGGCGGATTCGGTAATTGAGCAGGTATTGCCCCGCACTCAAGCACTGAATAACTTCTTTATCGACCGCGCACGCGGTAGCGCAGATATTGCATTTTTAGCCAGCCCGGTTACTGGCGGCGGCATCGAAGCCACACGCTTCCAACAGCTGTTTATTAAAGGTTATCGAGATGGCTGTGAATCGGCTTTAGCACTGGCGCATTATGTTTGGATGATTTTAGAGCCTATGGGCGAGGGTGTCATGAAAATGGGGCTAATTTTACAATCCGAAGACGAGAATATTGCCGAATTAACCCAGCGCGCCGAAGACTTTCTGCGCCGCGACTTAGCGATGTATCAAGGTTTAAGGTTAGTCTAAGTTTTTAAAGGCGTTAGATACAAAAAGCCCAACCAGGCCTGGTTGGGCTTTTATCCTAGAAGCATAAAGCAACTACTTGGTTTCTGTTGTGCTTTCTGTGTCTTTTGGTTTGTCTTTTTCGCCCTTGGCGAACGCCATATTGGTTAACCACAGGGATAAACCGACTAGCGCAATACCTACAGCATAATAAAGCAATTCGATCGGTTGGGATGGCTTTAGGTATATCGCGGCTTCAAAAAACATAACGATTAATACCAGTACAATCACCTTGGCGAGTTTGTCTTTAAGATCATCTAAACTTTTAACGACTAAAATCTGGCTAGCACCATAGACTTCTTTGGCGATACTGAGTTTTGAGATAAACAATTCATACAGACCGAGCGAGAAAATCAGCATAATCGCGCCAATCAAAAAGCCATCAACCGCACCAATCACCGTACCAATCGCTTTTGATTTAAGCGCAGCACGTTCTGCATATTCAAGAGAATGGTAGTCAGTCAGTGCGCCTAATAGATAAACAATCTCAATTGCAGTGATATAAAACATGACAAACGCAATCACTAAACTCGCTACCACCGCAGTCAGCACCACCAAACGGCTATGCCACAACACCGCTTCAAACCCCCGAACGCCTGGCCCTTTGGTGTCACATTCTAAACTCGTATTAATTTTATCAGGCATTTCTATCGCTCCTACTTCTCTAGCATTTCAATCGTAAAATTATGGTTGGTATAGATACATAAATCCGCAGCAATGGTCAGCGCGTTTTTAACAATCTCATCCGCCGGTAAATCACTGTGGCGCATTAAGGCTTGTGCGCCGGCGTGCGCATAACTTCCGCCTGAACCTATGGCGATAAAATCATCCTGCGGCTCGATGACATCCCCCGTTCCGGATATCAATAACATACTGTCTTCATCGGCAACAATCATCATGGCTTCGAGTTTACGCAGCGCTCGATCAGTACGCCATTCTTTAGCCATTTCAACTGCCGCACGCATCAACTGACCATTATGGGTTTGTAACCTACCCTCAAAACGCTCAAACAAAGTAAAGGCATCCGCTGTTGCCCCTGCAAAACCGGCTAAGACCTTGCTATCATACAAACGGCGCACTTTACGCGCATTGCCTTTCATTACAATATGACCGAGTGTAACCTGCCCGTCTCCGCCAATCACCATTTTACCATGACGTTTGACACATAAAATCGTTGTGCCGTAAATGGTATCTGCACGATGCTCCATTGCTTTTCCTTTATATCTGAAATTGTCGCTATCTAGTTATGTGTTAGTTTTTCGTGCTCTTGGGTGCGTTTGATCATAAACCTGCGCCAAATGCTGCATATCTAATTGAGTATATATTTGCGTGGTGGATAAATTGGCATGCCCCAATAATTCTTGCACTGCCCGCAAATCACCGCTGGATTCTAACACATGCGTGGCACACGCATGGCGTAATCGATGCGGCGACATCTTTGTAACCAGGCCTGCTTGTTGCGCCCGCTGATCAAGCTGCATTTGGATCGAGCGCACTGAAAGCCGTCCACCCCGTTGATTAATAAAAACAGCCTTTTCATCGGCTTTTAGTTTTTCCGAACGAATAGCCAACCAAGCTTTAAGCGCCTGCTGTGCTTTAGCACCGACCAATGCCAAGCGCATTTTTTTGCCTTTTCCTATCACCTGGACGGTTCCAGCTGCTAAGCCATCAAGACCAGGAGAGAGATCTAAACTCACCAGCTCAGAAACTCGCAAGCCGGCTGAGTAAAGCAGCTCGAATATGGCTTGATTTCGAATCCCTTGCCAGGTTTCAACGGGCTGGTCTAATAATTGTTTTGTCTGATCAATATCCAAACTTTTTGGTAAGGGCTTGGGTTGTTTTGGTGCTTTAACCAGCCTCGCTGGATTGGTTTGCACCTCACCCTGCGCAATTAAAAACTGAAAAAAACTACGCAATGCTGACAAGTGACGCGCCAGAGTTCGTGCGCCTAAGCCAGACTGAACCGATGCCATCACATAGGCTTTAATCAACCCTACGTCAACCAGCGCCCAATCAATCGGCTGAGGATCGGACATCAATTCATCAGCACACCAGGCCTGGTTGTGGCCAAATTGCAAATAAAAAACCACAAAATGAATCAAATCTCGCTGATAGTTATCCAAGGTGTGCGCTGACTTATTTTGCGCACGTAACATTAATAAAAATCGTTCAATCTGGTTCATACCAAGCTAACCAAACAAACGACTAAGACGTGCAGTGATCAGTTCGGCCATCACCTTTAAAAAATAGGTACCCAATTCAGGGTGAAACCGTTCGGTTGTACTACCCAAAGCTAATACACCCCAAGCGCGATCCATGCCTAATGGCAAACAACAAACCGAATGCAAGTCATCGGCGCCTTTAAACAAACCCGACTTCCATTTTTGTTCAATCAAACCACAGACTGGCTTGCCCGCTTGCAGCGTTTCACGAAGGGTTTTGACCCAATCTTGACGAACACCCAACTGACTCAACCCCCTTAAACTTTGATTCGGAACCTCCCAGGAAACCAGCGTCATATACTCCACCTTAAATACCTCATCCATCTGTGAATAAAGTACCTCAACCGCGTCTTGTTCAGTTTCTGCGGCCATTAGCAAACGACTTAACTGCTGAATTTTTTGCAATAAGAGTCCATTATCTCCCGCTATCGACACCAAAGAATCGACTTCATCCTGCAATTTATCGCGCTGTTCACGCAACTGCCAGACTTGGCGCTCTAGTAAAGATACCGCTTTGCCATTTGAAGGATGAGGAATACTAAGTTTATCTAATAGGTTTGGGAACACATGAAAAAACTGCGGATTTTTTGAAAGATAATCCGCTACATGCTCAGCATGAATATCTTCAGTCCTCATAAATGACCCCCTCAAACGCGGTCGCAACAGGTCCGCTCATCCATAAAGGCGAATCCTGACTACCCGACCAACGGATAACCAAATCGCCTCCAGGTAAAGATACGGTCACCTGTTCATCAACTCTGTCCCACAAACGCAGCACTGCCATCGCGGCACAAGCGCCCGTGCCACAGGCTTGGGTTTCACCCGCGCCGCGCTCAAACACCCGCAAACGAATATGATTGGTCGCTAAAATTTGCACAAATCCTACATTTACCCGCTCAGGAAAACGTGAATGGGATTCGATAGCTGCGCCCAGCGTTTTAACCGGTGCTTGATCGACATCATCCACCAATAAAACCGCATGCGGATTGCCCATCGACACCGCGCCGATTGACCAGGCCTGGTTATCAACCTCAAGCGCATAACTCGCTGCTCGCTGTTCAGCAATAAAAGGCAGCGCACTAGGTTCAAAACGCGGCACCCCCATATTTACCCGCACCTGCCCATCGTCTTCCAAATAAAGCACTATCAGCCCAGATGCCGTTTCGACCGGAATTTGATGCTTCTGAGTCAAACCCTTGTCATAGACAAAACGCGCAAAACAACGCGCGCCGTTTCCGCACTGTTGTACCTCAGACCCGTCCGCATTAAAAATACGATAACGAAAATCAGCCTGCGCGGTTTGGGGTTTCTCGACCACTAATAACTGATCAAACCCTATGCCAGTATGACGGTTCGCCCATTGTTTCACTTGATCGGGTTGAAAGTCAATGGTTTGCGAAATCGCGTCCACCACCATAAAATCATTACCCAAACCATGCATTTTAGTAAACGCTAAACCCATAAAGCCTCTCAAATATTCAACCAGATCAAATAAAAACTCAAAAGTTTGTAAGCATAATTAAACTATTACCTGTGATTATAAACCACAACCAGGCCTGGTCATTAATGAATGAACAGCATCTTAAAACCCTATCATTTTGCTTTAACAAGATAGTCGATGCGCAGCCGTTCACGCTCATCAAACAGCTTTTTACCTGCTAAATGTAAGGCAATCAGCGTACCAAACCCTGTGGAAACGACGACTAAAAACATAATCATAATTTGATATTTAACCGCTTCTATTGGCTCTACACCGGCTAATATCTGCCCCGTCATCATTCCCGGCAATGAAATAATCCCCGCCGCCACCAGCATATTAATCACGGGTATCATCGCGGCATGCAGGCTTTGTTGCTTAATAAACTCAATCGACTGTTTATCCAACCCTAAACCTATGGCGGTCATACTATTGCCTAACAGCATCCCCAATAACGGAATCGCATACTGGGCTTGATACCAGGGTTGCGGTTGAATCGTCAAGGTCAACACGCCCAACAACAGTACCAGTGATGTGACAGAGATGGATAAAAAACCAATCATCAACGCGTGCCATTTTTTAAAGCGATATTGCTGGCGTTTGGTAATTTCATAACCGGCTGCAGCCAACATAACCAAACTAACCAGCACAATTAATAGCGGACTTTCACTGGTAAACACATAGGTCAACCACACCCCCATAAACAGCAATTGCACCACCATCCGTAACGTGCTCCACAATAAGAGGGAACCCGTGCAAAGCCATTCAGCCACAACACCGCGCCCAACAGAACCACCAGCGATGACATGGCAAGCAAATCCCAATAGCTAATCAAAATCATACAGCCATCTCCTGTCGGCTGGAAAACCGCCAATGAAAGGCCGCATCGGCAAGCCGTGCTTGCTGTTCAGGATTATGGCTGATCCATAAAGCAGCGGCATTATGTTGCTTAACATACTGCTGAATTCGCGTCTCGACCTGTTTCTCAGACTTAGGATCAAGATTGGCGCTAATCTCATCAAGCAACAACACCCTGGGTTGATAGGCTAGCCCGCGTAATAACGCAAACCGCTGTTTTTCACCCGATGACAACTGATCGGGATTTTTGTCAAACAAGGCTTGATCCAAACCGATTTCAGACAGGGCTTGACTGCTCAAGGGCACTCTAAAATGTGCACTTAGCTTGTCCAGCCACCAAGCCGTTTCAGCCGAAAAGTACATGACACGCTGTCGCCATAACGCGGGTTTGTACGCCTGTTGCGACAACCAGGCCTGGTTATCATAAAGTTGCACCTGACCTTGGTGGGGAATCAAATCCGCCAGCGCTTTTAAAAACTGCGACTTCCCGCTACCAGAACCCCCTGAAATCATACCAATTTTACCTTTTGGAGACACAGACTTATCGGCTTGGCCATGCCCTCTACCCACAAATCTTGAACATCCAATAATGTTGAATTCTTTAGCACACCACCCTCTCCTTGGATTACATCACAAGCCAACCCAGCGCGTCATTTAAAATAAGTTTTATCAGTTTTAATAGCGTCTTTGGACTAACTTGCGATTGACGATTGACACCCAATCCTTATTTTACCCTCTGAGGGTTACAGCAAGCCAAGCACTTTTGATTTATAATGTAGCGATTACCATCACATTAAAAGGTTTTATATCTCACATGATGACGCCAAAAGAAATTGTTCACGAACTCGATAAACACATTATTGGTCAAGCGGATGCTAAAAAAGCCGTCGCGGTTGCGCTGCGTAATCGCTGGCGCCGGATGCAGCTAAGCGCTGATTTGCGCCCCGAAGTCACGCCAAAAAATATTTTAATGATTGGCCCTACCGGTGTGGGTAAAACCGAAATTGCGCGTCGTTTGGCCAAGCTAGCCAATGCGCCGTTTATAAAAATTGAAGCCACCAAGTTTACCGAAGTGGGTTATGTGGGGCGTGATGTGGACTCAATTATCCGTGATTTGGTGGATAATGCGGTCAAAATGCAGCGCGAACAAGCGATTAAAACCGTCAAAAATAAAGCGCAAGACGCGGCTGAAAACCGTATTTTAGACATTCTATTGCCTCCAGCACGTGGCCGTGAAGAAGAAAGCCATGAAGCCATGGCAGACACACGTCAGAAGTTCCGCAAAAAACTGCGTGAAGGTCAGTTGGACGATAAAGAAATTGAACTGGATTTAAAAGTCGCACCCGCGCATGTCGAAATTATGGCACCGCCTGGCATGGAAGACATGACCTCTCAACTACAAGACATGTTTCAGTCTTTAGGCAGCAGCAAAAAACAAATGCGCAAACTGCCCATTAAAAAAGCCTTTAAACTTTTAGTTGACGAAGAAGCCCATAAACTCATCAACGATGACGACCTAAAATCACAGGCCGTTGAAAACGTCGAACAAAACGGTATCGTATTTATTGATGAAATCGACAAGGTCGCTAAACGCTCTGGCACGACCGGTGGCGATGTATCGCGTGAAGGGGTGCAGCGTGATTTACTGCCCTTAATTGAAGGCAGCACCATCTCAACCAAATACGGCATGATTAAAACTGACCATATTTTATTTATCGCGTCGGGCGCGTTTCATATGAGCAAACCCTCAGACCTGATTGCCGAACTACAAGGCCGTTTGCCTATTCGCGTGGAACTCAAATCCTTGCGCGTTGAAGATTTTGTTCGCATCCTCACCGAGCCTAAAGCCGCCCTCACCACCCAAGCCACCGCCTTAATGAACACCGAAGGCGTTGGGGTAAGTTTTACACAAGATGGTATTCAGCGCCTCGCCGAGATTGCTTATCAAGTCAACGAAGGCACCGAAAACATTGGCGCACGTCGCCTGCATACCGTGATGGAGCGTTTACTTGAAGAGGTATCGTTTAACGCCCCAGACCAAGCAGGCCAACAGATTGTTGTCGATCAAGCCTTTGTCAACGAACGCCTCGGCGCGCTCGCCAAAGACCAAGACTTATCACAGTATATTTTGTAGATTTTTATAGGACATCGGATGCCTAAACTTTTCGAATATCTTGGCATTGTGATCATGTTTTACTCCAATGAACATGAACCTATTCATGTTCATGGTAAGTTTCAAGGCATGGAAAGCAAGGCCGAACTGATTATTTTGGAGGGTAAAGTGGTCGAGATTCTAATTAAAGAGGTCAAGGGCCGCTCGCCCCTTGAGCCGACAAAATTACGCGACTTCAAAGAGTTTGTTAGCGCGTTTAGTGACCAAATTGTTCAACGTTGGATTGATTATTTTATTTACCACAAGTCTGTTAAATGCATACATATAGAGGGTCGAGTTAAATGATATCGCCAATCGAAATAAACAGGGTTGACTATATAACTGAATATCAGTTAAGACTTTATTTTTCTGATGGTAAAGTACAAGATGTTGATTTTAAAAACTTCATCAACCACTCCACCAACCCGCAAATAGCCAAGTACAAAAATTTAGACCTATTTAAATCCTTTCAGTTAACCTACGGCGATTTAGAGTGGAATGATTTTGACCTGTGCTTTCCGATTGCAGACCTGTATGAAAACAACATTGATAAATCAACCCAACGCCACAGAGTCGCTTAAATTATGCCCCTACCGCTAGACATTAAACTACAGCAAACCTCGCGCAAGCTTTTGGTTTCGTTTGATAGTGGCGAGAATTTTGAGTACAGCTGTGAGTTTTTGCGGGTGGTTTCGCAATCTGCCGAGGTGGTCGGCCATGCACCGGGTCAAGAGGTATTGCAAGTCGGCAAACAAGATGTCGGTATTGAAAACATTTCCCCAATGGGCAACTATGCCATTCGCCTGCATTTCAACGATGGTCATGACAGTGGCATTTACACCTGGGAGCGCCTTTATGATCTTGGCATCAACTACCAAAAATACTGGGTGGATTATTTAGACCGCCTAATGCGTGCTGGGTATAGCCATCCAGCTTTAAGCCAATTACAAAAGGAGTCCGGCAAATGAGCCAGTCATCAGAATTTAATTCAACCCGACAAACCATTGATTTTGGCTTTTCCGAAGTGCCACTTGAAGAAAAGGTCAAAAAAGTAAAAGGCGTGTTTGACTCTGTCGCGCAAAAGTACGATGTAATGAATGATGTGATGTCGCTCGGCATCCACCGTCTATGGAAACGCCAAACCATTGAACTAGCAGGTGTGCGTGAAGGCATGCAGGTATTAGATCTTGCAGGTGGCACCGGCGATCTAACCAAAGCCCTTGCTAAACGCGTAGGGCGCTCAGGCAAGGTGGTGTTAGCCGACATCAACGAAAGCATGGTACGTCTAGGCCGTGATCGCTTACTCGATGAAGGCGTCGGTGCGCAGGTTGACTATACGATCGCTAATGCTGAAGCTCTCGCCTTCCCTGACAACCATTTTGATGTGGTGACTATGGCATTTGGTTTACGTAACGTCACCCACAAGGACAAGGCGCTGGCAGAAATTGCCCGCGTTCTTAAACCCGGTGGACAGGCATTAATTTTAGAGTTTTCGAAGGTACATCAACCCCTTCTCGCCAAAGCCTACGACTTTTATTCGTTTAACATTCTACCCAAAATGGGCAAACTCATCGCCAATGATGAGGCCAGCTACCAATACCTTGCCGAATCGATTCGTATGCACCCTGATCAAGACACCCTCAAGCAAATGATGCTCGATGCAGGCTTTGATAAGGCGAGCTTCATGAATATGAACGAAGGCATCGTTGCCTTGCATCGCGGATGGAAATTCTAATGAATGCACAAAATACAGAACACGACTGGGAAGAAGAGTTATCAAAGATTGTGGGCGACCCGCTGGCCTTTCAAATTGGCTATCGCGTGCGCCGGTTTCAAGATCAAACTCGTCAGCTAAAACAAGATGGCGAACAAATGCTCAGCGAATACCTGCGTTATGAACTCGACCTACTGCCAGCGCGCTCGGAAGTTGAGGGATTTAACCAAGCAGTAACAGAACTTGAAACGCAGGTTGAGGCGTTAGAAGCGCGAATAGTTAATTTAAGCGCCAAAAAAGGATTTTAGGATAAGAGCGATGACACCACCTAAAACAAGCGTTAAGATCAGTCGATGCAACTTTAATTCGGCATCGATACGGTTAAAACGCTGGTCATAGTCAACAATCGCTTGGGCTGCAGCACGAGATTTTTCGTCTGACGCACCCGCTTCGCGTAAAGCATCGTAAACCTCTGAAACCATAATACTCATAATTTATTTCTCCATTAGAACTAAATAAATTATAACACTGAATATCAACATAGAAGAAGCTAAGTCCATTTATGAACCCTATCAAACAAGTATTTCGTTTAATAAAAATTAACCGGGTGATTACCCATTATCGACTCGATGAAATGGTACTCGCCAACAGCAAATACCGCGCTATAATTTGGCTTAACCGTATCGTGCTACCTTGGAACTGGCGCGCAACCCATCACGGTAATCGTGGATTGCGTTTGCGTTTAGCGCTTGAAGAACTGGGGCCTATTTTTATTAAGCTCGGCCAAGCGCTTTCTACGCGTAAAGATTTATTGCCCGAAGACATCTCGGTCGAACTCACCAAGCTGCAAGACGATTGCCCGCCATTTGATGAAACCCATTCACGTCAGATTATTGAAAAAGGTCTCAAACGCTCGATTGAAGAAGCCTATGCCGAATTTGAAGCCACACCGATGGCCTCGGCCTCCATGGCGCAAGTTCATGCGGCTAAACTTCATTCTGGTGAAGAGGTGGTGATTAAAGTCGTGCGCCCTGATATCAAGCCGGTGATTGAGCAAGACGTATCAATTATGTACACCCTAGCGCGTTTGGTCGAACTGGCGGTTAAAGAAAGCCGTCGTTTACACCCAACCGAAGTCGTCGGCGAATTTGAAAAGACCATTCTTGATGAAATGGACATGATGCGTGAAGCGGCGAACGCCACCCAACTTAAGCGCAATTTTGCAGACTCTGACTTACTCTATGTGCCTGAAATCTATTGGTCGCATACCAATGAACATGTGATGACCATGGAGCGCATTTATGGCACGCGGATTTCCGAAACCCAAAAGCTGATTGAACAGGGTATTGACCTAACCGACCTGTCCGCCAAGGGGGTGACGATTTTCTTTACCCAAGTGTTTAAACATAACTTTTTTCATGCGGACATGCATCCGGGTAATATCTTTGTGCTGCCGGATGGCCGTTATGCCGCGATTGATTTTGGCATTATGGGCACCCTCACCCCCGAAGACCAGCGCTACCTAGCAGAAAACTTTTTGGCCTTTTTTAACCGAGATTACCTGCGTGTATCCGAGCTACATATTGAGTCCGAATGGGTACCGAAAGACACCCGTGTCAACGAACTCGAATCGGCGATTCGTGCCGTGTGTGAACCCATTTGGGATAGACCACTGAAAGAAATTTCGTTCGGACTATTTTTAATGCGCCTATTCCAAACTGCGCGTCGTTTTGGCATGGAAGTTCAGCCGCAGTTGGTGCTATTGCAAAAAACCCTGTTGAATATCGAAGGCTTGGGGCGTCAGTTGGATGATGAGCTAGACCTGTGGGATACCGCGAAGCCATTTTTAGAAGACTGGATGAAGGAGCGTGTCGGTTTTAAAAGCTTAATTAAGAACACCAAGCGCAACTTTCCCTTCTGGATTGAAAACGCCCCTCAGCTACCAGGCCTGGTGCATTCTGTGCTCAATAAAGCCGCTCACGGCCAATTAGAACTACATTCCGGACAGATTGCACGCCTAGAAAAAGCGCTCAACAACCAAGCCCAGCAACAACGCCGCCGCGCGATTGCGCTGGCGCTGGTATTAGTCGCGCTCTATCTAGAATTCCAACACGCAGGACAAGATTTAACCGGCTGGCTACAAGCAGGCCTGGTTGTGGTCGCAGGCTATTTATTGTTGAAGAAGTAAGGCCTTATTAAACGCTCGTTATTAAAAACCACTCAATTAAAAGCTATTGGTTTTTTGCCACATCACGGATTCGTTATTATCTCGCGCCGCCTCAAGCAGTTCAAGTAAGGGCTGGGCACGCTGAGATAAATTTACTGCCTCTTGTTGCGGTGTAGCTTGAGCTGAAGGTTGTTGTGCTGCTTTACTGAGTTTCTCAATCGCCTCAACCAACATCCCATGATCCAACGCACTCGGAATCGTGCCTGACGCGCCCATTTTTTTGATCAGTGTTTGCGCGATGCCATCGTGCATCACCACATCAGCATGGTTTTTTGTTTTAAAGCGAATCATAAGCTTATTTCCCTTTCTAATAACCAACCACGTGACCCATCTCGAAATTGAAGACGTTTTATAAACTCAATATCCTGACCTTGATAAAAATTTGCCGGCAAGTTTTTAACCACATCCGCCACACCAGGTTGATCAATAAGCGTCTTTTGACCTTCTTGATCCGCTTGCATTAAGCGTGCAAGCAAATCCGCCTCACTCAAACCAGCTTTTACTCTATAACGAACCTGAGCAATATACACATCAGGCCCTTCTTTATGAGCACTCAACATTTTTACATCCTGAAGCGCAAACAATGACTGCATTTGTAACTGATCTTGCCAGTAACGCTTAGCCATGACCTCAACCGCCAAATCCGAAGGTTTACTTTCAAAACAACCCGCTAGGGGTAAAAACAACAACACCCAAAACCAACGAAACTTAATCATTGCGATCTCCTGTTAAATTACCTAATCAAACCGACGTCGCCCTTTAAACGCATAAGACAAGGTTGCACTGTCGGTATACTCCAGTTCACCCCCCATGGGTAAGCCTTGGGCAAGCCGCGTGACATTAACCCCGAGTTGCTGAGCCATCTGCTGAATATAATGCGCTGTTGCTTCACCTTCAACAGTCTGATTGGTTGCCAAAATGAGCTCCACTATATCAGGTTGCTGCAATTTAGTTTTTAGCAAATCCAAGCCCAGTTGCGCCGGCCCAATACCATCTATCGGTGATAAATGGCCCATCAAAACAAAGTATTTACCTTGGTAGATACCCGCTTGTTCAATGGATAATACATCGGCGGGCGTTTCAACAACACAGAGCAAACCCGCATTACGTTTAGTGGAGCTACAAATCCGACAAATAGCTTCTTCACTCAGAGTACGACACGAAGAACAATGCCCTACTTTATCGAGCGCTTCACTTAAGGTCCAGGCTAACTGCTTGCCACCCTCGCGCTGGCGCTCTAAAATCGCATAGGCCATACGTTGCGCGGATTTTGGCCCCACACCGGGTAAAATACGAAACGCATCAATAAGCTGTTGAATTAACGGTGAGGACATAGGTTAGAATGGGAGCTTCATGCCACCTGGTAAATTCATACCCTGGGTTAAGCCACCCATTTTTTCTTGGGTCGTGTGCTCAACTTTACGCACCGCACTATTCACCGCTGCAGCAAACAAATCTTCAAGCATTTCTTTATCATCCATTAAGCTGTCATCAATAGTTACGCGGACTAGTTCATGCTTACCTGTCATTTGAACCTTAACCATACCGCCACCCGCTTCACCTTCAACTTCCATTTGAGCAATCTCTTGCTGCGCACGTTCCATGTTTTTCTGCATTTCTTGGGCTTGCTTCATTAAGTTACCAATACCGCCTTTTCCACCAAACATAACGTATTTCCTTTTGAATTAATTATAAAAAGACCTCTACTCAAACCTAAGGCATGAGTAAAAAGGTCTCAAACAGGTTGGATTGTTTTTTCTAATAACTGCATATTCAATGTATCTTGAATAATTTGCGTATTTGGATCTTGTTTTATTGCCTGTATGGCATCCTGATGGTGCTGTTTTTTCTGTACTTGCTCATAGTCATCAGGGGTACAGTGTTCGCCTGAATACTCAACAAAATGAATAACAAACGCTTGACCAAAATAATGACGTGCCGCTTCAAGCAAACGGGCTTGTGCGACCTCTGTTTTCGCCATTAAATACGCAGGCGATACACTCAGCCACCAGGCCTGGTTATTATAATCCATTAAAATAGAGCGACGAGCCAATTCTAAGGCCATACCTTCAGGACCGACTTGCTCAATCATCTGAGCCCACACTTCAATCGGCTTGGGCTGCGCTAGATTCGGTAGCTCAACAGCGTCATTTGCAGGGGGATTGATGAACCTATCCTGGTTATCAGACAGGGCTTCACCATGCGTTTCTTCAAACGCACTGGGTTGGGCTGGAGCTGGCGATTCGGGAAAAGCCATCGCTTGGTCAAACGCAACGCATGGTTCTGGCTCTGTTGCTGACACTGCTGCAGAATCTTGAAAACGCGCCTGTAAATCGGGGAAAAAACTTAAATCAGCCGCCGCAGGGTTTGCCGTCAGTGTATTTGGGCTAGTGGACACCATCTTTTCAGAGCTACTCGGTTTCACGACCCTATTATTTTGGATGTTTTGGGTGTTTTGGGCTGTACTAAGCGTATCTTTAGCTTGTTTTAGTAAATCAGTTACGTGTGTTGGTGTTTTTTTTTCGTGCCGACTGACCGTCACGACCTCTTGAGCATTGGATAGCATATTAACTGGATTAAATGCCAACATCCGTAATAAACTCATTTCAAAACCAATCCGAATGTCCGGTGCTAAGTTGATATCCTGACGCGCTAAAAGCCCGATTTGGTAATAAATTTGAACCTGCTCCGCTGAAAGCCGTTGCGCTAAGTCAGTTAAAACATCTGGCGCTAACAAGCCCTCGTCGAGTAGTTCACCCAAAATTTGACTTTGACATACTTGATGCAAGGTCTCTAATAACTGACTTAACAACGCATTGTAATCCACACCCAAACTCGATAAGGTGAGTAAAACCTGTTTGATTTGTTCTGCTGAGTCTTCCGCCAAGGCTTGCAATATCGCTTGCACAATACCTTGATCCACTAAGCCAAGCATTGACTGCACTGCCTCAAACCTGATCTCACCCCCGCAATAGGCAATGGCCTGGTCCAATAAACTCAGCGCATCTCGAACTGAACCATCCGCACTTTTCGCAATAAGCGCTAAAGCATTCGGCTCAAACTCCAAGCCTTCTTGCTGAAGAATCATCACGAGATGCTGCTGAATTTGCAACGTCGTCAAACGTAATAAATTAAATTGCAGACAGCGCGACAATACAGTGATGGGTAGTTTATGCGGGTCGGTGGTAGCCAGCAAAAACTTTACATGCTCAGGGGGTTCCTCCAGCGTCTTCAATAACGCATTAAAACTGCTTTTAGACAGCATATGAACTTCATCGATCAGATAGACCTTATAACGCCCCTGAGTCGGCGCATACTGCACATTGTCTAAAATCTCACGTGTATCCTCAACCTTGGTTCTTGAAGCCGCATCAATCTCAATTAAATCAACAAACCGCCCTTCATTGACCGACTGACAAACCGAACACACACCACAGGGGGTTGAACTAATTCCTTGTTCACAATTCAATGCCTTGGCAAAAATACGCGCAATAGTAGTCTTACCCACGCCCCGTGTACCGGTAAATAAATAAGCGTGGTGTAATCGCTGCGAGTCAAGCGCATTGGATAAGGCCTGCATGACATGGGTTTGCCCAACTAGTTCGCTAAAGTTTTTCGGTCGCCACTTCCGGGCTAATACGGTATAACGCACAGACAGATCCCTGATTTACTATTCAGATGGAATAAAGCTTAGATTTTAACTTAGATTGAGATGAATAGAAAACGGAACACAAGATAAAAACAAGAATTAAGCTAGATTCATGTGAGGTGGCAGCGCGACCCGCCTTACCTCGGCGCACGCATCAGAAAGTACCGTTGCTTCCTTCCGGACCTGGCGGGGTTCCTAACTTAGCGTCGCGAGGGGACGAATAACGCTACCATAATGAAAGTGTTGCTAGCTGTGCATTGTAACAGAATATAGTTGCTATGATCCAATCAAAATTCAACAGACTTCACTGTTTGGCTATTAAATACTGCCACCAGGCCTGGTTAATGGGTTGGATCACATCTAGGTCATAATTTTTATCCCTAAATCGCCCAACAGCCTGTACACCCCGAACCGCATTACACATAAACAGTGCGTCCGCATCGCCCAAGTCCTCTAAACGGATGCGTGTCTGTTGCCAATTATAAGCCAAGCCCGCCTGGCTTAATACTAGAGGCAAACTAGTCAAGCAGGTGCCGCTCACCCCTGCTTGATCAAGCAGGGGTGTCAGCAACTTGTTTGCTTTAACTAAAACCAAATTGCTTTGTGTACCGCAAATAACAGTGTTGTCGCTATCAAGCATCAAGCCTTCATCAACACCTGCTTTGACCACTTCGGCACGGGCCAATACATTATCTAAACGGTTAAGGTGTTTTATTCCCGCTAAGGCAGCATTCAAACTCACTGGCGTTTGACAAACAATAAGCTGCAGTCCCGGCTGAACAACCTGCTGGGTTACAGGCGACCTAGTCTTGGCCCATACACCCTGTGGAGCAGAAGACAACTGAATAATAAGACTTAAATCTTTAAACTCCAATGCATTCGGTGGCGCATAACCTGTGCCTTTTCCACGCGTAATCACTAATTTAATCACTGATATTTCAGGTGAAACTAAAACAGCAGAGGATAACTGAGCTAACAACTCTGCTTCGTTAAGCTCAGGAAAGCCTAAACGCTGAGCACTGGTCTGTAATCGTCGCCAATGTGCAGGCCAGTTTGTCAAAACCTGCTGGTAACAGAGAATAGTAGTAAAAAAACCATCGCCATACATCAGACCTCGATCTTCCACCAGCAAATCAGAACAGGCGTGACCATTTAACCAGGCCTGGTGAATCATTTAACCAACCAGACCCAGCGCACGCAATAAACCCTTAGCTTTATGTCGGGTTTCTTCAAGTTCAAATTCCGCATCCGAATCAGCAACAATCCCCGCACCCGCTCGGAAACTTAATTTATCAGCTTGCAAAACAAAACTACGAATTAAAATATTGGTGTCCATTGAACCATCACGATTAATATACCCCACCGAACCGGTATAGGCTTCACGCGGCCCCGTCTCAAGTTCAGCGATAATTTCCATACAGCGAATTTTGGGGCAACCGGTAATCGTGCCTCCTGGAAACAGCGCATGAATGATGTCCAACGGGCTTTTATCCGTGGCAAGTTGACCACGAACATTTGAAACAATATGGTGAACATGTTGATACGTCTCGACAACCATTAGCTCGTTCACCTCAACGCTACCCGGTTTGCAAATTCGCCCCAAATCATTTCGTTCAAGGTCAATCAACATAATATGCTCGGCTCGCTCTTTGGGGTGCTGAATCAGCTCATCAATCAGTGCCAAATCTTCTTGATGGTTATCACTACGCTTACGTGTGCCCGCAATGGGCCGCGTATCAACCCAGGGCACCTGATAACGCACCAAGCGTTCAGGCGATGAACTGATAATTACCCCTTCATCAAGCTGCACTAAACCAGCAAAAGGCGCCGGGTTATGTTGACGTAATTGGCGATATACCCCACTGGCTGTTTGCGAAGGATTCGCCAGCGTTTCTAAATGAAGCTGCCATAAGCGTGATAAGTTAACCTGAAAAACATCACCGGCAAGAATATAATCTTTAATTCGGTTGACACCCTCAATATAATGCAGAGGCGGCTCTTCTATCAATGTTTTAATGACAATAGATTGCGCATCGAACTGACCAACCTGCTGTGCATAATCCATTTGCATTTGTGTTATGCAATCTTCAAATTCAGATTCAGCTACAAAACACACTTCCTGCTGATGGTGATCAACGATAATCGCGGCGGGGAATCGCTGTAATACAGCCAAGGGTAACTTAGATGTTGCTAAATGTAATGAAGGCTCGATAACGCCCGCATACTCGTAACCAAAGTAGACAAACCAGCCGCCATAAAATGGAAGGTTAGACGAGTTGTCCATGCAGGCCTGGTTGTGTTTCAGCTGACTTTGAAAGTCATCAATAAAAACCTGTGCTTGGCTTAGGTCATTCAACACCAGCCGCGATTGCGCAAACGCAAATAAAATATCGAAATGCCCTAACTGCCCCTGAGCCACACTTTCTAATAAATGGGGATAACGTTGCGGATGCAACTCAGCTAATCGGGATAAATCGACAGACTGCAAGGGTTGGCGCACTACACACAACCCTGCGTTGGATAATGAAGACATAGGTTTATTTTCGACTATTTAACGCGACCGATGACTAAACTAGCGTTCGTGCCACCAAACCCAAACGAATTAGATAATGCATAGTCAAACTGCGCATCACGCGCTTCATGCGCCACATAGTCTAAATCACAGCCTTCGGCCGGATTATCAAGGTTAATGGTCGGAGGTAAAACTTGGTCCTGAAGTGCCAAGGTTGTTAATATCGCCTCAATCGCACCTGCCGCACCCAATGCGTGTCCAATCATCGACTTGGTTGAGCTCATTGCAAGCTTATAGGCATGGTCACCAAAAACAGTTTTAACCGCTGCATTTTCACACACATCACCCGCAGGGGTTGAGGTGCCATGCGCATTAATATAACCAATTCTCGTTTTATCCAATTGGGCATTATGCAGCGCTAACTCCATACAGCGTACAGCACCCGCACCGCCCTGTGCAGGCAAAGTCATATGATAAGCATCACCACTCATACCAAAACCAAGCACTTCACCATAAATCTTAGCGCCGCGCGCTTTTGCATGCTCATATTCCTCTAAGACTACTGCACCCGCGCCATCTGCCAACACAAAGCCATCACGGTCCGTATCCCAAGGACGGCTTGCCGCTTGAGGGCTGTCGTTACGTGTCGATAAAGCACGTGCCGCTGCAAAGCCAGCTAGCCCTAGCTCAGTGGTGGCATATTCTGCTCCACCCGCAATCATTACATCTGCATCACCATATTCAATCAAGCGCGCCGCATCACCAATACTATGCGTTCCAGTTGCACAGGCGGTCACTAAGGCTAAGTTAGGCCCCTTAAGCCCAAACTTAATCGACACATGGCCTGAAATCATATTGATAATCGCACTTGGCACAAAAAACGGCGATACCTTACGCGGCCCATAGGCTTGATAAACACCATGTTGCGCCTCAATGGTGCCAATCCCACCAATACCTGAACCTATTGACACACCAATGCGTGTAGCATTTTCTTCAGTCACCTCTAAACCCGCGTCCTGAAATGCTTGAATCCCTACTGCAATGCCATAATGGATAAAAGGATCCATTTTTTTAGCTTCTTTTGGTGTTATGTATTCAGTCACATCAAAATCAGGCATCATGCCCGCAAACTTCACTGAAAATGTTTCAGTATCAAATTTAGTAATCGGCGCAACACCACTTTTTCCTGCTTTAATATTCTGCCAAGTTTGGGCAACATTTAAACCGACAGGGGTCAGTAAACCCAAACCGGTAATGACAACACGACGCTTAGACAAGGTGATTCTCCTACAGGGTGACCAAAAACAATAGTTTAGACGATTTTAAAAAAGCTGAGGTAAAAAAAAAGCCGTTAAAACGGCTTTTTTCGATACAAGCGGCGGAATTATTCCAAGTTTGCATTGATGTAAGAAACTGCCTGAGCCAAAGTAGAGATTTTCTCCGCTTCTTCATCAGGAATTTCGCAATCAAATTCTTCTTCTAATGCCATTACAAGTTCAACTGTATCAAGTGAATCTGCACCTAAATCGTCAATAAAAGACGCATCGGGCGTTACTTGCGCTTCTTCAACACCAAGCTGCTCAACAACGATTTTTTTAACGCGATCTTCAATACTGCTCATGGACTGTCTCCAACTCTATTTATTGTGATTAAAAATTTTGGGTTATTTTGCACCTAGTGCACCTTTTTTTCAAGCTTTATTTAACTTACAACCATCGCAAGTTAAATCATAACCATGCCACCGTTGACATTAATTGTCTGACCCGTAATGTAAGCCCCCCCCTCAGACGCTAGGAATGTCACTGCTTTAGCGATGTCTTCTGGCTGCCCTAGACGTGCTAAAGGGATTTGCTGAGTTAGCGCAGTACGCTGCTCTTCAGGTAAGTTTTTTGTCATGTCCGTATCAATAAAACCTGGCGCGACCGTATTCACTGTAATACCTCGTGAACCGACTTCACGGGCTAAAGATTTGGCAAATCCTATAATCCCTGCTTTTGCTGCGCCATAATTCGTTTGACCTGCATTCCCCATTACACCAACCACAGACGCAATATTGATAATACGCCCTTGTTTTGCTTTCATCATTCCACGCAAGCAAGCTTTAGACATACGATAGACCGAACTTAAATTGGTCTGGATAATATCGTCCCATTCATCATCTTTCATTCGCATCAATAGATTATCGCGTGTAATACCCGCATTATTAACTAGAATAGTCGGCGTACCAAACTCTTGAGACACTTGTTCCATTAAATCCGTAATTTGCTGTGGCTCAGTCACATTTAATGCCAGACCTCTACCCTTTCCACCGGCAGACTCAATATAAGCACTAATAGCTTGTGCACCTGATTCTGATGTCGCTGTGCCAATCACTGTTGCGCCATTAGCGATTAAATCCAGAGCAATCGCTTTGCCAATTCCTCGACTTGCGCCCGTTACTAATGCGATTTTACCTGTTAACATGGTTAGTCCTCTTTACTAAGATTGCTTAAGGTAGCAGAGTCAAAAATAGTTTCAATCGTCATGCGACGATCAATCCGTCGATTTAGACCCGCCAGCACTTTACCCGGACCTAACTCATAAAGTTTTTCTACGCCATTGGACTTCATGCATTCAATAGTTTTAACCCACTGAACGGGACGATAAAGTTGTGCAACCAACGCCGCTTTAATTTGCTTCGCGTCATCATAGGCTTCAACGCTAACATTATGCAATACGGGTATGTTCGGCTTGGCAAAGGTCATAGAAGATAAGGCTTGTGCCAACTGATCGGCTGCCGGCTTCATCAACGCACAATGTGAGGGAACACTTACGGCAAGGGCCACGACTTTTTTCGCCCCTTTTTCTTCAGCTAATTTCATCGCACGATCAACCGCTACTTTATTACCCGCTATGACCACCTGGCCAGGCGTATTAAAATTAACCGCTTCGACGACTTGGTCACCACAAGACAATTGACATAACTCAACCACTTGCTCATCCTCTAGACCTAAGATCGCTGCCATTGCGCCCTCTCCTGCAGGAACCGCTTGCTGCATCAGACGTCCGCGCTCAGCCACTAAAGCAACGCCCTGTTCTAATGTCATTACACCTGCCGCTACCAATGCAGTATATTCACCCAGCGAATGACCGGCCATAAAACTTGGAACTACTCCCGGCTTTACCTGTTGAAGTGCACGATAGACAGCTATACCTGCGGCTAACATCGCAGGCTGTGTAATAGATGTTTGGTTTAATTGTGCATCTGGACCTTGCTGAACAACTTGCCATAGATCATAACCCAATACAGCCGATGCATCTGAAAATACTTGCGCAACAACAGAGTGAGATTGCGCCAAGTCAGACAACATTCCTACTGACTGGGAACCTTGACCTGGAAAAATAAATGCTGTCTTCATTAACATTCCTTCAATACCTAATTAAGGCTGAACCCCAAGTAAATCCGCCGCCAAAAGCCTCCATCAACACAGTCTGTCCGCGCTGAATTCGGCCATCACGGACAGCTTCGTCTAAAGCCATAGGCACAGAAGCACTTGAGGTATTTGCATGTTTATTCACTGTGACTACAACTTGATCTTCGGATAGGCCAAGTTTTTTAGCCGTTGCAGTGATAATGCGTAAATTTGCTTGATGAGGAACCAACCAGTCGATCTGATCCTTTGTCATATTGTTTGCCTCAAGGGTTTCGTTAGCAATACGGCTCAGGGTATTAACCGCGACCTTAAAGACTTCATTGCCTTTCATTGACATGGTTCTTTCAGCAACATCATCAGTAAGCGCTAGCTTTGATGGGCCTGATGGAACATGCAAAAGCTCCTCATATTGACCATCAGCATGAATATGGGTAGATAAAATTCCTGGCTCCGTGGATGCTTCGAATAATACAGCCCCCGCACCATCACCAAATAAAATACAAGTGGTTCTGTCTTGCCAATTGGTAATTCTTGAAAGCGTTTCCGCCCCTACCACTAACACCCGTTTTGCCATGCCGGTTTTTATAAATTGATCAGCTACACTGACCGCATAAACGAATCCAGTACAAACCGCTTGAATATCAAACGCTGGACAACCGCGAATGCCTAAACGCTGTTGTAACAAACATGCCGTACTCGGAAAAACCTTATCAGGTGTGGTGGTAGCAAATACGATAAGATCTATTGTTTTTGGATCAATACCCGCCATTTCTATCGCATTACGAGCAGCATGCTCGGCTAAATCACAGGTTGTTTGGCCTTCAGCAGCAATGTGACGCTGCTCTATGCCTGTACGTTCTCGAATCCATTGATCGCTGGTTTCTACCATGGCTTCTAGATCATGATTGGTTAGTATCTTTTCCGGCAAATAACGTCCGGTACCCATAATTCGACTATAAACTTTATCTGACATTAGACCCGTTCTTCTTTAAACTGGGGCTCACATTGTGATTCAAGCAACTCTGATACCTTGGATTCAATACGCTCAGGCACCTTATTAATCACAGCTAAGCGTGCTTGTTTTATTGCATGGTAAAAGGCGAAACTATCTGCACCTCCATGACTTTTGATAACGATTTTTTGCAAACCTAAAAAAGAAGCTCCGTTATAGCGTCGTGGATCTACTTTCTCTTTGAATGACTTAAGTACAGGCAACGCAATCAAACCAATTAATTTGGTAAATAGGTTTCGGGTAAATGCTTGTTTAAGATAAAAAGAGATCATTTTGGCTACACCCTCAGAAGCCTTGAGGGCGATATTCCCATCAAAACCATCACATGCAACCACATCAACCTTGCCATGATAAATGTCATCACCCTCTACATAGCCTTTATAGTTTATTGATGTTTGACGAAGAATTTGTTGGGCCAGTTTTATACGATCATGGCCCTTCATTTCTTCCTCACCAATATTCAACAAACCAACCGTTGGATTAGGGTTTCCATCCAGTGAGCTTGCTAAAACCGAGCCCATAATCGCGAACTGAGCAAGGCTCTCACCATCCGCCCCAACGTTAGCGCCCAAGTCTAGCATATAGACATGGCCTTTTATTGTTGGCATGGATGTGCAAATAGCGGGACGATAAATACCTGGCAAGGTTTTTAAAACAAATTTCGAAATGGCCATCAGCGCGCCCGTATTGCCGGCACTGACACAGGCTTGAGCCTCATCTTGCTTGACCAAATTCAAAGCTAAACGCATCGATGAATTTTTCTTATTACGCAATGCATTGGAAGGCAATTCATTCATCTCAACAATCTGTTCAGCATGATGAATAGATAAGCGCTCAGATTTGAAATGAGCACCATTAAGACCCTGCTGAAGAGCAGACTCGTCTCCAACAAGAATAATGTGCAGGTCATCAAAGGTGTTAATTGCTTCAATCACTGCAGGAACAGTGACCTTTACACCGTGGTCACCGCCCATTGCATCGATAGACAGTGTAATTTTCAAGGTAAATTAAGCCTTGTCTTGAATTACTTTCTTGCCTTTGTAGTAACCATCTGCGGTTACATGATGACGACGGTGAATTTCACCCGTTGTTGCATCAACCGTGATAGCCACTGTTGTTAAACCGTCATGTGAGCGACGCATGCCACGCTTTGATGGTGATTTTTTATTCTGCTGAACAGCCATGTAATTTCTCCTAAATAAATACGCTAAATAAACAGTTTCGGTCAAATTTGACCTAATTAAGTTCTCAATTTTTGCAACATAGCAAACGGATTTGGCTTGTCTTCATGAACCGCTTCTGACTCATCCCCAAGGCTATCTGCTTGCCATGTCAATATTTCCTTGTCTTGTCTGGGAACCATAGGTATCGCCAACAAGACTTCCTCTTCTATTAACTCATAGGTCGAGATTTTACCCTCAGGCAGTGCATAAACCTCAACCTCTTCATCCAAGCCTTCAGCCAATGCTAAGCTAGGCAAATAAACGCCTGATATCTCAGAATCAACTTCATACCAAAACGGCTGAAGACTGCGCTGACACTCAAGACAGAGTCTTGTTTTAACCTGTAAGGTAAACATAGGCGCTTTTAATTTGGGATGGCGTTTAAACGCTAAATCCACCACTATCATTTCATCTGAGCTTACCAACTGCTGGCGCAGTCGTTTTAAATCAGATTGCTTGACAGCTGCATTAAAGCGCCTATTATGTTCAGCACACTGAACGGGATCAATTAAATCTGGAATTTTTTCAAACATAGCCGCGAATCATACCCCGAGAATTGATTTCTGTCAAAATTTTACGCATCTTTTTATGTATTGTGGAACCACACTGATGATGACAAGTAATATACCTATTATCCTTGCTTCTAGCTCCCGATTTCGTCAACAACTTTTGCATAAATTGGGTATAGAATTTAATAGCTTAGCACCCCAAATCGACGAATCAAGACAGCCGAATGAATCGATTGAGCAAATGGTAGCCAGGTTATCACTTAGCAAAGCACAAGCGGTGAGCTCAGGCCATCCAAATGCCATTATCATTGCCTCTGATCAAACAGCTAGTTTAAACGGAAAAGCATTAGGAAAAGCAGGCAACTATCAAGCTGCTTTTGACCAGCTCAAAGCCCAATCAGGCCAATGCATTAAGTTTTATACGGGCCTTGTTGTTTACAATCCCATTGAAAAAATCTACTTAAATGCGATGGATACCACCCTTGTTACTTTTCGCCAACTTAGCGATACGCAGATTCACAACTACCTAATGGCTGAAAAACCTTATGACTGTGCGGGTAGCTTTAAATCAGAAGGATTAGGTGTTTGCCTATTAGAACGTATCGAAACACTCGACCCTAATGCGTTAATTGGTTTGCCACTTATTCAACTTACCAACCTACTTGGGCAGTTAGGCATTAATCTTCCAATAACCAGGCCTGCAGCTCATTAAGGTGATCAAAACTAGCCAGTGGCTTAAAGGTCTGCAAACGCTCAAGTTCATGCACACCATGACTCATTGCCACCCTGGGCATCGCTATTGATTGCGCCATTTGCATATCAAAGGTAGTATCACCCACCATTAGCGCTTGATCCGCTTTTAAACTTAAGTGCATTAGTATCTGGTTTAGCATTAGCGGATCAGGCTTTGAGGCCGACTCAATGGGCGTACGTGTAATATCAAAATATTCACCAAATCCTGACTTCTGTAACACCAAATCCAAACCCTTACGACTCTTTCCCGTTGCTACTGCCAACAAATATCCCGCTTGCCTTAATGAAACAAGCAGCTCAACCGCACCTTCGTATGCCTGCATTTCAACCTCAGACTCATACAAAAAATGCTGAGTATAAGCTTTTGCCATTTCTGCTACCTGGCTCGATTTCGCCTGTGGGTATAGCTGACCTATTGCCCTGTCTAAACTTAAACCAATTATTTGCTTAGATTGATGCGCGCTTAGAACCGGCAAACCACAACGTTTGGCTGCGACTTGAATCGCTGAGACAATACGGGCTTCTGAGTTCATCAAAGTACCATCCCAATCAAAAATAACTACCTTAAACCTACTTGCCACTTGCCTGCTCCAATGTTTTTATCGTTCGTGTAAAGTCGTTAAATAACGGGGCCTCAATCTCAATCTGTTTATTAGTTAAAGGATGTGTAAAGACCAAACGCTTCGCATGCAAGGCTAAGCGCGCCATGCCCAACGCTTTAAATTGCTTGTTAATTTCATCAAACCCATACTTATCATCACCAACAACAGGACAACCCTGCGCACGAGCATGAACGCGAATTTGATGAGTACGTCCCGTTACCAGCCTAACCTCCATTAAGGCGACCTGGGCAAACTGCTGCTGGATAAAAAAATAACTTAAACAGGCTTTGCCATCAGGCGACACATCCACCATCCGCTCACCAGAGCGTAAAGTATTCTTAATTAATGGTAAATCAACTTTTTGCTTCCCCTTCGGCCACTGACCTGCAACCAGAGTTAGGTAACGCTTTTCAACCTGATCCTGACGAATCTGTTCATGCAAATTTCGTAAAACTGACATTTTTTTTGCCAAAATAATAGCACCCGATGTATCGCGATCCAGCCGATGCACCAGCTCAACACGTCGCGCATCTTCACGTAAATTCCGTACTAGCTCAACCAAACCCCAGCTTACCCCACTCCCCCCATGCACAGCCATACCCGAAGGCTTATTAATGACCAATAAGTCATTATCCTCATACAGAATCAGGCTTTCAATCTTATCCATTTGCGCTTTAGGAGGAATCACCGTTTCACCCACTTCAGCCATCGCAACGGGAGGCACACGTACAATATCACCTAACTCTAAACGACGACTAGGCTGAGCGCGCCCTTTGTTCACACGAACCTCGCCTTTGCGAATTATTCTGTAAACAAGCATTTTCGGCACTTTACGCAGATGCTTCAATAAAAAATTATCTAAGCGCTGACCAACTTCCTCAGAACCTACCTCTAAAAACTTAACATTTGACATAAAAACTCACTTTACCTAACCTTTTGGCGCATTCTATCGGAAAGCCATTTTAAAATATACAAATCTAACTCCGTTTCTGATTGCACCTTAGATAAAGCGGTGCTATATTGCGCAGGCTGGGTAAGTTTTATTTAATGTAAACGCCAGCAAACAGATTTTTCCGCATTGAATGCGCAGTAAACACTTTTTTATTAACTGGCTAAAAACTAAAAAACAATAATAGAATAAACGAAACCTAACGACTACTTAAACGATTAACGCAGCCAAAATCAAGGATGTAAGACGTTAAAAAAACAAGCAAAAGTTAGTTAGCGATCAGAGCAAAGAAAACCCACTATTTTAAGTAGTACCTAACCAAGTAAAGCTGAGAAACCAGCCTAGGCGTAGGTTACCATTTTAGACTAAGAGCTTAGCGCTGCACAAAAGGTTAAGCTCGAGAAAAAGGTTACATTGCCCTTCCAAAGATAACGCTTATCACAGACTCTAACCGGTACATAAAGTTAAGAGCAAAGCGCTTTAGGTTTGTGCATGATTAACAAGAAGTCTGGTTTGATCTTTCTCCTCATCTCTTCTGCTATTTTATTACTGCAAACATTTTAGCCCCCAAGCTTACAAAGAGAACAGCATGAAAAGAATGCTCATAAATGCTACCCAAGCCGAAGAGTTACGGGTCGCGCTGGTTGATGGCCAAGCACTTTACGACCTAGACATAGAAACCCCACAACAAAAAAAGAAAAAAGCAAATATTTATAAAGGCTTAGTAACTCGTATTGAGCCAAGCCTAGAAGCTGCGTTCGTTGACTATGGTGCGGACCGCCACGGTTTTCTACCGTTTAAAGAAGTGGCTGAAGAGTATTACCCAAATGGTCAACCTGACAATAACCTCTCTATTAACCAAGTTTTAAAAGAAGGCCAAGAAATTATTATCCAAGTTCAAAAAGAAGAACGTGGAAACAAAGGGGCGGCACTCACAACACAAATAACCTTAGCCGGGCCATACGTGGTTATGATGCCCAACAACCCCAAAGCAGGCGGCATTTCTCGCCGGATAGATGGCGATGATCGTAGCAGCCTTCGCGATACACTTAAAAGTATTGATATCCCAGATAGTATGGGACTCATTGTTAGAACCGCTGGCGTGGATAAAAGCCAAGAAGAACTGCAGTGGGGCATCAACTACCTCATTCAGCTTTGGGATGCAATTAAACAAACCGCGACTGAAAAGTCAGCGCCTTTCCTAATTCACCAAGAGTCCGACATCGTCACCTTAGCTATTCGTGATTATTTACGTCAAGATATTGGCGAAATACTCATTGATGACATGGACACCTTTTACCGTGCTCGCGACTTTATTCAACAGGTCATGCCCCAGCACGTCAACAAGGTTAAACCTTATCAGGATAAGATCCCTCTTTTTACGCGTTTTCAAATTGAATCTCAAATTGAGTCCGCCTACCAACGCGAAGTGGTATTACCGTCTGGTGGCGTGATTGTAATTGACATTACAGAAGCACTAACTGCAATTGATATTAACTCTAGCCGCTCAACCAAAGGTGGAGACATAGAAGAAACCGCTTTTCACACCAATATGGAAGCTGCCACTGAAATCGCTCGCCAACTTCGTTTGAGAGACTTAGGTGGTTTAGTTGTTATTGATTTTATCGACATGCACTCCTCACGCCATCAACGTGAGCTAGAAAATCAAATGCGTGATGCGGTTAAATCTGATCGCGCACGTGTTCAAATAGGTAAGATTTCACGCTTTGGTCTATTAGAAATGTCTCGCCAACGCTTACGCCCTTCGATTGAAGAGTCCAGCCAAATTGTTTGCCCACGCTGCAAAGGCGTAGGCGTGATTCGCGGCATAGAATCCTTGGCTTTGTCATTACTTCGCTTGCTCGAAGAAGAGGCCATGAAAGAGGGGACACGCCGAATTACTGTGCAACTTCCTGTAGATGTAGCCACCTTCTTACTAAACGAAAAACGTGCTCAAATTATTAAGACCGAAGACCGCTACCATCTTCATATTTTAATTGTACCTAATGAACACCTAGAAACGCCACAATACATCATTGAGCGCTCACGTGTGGGTGAAAATGATGCCATTGAAACCAGCTATCAGGTAAAAACAGTTATTGAAAAAGAATTACCGAACTTTGAAACAACCAAGCACAATAAAGAAGAGCCGGCATTAAAAAATACCTTACCTTTGACCCCTCCTCCCGTTCCGGTCAGCACAAATGTTCAAGCTGTCAGTGAACCTGGCTTGTTAGTAAAACTGTGGAATTGGTTATTCAAACAACCTGAAGACACAAAACAAGCACCTCAAACTAAAAAACGTGATGAGGAAACTGATCACACCAGTCGAAAAGGCAATAATAGTCGCCGCCGCGGAAATGGTCGCCGTCGCGGTAACGAAGATCAACAAAATACTAATGAAGCACCTAGAGCTGAAGCAAAAAAACCTGATTCAAGAGCACCACGTCCTGAAGCACGAAATGAACCGCGAACTGATCGGAATGACCAACGCTCTGAACGCAATGATAATCGGGAATCAAGACGCGAGCCAGCAAAGTCAAAACCTGACAATAAGCAACCCGTAAACTTAAAACAAGAAACCAAACCCGTCGAACAACCTGAAACAGTCAACAAATCGGTGATCAATAAGTCAGATTCAACGGATAAAGCCGAGTCAACGCAAACCAACACTAATGAACAGCGTGAACCACGTCGCCGGAGAAGTCGCTACAATAGCCGTAGCTCACTAAATCGTCGTCGCGCGCCACGCGATGCTGAATCAATGAGTATCGCCGGCATAGCAAATGATTTTGAGAACAACGCCGCACCGACTCCATCTCCAGCTCAAGTGGAGTCTTTTAGCAGCCAATCAGAAACACGCAATAACTAACTCGCGTATTTCTCAAAAAAAACCGACGTTCATGTCGGTTTTTTTATTTTTGGATAAAGCCTTGGTACAAGCCTACAAATCCCTCAAAACTGTTGATCAATGCGGCATAATCACCCTTAACATCTATTTCCCTTAACAGGCAATAGATCGACTCCAGCGTAGACAAGCTATCCTCACGCCGTGCTTGTCGTATATGATAACCTGAAGAAAAGGGTTGGCGCAGTGTTATACGAGGCAATCGCTGTAAGGTCGGGTTAGACTGCAAAAGTTTATAGGTTTTACGCCAAGTACCATCTAACACTAAAACCCTAGCCTTAGCTAGCTCACTTGATACTCGAGGCAATAAAGCACTTGCAAAAATTGATTCAACAAGGTCACCCGCTTGCATGGGATAGAGTAAATAAGCATCACCCTGAGCTAACCAAGCTTCTAAAGCAGGTAGGTCTTCAAGCTGTTCCCCAACAAATAGCTGACTCCCTACCAAACATTGATGTGCCAACCATGCCGTACCTTTAGGGTGCCCAACTTCACTTGGGTGTTGTAATATAGCCAGCTCAATTGGCGTAGCTATTCGAGCTACTAAATGACAAATGCAAGTTTTAACGGGTCGCTGACAAACTGCACATTGAGGGCGCTTGGATTTAGGATAGGACATGATTTCTTTCACATTATTAGACGCGGGTGATAAATACCCACTCAAACACTTTATTAAGCAGCAAAAGCTAACGCAACCACAACAAAGTGAGCGAGTATATATCGCAAAGCAACAAAACAAACTTATAGGCATGGCCAGAATCATCCCATTTGACAACCAGGCCTGGTTGCGCGGACTGTATATTGATCCGAACCAACGGCAAAAAGGCTATGGCGCTAATTTGGTTCGGTTTTTACTGACACAATTGAATGAGGATTGCATCGGGTTTATACAACCTGAGCTAATCTCGTTTTATCAGCGACTTGGATTTTATCCGCTGTGCGCAGATCAAATTAGACCTAAACTTAAAGACAAATACCAACAGTACCTCAAAAGCAAACCACACTTGTCTGCCTGGGGTTATAGCCTAGCCTTAAAAAACAAAGCTAGACGTTAAAGCGAAAATGCATCACATCACCATCTTGAACAATGTATTCTTTACCTTCTAGGCGCAACTTACCCACTTCTTTCGCGCCCTGCTCACCGTTGTATTTTACATAGTCTTCATAGGCGGTAACTTCCGCGCGGATAAAGCCTTTTTCGAAATCAGTATGGATCACGCCTGCGGCCTGGGGTGCTGTAGCACCGACCTTAATTGTCCAAGCGCGTACCTCCTGTACGCCCGCAGTGAAGTAGGTTTGCAAACCTAACAGACTATAGCCTGCACGGATCACGCGATTCAAACCAGGCTCTTCTAAACCCATACCCTGCAAGAAGTCCAGCTTATCCCCATCGTCCAACTCGGCAATTTCAGATTCAATCGCCGCACACACTGGCACCACCACGGCCCCCTGCTCTTGAGCCAACTTCTCAACGGCATCCAGCAAAGAATTATTTTCAAAACCATCTTCGTTGACATTGGCGATGTACATCATTGGCTTAATCGTGAGCAAATGAAGATCATACAGCTCAGCCTTTTCTTCTGGTGTTAATTCCACATTACGCACCAGCTTGCCATCCGCAATTTCAGCCGACACCTTTTGCAGCACCGCTAAACGCGCCACCGATTCTTTGTTACCGCTTTTAGCGACCTTCTGCACCTTCTGAATCGCTTTATCAATTGACTCCATATCTGCTAACACCAACTCCGTGTTAATCACCTCAATGTCATCTAACGGCGATATCTTGCCAGACACATGAACAATGTCATCATTTTCAAAACAACGCACCACCTGAGCAATCGCATCGGTTTCGCGAATCGTGGCTAAAAACTTATTGCCTAAGCCTTCACCCTTGGATGCGCCTTCAACCAGGCCTGCTATATCGACAAACTCCATCGTCGCCGACATAACACGCTGAGGCTTAACAATTTCGGCTAACTTATCTTGACGGTAATCAGGAACCGGCACGATACCCACATTCGGTTCAATCGTACAAAAAGGATAGTTCTGTGCTTCGATACCTGCATTGGTTAATGCATTAAACAGGGTGGATTTTCCAACATTAGGCAAACCAACGATGCCACATTTAATTCCCATAACAGATTCCTTTTTGCATATTAATTGAGTGAGCTCGGTCTTTTACTTAACCTGCTTTGTGTGCAGCTGATTCATCGCTTTCGCCCAATCAGCGGCTAAGATTTCGGGCAAAACACGGGAAGCCTGGTAGATAGCCTCGTCAATCAACTCGCGCTCGGTTTTAGAAGGTGCTTTGAGCACATAATTAACCACCTGATGACGATCACCTGGGTGGTCAATACCCAGGCGCAAACGATGAAAATTCGGGGTACTTAAGGCCGCGATGGTATCCCTTAACCCATTATGACCGCCATGACCGCCGCCTGTTTTAAGCTTGGCCGCACCAACAGGCAAATCCAGCTCATCATGCGCAACCAATATCTGTTCAGGCTGAATACGATAAAACTTAGCCAAAGCAGAAATAGCCTGCCCTGAACGATTCATAAATGTTGCGGGTTTAAGTAACCAGGCCTGGCTATTGCTGAGCTGAATTTTAGCTACTTCACCAAAAAATTTGGTTTCTGGACGAAATACCACTTGATGTTGGCGCGCTAATTCCTCCACAAACCAAAAACCCGCGTTATGTCGGGTCTGCTCATATTGTTCGCCTGGATTTCCCAGACCGACAATCAGTTGAACAGATGACATAAACGCGGGTTCCTGTTTTAAACGCTAAAGTGAGTCGCTAAAAACTTAGCGTCTTACTTTATCGATACCGACCACAGCTTGGTCATAATCAGAGTTACCATGCAACAATGCTACAACCTGCACACCTTCTGGCATTGTCAAATCTGATAGACGTAGGTTTTCACCTGCTTCCATGGTTGACACATCAATTTCGATGGCTTTAGGCAGGCTAGCAGCAGCACAACGTACCTCTACAGTTTTCTGGAAATAAGTCATAATACCACCCAACTTAACACCCGGTGCTTTAGCGGCACCAACAAACTTAATTGGGATGTATTTGGTGATACGTGAATCATCGGTCACACGCTGTAGGTCTAGGTGCATTACGTTCTCGCGAGCTGGATGACGTTGCATGTCCTTAATAACAACACGCTCTTGTTTACCACCTTCAACATCGACAGTTAAAACCGTGTTGTAAGCATCAATATTTACCAAGGCTTTTTTAACAAAGTTACCGTCAAAGGTTACCGAAATTGCATCTTTCTCTGCACCGTAAATAATTGCCGGTATTTTACCCGCATGACGAAGGCGGCGGCTCGCACCTTTCCCCTCTGCCCCACGGACTTCTGCTGTCCAAACTTCACTCATAGTGATTCTCCAATTGCGGGATTTTTAAAATCCCATTAAACAAGCTTTTATCCGCGACCAGACAAAAGAAAGCGCGAAGTATACTTAATTTAGACTAAAAACACAAACAAAAAAGCCTTTTATAACCAAGTAGGGTTATAAAAGGCTCCGAGAAACAGTAAAAACTAAGTTTTAGACTTCAGGCATGAGCGCCGTTACTGATTCCTCATTATTCACTCTTCGAATTGTTTCACCTAGAATATTAGCCATAGTAACTTGGCGAATCTTCTTACACTTCATCGCATCAACAGACTGAGGAATGGTATCGGTCACAACCAACTCTTTTAAAACTGATTTTCGGATATTTTCTACAGCAGGCCCCGAAAGAACGGCATGTGTCACATAGGCGGTAACACTTTTCGCACCATTTTCAATTAAAGCCGCTGCTGCTTTACAGAGTGTTCCTGCCGTATCGACCATGTCATCAACAATAATACAGTCACGATCTTTAACATCACCGATTACATGCATCACCTGTGAGACATTGGCTTTTGGACGACGTTTGTCGATGATGGCTAATTCAGCATTAAGGGCTTTAGCAACAGCTCGCGCACGAACTACACCGCCGACATCAGGCGAAACTACAGTGACATTGGTAATATCCAATACTTTTTCCATATCCTCAACTAGCACAGGTGAGGCATAAATATTATCAACAGGGATATCAAAGAAACCTTGAATTTGATCGGAGTGCAAGTCAACGGTAATCATACGATCTGCACCGGCAACGGTAATCATATCCGCGGCTAAACGCGCCGTAATTGGCACACGGGCTGAATGAGGACGACGATCTTGGCGAGCAAAGCCGTAATAAGGAACGACCGCTGTAATACGCTTCGCTGAAGCACGCTTTAGTGCATCAATCATTACCAACATTTCCATTAGGTTAACAGCCGGCTCTGGCGTACAGGTAGGTTGCAACACATAGACATCACGCCCACGCACTGACTCTGTGATTTCAACCATGATTTCGCCATCGCTAAAACGGCCTACGTTGGCTTTGCCTAAGGGTTGATCAAGATACAGGGAGATGTTCTCTGCAAGAGTGACATTTGCATTTCCCGCAAATATCATGACATTTTTCTTGGCCATTAATGGCAGCTCCTGTCGAGGATAAAGAATTTGGGGAATTAAGAATGAGATGGCTGGGCCGGAAGGATTCGAACCTTCGCATGACGGGATCAAAACCCGCTGCCTTACCGCTTGGCTACGGCCCAATAAATCTCTGTCGTTAAGACAGATGCGTATTATCCAAGGTTTTCAAAAAAGTTCAAGCCATTTTTAATATTTTTTAAAAAAATAGCTGATTTATTTTTAAGGATTCGCTAAGTCGTTGATTAAACGTTGCAACGTCTCATTGGTTGGAAATATCGGCGCATACTCATTCCACAAACTTTGTGCTTGCTGCTGTTTACCCTGAGCCCATTTTACTTTAATCAGATGAATCAAAACTTCGTCATCCTTACTTAAGGACCATGCACGCTGTAAATATTGCTCTGCCTCAACATAATTACCACGCTGGTATTCTAACCATCCTCGACTATCTAAAATATAATAACGATTAGGATCAATAGCCAGTGCTCTCTCTAGTAAAACTTCAGCTTCATCCAACTTAATATTTTGCTCAACATAAAAATAGCCTAATGCATTTAGTGCATCAGGCTCATTTGGATAACGCTTAACCAAATCCGTTACAAGACGCTCATACTCATCATGCATTTCTAGCTCATACAGTGCCATCGCCATCGCAAAGCTAATCGCTAAATCATCAGGCTTAATATCTAATGCTTGCTGATAAAACAACAAGGCCTGCTCCCAAAGGTCAAATTGACTATGAAAAATACCCTGAGCGCGTAGGATTTTGACTTGCTCTTCTTGACCAACTGGTTTTAACGCCTGAAGATGATCAATGCCTTGGTGCAACCCTTCCAGCCTGACTAGAAGTTGAGCAATCATTAGGTTTGCATCAAGATAATAATCGGGATGAGATACTTGCTCCAAATAGCGCTTGGCCTGGTTTAAATTTTCAGTATTCTGCGAAATAATTCCAAGATAGTAATAACTGATATCTTTGTAACCTTCAACGTTAACAAGCGTTCTAAAACCTATTTCAGCTGCATCTAACTCCCCCAGCTCTAATTGCAACAGGGCTAAGGATAACAAGGATGTAAAAGCGCGTGGATTAGCTTCAACTATACGCTGATAACGCGCCTTGGCGCTAAGATATTGCTCAGCTTTTACCTCTAAACGCGCATAACGCTCTTGCATCATCCATTGCTCTGGATTCTGGCGAATGAACGTGGCCAAAAACTCAAGCCCACGTTCAGTTAAACCCTGTTCAACATATAAATTGGAAAGCGCAAAATACACTTCAACCGGTGCTTCAAGACGCGTGGCCACATCCTCCAAGGTCTCCACAGCTATTAATGGCTGATTGTAATGATTGGCAACATATCCCAAGGCAAATCCAGCAACCCACTCATCTGGGTAACTCCGTGTCAAAGCCTGGAAAAAAGCAATAGCCGTTTCGGGCTTTGTCGCCTGAATCGCTTGAGCAGACGCACTCCTTAAATCATCGGCTAAATCAAGATCAGACACCTTACGATAAGACGCCCAATAATCTAGTGCCGCCTCAAGATCATCATGACGTAAGGCCATTAAGTAACCAACACGCCACGCAGAAGCCTGCATAGGGTCAAGTGAACGCCATAATTCAGCACTCTGCTCAATACCCTGAGCAAAACCGGCTGACATGGCTAGTTGAAAACTCCGCTCTGCCAGCCGAACATCCCCTGTTTTTTGTGCAATGGGGAACAAGAGATTGTACGCGCTAAATGTATCACCTCGCTCAGCCAGCATTTCACCCAGCATGAGTTCAAACATCAACGCAGGCTCTAACTTGACCTGGGAAACAGCTACACTTTCAACCGTCATCGCATCAGTGCGATTTGTTAAATGCGTACAACCAAATAAACTGGCAATAAGCGGCAACATTATCCATCTTTGATTATTTTTCACCCTACTACCTCCGCCAAATCGCCTTTTTCTTCTAACCATGCTTTACGATCAGATGAACGTTTTTTTGCCAACATCATATCCATAATTGGCAGACTCGTTTCTGATTCTAACATTAACTGTACCAGCCGTCGGGTTTGTGGCAACATTGTGGTTTCGCGCAATTGGAGCGGGTTCATTTCACCCAAACCTTTAAAGCGCGTCACTTGTACCTTGCCGGGGAGTTTCTCAGCTTGGATACGATCCAATACCCCTCGCCGTTCATCCTCATCCAATGCATAAAATACCTTTTTGCCTACATCAATACGATAAAGTGGCGGCATGGCAACATATACATGACCATTTTCGACTAGTCTTGGAAAGTGCCGAACAAACAAAGCACAAATTAACGTGGCAATATGCGCACCATCCGAATCCGCATCGGCAAGAATACAAACCTTACCGTATCGCAAACCAGTTAAATCATCTGAGGCTGGGTCTACACCAATGGCAACACTGATGTCATGCACTTCCTGCGACGCTAAAATCTGACCCGAATCTACCTCCCAGGTATTTAAGATCTTTCCACGGAGGGGCATAATTGCTTGGAAGCGTTTATCTCGAGCCTGCTTGGCAGACCCTCCTGCGGAATCGCCTTCGACTAAAAACAGCTCGGTTAAACCCAAATCAGTTTCAGTGCAATCAGCTAGTTTTCCGGGCAAGGCCGGACCGGTGGTTATTTTTTTTCGGGCAACCTGGCGTGACTTTTTATTGCGAACTTGAGCGTTATTAATTGCCAGTTCGGCAATCTTCTCTGCGACCTCGGTATGCTGATTTAACCATAAACTTAGACTGTCTTTTACCGCACCAGAAATAAAGGGGACGCATTCACGCGAAGACAAACGTTCTTTAGTTTGGCCAGCAAATTGTGGCTCCCTAACCTTTGCTGACAAAACATAAGCCACATTCTGCCAGACATCATCCGGTGATAACTTAACGCCACGTGGAATCAAGTTCCGAAACTCACAAAATTCGCGTACTGCATCCGTTGCGCCCTGACGCAAACCGTTCACATGTGTACCGCCTTGCGGTGTAGGAATTAAATTAACATAACTCTCATTGGGCGCCTCAGCTGACTCAACCAGCCAGGCAAGTGACCAAGCAACGGATTCATTATCTAAGGTCAAGCTCCCTACAAAACCTTCTTCGGGTAAACGTTCGATACCTTCCAAGGCTTGATTTAGATAATCGCGTAGACCATCCTCATAAAACCAAGTAATCTTCTCACCCGAAGCGTCATCACGGAAATGAATAGTTAAACCTGGACATAACACCGCTTTAGCACGTAACAAATGTTTTAACCGTGATAATGCATATTTTGCGGTATCGAAAAAGGAGGATTCAGGCCAAAAACGTAGCCAGGTTCCTGTATTCTTTTTACCAACCTTACCGACCACCTCTAAGGGTTCAACTAACACCCCCTGTTCAAAGGCAATTTTGTGCAACTGACTATCCCGTTTAATTTGAATCTCAACTCGTTTTGACAGCGCATTCACTACCGAAATGCCGACGCCATGCAAACCACCGGAAAATTGGTAGGCTTTGTTCGAAAATTTCCCCCCCGCATGCAATCGAGTCATAATAACCTCAACACCCGGCACGCCCTCATCAGGATGAATATCAACCGGCATTCCACGCCCATTATCTTCAACACTCACCGATCCATCTGCATAATGAACCACTGTAATTTCTGAGGCATGACCCGCAATGGCTTCATCAACACTATTATCAATAACCTCTTGCGCCAAATGATTAGGTCGCGTGGTGTCGGTGTACATCCCTGGACGCTTACGCACAGGATCTAAACCCGTTAGAACTTCAATTTCAGCAGAATTATATGCTTGACTCACACTTGCTCCTTAAACAACTAGGCCTTTATGCTCTTTACAGGCTAGGTCGGGTATCTGTTAAATTGATGACTATTATTGGTAAGTCTGAGATTAATGTAAAGACAAAGCCTTTAATCAACACAAAGATTCAACTTTTAAATTATGGTAACATTAACGTTACATCACCTATTTTCATTAAGGAATTACCATGCCAAATCGCGACTATCATGCCCACCGCCAGAGTTATGAAATGGGCGCACTGACTGATGAATTCTTAAAACACAATCCCCTTATTCTATTTCAAAGCTGGATGGACGATGCGTTTGAGAAACAAGTTGACGAACCTACCGCGATGACGCTCTCTACCGTGGACAACAATCTTCAACCCCACTCTCGAATTGTACTACTCAAGGCTTTTAATGAACAAGGATTTATATTCTACACTCATTATGCCAGTGATAAAGGTAAGCAAATTGAATCAAGCCCTCGCGCAGCGTTAAACTTTTTTTGGCCGCAGTTAGAACGCCAAGTTAGAGTTGAAGGCATGATCGAAAAAATGAGTGCGCAAGCTTCCGATACCTACTTCCAAAGCAGACCTCTAGACAGTCAACTCAGTGCTTATATTTCTCAACAAAGCCAAGAGATCACTAGCCGAAGCGAACTGGAACAACGCATGGCGCAAGCCAAAATAGACTATCAAAACAAACCCGTACCGCGTCCGGAACATTGGGGGGGCTATTGTTTAACGGCCAATTACATTGAATTTTGGCAAGGCCGTCCTAATCGTTTACATGACCGCCTAAGCTTTAAAAAAGATCCAGCGAATACGCAAACTCTTGCTGGTATGCAGACCTGGCTATCAGCACGACTCTGCCCTTAAGGACTAAGATGTCAGGCATCAAACTTGAAGCAAGTTGGCTGACCCAGCTAGAACCACTATTTTTAACAAAATCTATGCAACGCCTAAAAGCATTTTTACTGACCGAAAAACAAGCAGGAAAAATCATTCTTCCAAAAACTCAATACTGGTTCAACGCCTTCAACATTACACCATTTGACCAGGTCAAAGTCGTTATACTGGGACAAGACCCCTACCCCACACCGGGTCATGCTCATGGCCTCAGCTTTTCAGTCTTACCCAATGTTCGCCCACTACCCAAATCCCTAACCAATATCAACAAAGAGCTACTCGACGATATAGGTGTAGATAACCGCCACACAGGTTACCTACTTCCTTGGGCGCAGCAAGGAGTATTGCTACTCAATGCAGTTCTTACCGTCGAGGCCAATAAAGCGAATGCTCACCAAAATCAAGGCTGGGAAGGATTTACCGATGCGGTGATCCAACAACTCAACACCCAGCGTAAAAACCTCGTCTTTATTTTGTGGGGCAGTTATGCACAAAAGAAAGGCGCACTGATTGATCGCGAAAAACACCTCGTCATCACTAGCCCCCATCCTTCACCACTCTCTGCTTATCGTGGTTTTTTTGGCAGTCGCCCCTTCTCACAAACCAATCAATACCTGAGTAAACACCAAGTCACCCCCATCAACTGGCAACTGCCAGAAACTCCATAAAACATGTTTAACTAATATTTAGGCATAAAAAAACCCGCTTGATGCGGGTTTAATATCGAATATGGCGGAGAGCGGGGGATTCGAACCCCCGATAGGCTATTAACCTATACACACTTTCCAGGCGTGCGCCTTCAACCGCTCAGCCAGCTCTCCGTGGGGTGGTGCGGATTATAGCGGCAAAGCCTTTGTTTGTCTATTACTGCGCGTTGATTCCAAATAAAACAACAAAAAAACAAGCAACCTTTGACTGCTATGTGTGAGTTGTTTTATCCGGAATCAAGAAAATTACATCATTTCTAAGTCCATCTGTACCGCTTCAACACCCGCTGCTGCACATTCCTCATCCACCATACCATCAGGTGCACCACTTACGCCCACCGCACCAAACAAACGACCACCGGCAGAAATAGTGACCGAGCCGGCCATAAAGGCTAAGCCCTCACCCAATGTGGGTAATGCGCCTTCGGCTTGGCGTGTTAGCTGTGAGCCATTGGCGTTAAACATCACAGCGGTATAGGCTTTTTTCTGACTGATCGGCAAGGATACAGGTGGCGCCATTGAGTCTCGCATTTTTACCATAATAATGCCGTTACGATCAACCACGGTAACTGAAACAGGTATTCCTTTCGCCTCACAAGCTTTGATGGTTTCCATTGCAATTTTATTATTTACTTCCAGCGTGAGCCGTGGCACTTCAACCACAAGGCTATCGGCGTAAGCCACAGGAACTGCTACACTCACTAAACCTACACTAACTAACGCAGCCTTTAAGGTCTTTTTCAACATACATCCTCCTAGAGTTATTTTTATGTTACATTTTATTCTATCCTTGAGCGTCAAAAGCGACCACAAAAGGGTTCATTTTTAAACAACAATTTGATTTTACCAACTTAAACGCATACCGGAGGCGTTAAAATTATGGATTTCACGATTTTTACACTTATTCTTTTAGGGGTTGTATTTGTTTACTTCATAACAGGTATTCGAATTGTACCTCAAGCGGAGCAACAGGTTGTCGAGCGCCTTGGACGCTATCATCGTACCCTAAGTGGTGGTCTCAACTTTATTATTCCGGTTGTGGATCGAGTTCGCGCTACCTTCAACACACAAGAGCAGGTCATCGACATTCCTATTCAAAAAGTTATCACCAAGGACAATGTCAGTATTGTAATTGATGGCTTGGTATTTATGCGCATTGGTATTGCGCGCAAAGCAACCTATGAAATCTTAGATTTAAAACATGCGATTGCCCAACTTGCGCAAACCACTCTTCGCTCTGAAATCGGTAAAATGGATTTAGATGACACCCTCTCCTCGCGTGACACACTGAATGCGACATTATTAATGGCACTGGATGCCGCTTCCGCCAACTGGGGTGCCAAAGTTACCCGCGTTGAAATCTCAGATATTTCTGTTTCTGAAGTGGTGCAACATGCGATGGAACTTCAGCTGCGTGCTGAGCGTGAGCGTCGCGCGACTGAAACCGAAGCCGAAGGCTTAAAAAATGCCACCATCGCCAAGGCCGAAGGTGATCGCCAAAAAGCCTTTAAAGAAGCCGAAGCGATTGAACGTACCGCGGATGCGCGTCGTTATGAGCAAATTCAACTGGCGCAAGGTCAACAGCAAGCGATTGAAATGATTGCCTTGGCGATGCAATCGAATCCAAATGCAGCCGAATTCCTGCTCGCCAAAGACCGAATTAAAGCTTGGGAAGGCATCGCCGCCAGCGACTCGCAAAACAAAATCGTGGTACCTTATGAATCCGCTGAGTTGATTGGTTCGCTAAGCGCCTTACAGAGCTTGTTAGGACAAGCAGGTCAGCTAAAGTGAGTTCAATTGGGCTATTGGAGTTAATTCCAAGCTGGATTTTAATTGCCGCAGGCCTGATTCTGATTGGCATTGAAATTCTTTTTGGGTTGTTTATTTTATTCTGGTTTGGCTTAGGCTTAGTTTTTGTCGGCTTAGTCGGCTTGTTTGTTGACTTTGAACATGGCGAATACCAACTCATCTTTGCCTTTGCTATCGGCATGGTGCTGTTATTCGCGTTACGAAAAAAAGTCATCGCGCCGCATAATGCTGAAGCCGACCAACTCGACACCTATCAAACCGGTGAAATAGGCCAGCTTTCGATGCACAATGACCAATGGGTGGTGTTTTATCATGGCACCCATTGGTTGGTCGCCAACCCACAAGCCGATTTTCAAGCGAATCAGCGGGTGCGTGTCGATGAGATTAAAAGCAACCAGGCCTGGGTGAGCGCCCTTGATATGCAAAACTAGCTGGTTTCAACTGTGCCTCGGCGTTGTGCTGATGCTCAACAGCGCGTTAATTAGTGCTGAAGACCCTCTCCACCCCGCTCTTGTCGATCCCCTGAGGTTTGTTGCAAACTGGCAAGCCACGGTGGACGATGGTCAAAGCGAAATTAGCCTTGATCAACTCAAACAAAGCCTGCCCCAGTACCGAGTGGTACATGTTGGTGAAATCCACCCAAACTTTGAAGACCATCTGGTACAGCTGGCGATGCTTCAAAGCTTACACCAACAACACCCTCAACTAGCCATCGGGGTCGAATGGTTTCAAGCCGCATTTCAGCCCTGGTTGGATGGCTACATTTATGGCGCCATCTCCGAAGCCGACATGCTCCAGCACACCGAATATTTTCAGCGCTGGCGGTTTGATTATCGCTTGTTACAACCGATTATGCGTTATGCCAAGCAACATCAAATTCGAGTCATCGCGCTCAACGCACCGAATGAATTGACTCGCCAAGTCGCCAGCCAAGGTCGAAACAGTTTAAGCCTGATTCAACGACAATCTATGCCTCACATTCATCCCCCAGGTGATGCCCAGCATCAGCGCCTCAGTCAGTTTTTTAGCGACAAAATTCCGCCTGATCGGGATGTCGAAGACTTTATTTATGCCCAACGCATCTGGGATGAAACCATGGCCGCCAATGCGGTGCGTTTTTTAAACCATCACCCTGATCACAAGTTATTGGTGTTTGCTGGTAACTTTCATATTGGACATTTTGAAGCGATACCCAAAGACATGGCTCGCCAGCTACCTGAACTCCAACAAATCACCATCAGCAGCGGCTCATTTGAAAACTACCGCGCTGAATTTGTAGATCAATGGGTGTACACCGACTCGATTAACCTGCCAGATCATGGAAAGCTCGGCGCAAGTTTTAATGGCAAAACGCCCTGCATTCAAGACCTCACTGACGAGAGTGCCGCCGCCAAAGCGGGTCTACAAAAAGACGACTGTATTTGCGCACTCAATCACCAAACATTAAAACACTATGCCGACTTAATCCTCGCCCTCTACACCACACCACCAGGCCTGGTTATAAACCTAACAATCCAACGCGGTGAACACAGGTTTAGCTTAGATATTGCCTTGGAATAAGCCTTGCTAAATAATTTAAGCCATGCTAAGGTACTTTAAATCGTACTCTTAAGAGGTGAATTATGATTGTATCTGCAAACGAAATTAAAACCAAGGGCGTATCAATTTTCGCCAAACTGCTGGAAACCGCCGATGAGCTGATTATCAATGTGCGTGGAAAAAACAAATACGTTGTTTTAGATATGGCACGTTACCAACAATTTAGACAACAAGAACTTGATTTAGCCCATATGCTAGCGATGCAAGATATCAAGGAAGGTCGCTACAAGATCCAAACCGCTAAAGACCATGCAAACGAGCTAATCAATGCCCTATAAAATCATTCGCACAGACGAATATTTTAAAAGGCTAACAAGGTTTATAAAAAAACACCCCGATGTTTTAGCGCGCTATATTAAAACAATAGAAATACTAGAGCTTGACCCCTACCACCCTTCACTAAGACTGCATAAACTACAAGGCAAATTGAACGACTACTACAGTGTTTCAATCAATATGAAATATCGCGTTGTGATTGACTTTATTCTAAAAGACAATGAAATCATTCCGATTGACATAGGCAGCCACGACGAGGTTTATTGATTTAGGTATATAGGTTATTGCATCAACCCTTGATGGGGTTCAGTCTAACCCGCGACCTGCTCAGCTTGTAAGCTTTTAAACGGTTTACAAAATCAACAACAGCCAAAACACCAGTGCAAGCCCACCGATTAGCTGCATAAACCTTGGCCAGTTGAGTAGGTTTTTTTCTGCATTATCGGCATGTTGAAGGAAAGATTGGTAGCCTTGGCTCATGCTTTGCCAGCCAGCTTGTATGCGAAATTGAAGCCGTTGATAAGCCTGCTGATAGCCCTCTCCCCATGCCGCTAACCTGCGCCCAAACCATTCCAATAGCACCACCATATCGCCCGGAGGTGATTGAATTTGTCTGTGAATACGGATTCGCCAAGCTGTGGCGAGAATCAATCCGATCACAATCGGTTTAAACGCATCAACCAATGCGCCGCTATCCCAGCTCGGCATGGCCACCCAATAAATCCAGCTCGCGGCGAGCGCCACCAATCCAAACCAACTGACCAGTGCCATTCGGCTCACTGGCTTAGCCTGGTCTGGGCTTACAGCGTCCAGCTTCGCTAAACGGCGTAAAAAATGAATCATTAACAAAACAGTAGCGAGCGAACCGAGCAACAATAACCAATAAGGCATAACCAGCCCCACATCAGCACTCGCCAGCTTCATTTGCATTTTGAGCCAAGCCCCTGCGCTAAACGGTATGCCGGCTAACAATAATCCAAGCAGTATCAACCCGCCCCATACCCAAGGTATAAACCCTTGAGCCGCCGTTGAATATTTAATCCAGCCGACACCCAAAAACAAACCGCCTTTAATCAGCGCATGGTGCAAGGCAAACCAAGCCACCCAAATTATTAACAAATTCGGCTCTGCGCCCTGCCAAACCCAACCGATACCCCAAATCAACCAGCCCATTTGACTAATGCTGGAATAGGCCAACACCGCTTTAGGATCAGTTTGCATTAAGCCAAACACCGCGCCAAACACCATGGTAGCTACCCCCAACCAGGGCATAAAACTAACAAACACCGAATCCTGCATCACCCAGCTCGGCATGAGCAACCACCAACCAATAATGCCCGCCTTAATCATCACCCCAGATAACACCGCACTGGCTGACACGGGTGCGGCAGGATGCGCTAAAGGCAACCAAAGATGCAATAAAGGCACGCCCACTTTCACCGCTAAACCTAGCCAAATCAGCCACAAACCCCATTGCGAAGACCCGCTTACCGCCCAAACCGCCAAATCGGTGCTGCCCAATTCCGCCGCGCGTACCACAATACCCGCAAACAACACCAGCTCAGCCAACACCGCTAAAATCAAATACCAGTAAGCAGCGCGTTTAGCGAAATCAGTTTGCTCGTGAATCACCAAGCCCCAAGCCGCCAAACTCATCAAACTAAACATCAAGTAAAAGCTTATCGCATCGCCCGCCAAACTCAGACCTAAGCTACCGCTCAAACTCAGCAGGAAAAACAAACTAAACCGCCAGGCCTGGCGATCTTTGACCCAGCTGGAATGCCATGCTGCGGCTCCCCACACAAACAGCGCCAAACTCAACCAAATATAACTCAAACTATCCAGCGTGATGCGGGTACCCATTAACAGATCAGGCGCATACAAAAACAACGGCCAATCAAAGTAAAGCCAATCAAAGTAAAGCCAATCCAACCACCCTAGCTGCGCTGCGCCAGCGACCAGCCAAACCAGCGCCGCCGGCAACAAAGCCCAAGGCAACAAACGAATGCCATAGGGGCGCACCGCGCGCAGCGTCAAGCTCAGCGCCAACAACAAAGGCCAAGCTGGAACCAACCATAACAATGCCCCATAGCCAGCCATCATTGCACAAACTCCTGCTCAACCAACCATTGCACCCAACCCAGCGTGCCTAATGCAAAGCCGGCAACCAAACCTAACACCACCACCGTAAAGGCGGTTACCAAAGGCGGTACTAGCAACATCCAATGGGTTTCACAATGCGCGCTTAAACGCCGTTCATGCGGCCATTCAGCCGGCGCACTCAAAAACCAAGCACGATAGATCATGGGCAAAAAATAAGCCGCATTCAATAGACTAGATGCAAACAACACCGCCATCACCCAATAAGCCCCCACCTCCCAAGCGCCGATACCCAGATACCATTTACTTAAAAACCCAACCATCGGCGGCAAACCAATCATGCCCAGAGCCGCCAAACTAAAAGCCATAGTCGTCCAAGGCATACGCTGCCCAATGCCGTTTAGCTGGTTGATTTTATGCACACCGAGTGTTTCAGAAAAATTACCCGCTGTCATAAATAAAGTTATTTTCATTAAACCCTGATGGGCAATATGAATCAACCCACCTATCGCGCCTATCGGCCCTGCTAAGGCAATACCCAGCGCCACATAAGACACCTGGCTCACAGTAGAAAACGCAAGCCGTTTTTTAATATCCGTTTGATAAAGTGCGCGCAGCGAACCATAAACAATCGTCAGCGCCGCCAACACCAACAACACAAACGCCATGCCGAGGGCATCCGCGTATTCAATACCATAAACCTCAAACATCACCCGCGCTATGCCAAACGCACCGGCTTTCACTACCGCCACCGCGTGCAACAATGCACTCACTGGCGCAGGAGCCACCATCGCTTGCGCCAACCAAGAATGAAACGGCACCAGTGCCGCCTTCACCCCCAGACCGGCCATCAACAACACAAACACGCTCCAAAGCACCCAGTCTGGCAAATCAATAGCCGACAAATAGCCGCCAGGCTCAAACGAGGGCGTTCCGGCAAACGCATGCAATAGCACTGTGCCTAATAACAACGCACCACCGCCAATCAAGGTATAGCGTAAATACACCCGCCCGGCAGCAATCGCTTTTTCGGTACCACGATGCACCACCAATGGCCAGGTCGCTAAGGTCAAAAACTCATAAAACATCACAAAGGTAAATAAATTACCCGCCATTGCCACACCGGCTGTAGCGCTCACACACAGTGTAAAAAAGCCAAAAAACCGCGCCCTATTCGGCGAATTTTCTAAATAACCTATCGCATAAATCGTCGTCAATAACCATAAAAAAGCCGACAACAACAAGAACATCACCGCCAGCCCATCAATCTGTAGGCGAAAATCTAGACCAGGTAGGAGCGCCCAACTAAGCTCATACACCTCACCCGCGTAAATACCCAACACCAACAACACCACCAGCTGCAGCTTAATCAGTGCGCCGCCAATATTCACCGCCGAGCGTAAAAAACGGCTATTTTCCGGGATAAAAAAGATCAGGATGGCGGGCGCTAACGAACTCGCGATAATGAGCAAAGGCCAGACGCTATTATCGATCATCTAAGCTCCCCATAGCCATTGTGCTTGCAAACCGGCCAACACGCCCAAGCTGGCTAAAATTAACACCACCCACTGGCGACCCGCATGAATCGGTATCATCACGGGTGCATGCTCAATCAGCGGCTTTAGCTCTTTATTCAGCGCCACATTCAAAACCCGAAATACATAACCTGCGCTCAATAAACTCGCAATCACCATCACCATCACCAACCACCAGGCCTGGTGAAATAAACCCAGTTCCAACAACCACCATTTTGCCAAAAACCCAGCACTCACCGGCAATCCTGCCAAACTCACCCCCGCTAGCCCAAACGCAAATAGCGTTTTGCGCTGTACACGCATCACCTCACCCAAGTCAGATATACGGTCATGACCCGCTGCCTGTTGCAAATTACCCGCCGCCAAAAACATCGCCGACTTCGCCAGCGCATGCGCCATCATTAACCACAGCAAACCCCACTGCCAGCCCTCCGGCGTATTTATGCCCGTTGGGGTATTCGGGTGAGCCAACAACCCCAAGCCAATCACCAAATAACCCACCTGTGCCACGGTTGACCAGGCCACCATCGGCTTTAACTGCTGGCTTGACAAAGCCTGCCAAGCGCCCCACAGCAACGCCACACTGCCCATCAGCCAGACCCCATAAATCAAAGCCAAGGTTGGAATAGGCGCAAACACCTCCAGCCATAAGCGCATCAACAAATAAAACGACGCCTTAATCACCAAAGCCGATAAAATTGCACTGACCGCCGCTGGCGCGCGACCATGGGCTAAGGGCAGCCAACTGTGTAGGGGAAATACCGCCGTTTTAGCCATCAATCCCACGCTCATCACCACCAACGCAAACAGCATGGGAAAACTCGGTTCCATCTGCATCGCCAGCGCCAATATATCTAATTGACCATATTGACCGTACAACAGGGCCACGCCCAACAAGAACAACATCGAACCCAGCAAGCTGACCAACAAATAACGCATCGCCGCTTGCAATGCGCCCGCTTTGAGTGAAATCGCCACTAGCGCCACCGCACTCAGCCCCAGCAATTCCAAGGTGACATAAATATTAAACACATCCGCCGCCAGATAAAGCGCATTCATCGCCCCCCAAGCACCCAACCACAACACCCAAAAACTACGCGCTAAAGAACTATCCCACCACGCATAAAGGCTAACCAACATGCCCACCACGCCGGTGAGCAAAAGCATCAAACGGCTGATCTCATCCAAGCGCCAACCAATGCCCAGCGGCATCGCCCATCCACCGAGCGCCCACACCCCATTGGGCAAATTAAAAACCACCACCGACAACAACCCCGTACCGAACAGCGCCAGCAGCGCCACCGGCTTAGTCAGTTTTGGCCAAATCGCGATTAGACTCGCCATCGCCAAAGGCCAGAGCACCAAAATAGCTAGCCAGCCGCTCATAACACATCCTCATCCAATTGCGCCTGCTTGGATTCAGACAAACTGGCCAAGCGCTGCATCAGCGCCAAGCCCAAGGCGGTGGCACTGATCGCCACGACAATGCCCGTCAACACCAAGGCTTGAGGCACCGCATCGGGTGTTTCACCTCGGCTTGCCAAGCTCAACAGCAACATAAACACCCCCGCGCCCATTACATTCAGCGACAAGATTTTATGCAGCAAATGCACCCGCCGCGCCAAACCAAACAACCCAATCAAAATAAGGCCTGCGCCACTAAACAAATAAACCTCATAACTAGTGATCATTAGATTCATGCCGCGCTCCTTCGTTCGGATACACCGCTAAACATCGCGGCTAACAGCAGGGCAATCGACAGGGTGGCAAACAACTCAATCAATAAAATTAGCGCGCCAGCTTGTGCAGGCGGATACCCCATAAAACCTAACCCCAACGCAAAGCCAACCAAACCGACCAGCGCAAACAACCAAAACCCAGCTAACCACAAAAAACGCAAACCCAAGCCCTGCCAGCCGTCATAAGGCAAATCCGCCTTAAAACTTAAACTATAAAGCACCAGGCCTGCCGCCAATACCGCGCCTGCCTGAAACGCCCCACCGGTCGCATCCGCTCCGCGCCATAATAAATAACCACCCACTAACACCATCAGGGGCGCGAGGATTTTAGCGCTGCTGGTTAATACATGGCCTTGCAAAGCCAAAAACCCGGGATGCTGTTCACGGTTTAATGCCTGCTGTGCAAACCAAGCCCAAGCCAAAACCGCCAACTCCAACGCGGTATCCCAGGCCCTAAAGTTCAACAACACTGCGGTGACAGGGTGGCCGACACCCGACTGCTCCATATTCGCCATCACATCCGGCATTAACCCCTCGCCGGTAGGCGGCAACTGAGCGAAAGCCAATACCAAGCCAACCGCCAACCCAAGCCAAATCAAGCTCCAAGCCACCGACAAGCGGCGCGGCGACACATCCGTTTGCCTATCTAATCTTGATAAGGTTGCTAATAACAAAGCACCCGCCAAACCAGCGCCAATCGCGGCTTCTGCCAAGGCCGCGTCGGGCGCTTGCAGCCGCATCCAAGCCAAGGCAATCATCAAACCCAGCGCAATAAATAACACCACCGCTTCAAATAAATCGCGGCTAGACACGCTCATCCAAGCCAAACCTAAAATTAACAAAGCCAGCAACACATCAAATATCAACATGCCCTATCCCCTTGTCCATTCGATTTGCTCGACTGATTGCTAGGCAATGACGCGTCTTGTTCGTCAGCATCTTGCTGCTCAAGTTGATACGCACGCTGTCCCATTAAATGGCTCACCGCCGCCGCGCTCACCAACACCAACCCCCAAATCATCAGGTACTTCAACACCAGCGCCCAACTATCTGCCTGTAGCATCACGCCTAAAATAACAAACCCTAACCCCAAGTTATCCGCTTTTGTCAGGGCATGTAGTCGATTTAATGCCGAATCAAAGCGCAACACCCCGACCGTTCCCGCGACAAAAAACACCGCCCCTACCGAAATAAGCAGCACACTCAAAAGCTGAGAAATCCAAACCCAATTCAGCGCATCCATCAACGCCTCCATCAGCGCATGAAACAGCATCGTCATTTTGCCAACACCCCAGCCGCCCAAACCCTAACAAACGCCAAGCCACTGACCGCCGCCAATAAAGCGAATACCAAAGCGACATCACGCAATGCCGACTGCTCAAACGCCAAGGCTAATAACAATAAAATCCCAACACTGCTGGTGCCCAATAACTGTGCCGCTAACATGCGATCCACCCGGCTAGGCCCGTGCATCACCCGAACCAGACCTAACAGCATGGTGACCAGTAGAATCAGCGCAATCATCATATAAAAGCTATTCATTTAATGCATCCTTCACTCCTAACGCCAAGCTAATAATAATCGCTCAAACGCAACCAGGCCTGGTTGGACATCCAGCGCTTTATCCAACACATGCACCTTAGCCAGATTACCCTCTATCGCGACCGCTAAGGTACCAGGCATGAGCCCAATAGTCGCCAGCCAAATATCACGTCGCCAACCTATCGGCAAACTAAGCGCATAGTCGATTACCACCGGATTCACGCCTGCATTTTTAGACAAGGCACGCTTCGCCACATCCCACCCCCCGCGCCAAGACTGCCATAGAAAAAACCCAATAATTTTGGGCAATAATGTCAGCACATTAGTGAATCCAAAACGACTTTTCGGCCAGAAACGCCACATCAAACCCGCTGCAATCAACGCCAAAGGCACACCAAACCACCAGGCCTGGTTATCCCCTTCACTCAACGCCCACCAACACACAAGCATCAAACCAAACAACACACTAAAACGAACCAAGCTGGACACGATCACCGTCTCCCTATTAAAAAATAAAATTCTGTCATCAAACCAATAGTCTCTGCACATCTATTATGCAAAGATTGTATCGCTGAACATTGTATCGCTAAACATACCGAAAACACACACAATCAGCCAAGTTTCACAATGCTTTAAAACATAGTGCGGATAGAATAATGTGAATAGAATTATCAACCAGGTCTGGTTATATTCACAGTCAAGAAAAAATCACGCGTTGCGAGGTAGAATGCCGTGGCAATCTCTTGCCGACTGGCACGCCCTTGAGAGATTGCCGCGCCGCTTCACTCCTCGCAATGACTGTTTTTATGCTAACTAAATGGCAGTGGCTCCAAAGGGCACGGCCATTCAGTTAAGGAATGAGTGGCAACACTACTTGTTTCCCTCATTGCCCTGCCACCCTGCGCAAAGTCGCAGGGTCTCTTGCCGCCACTGAAAGGCAGTGACGTGGAGCGTGAGAACGTGAGCCTTGATAGGGTAGAGAGCACTTTAGATTGCACCATCAAGCAACTTGATTCTCGTAAAATGATGTGGTTGTTGGTATACTAAAGTCTATTTAAAATGCATGATATTAATAGCTGCGTGGTTAATACGGTTAGGGGGATGCTATGAAAAAAACGTTTAAAGCAAAAGCAAATGTACAGGATATTTTGAACACTTATTTAGTTAACAAAAATCTTGACGAGTTAAAAACCTTGTTCACCACTTATCAAACGCAAGCCGCCTCGGCTGAGCGTGAAGCGAAGCTAGCTAAAAAGGTGAGCATAGCTAAAGGGTTTGCCACTTTTAACCTAAACCCGCAAGGTAATTCAAACCGATATTTAACAGGTATAGAACTAGATGACCAGCGTGCGATAAGTTCTGATTGGGCGGCGGTGGGTGAGGATTTAAGCGCGGCATGGTTGCAGACCCAAACTAAAGAGGCTTTATAATGGTTAAGGCAAAATCCGAAGCAACCAATGTTTCAGATCTGAAAACGCTTATTGAAGAACTCCACCTACCAGAAGAGCAAGCCGAATCGGTCATACAAACCATTATTCACCAGCAAGCCTTTTCCGGACCATTGCCACCGCCTTCGGTATTATCGGGCTATGAAAATGTCGGCTAAGGCTTTGCAAACCGTGTGATAGCACTTGCCGAAAACCAGCAAACACACCGCCATCAATTAGAATCAAAATCTGTTGATGCCGCCATTGAAGCCGAAAAGCGCGGACAGCATTACGCACTCATTGTCTCAGTGTTAATAATCCTCGGCGCACTCTATCTCATCGCAACGGGAAAAGAAGTGTCTGGGACAATTTTGGCTGGTGGCACGCTTACTGGTTTAGCGTATATTTTCATTACAGGTCGAAAAAAATCTGAAAAAACGAGTTAACTTTGCCTTCAGAAGTAATTCGACTCGCATTGCACAAGTTGCTCTACCTCTACTCTTCAACCCAAGTCTCTATTCGATAAAAACCGTTTTGGGGTGCGAGTTGTTTCACTAGCCAAGGTAAAACGGCCTGCATGGTTGATTTCAACACCCAAGGCGGATTAATCAACATCACGCCGCTGGCGGTCATACCGCGCCCTGAGGTATCCTCACTTAAGCCTAGCTCATAGGCCTCAACATGACGAATACCGCTGGCTTGAATCGCCTTCTTTAAATGCTGAATCCGCATGCGCTCTACTACCGGATACCACAACAAATAGTTCCCCGTTGCAAAACGCTTATGTGCTTGAACCAACACCTCGACAACGCGATCATAATCGGCTTTAACTTCATAAGACGGATCCATCAACACCACCCCTCGTCGCTCTTTGGGCGGCATCTGTGCAATTAACCCTTGAAAGCCATCTTGACTAAACACCTTGACGCGTCGATCTCGACCCGCCTGACTCATTGTTTTTTCCAGCAACTTATTTTCCTGCGGGTGCAACTCAAATAAACTCAAACGATCCTGCTCGCGCAACACCGATTGCGCCAACCAAGGCGAGCCAGGATAAAAACCCAACCCTTTCGCTTGGTTTTGTTGGTTAAACAGCGCTACTTGCTCCATATAACGCCCCACTGCTTCGGGCAACTCTTTATTTCCCCACAACATGCCGATGCCATTAGAGAACTCAGCATTCTTTTGTGCTTGAGCGCAATGAAGCGCATAGCCACCGCCACCCGCATGGGTATCAAGATATAAAAATGGTTTATCTTTTTGCATCATATATTGCAAGGTTTCCAACACCACCAGATGTTTAAGCACATCGGCAAAATTTCCCGCATGAAAGACATGGCGATAACTGAGCATAATTTTCTCTACATTTTTAAGACCAATACTGATTATAACCTGACAAACAGCTTGTCGCTTAGCAAGCTATTATTACCAAATTTAATCGATATCAAGTTTGAAACCTAGCTGCACCTTTTGTAACAAAGCTGCCACAAAGCTGTCAAGCTTACTGATCGCGTCGCCTGAAAAAAGCATTCAATCGCTTGAGACGCTTGAGAATGCAGGTAAAAAATCCAGCCACGAACTATTAGGCTTGGGCTGAGCTTTGTTGTTTAAACACCATGCCCCAAATACGGGGCATTTATTTTGTTATGCCCAACACCTATCGCAAACGCCTAAATAACACCACCGCAACCATTAACAAAACCAACGAGGGTACAAACGCCCCCAAAAACGGTGGAAATTGATAAACCACGCTTAAATTACCGATCAACTGATTTAATAAATAAAACCCCAATCCGATGACCGTACCCACAAAAATTCGCTGCCCCATACTCACCTGGCGTTGAGCGCCAAATATCAATGGAAAGACCAACGCAATCATACCCATCACCACCAACGGCGCCGCCAGTTTACGCCAGAACTCAAGTTCAAAAGGCGCGGACTCTAAACCATTCAATTGCAAAAACTGAATATACTGATGCAACTCGTCAATCCGCAAATATTTGCTGTCCAATTGCAACCGCTTAAGCATCGCAGGATCAAGCGGAAAAACTTCCTGCTTACTCGCCATCTGGTTTTGCAGACGGGTGATACTTGGCCATATCGCTGCCTGCTGATCATAGGCCGTAAGCGTAATCGACTGATGATGTACATCCGTCAAACGCCAATGATCCTCCATAAATTCAGCTTGTGCTGCTTGAGTCACCCCAACAATCTGCCCTTGCTGCATCTGATAAATAGTGACACCCTGCATCCTGTCACTCGCAATAACCTGCTCCACATGAATCAAACGCTCTGGTTCTTTCATCCAAAACCCAGAACGGTCGCCTAATGAAATGCTCCTCTGCAACGCTTCTGCTCTTAGCTGGTTGGCATAGCCTTCACTTTTTGGCGCCATCCATTCACCCAGTGCGGCCGCAATTAACCATAAAACTAACGCCGTTTTCATCACCGCCACCAGGATTCGCGCCACCGACCAACCCGTTACCCTCAAGACGGTGAGTTCAGCATGATTAGCCAAACCGCCCAACCCAATCAAAGTACCAATTAACAACGCGATAGGAAAAACCTCATACCCGTAAACCGGCATTTTGAGCAAAGTATAAAGCCCAGCTAAGCTTAAGGTGTAGCCTTCATCTATACGCGCTACTTGGTTCATAAACTCCGTAAACGCAAAAATGATCAACAATACAAACAACACCAACAAGGTATGACTTATAACCACTCGCCCCAAATACCACTCGATTCGATTCATTACACAGGCTTCCTTTTTAAAAACTGTTTCATCGCATCGGGCTTTGTGAAGATAAACAAGGCGAAAACCAATGGAATCCACCACAAACCAAACCATAAACTGAGTTTTTCTTTCGCTAAGGCATCCTCAGTTGTCGTCAGTAATTGAATATAGATAACATATAAAATGATCGCGATAAAAATCTTAGCAAACCGCCCTTGGCGTGGTTTGGTTTTACTCATTCTAAGCGCCAATAAACCTAACACTAAAATACTGACCGGCAATACTAATCGCCATTGTAGAAGCGCCTGATGCGCGGGTGATTCACTCCGCCATAACGCATGGGTGGTTAACTCTCGATTGCGTAATCGAGTCTGGCTAGGACTTAAATCGGGCAAATACAACGCTAAACGCTCAAACACTTGAACCCTCAGTTCATCTGGGGTCTGCAAGCCCTCGTAACTAGAGCCCTTCAATAAAACAAGTGCTAAACGGCCATCAACCATCTCAAAGCGCCCTTCTGGTGCCATTAATACAGCCTGTCCACGCGATTCACCTAGCCGAATCCAAACTTCCTGCATGGTGCCATTAGATTCAATTTCACGCGCATAAAGCACGCCATTATTGTTAGGTAAACTATTAAAACGCCCGGCAACCAGGCCTGCTATGGGCGAATTCACTTGCGCCTGGGCAATAACATCGCGTTCCATTTGTGCTGCCCAAGGGGTAAGCCAAAGTGTTATAAACGCTGTTACCACTACCCAAGGCACCAAAAATATCGCCACTTGCTTTTGGAAATAGGTTTCACTAATACCGCAACTTCTAAAAACCACCATTTCTTGGTCTTGATATAAGCGTCCTATAGCCAACATCACGGCTAACAACACCGCTAAAGGCAAAATCACCTCCAATGCCGCCGGAATTTTAAGCATCAACACCTGAAAAACAACACTCGCAGGTAACTTGCCATCAATCGCCATCGTCAAAACCCGAGTCGTTTCGGTACCAAAACTAACCAATAACAATACCGCCAATACGGCTAATAAGGTATAGCCCAGCTCTTTATAAAGATATTTATCGAGAATCCGCAAAAATGAACTCACTCACGTTAAAATGTATAGAATTTGTCATTATAAGTTAATCGCCGACTAAGGAAATACACAATGAAGAAAATCCAATTTCAATTAAACGCCCATCCGAAATTAAACGACTTTGACACCCTTGTGCTCCCTGTGTTTAGCAATGGCCAATCGATCGGTGCAGCTGCCGAGTTTGGAGTCAACGGCTTAATCGATGCACTCGACAAGCAAGATGACTTTAAAGGTAAAATCGCTCAAACCCTAATGCTTCATCAAGTAGCACAACTCGATTGCCCAAGACTATTGCTCGTGGGCATGGGGGATCAGGAAAAATTAACGCAAAAAGGCTTTTTATCTGCTGTTCAAGCCATGGCCAAAACCTTGGAAAACTCAGGGGCTACGCATGTATTGGACACGAGCCACCTCGCCACACCCAAGGGTCAAAACCAAAACTGGAGTCTCTATCAAAACAGCTTGATTCTTCAACGCAGCTTTTATGACTATAGTCATGAAAGCCGTGGCGAACACAAACCAAAAAACCCACACCTCAACCAGGCCTGCTTCATGGCTGAAAATACTGTCGAACATCAACACGCCATCCAACAAGGCCAAGCTACCGCACTAGGCATGGCCATGACCCAAGACCTAGCCAATATGCCAAGTAATTTCTGCACCCCAGCCTATTTAGCCGATACAGCCAAACAACTTGGTAAGGATGCCGGATTTAAAGTCACTGTGCTTGAGCGTGAACAAATGATTGCAATGGGTATGGGCAGTTTTATGGCCGTGGCTCAAGGCACCGATACCCCACCGAAAATGATCTGTATCGAATACCAGGGCGGTCAACCCGATCAAGCCCCTATTGCACTGGTGGGTAAAGGGGTCACTTTTGATACCGGTGGCATCTCACTTAAACCCGGGGCGAGCATGGATGAAATGAAATACGACATGGGTGGAGCCGCCACCGTAATTGGCGTATTCCAGGCCCTTGCAGAACTTAAACCTGCCATTAATGTTGTAGGCGTAATTCCAGCCACTGAAAACATGCCATCGGGTAATGCGATTAAACCCGGTGATGTAGTGCGTTCCCTGTCAGGCCAAACGATTGAAATTCTCAATACCGATGCCGAAGGCCGTTTGATTTTATGTGATGCACTCACCTATACACAACAAACCTATCAGCCAGGCCTGGTGATTGATATTGCTACCTTGACCGGCGCGTGTATTATTGCGCTGGGGAATCATGTATCGGGTGTTTTAGGCAATGACCAAGATTTAGTTAATCAACTGCTTGAAGCAGGTAAAACCACCTATGACCGCTGCTGGCAAATGCCGCTGGGCGAAGAATGGGATGAGCAGCTTAAATCCAACTTTGCGGATATGGCCAACATAGGAGGTCGTGAAGCGGGCACGATTACTGCCGCGCAATTTTTAGCACGCTTTACCAAAGAGGTAAAATGGGCACACTTAGATATTGCCGGCACAGCTTGGCAATCAGGCGCAAACAAAGGGGCTTCAGGTCGCCCAGTACCGATGCTGGTTGAGTTTATTATGCAGCAAGTAAACGGATAACCTATGACAGAGCTGGTGTTTTATGTGCTCAATTCAAGCGGCCTCAACGAGCGTGAGGCTTTTCTCGTTAAGCTGCTCGCAAAAGCCCAGCAGCAACAGCGCAAAGTGGATGTGCGTTTTGGCCAAAGCCAGGATGCACAACGCTTTGATCAAAAGCTCTGGTGCGAGCCACCCCACAGTTATATTCCACACGCACTAGACCATAGCATGGCTGCACCCATTCAACTTTTTGGTGAACAGATACAACAACCCTGCCAAGATGTTTTAATCAACTTACATCCCGAGTTTTACACAGCGTTTAATCGCTATCAACGAACCATTGAACTTCTCGATCAATCTGAAGAGTTAATTCAAAAAGGTCGACTACGCTGGCGAGAATACAAAGCCCTTGGCTTAGAGCCTATAGTGCATAAAATTGGTTTTTAATCACCGCCTTTGGTTTTCTCAAAATGCATCTTATGAACCCAATCAGGGTCAATATCATGCTTACAGAACAAATAATACAAGTTTTCCTGCTTAACGACTAAACGCTTCGCTATACTTGAAACTTGATAGTCCTCTTCATCCAAGACACGCTTTAGCAGTTTATATTCAAATTCATCCCTGCTTTATTTTAAGGCCGCTTCTGTTGAATCGGGTTTGGGCGGTAAACCCAAATCTTGTATAACGCATTTTTAATATGAATTAGCGCTTAAGACCTTTTTAGCTGAAGCTAAATTAACCGCTTCAAAAACCCCTTACCCTTTTATAACATTAAGCAAATAACCTCAAGTTTTTAGCATTTAAACACCTATTCACATTATAATTCAATCAGTACAAAACTAACGGAACTCATCTTATGGATATTATCCAGCTGCTAGAATTCAGTGTTCAGCAAACTGCATCTGATCTTCACATCTCCTCAGGTATGCCGCCAGTTATTCGTATCAGCGGTGATATACGCCGTGTTAACTCCCCCACTTTGGACGGTGAAACAAATGCTTTATCAAATAGCGCGAAAATACGCCATTAATAAAAATATTTTTACAGAGGCTTAACCTTCACGTGTTTATGTTTTTCTATCTGCTTGTCAGTTTACTTATCGTATCAACCTCAGCGAATGCAAACTTGGGAAACCCCATTCAGGCCAGCGACTACCAAACGTTTTGTCACGAATGGGCTAATAAACTTAGAACCGTTGAATACCAACCTTGTCTTGACTTTAACCTACACTACTCAGGTCACAATAGTGTTGAATCCAGACCACTTCTCCATCGCGAGTTCTTACCCCTCAAAAACAAACGACCCAAGGCACGTGTATTAGCTATTGGCGGTGTTCATGGTGATGAATATTCAGCGATCAGCATTAGCTACCTTTGGATGAAGGCCATGCAAACCTATCCAGAAAACCTGGAACATCACTGGCTATTTTTACCACTTGCAAACCCTGATGGCCTATTTAAAGAACCCCGTGCAACAAGACAAAACGCGAATGGTGTAGATTTGAACCGTAACTTCCCAACCCCTGACTGGGATGAAGCCGCCCACAAATACTGGATAAACCATGCACGCAGCAATCCACGACGTTACCCAGGATCTCAAGCGGCTAGTGAACCTGAAACTCAATGGCAGGTAAGCATTATTAAAGCCTTTCGGCCTGATGCCATTATTTCCATCCACGCACCCTATGGACTGCTGGATTACGACGGCCCTGACTTTGCTAGGCCTGATAAAATGGGGCATTTAGAATTGAGGCAACTGGGCACTTTCCCTGGCTCGCTTGGTCGATATGCTGGCGAATATCTGAACATCCCTGTACTTACGATTGAACTTGAGTCAGCAGGACGCTTGCCAAACGAACAAGATATGTTACAAATTTGGCAAGACATGAATGAATGGATAGAAAGTAAACTTACCCCTTACGATCCTGACTTTTAGACCTTAAGACAAGCGGGTTTCAACCCGTTTTGGATGCAGGGTTTGTAATACAAGCTGCCATCCACCATCATGGCCTCTTCGCCAAAATTGGTGCACCAGATGGTCCGGTTTTTCAACCGAGGGGAAGGTAGCGTAATACAACCCCTTCTCATCTGGATAACGATAAACACTCACCTGCTGCCAATCGAACGCCACTTTTTGATCAACCAGCCACGCATTAACCTCAGTCAAGACTTCAATTTTATCGGACCCGTACAGGTGCACACTCGCATCGTCATTCAATATAACTACAGGCGTGGCTAAACCAACATTAAACTGGGTAACCAAGGATGACATTTCATCATTATTCAGCACTACGCAACCTTGACTTGACATAGGTGGGCGACTAAACGTATTGCTTGGCGTACCGTGTAACCAAATACCATGACCTGTACGCCCTTGGGCTTGATCCCAAATGTTTGGGTAATTCAATGGAAGCGCACCGAAGCCAAATAAATCAGCTAACCGCTGTCCAGGAACCCAATCGGTAATATGATAGACACCTATCGGTGTTTTGCGATCACCTTCACGCTGCTTGCCGGCTCCGCCTGTGCCCATAGAGATATAATAGCTTGCTAAAAGGTTTAACTCTCCTTGCCGGTTCTCATAAAGATACAACCGACTTTTTGCTAGATTAATGATCACTAAGTGCGGTTGATGTCCGACTTTTAGCACAGTCGAATGCAATACCATTTCAGCTACTGCATCATCAGTATGCGCATACTGCCAGCGAACTTCCGCTTCATTTCGTAAACGACCAGAGGTAATCGGATATAACTCCTGCACCTGAGATATCAGACCAAAATTACCCGCACGAATGGATAGCAAATCGGCTCTTAACATCTGAGCCAAATGATAGTCAGGGTGAAGTTGCGCTAACTCAGTAACCGTGTTTAATGCCTCATTCAAACGAAATTGATCAAGATGCCTCAACGATTCTACAATCATTAGTTCTGCTTGTTTAGTGGGTGCATTTAATGACTCTTGCGAACTGGCCGATGCGCCTGCCGAAAAAAACATTAAGCCTAGCACGGCGGTTAACGATTTAATTTTCATGAATCACCGTTTCTTGAATAATTTTCCAACCCGTTTGAGATTTAGTCATTAATAACACCTTGACTACTTCATTCTGAAAACGATCAGACCGATAACGCTGGGTAAACTGAACACGCGCATTATCATCATCAATAGCAAACAATTGAATATCTGAAACAAACACATCGATAAATCGAGGACTGGATATAATTCGTGTTCTTGCACTTCGCCATGCTGAAAGAGACTGGCCTTGGGGGGGTAAAAAATCTGCATGATAAGCTTGTAAATAAGCTCGCACGTTTTGACTTGACCAAGCTTGACGCCATGCCTCAACCGCTGCCAACACATTTTCCTTATCAGCAAAACCAGTTTCAACTAAAACAACATCTGATCGTGACTCCGTTAAAGCCAGAAAGCTACCTGTTGGCACAGTGGGTTCAATTCGCCTAAAGACATTGTTATAGGCTTTTTGTGCCTGAAAACTATAAATCTTATTAAGATTATCGAGTGCCTTGGACACTTCACGATCCGCATGCAATGTTTGCTCTAATATCGCTTGAGCCTCATCAAAACGTTTATTTTGCATCAACAATACAGACACATTATTTCCTAAGGCGAGATGGTTGGGATAGATTTCACGCAGCTTTAGCCAAATCTCGAGGGCCTTTTGATTCTGATTACGTTTTAATGCCAACCAACCCTGTAAGTAACCCTGCTGAAAATCCGACAGTTGCTCAGTGGCCATCCGCTGCTCAGCCGCGTTTAATTGATTGCTATCAATTAAACCTTGAATTTCAAGCGCCGCATCCGCAGCATAAACATTCACTTGCCAGAACAAACCAACGGCTATCACACCTAGTATTCTTTTAAATTTCAAAGCTCTTATCCTTTTGATTATCAGCGTATTCTACCTTAAACTACCTATACCCACCATCCCTGCTTTAAGTTGTTTTAATTGGTCACGCAATTGAGCCGCCTCCTCAAAATTGAGTGACTTCGCTGCTGTATACATGGCTTTTTCAGTCTGTTTAATCATGCGTGCTAACTCAGCAGGTTTCATTTTCGCCAATTCAAGCGGTGAGTAATCACCCGCCGACTCAGCAAGGTTTGAGTCTGCGCCTTTCCTATTTGGCTTGGTGGCATATGGCGAATTTTCTAATATGTCCATGACCTTCTTATTTAATGCCGTCGGTGTGATACCATGACGTTCATTAAATTCAATCTGCCTTTGTCGCCGCCGCTCTGACTCACCAATCGCTAATTCCATTGACTTAGTTCGTTTATCAGCATACAGAATCGCTCGACCCTCTGGATTACGTGCCGCACGCCCTATTGTTTGAATAAGTGAACGTTCCGAACGTAAAAACCCTTCTTTATCCGCATCAAGAATCGCTACCAAGGCCACCTCGGGTATATCCAGCCCTTCTCGTAGCAGGTTGATACCCACCAAGACGTCAAACTCACCTTTGCGCAAATCTCTGATAATCTCAATGCGCTCAACCGTATCAATATCTGAATGCAAATAACGCACTCTAACCCCTTGATCTTCTAGGTAATCGGTTAAGTCTTCTGCCATTCGTTTAGTTAGGGTTGTTACCAATACACGCTGCATTTTTTCAACACACAGACGAATTTCACCTAGCAAATCGTCAACTTGCGTACTAGCAGGCCTGACCTCTAGTACTGGGTCTAAGAGCCCTGTTGGACGAACCACCTGTTCAACAATTTTTGAACTATGCTTCTTTTCATATAGCGCTGGCGTCGCAGAAACAAAAATAGTTTGCGGCATTAAATTTTCAAACTCATCGAATTTCATCGGTCGGTTATCCATTGCCGATGGCAAACGGAACCCATAATTGACTAGATTTTCTTTGCGTGAGCGGTCGCCCTTATACATACCGCCTATCTGTGGAATCGTTACATGACTTTCATCAATCACCATCAAGGCATTTTTAGGCAGATAATCAATTAAAGTCGGAGGGGCTTCACCTTCTCCGCGCCCAGACAAATAGCGTGAATAGTTTTCAATTCCTTGGCAATAACCCAACTCCATCATCATTTCCAAATCCATACGTGTGCGCTCCTCAAGTCGTTGGGCCTCAACCAACTTGTTTAAACTTCGAAGCTCCTCAAGTCGCGACTTAAGCTCTACTTTCACTTTTTCAATGGTTTCAATCACACGATCTCTTGGGGTGACGTAATGCGATTTAGGGTAAACACTAATACGTGTTACCTTACTAATCATTTCCCCCGTCAGTGGATCAAACCAACTTAAAGCCTCAACCTCATCGTCGAATAACTCAATACGCACTGCATATTGTTCGGCTTCGGCTGGATACACATCGATAACATCACCACGCACCCTAAACGTACCGCGATACATTTCAAAATCGTTTCGACTATATTGCATAGTCACTAAGCGTGCTAACACATCGCGCTGCGTAATCCTATCACCAAGGCGCAACTGCAGCATCATGCTTAAATACTGGTCGGGATCCCCTAAACCATAAATGGCAGACACGGTTGCAATCAATATTACATCCTCACGCTCCATTAATGCTTTAGTTGCTGATAAACGTAACTGTTCAATCTGCTCATTTACCGAGGCATCTTTCGCGATATAGGTATCCGAGGCGGGTACATAGGCTTCAGGCTGATAATAGTCATAATAAGAAACAAAATACTCCACCGCATTCTTAGGAAAAAAGCTTTTCATTTCACCATAAAGCTGAGCGGCTAGTGTTTTGTTGTGAGCCATAATAATCGTTGGACGCTGTACGATTTTGATTACATTGGCAATCGTATAGGTCTTACCTGACCCTGTTACCCCTAGTAGAGTTTGAAACGCTTCACCATCCTCTAACCCTTCCACCAGGCCTGCAATCGCGCTTGGCTGATCTCCGGCAGGTTGGTAGGAAGAAACCATTTCAAATGTCTTAAGCATAACCTTCCTTAAATTTTCGCTTTGAAGCGTGAATTTTTATTTAAAAAACACTTAAATACAGTAAAATAAAAAGCTTATTTATAAATTTATTTATCAGCCTATTTAGCTGCACTCAATTAGCGGCTTATTATACAAACCTGAGAGAGAGAAATGGCCTTGCTTTCCGATCGCGTTAACCGAGTAAAACCTTCTTTGACCCTCGTTATTTCCGCTAAAGCTGGCGAGTTAAAACGTGCAGGGATAGACATTATCAGTCTAGGTGCGGGTGAGCCCGACTTTGACACCCCTGATCATATTAAAGCTGCAGGTATTCAAGCTATTCAACAAGGGCAAACACGCTATACCGCTGTTGATGGTACTACTGAACTTAAGCAAGCCATTCAAGCAAAGTTTAAACGCGATAACGGTTTAGATTATGAATTAAATGAAATTTTAGTTTCAAGCGGTGGTAAGCAAAGTTTTTACAACCTCTGTCAAGCGGTACTCAATGACGGTGATGAAGTTATTATTCCCGCTCCCTACTGGGTTTCCTATCCTGATATGGCTCTATTAGCGGGAGGGGAACCCGTTATTATCGAAACGGGTCTTGAACAAAATTTCAAAATCACTGCAGAACAGCTTTCCTCTGCCATTACTGACAAAACGCGCATGGTCGTCATTAATAGCCCATCAAACCCAACCGGAGCTATTTACACCGCTGACGAGCTAAAAAGCCTAGCCGATGTTTTACTCAAACACCCCGATATTCTGATTGCGTCTGATGATATGTATGAACACATTATCCTAGGCGATATCCATTTCACCAATATTCTTGAAGTATGCCCTGAATTAAAGAACCGTACCCTAGTTTTAAATGGCGTATCAAAAGCTTATTCAATGACTGGATGGCGCATAGGTTATGCGGGGGGACCCGCCCACTACATTAAAGCCATGAAAACCGTTCAGTCTCAGAGCACATCCAATCCCTGCTCAATTTCGCAAGCTGCGTCTGTAGCCGCATTAAACGGTTCACAGGCATGTATTCAAACTATGCTCAGCGCATTTAAGCAGCGTCATCATTTTGTAGTTGAACGAACCAATCAGATTCCTGGATTCAAATGTTTACCCGCTGACGGTGCTTTTTACATGTTTATTAATGTCGAAGGGGCTATGAAAATGAAAGGCTTTTCGACGGATGCTGACTTCGCTAATGCCATCCTAGAACAAGTTGACGTCGCTGCCGTTCCAGGATCAGGTTTTGGTGCAGATGGTCATTTGCGCATTTCATTTGCCACGAGCATGGCGTTACTTGAAAAAGCCCTAGATCGAATCGACCAGTTTATGCGTACTTAAGCTATTTACACCAGGTAATATCTTTGTCCGGCGTATCATTGATAACGCCGGTTTCTATTCTAGCCGTAAAGTCAGAAAAGTTCGATTGCTCAGAAGGCATTATATGAAATAGACCGGAATATCCAACCGAAAAAAGCGCCTATTATTGATTGACCCACTAACAGCCATTACCCTATGCCTTTTTAATTCCACAATTAAGTTGTGGTGGAGTAATTCGGCCTATTCGAGCCATTCTCATAGCTTTATTTATTTTGCTCGGTAGCAAGGTAGGAATGCATCGCCTTAATATTATGCTCTTCGGAAACCATTAATGCCTGTATTTGCTTTTGAGCTTTTTTAATTAAAAGCTCAATCTGGTCTTGCTGCTCAATAAGCTGCCTTGCCAATAGCTGTCGATCGTCATCAAGACCTGGTTTTTGAAAGTAGTCCTTAACCTGCGCTTCAAACTGCTTCTCTAATAGCGCCAACTGTTCCCAATTAGATTGCTGCGCAGCCATTAACATCTGCTGCGAGCTAGTAAATAAAGCCAGTTTGCTATCGACAGCTTGTGACATTATTCACCACTCGCTTTTTGGCGCATAGAAAAGAGTTGGTTTTGAGATAACTGCTGAAACTGTGCGGGCATTTGATTCCAGGCATCGGCTAAATCTCTTAAAAGCGTCTCAATCTCATCAAATTTTTCAAGATCATTTTTAGCAGACGCTTGAAACGTAATTCTAATTAAATAATCATACAATGCATAAAGGTTAGCTGCGACATCACCCCCCGCTTGCATATCAAGTCCACCACGCAAACCATAAAGCACACCAATCAGCTTGCTGACAAACTCAGATTTTTTCTCCATGTCTTTACGTTGAACGAAAACTTTAATCACAGCCACATTCTTTAGCCCTGCTTCATATAACAACTTGACCAACTTGTAAGGTGTTGCTTCAGAAACAGCGGTTTCAACATAGTTATTTGCATATGCCTGAGCAAATTTATTTTTCAAATTAGGATACATCTCTCACTCCGAAGGATTTAATTAGCGTTCTCTTGGACGATTATAAGTCGCATCTAAAAAGCTACGCGTTTGGTCCATACCAGCCAAAATAGATTGCAAGGTTGAAAATTGTAAGCGATATTTCATTTCCAATTTTTCATAACGTAAATCAATTTTCTCACGGCGCTCTTCTAAGCGTTCACTTCGTAATTCTAAACTTTCCAAACGTTGAGACACTAAACCATCTTGTTTTGTCACATTATTATTTATAGTATCAAATAGTCTACTGGCAAAACCCTGAGTAAAATCAACCGTACCACGAGGACCCGTTGCGCCACCCAATACCTCAAACTCTAACCCTCTAACTTCAGCCCTTTCTGAACCAGCAAATGCAAAATTGGAAATCTTAACTTTACGCCCATCCTGCAGGTCGGCATAAGCACCAATGTTAACTGTTGCACCATTACTCATAGTGAGGGTGCCATCGACGTTTTTACCTGTCGCATTCATATCTACTCCCAACCCAGCATCAACCCAACCATTTCCAGTAAAATTAGAAAGCTCGATACGGGAGTTGCCGCCAAAACGTTCAGAGGTAAAGGTAAACTGGTTATTCTCATCAACCCCAACTGATACACGACTTCCACTAGAGCCAACACCTGGGGCATTGTTAATCGCCGTTTGCATAATGCTTGCCAATTGTTCACGGGTATAGGTATTGTCAGCGAGTGAAATTTCAACTTCTGCGACCTGATCTAACCGAATACTAAACTTTGCATTTTCTAATTCAATGCTTGCATTAGCTGTACCGCCGGTTACAAGCGCACGCTCAGCAAGCTGGGAAATATTAATTGCATAATTTCCCTGTTTAGTTTGATCGCTACTCCCTAAAACATTAATAAACGGGTCATTTGAATTGCCGCCTTTAGCAAACAGCCGAGATACGCTATCAATATCACTATTCAGCGCATTGGATAACCGATCTTCATCAAGCGTCATCACACCCTTCAAATCCAACTTTATACCTATATCGCCCAAGCTCTGATAAGCGCCAGTTAAACCACTTATCGCGCCTGTTAAAGATTCTCTAATCTGACTTCTCAAATCACGAACCAAGCTGCTACCAGCCAATAACCCAGTAAACTCATTCTCAGGCTTTTCTCTATCTTTAGCCGAAAGTTTGTCATATGAACCCAAATCTTTAAAAATCTCACTAAGCTGGTTATAAACGAATACAAAGTCCTTAACCGCTTCCATTGCACCCTCGGTATCACGGTTTATATTAATGGTTTGATTCACGCCCAGCTGCTCAGATTTCAACTGAAAGCTTAGTCCTGATACCACCTCTTCAAACGTGTTAGTTTGACTTGTTATTATCAAACCATTAAATGTGATTTGAGCATCACGTGCTTGTGAAGTCATTTGAAAATCACCGGGGGCATTAAAATCATTAATGCCAGATATCGTAAACGCATTATCTGCACCAGTATTTTTTGAGCTAAACATCATTCTATACTCACCACCGACATTCACTATCGATGCACTAATACCATAATCACCGCTGTTAATCGAACGCTGTAAACCTTCAAGACTCGCATTGGAGGCATCCACCGTAATGTCGTGTGACTGACCTGCAATATCAATTGTAAAAACACCCGTATCAATAGCACTATTTGGGCTTGCAAAAACCTTTTTAGAGACAAGTGTATGACTTTTAGCCAACTGATCTGCTGTAAAATTATATGAACCAGGAGATGGATTGCCGGTAATCGACACCCCTAAAACAGAATCGTTTGATGATGTGGCAGAAAACTGCTTAAACAAATCATTGGATGCCAAGTCTTTAGTGTAAGAATTAAAAGCCACCAGATTGGCCTTTAAATAAGTCAATGCGGTTGACTCTTGTAAAACACGTTTTTCAGCGCGATCAATAATCGAACGTGACCCAGCCACTTCAGCTTCGGCTAATACCTTTGCCATGTTACCCGCATCTATACCACTACTACTCAATCGGTTAACCAGTGCACTACCAATTTCGTTTGACATATTACTCTCCTGGTCTAGCTTATTTTGTGTTATATGTAGTTTTAACGGCCAAAGATTAACTAACTTAAGTGAAATTGCACAAATAGAAAAAGCGACTCAAGGTCGCTTTAACTAATGCCAAAAAAATCAGGCGGTTTCGCTAGCCAACATACCAATTGCTGAAGGGGATTGTTGCGTCAGCCCAACAGCAGACGTTCGCTCTAGGTAATCAGTAATTTTCTTGGACATCTCTAAATAGGAATCTGACGGCACTTGCCTAATAACCTCTAAGGTTTCCGCGTCTTTGATAAATAAAACAGGACGATTTGACTCCGCATCCAGCTCAAACATTAACCTTGCACCATTTAATTTAAATGCTTCATTTGCTTTTTCTAACAGGCTCGCTAATGACTTAACTTCAACCGAATCCGAGGACCCAATATCATTTTGCAATTGAGGTTTTTTTTCTTGGGAGGAAATTATATCTGAAGAGGGTAAATGAGAAAAGCCCTCACTGAATGAAGACACAGCTTCATCACTCGAGGACCTTGTTTGCACTCGGGTAGCATTTAAGCTTGTTAGGCTAGAAACAGTTAAGTTTTCCACCGTCCACCTCCAATAAAAAAATATTTAGCTATAAAACTAATAACTATATGATTTCATTGATTAGGCTTCCTGTCAAACCCTTTGCATCCGATATTTGTTTTTGCGTTGCCGAGTCAAGATAGTTTTGAATATTCTTAATCATTCTTAACGCATCTTCATTCGGAAATTGCTTCATCACCTCATTGGAGGCTTTATCCACTACCTTTACAATTGATGACCCTGTATCTTGATCAACTGCAAAAGCAACCCCTATCCCCATTTGATCTAAACGCTGATTCATTAAATCAATTTGATCAAGATCCTTAGCATTTAAATTTTGAGCTTCAGGCTCTGATGTTTCAACCTTCAAGTCACTGCTAGGACGCTCAGGTTTAGCACTAGACTCCAGAACAGAAGCTTCATGCCCAAGCCTTGAGCCCATCACAGCAGAGGGAGAAGTTAGGTTATTATGAATATCCATGACTTGTCCTCCCTGCAATTAATAACGATTAACGTAACAATGACAAGACGTTTTGAGAGCTTTGATTTGCCTGACTCAACATCGACATACCCGCTTGCTGCAATACCTGTGTACGCGCTAGGTTAGCTGATTCTTTAGCAAAGTCTGCATCCTCAATACGTGAACGTGAGGCATTAATGTTTTCATCCACGTTTTGCAAGTTAGAAACGGTGTATTCCAAACGGTTTTGGATTGCACCCCAGTTAGCGCGCATGGTTGAAATCGCCGCCAAGTCTGCATCAATGGCCGACAAAGCAGTTGATGCAATACCAACCGCTAATGCAAAGGTTACCGAAGCGGGGTCACCTGACATTAAACGCACAGTGCCAGAGGCAAGAGAAGCTAAAGAATTAAAGTTCATTAGCGCTACACCGACACGATTGTCAGAACCGCCTTCCCAACCCACATGAGCTTTAAACGCGTTGGCAGCACTTGCTGCTTGAGCAAAACTACTGTTATTAACCGTACTCGCATTCAAAACCGAGAAACTGGATGAGTTCATTATATTCATACCGTTGAACTTAGTCGTATCCGCTACACGCACAATTTCTTTTTGTAGCTGACCAAACTCAGACTGCATTTGTGAACGGTTTTCGTTATTGTACGTACCGTTCATCGACTGAATTGCTAATTCGCGCATCCGTTGAAGCATATTAACAACTTCTTCTGAAGCACCGTCGACTGTTTGCAACATACCTATGCTGTCATTCGCATTGCGCACTGCCTGCTGAGTTCCAATAGACTGGGTTTTCATACCAGTAACAACCGCTAACCCTGCCGCGTCATCGGCTGCTTTGTTAATTCTTAAACCTGACGTTAAACGTTCCATTGACGTGTTTTGTTCACGTGAAGTTCCATCCAGGATACGCTGAGCATTCATTGCACCCATATTTGTGTTAATAACCATTGACATGGTGACTCTCCTTTTTGTTGTTGTGTACAACGTTTTAATAGCAACCCTTAAGGGTTTTTGATTTTCTCAAACTATATAACGACCACTTCAATTAAAGCTTTAGTTTATTTTTAATATTTTTTCTAAAACAAAAAAAGCGGCCATAAAGACCGCTAACACACAAGGAAACCTTAAAACAAAACTTTATAACTTATCTCAATAATGACATGACTTGTTGCGCATTCTGATTTGACTGACTAAGCATCGTCATTCCCGCCTGCTGTAATACCTGAGTACGGGCTAGGTTCGCACTTTCCTTAGCAAAATCCGCATCTTCAATACGTGAACGTGAGGCATTGATGTTTTCATCTACGTTTTGTAGGTTTGCAACCGTGTACTCCAAACGGTTTTGGATTGCACCCCAGTTTGCCCGCAAAGTAGATATAGCAGCCAAGTCTGCATCAATGGCCGACAAAGCAGCTGATGCAATACCAACCGCTGATGCAAAGGTTACCGAAGCGGGGTCACCAGACATAAGTCTAACCCCACCAGAGACAAGACTTCTTAGGGTGTTAAAGTCCATTAAAGCTACCCCAATTCGATTGTCAGTACCGCCTTCCCAACCCACATGGGCTTTAAACGCGTTTGCACCACTTGCTACTTGAGCAAAACTAATGTTATTAACCGCACTCGCATTCAAAACCGAGAAACTGGCTGAGTTCATTATATTCATACCGTTGAACTTAGTCGTATCCGCTACACGTACAATTTCTTTTTGCAGTTGACCGAACTCAGACTGCATTTGGGCGCGGTTTTCGTTGTTGTAGGTACCGTTCATCGATTGAATGGTCAATTCACGCATCCGCTGAAGCATGTTAACCACTTCTTCAGATGCGCCATCTAAAGTTTGAATCATCCCAATACTATCATTCCCATTTCGAATCGCCATTTGGGTACCGATAGATTGCGTCTTCATCCCCGTTACAACCGCTAAACCGGCCGCATCATCCGCGGCTTTGTTAATCCGCAAACCTGACGTTAAACGCTCCATTGAAGTGGTTTGTTCGCGTGTAGTTCCGTCAAGAATACGCTGCGCGTTGATGGCGCCCATATTTGTGTTAATAACCATAGACATGATAACTCTCCTTTTTAACGCCTGTTATCGAATTAAAATCAAATTGTTTTATTATTGCAGTAATGAAATAACCTGCTGTGATTGCTGATTCGCCTGACTTAACATAGACATCCCGGCTTGCTGCAATACCTGTGTTCGAGCAAGGTTTGCACTTTCTTTTGCAAAATCAGCATCTTCAATACGTGAACGCGAGGCCATAATATTTTCGTTAACATTCTGTAAATTCGAAACGGTGTATTCCAAGCGGTTTTGAATCGCACCCCAATTCGCTCTAATCGTTGAAAGGGTTTCAAGGTCTGCGTCAAGTGCCGACAAAGCAGCAGAAGCCATAATCAGCGCAGAGTTAAACGTAATCCCAGTTCCATTGCTGATCATCAAACGCACTGAAGCAGAAACTAATGTTCGAAGGCTATTAAAATCCAACAAGGCGACGCCAATTCTATTATCATTGCCACCTTCCCAACCAACATGCGCTTTAAACGCGTTTGCACCACTTGCCACCTGAGCAAAGCTGCTATTATTTACAATTCCTGCACTCAACACTGAAAAGCTTGCTGAATTCATAACATTCATGCCGTTGAACTTGGTCGTATCTGCAATACGTACAATTTCTTTACTTAGCTGACCAAACTCTGATTGCATTTGTAAACGGTTATCGTTATTGTAAGTACCGTTCATTGATTGAATAGTCAATTCACGCATACGTTGAAGCATATTCACCACTTCTTCTGAAGCACCATCCAGGGTTTGCAACATACCGATACTATCATTCGCATTGCGAATGGCCATATCCGTACCTTTAATCTGAGTGGTCATGCCAGTGACAACGGCTAATCCAGCAGCATCATCTGCCGCCTTATTAATCCGAAGACCTGATGTTAATCGTTCCATAGACGTAGCTTGTTCGCGAGTAGTACCATCCAAAATGCGTACCGCATTAATAGAAGCCATATTTGTGTTGATTACCATTGCCATGATAATTCTCCCTTGTGTGATTGTTTATTTATAATGTTTATCGATTTAGATCGATTTATTTATCTTGTTCAATTTATTTAACGGCTTGTTTTAAAAAACTTTAGACTTGATTTAAGTTTTATTGGTAAAACCATTAACTTTACGAACGCAAAATATTTAACGGCAAAAACCAAAAAACTTAAGAGGGAATAGAAGAAATTAGAGAGAGATTAAACGGTAAAACCAAATAATAAACCACCCAACTACAACAAAAGTTAAAGGTGGTTTGTATTTAATGTCTGAACCTTAGGTGGGTGAACTCAGCTTCAAATGTGATAATTGATGGCGAGCGGTTAAATTGTCCGGGTCAACAACCAATACCTGCTCAAGCGCTAGTCGAGCTTGATTCAATTGCCCTAGTTTAACAAGCAGGTTAGCTAGTTTTAAATTTGCCAAGTAAGCCTCTGGCTTTTGCGCAATATAAAGCTTAATGATATCCGCTGCAAAGGCTGTTTGACCCAGCAAATCAACCAAATCTGCATAGGGCAACATATAGTCATAGGAAAATCGACACAATTCTTCGAGAATCACCATCGCATCCTGATAACGCTGTTGATTGATGGCAAGGTTGGATGCACACTGTAAGCCAATTTGGCGACATGCCGGTTCCTCAATAAGTACATATTGTCCTAAAGCCTGCTCTAGGTCACCTGACATCTCAGCTCGCATGGCCTCTATCAATTGAATGATAGCCTCTTTTTCAGTATCTAATGGTAACTGGTGCGCAACCTGCTCAATATCAGCCAGTTTATCCACCTTGCCTTCTTTTAAAGCTTGTTTCGCTTGATCCAAAAGCAAACTTAAAGATTGAATAGACTTTTTAAGCTTGCTGGCAAGCTTGGTTTCCGTGCTAGCCACCTCCCTTTTAAAGGCCTTAAACATCTTATCAAGGCAATCTGACTCAGCCGCACGATCCGCCATTCCGTTATACTTTAGCCAAAACCTAGCCCGGCCTGGTTCGTTATATTTAGACCAAAAAGGGGCTAAGTTTGAAGGCGGAAGGCCTTTAACTTCATCCTCTCTTAGCACTGTTCGCTCTTTGGCAAGCATGAGAAGTTGCAAATACTGTTTACTCGAGCGCTCTACAGACTTAAAGAAAATTTCGAGCTGTTCAGCTGCAAATTTGGCGTCTTCACTAAAATGCTGATCCGGTTTAAAGTTATCCAAAAAATGAGTGAAATTATAATTCATTAACATATCCGCATCGTCTTGAAGCGCGTTGTTAATCTTTCTTCTCAATTTCTCTAGCTTGTTTTTTGTTTTTTGCTTAGGCTGCTGCGTTTTAAGATCAATGAGCTTGGGGGCAGATTTTAAACCCTCGGTCGAAAACTCACTTACCGCTTTAAACCGTTTTATCTGCTCAGCAAGCTCAACTTTAACCTGCTTGAGCATTGTGATAAGCGATTGCTTGGATAATGTCAGTTGTTGTTTGACGAAATCAATACTCTGCAAAACATCAGCCGTCGTCTCAAAAACAATAGCTTGCGTTGGGCTATAAGAAACATTTTTCATCTTGGCAGACTGATAACCTAGCGACACCACGTCGAGGCTAGGTTTTTTTGATTTAAAGTAGTGCACCTGCTGCACAAATGCGTTTTTTGTGCTCAACAATGTCGGCTTGGTTTCAGCAAGTTCACCGGCATTATTTTCAATTGTAATCAAATCCTTTAGCTTAAGCTTTGCGGAGAGCTTAGCCTCTTGACTCGAACTTTCATGCGTTTGTCCTTTGGGGAAACAAAAATCCACACCCGACAAATATACAGTTTGACAACCCATTTCTACTGCGTAATGGAAGGCACCATTTACAACCGTAGGTCCTGGAGAACCAATATTGACAGGTAACTCATTTTTCCAGCCATACTTACTGCCACCAAATGCTTTTAACCCTGTCCATTGTGAAATTAATTTGGGGTTGACATGATAACTATGGAGCAATATCGATTGCTCCTCAAATGCAAAAATACCTTTTGAGTTGTCAAAACTGACATCATGCGGGTCTACCGATACAAAAAAATCAGGCGTAATGCCCTCGTCATATAAACGTTGAGCGATGCGCGCTACTGAAAAAATCACCAAATGTTCTTGGTTCTCTTTGATCCAGTCAATACTTTCATCCAGTGTTGGGCCGCCCCCTAAAATCACCGCACTTAAGCCTGCTAAAGGCTCGCCTAATTGCTTAATGGGTATGAGATTGTCAGCGGCATTATATAAACGTGCATTTTCAAACTGCTGCGTATTTTGTGCAATATAAACACGGTTACTAAGCGTATCAAATCGCGCTTTAAAATCAAGCCAAAATTGCTCATACTCTCCATTTGCAGGACTATCGACCACCGCCATTGATTTGATTAACTTAACCTTCTGACGCAAAAAGTAGGTTTGATACTCAATAGCCAAACGCTCAAGATTAAAAGATTTATTGACTAGGTTCACCGTGTTTCCAAGCGAAGTTGATAGCTCGGATTTCAAACTTGTCTTTTCATAAACCTCGTCAAAATCGATAAATACAAATTTGACATGCTCTGGGATATTGGCGTGCGTAACAAACCTATAAAATAAACCCGAATCTGTGCCGACCACGACATAAACCATCTCAGTGGGCTTAAATAAATCAGGATAGTGCCTTTTATAAATCGATTCTGCCGATTCATTTGCAAATAAAAGTTGATTTATCTCCGTGTAAAACACTTCACCAAACGGGTTGACTCTCTTATCTTCTAACTTAATCATAGCTACTCTTTTATTGTAGTTTCGGTCTTGGCTTTGAGCAGGGCTTCGACATAATAGACGTCGAGCATCGTGTCCACATCCACCCCTTCTAAATCTGGAGTTTCAAATAGCTGAGTTTTGCCCTCAACCGTAAAACCTTGATGCGCCCTAATCCATTCAGGCGTAGCGATATAAATCGAACCATTAATAACATAATAGTCTTTTGACATCTCTTGCCTGCGAGGTACATAATCGCCTGAATCAATCAAATAATGCCAACGGCCATCCTGCTTATGGATGCTCTTGGCGGGATGTTCTTTCATTTCACTCACGCCTACAAGCGAGACATCAGGCTGGTTAAGAAACGCTTCAATCGCTAAATCAATCAACTTTGAACTGCGCAGGGGTGAAGTCGGTTGAAGCAAAACGACAATATCAGGGAGTTTGCGGTTATTTTCCATCCAATCAAGCCAATTCAAAATAGCATGGATTTGGCGAGAGCGGTCGCCCGCCAATTCACCTGGCCTTAGATAAGCGACATCGACTCCCAAACCTGAACAAAACACCCTGATTGCTTCGTCTTCGGAATTCAGCATAATCTGATTGAGGTAGCGGCTTTGTTGCGCTGCTTCAATCGTGTATTGAATCAGCGGCTTGCCATTGATCGGATATAGGTTTTTTCTCAGTATTCCTTTAGAACCACCGCGTGCCGGGATAATCGCCGTAATGTTTTTGGTTTTCAACTTCTTGTAACCCCCGACGCTGCAAAATGAACATCATAATCGACCTGAGCCTGCTCATAATCTGGCATCTGACCAATGTCCATCCAATATTCGGTCAAAGGAAAGCCACCGACTGAATGGTTTTTATCTAACAGATCCGTCATCATCGCGGGCATATCATAATAACCATCAATCGTAACCTGGTCGAGTGACCGAGGGGATAAGGCATAAATGCCAGCATTAACAAAGTAACGGTTAATGGGTTTTTCGACAATTTGAGAGACTTTTGAATCATTAAACTCAACCACACCGTAAGGAACCTGCTGTGAGTACTCGCGAACGCAGGCCGTGATGCTATTTTCGTGCTCCGCATGAAAATTGAGTAAGGCCACAAAGTCAACCTTGGTCAATAAATCTCCATTCATCACGATAAAGTCATGTTTTAACGCAGGCAATAAAGCCAATGCACCCGCTGTCCCCAATCGTGTGGTTTCTTCAATATAATGTATTTTTATGCCCCAACGTTCGCCATCGCCAAAATGAGCGCGTATTTGATCACCGAGGTAGTTGATACAGAAATAAAACTCGACAAAGCCTTGCTCAACAATATGATTTAAGATAATTTCTAGGATAGGTTTGTCGCTCACCCTTAACATAGGCTTTGGCACGGTTTCGGTTAAAGGGCGCATACGCATCCCTAAGCCGCCCAGCATCATCACGATCGGATTAGGATGCGATTTAACAATCCCACGTTTAAGGTAAAAAAGGCCTGTAAGATTTTTGTTTCCATCAATAATTGGCAGATGACGCAAACCTTTCGTTTGCATTTTGGTTTTCCACACCAGCTCGGTTTCATAGCTCACACCGCAAGCAGGTTTTTGATTCATCGCCTCACTAGCCGAGCTTTCAAGGGTTTTACCTGACAACAATGCGCGTCGAATATCGCCATCAGTGAGTGTGCCAAGCAGTTTACCCTCACGATGTATAATCACAATCTGCATAGCGGACTGGTCTAAAACCTGCATGGCTTCACGAATCGTCGCCTGCTCGCTAACCGACACCTTCTCCCAATTGATTAATGGCATAGTTCACCTGTTCTTGAATAGCTGTAATAACCTCATTCAAGCAAAAGTTGCGCCAATAGACAAGTGGCTACTGGCTTAACCGTTTCAAATCTTTGAAAACCTCATCCAATAAGGGCTGATACTCAGTCGTAGCATGATAGAGATAAATAAACTTTTGCCACTCAGAATCTCGCACCTCACCCCCTTGACGTGCTAACTCCGTCAGCAATAGCAAACTACGAACCGACAAGGCTTGCAAAACATGAATAACTTTGCTTGCATCGTGAAAACACACATCGGATAAACGTTTATATGCCTGCAATAAGCTCAACAAGCAGGCCTGCTTATCAATATCCTCTCGAATCAAAATAAAACGTTCCATCACAAACGCCAAGTCAACCAGTGGACTAGACCATGAAAAGTAGCTATTCTCAAAATCAATTAAAATGAGTTCATCCTGCTCATCCTGCAAAATATTGCCAACATTTAAATCGCCATGAATAGGTTGCGCATTCTCCTGCATCACGCGCAGAAAACCAGCCGGAATCGACTGCAAAATGGCCGATGCTTGATCAGGAATAACAATCGGCTCTGAAGCAAAAAAATCCAACGTGCTCTCAATCCAACTAAAACGCGCCAGCCCTTGCGACTTGATTTGATCTTTAAAAGGCGCTTGCGCAAGACACTGATGAGTGCGTGCTATTAATTCACCCAGTTTCGTCATATTGGCTGGGCTGGGACCTATAAAACCCGAGTTGACATAAGGATAAACAAAAAGTGAATATTGTTGCTCAGGTAAGGTAATAGGAAAGCCAGCCAAACAACAACTGGTTTTTATTCCACAGGACAACATCACATAGGCAGCAATCCGATCCGCTTCCCGTTGTTTCTCAAAACGACTCTCTTCAACACATTTTATAAAAACCGGCGATTTGGCCTCAATTCGATAAAAGCCCTTACCCCAACCTTTGCCCGTTAAGCTAAAAACATCACCCCTAACACCCGAGTAGGCTTGCAAGATTTCGGCAAAGGACGTTTGCAAAGGCAACCAATGTTGCGCTTGCGGATAAAAACCGTCAAATGCCGGATGACTAGGTAACCAATTCATCACGTTATAAACTAAAGCGGTTTTTCAAACACAAACAGCGTGTTATAACCTAGCCGAATTTTCCTACCCCACCCATTAAATAAGGCTTGCTCAATTCTTTGTGTTAACGGCCAAGAAAACAACGCTCGATCTTCATTTTGCGGCACCCAACCGAGTGAAAAGGTTTTGACCAGTTTTAAACCGTGTTCCTCAGCCAGTTCAATCATTTCACTATTCTTCATCCCCACATCGCCGCCCATCAAACAGATTCGGCTAAAAAAATAAGACAATGACCAAAAGTTTCGGTGATTATTACAAACTAGCCATCCGCCACCCGCGATTTTCTGAACTAAAAAATCCATCGCCTGCTCTCTTAACGCCTCCTCTGCATTCGGAAAAAACCGAAAAGCCGTCACCAGATCAACCGAGCCATCTGCGAGCTGATCAACACCCTGATTAAAATCAGTACAAATAACGCTGGCCTTGGTTAGGTGTTGCTTTGCAACCGCAAGCATCCCTTCAGAAATATCCAAAATAACCTGACTTTTCACCTGGGATTCTAGTGTTTTACTCACACGCCCAGTGCCTCCAGCAAAATCCAAATGAAGTTGCGGTTTTTTTTCCTCGGCCAATTGATGTAAAACCGTTTGCTCTAAATCCCACATCATTTTACGACCAGGCCTGGTGTCAAAAGAGGCGTGATACCCCTCATAATATTCCTTGCTAGCCGTCTTAAAACCGGTTGTGTAATCCTTATTCGTTTTCCAGTGCTTTCTTGGTTTAAAAACAAACGGTCTTGATAGTATATAGATCGTTTTTTGCAAAAAATTCATACTCTTCTTCCTTAATTCCGACTATCCCAAAGTTTGTTGGATATTGATCATCAACTGATTTCTTTTAATAACATAAAACTTTCCGCATACTCGCAACCTGCTGTTGCGCCTCTTAGCGTTGCTAATGCCTCTATATTTCGTAAACTTCTTGGAAAAGGATGTTCGGCTATTTCGCTTTCATAAATACGCATAATATCCAGCTTTTGCATGAGATAATCCGATACATCCACAAAGACATTCGGTACAAAACTGTCTTCTTTTGTCGATAAGGCAAAGTCCGTTTCACTCAAAGTTTCCATCATGTAAATCTTACGGATAAACGGATAACAGAATGATTTGGTACAACTGTAAACCGCTTCAAACATAACACGATGATCTGAATGAACATCGCTTTTAAAGGGTAAATAAAGAATAGTAGGCTTCACCTTGTTGATAACGGAGGAAACGCTGGTAACCAGTTCAGAAACCGTGTATTCATCGACTTTCATGGTTGAAAGGCCCAACCGATGTACACCATCAAAGCCATACATGCCGGCAACTTCTTCTATTTCTTCATTTCGGCTTGCTACGCGTTGTGCGGAAAACCCATCTTCTTCTTTAATCTCAGTACAAATCATCCAGTGGATTTCATCACCGTTTGCTTTATGCTTTAACAGTGCCCCACCGCACCCAAGTGTTTCATCATCGGGGTGCAATGCAACGACAAGAACATTTTCCTTCACAAATAATCCCCTACTTTTGGCAATGTATTAAATTCATGCTCTTCTAATAAAATTGCGCCATCATGCGTTTTAACTAAAATTTCTTTACTTGATTTAACCGATAGAACCTTACCAGGTTCAATATTTTTTTTAGCATATTCTTGTTGAGACACTTTCCAAATAGAAACAACTGTATTTTGGTGTAAAACGTGCGCACCAACATATGGTTTTGATAAGGCTCTTACCAAATTGTAAATAGCATATGAGGACATACGAAAATCAATCTGCCCATCTAACATGCCACGTTTTCGCCAGTTATTTGCGTCTATTTCATTTTGCTTACGTATACTAAAAGAACCTGATTGCAACGCAGGTACAAACTCTTTGATTTGCTCTAATGCTGTTATTGTTACTTTTTCATACAAGGTTTTAGCATTATCTTCTTTGCTAACCTCAATAACTCTTTGAGATAAGATATCGCCAGAATCAGCCCCTTCGTCCATGAAAAAGAATGTGGAGCCTGTTTTATCCAACCCCAATACTAATGCCCATATAATTGGATGTCGTCCTCTATTAGCTGGAAGTAAGGCAGGATGAAATCCAACTACACCCACTTTAGGTAACGTTAGTATTTCTTTTTTTATAAGTTGAGACCAACCAAAACAAAATATGACATCTGGTTTACGTTCTGCAATCCATTCCAATGTTTCTGTCGAATTGATATTAAGCGTATCGAAAAAGTCTATGTAATTTTTTTTACATAACGGCTCAAGGTTTGAAAAATCAGCATTTATTTTGTTGTTTATGTTTGAAATAACACCACAAATCTCAACTTGGATCCCAATAAGCAGTTCCAATGCTTTTTTAGAAAATTCGACAGCACCAATAAAACAAACTTTCAAAACGTCACCTCAACATCGTAAAAAGATTTTTTCAAAATATTCGTTAACTCAATGCGTTTAATCACATCAATTATTTTGGCGCTTGCATTTCCTGTACCGTAAGGATTATCAACATGTTTCAATTTTTCCTGAAACTCCTTGGTATATGACAAGTTTATCGCATCTTTAATTGCCTCGAAAGTTGGCAAGCAATCTATCACGCTATCCGCTTTCATTCTTCCCTTCTGCCTGTCGCCAATATTTATTGTAGCAATTTTAAAACTTGGCACTTCAGCTAAACCGCTGGAACTATTACCTATAACAAAATCCATAAATTGCAATGCACTCAGGTAACGCAATTGCCCCAGTGATGGAAAAGCAACCGACCTATCTTTGTTTATAGAAACATAATCATCAATCATTTGATTTATGATTCGACCATCAGTATCACTATTGGCTTTTGTGAAAATAATATGTGTTTCTTTTAAATCATCTAGCGCATCCAATAGAGCTTGAAACTGGTCTTTAGCTGTCGATTTTTCCAGTGTCACTGGGTGAAAAGTTACAAGAGCATTCTTTTTACCTAATTCAAAGCTAATTGACTCCTCAAAATCTCTTTTGTTTAGAGGATTTAATCGCTTTATATTCTCAATACCCATTCCACCCACATTAAAAACTCTTTGTGGTGACTCACCAAGCTGTATTACTCTTCTTCGATATTCATCAGCGGCAGTAAAGTGTAAATGGCTCATCTTGGTTATAGAGTGCCTTATCGGTTCATCAAACGCGCCTTCTGTGGTTTCCCCTCCGTGCAAATGGGCAATCGGGATGCGTGCAATCATGGCGGCGGAAGCTGCGGAAAAGATTTCATAGCGATCACCTAACAAAACAACCAGGTCGGGTTGTAAGTCTTCATAAGCTTCTGCAAAGGAAATTAGCGCTAAGCCCATTGATTTTGAAATGCCGATTGAGGTGTCCGAAGATAACAGCATTTCGATTTTTTTATCAATCTTGAATTCTTTTTCGACTTCTTTGTAAGTTATGCCAAATTCCGGTGAAAGGTGCATGCCGGTGACGATAACTTGTAGTTGCAAATCATTGTCTTGCTCGATGCCTTTCATCAGCCAATACAACAAGCCGTATTCGGCACGTGTTCCGGTGACAACGCAGATTTTTTTGGTGGTTTGGTTATTCACTAGTAGCGTCCTCAAGTAGTTATTTTAGCTCTTGCGATAGCGTTTTTATGAGCATGGCACCATATTGGGAGCGGACTTGGCCTTGCTGTCCTTGTTCGACAAGTCGACGACCGATTTCCCATTAGGTTTGGGTCATGGTTTGGTTGATGGTTTGGTAGACTTTGTTGCGTGCACTATGAAGCAGCGCTTTGATGTCGCGGTAAAAGTATGATGGTGTCGTAATCAGCGTTGTCATTTCACATTACCTTTCGAGCATACAGGCTTATTTGGGTAAACGCGTATGGATTGGTTCTTCTGCCGCCGTGTCCACTTGAGATCACAATTTGTGACTTCAAGTCCTCAAACTCTTGTTGAGTCAACTGATAACAGCAACGCTCCGGAAACCCTAAGCTGTTTCGTTTTACAGCTTGATTAAGCGCCTTGGTTTGTACGCCATACAATTCGGCCAAATCATTATCAAGCATAACTTGCGTATTGCGAATCGTGTGGATTTTTGACTGGACAAGCTGATGGTCGATTGGTGTTAAGTTTTCCATAGGTTTTTCTTTTTTAAATTTTCTTCGTCATCTGGCGTTTTCGAAATTCATATCAACTCATCCGCTTGGTAATCTTTTTGCGCAACTTGGCCGATGATTTCGTTCCAGCGCATGGGGGATATACCCAGGCCTGGTCGTTTGACGGTGAGGTTTTGTTCGCTAAATGTTTCACCTTTTTTGATGTCGGTGAGTGCGACTAGGCTTTTTCGGGCGACCTGCATGTTCTTTTGTTCGCTAGTGCTGGGGCGTTTGATGCCGTCACCGAGGGCGATTTCGATATTGCGTATTGCTTTCACCATCGCTTTGAGTTCGTCGGGTTCTAAGCTGGCTTTGTGATCTGGGCCGGGTAGGTTTTTATCGAGCGTAAAGTGTTTTTCAATAATCGTTGCGCCTAAAGCCACCGCCGCCGTTGGCACTTCAATACCCAGGGTATGATCGGAATAGCCGACTTTGACTTTAAAGGCTTGGGCAATGGTTTGCATCGCAGTTAAGTTCACGTCTTGCATGTGGGTTGGGTAATCGGTGGTAGCGTGCAAGATAGTGATTTTGTTTTTGTCAGTGCCGGATTCAACTAAAAGATTCAGCGCGGCTTCGATATCCGCTAGCGTTGCCATGCCGGTTGAAAGTACGATTTCTTTGTTAAACGAGCCAACCACTTTTAAATAGGGATAGTTGGTGATTTCACCGGATGGGATTTTAAAGCGCTCAACCCCTAACGCATTTAAAAAGTGAATACTTTTCAGGTCAAACGGCGTGGACATGAATTCGATTTGGTTTTTGCAACAATGTGCTACCAGTTCGTGATGATCAGTTTCACTGAGTTCCAAACGCTTGAGCATATCAAACTGGCTTTCTTGCTTGCCAGTGTTAGCGGTTTGATACTCAGCCTGTTTGGCGGTTTTTGTGACTAAACTCTCCGCTTTAAACGTCTGAAACTTAACGGCATCCGCTCCACATTCGGCGGCTACGTCAACCAACTGTTTTGCCAAGGCTAGCGAACCATTATGATTCACACCGGCTTCGGCAATGATAAATACTTTCTGGCTCATTTCGCCTCCAATAACTGACCTTGTCCTACATAACAACCAGGCCTGGTGATGTCTTTTAAAATTAATGCACCTGCGCCAATAATCACATTTTCGGCCAGCGTGACACCTTGTTTAATCACCGCACCGCTGCCGATCAAACAACCCTGTCCTATTTTGACATCACCATTGATTTTGGCACCCGTTGAAACATGACAATGATCGCCAATCCCCACATCATGCTCAATTAAGGCTTGGCTATTGATAATGCAATTTTGGCCGATATGAGCACCAACATTTACTAAGGCTTGATGCATCACAATCGACCCTTCACCAATTTGGGCATGTTTCGACACATAGGCCAAGGGTGACACCAGGCCTGGTTGTTGAAAGCCTGAAGCTTTTAGGTGATTAAACAATTTCATTTTAAGTTCCGCCGAACGAATTTGCCCAACCGTGACAAAGGCATACTCATATTGTTTTCTTAACTCGGCTAAATCATCATCACAACCCATCACCGGATAACCCAACACCGCTTGAGTGCCCGACTCTTTGCGCTCTACAATCCCCACAACCTGCCATTCGCCTATCTGTTCAATGACATCAATACTGGCTTTGCAGTGCCCTCCCGCACCAATCAATATAATCGGTGTTTTAGCCATCACAACCTACTCCGCTCGGCAAATTCACCACCCGTTCTGCCAACCACTCGGTTTGGGTCATATCGGTTCGAATACACGTCGCATACATATCCAATTGATGCATCGGTGTCCAGAGCGGACGCGTTTGAATATCAAGGCTATTACTCAACGCTAAAAACGCATCGCGCTCAGCTTCTGATTCACATAACAGCGCATTCAGCCAGTAATTAGCTTGTGATTTTTTGGGTTCTTTAAGCATAACCAGGCCTGGTTGTTGTTGATAAGCCTGTGCCAAAGTGTGCTTTTCTGCCAAAAATGTCGGCAATTTTTGCATTTGGGCCACACCCAGCGCCGCATTAATATTTGGCATACGTAAATTGTAGGCAGGCTCATCATGCTCGAATAACCAAGCATGTGGCATTTTGGCCGTGGTGCTCAAATGCTTGGCCTTAGCCGCTAAGGCATCATTATCGGTAATCAACATACCGCCCCCACCGGTGGTAATAACTTTATTGCCGTTAAAACTAAATACACCCATCTGGCCGAAACGACCGGTATGACGGCCTTGATAAACACTGCCTAAACTTTCAGCGGCATCCTCCACCAATGCAATATTATGCTGATTGCAAATATCTAAAATATTGTCGAGACGCGCGGGAAAGCCTAAAGTATGCATCGGCACACAGGCCCTAATCACCCGACCCGTTGCGCGATGAATACATTGGCCGTTTTGCTGTTGGGTTTGTTCGTTTAAAAATTGGTTTAGCGCTTGTGGGCATAGCCCCAAGGTTTCGCGTTCGACATCGACAAATACCGGATCAGCTTGATGCATCTTGATCGCATTAGGTGTTGCCACAAAGGTCAAAGATTGGGTAAGCACCAAGTCGTTCGGTTGCAGCCCCACGACCTTTAGCGCCAGATACAGCCCCATCGTGCCATTAACCACAGCGACCGCATGTTTGGCACCCGTGAAAGCCGCGACTTGCTGCTCAAACTCAGTGACATATTGCCCAACAGACGAAACAAAAGTCGAATCAATGCAATCCACGACTAAACGTTTTTCGGACTGATCAAAACAAGGCGCATGCAATGGAATTAAGCCTTCCGCCTGATGATAATGCTTGCGAATAAACGCAATCAAAAACAACCAGGCCTGCTGGTTAGACATTGTAACGCCCGGTTTTATAGGCTTTTAGGTTTTGCGGCTGAACGAACCAATCAATCGTTTGTTGCAGTCCGTCTTCTAACGAGGTGGTTGGCGTATAACCGGTCAAATCGATTAACTTGCGGTTATCACCCCACAAACGAAACACCTCTGAATCCTTGGGTCTTAGGCGCTGCGCATCCTGCACAAACTCGACATCCGAATCCATTAGCCGTTTAATCAAATCCAAGGTGTCTTGCACTGAAATTTCATAGTTTGAGCTAATATTTACCGTTTCACCAATTGTATGATCCGTCACCATCAATGCCATCATGCCCTGACAGGTATCGGCAACATAATTAAAATCGCGCGTTGGAGTGGTATCCCCCAATTGAATCTGGGTTTGACCCGCCGCAATCTGACCGATAATGGTAGGAATCACTGCACGTGCCGATTGACGTGGGCCGTAGGTATTAAACGGACGCGCAATCGTCACAGGCGTTTCAAATGCTAAAAAATAGGACATCGCCATCGCATCAGCACCGATTTTACTCGCGCTATAGGGCGACTGGGGTTGCATCGGGTGCGCCTCGTCAATCGGAACATACTGTGCCGTGCCGTAGGTTTCGGAAGTGGATGTATGCATAAACCGACGAACATTATGATCTCTAGCCGCCTGCACCATATTCATCGTACCGGTGACATTGGTGTCAACGTAAGAACCAGGCGCAATATAGGAATAAGGAATGGCGATTAACGCTGCCAAATGAAACACCGTATCGATGTTTTTGCAGATAGTTTGGCACAAAAACGGATCGCGAATGTCGCCGCTGATAATCTCCATGTCATCGGCTAAGGTGGTTTGATCCAACCAGCCCCAACTACTATACGAGTTGTACTGCACCAATGCACGCACATTCGCGCCAGCATGCACCAGAGCCTCGGCCAAATGCGACCCTATAAAGCCATCTGCACCGGTTACTAAAACTTTTTTACCCTGCCAAAAATTCGCCATCTGATTTCCCTAACGACTGGCCAGCAGTCGTGCATCGTCACCTAACAACGCCTGATAACGTTGCTTTGCCTGTAATACCTTATCTAAATAACGTCGCGTTTCATCTGAAGGATGATCATAGCGCAGTTTACGATAAACCAAGCGCGGATTCATGCGATTTATCTGTTCCACCGCTGCTTCAGGGGTATCACCAAATAAGCGCCAAACCGTTGATAACCCCCCGTTATAACTTGAAATCGCAATCATCTCGCGCACCTCCTCGTTACGAATCAAACCAAAATAATCATACTTTAGCAACGCCAAATAAGCCGTACCAATACGAATATTGGTTTGTGGGTCAAACAAGTCTTCAGGGGTTGGCGCATCCATTCGAAAATCGACCAACTTATAGACATCCCGCCCAGCCGATTGTGCTTTGATTTGCATTAAACCCAAAGCATTCGAGCGACTCACAGCGTTAGGATTAAAATGGCTTTCGGTTTCCATCACAGCAAACACCAACGCGGGCGACACATTAAAATCTGCAGCAAACTGCATGACCCATGGCTCATAGAACTGAGCAGGACCAACAATATTCGATAATACAAGTGGAATCGTTATTTCCGTACCTTGAACAGATTGATGAACAAGGGTTTCATCAGCTAAAACCCTATCAATATACTTAAACGCGGCAAAAGGATAACGAATGGGCTGACCATTTTGATCCAATACACGTCGGTAAAAAAGCGGCCTCTGGCGCATTTCCAAAGGGGCAAGGGTTAGGATATCTTTTTCATTAAATGGCTGACTGCTTAACAAAATACGTGCAATCGCACGTTTAATGTTTTGCTCGGTGGCCAATTCGGCTGGAAACCAAAAACGCAAAGCATCCTCTTTCATAGCAAACTCAGCCTTAGAAAAAACAGGAGGCTGTGTTTCTTCGGGCTTTATTTGCTCGGCCACTAAACGAGGCATCCTGTCTTGTTCACCAGCAAGCCTACCTGGTTCAACGAAACCTTGCGCATCAGGTTCATCAAGCTTGATCAGAGGAATTGAGTTAGTTTGCGTTTGCACAGGCTGTAGATTGTATTGAGCAGCGACCGGTTCCAAAATGAGGTGAATAGGGCTAGGTTCGTCTGAAAGAACAGCATAATACTCTGCATTAGAGCCTGCACTAGAGCCTGCACTAGGCTCTAAGAAAAGAGAGGGGCTTGCGTTCGGGCTTGCTTTGGTTGCGTAGATGCCAGTCTCAGCCATCGCCCAATACTGGAAATGCTGAAAAGCCGCACCGCCTGCGATTAAAAGCAGGCCTGCTGGTAACAACAGTACCATAATAAATTGCTCGAATTTCATCTATAAAAAAGCCTCCGTGCGGAGGCTTAAGCAAGTTAAATACCAACTGAAACGTAAGTGGTCTTGGTTTAACGCAAATAATCAAACAATGACATCTGCTGCACACGTGTAAACACCTGTTGCGCCATTTGTAACGCATTTTGCTTGACCGTAAAGTCGGATATACCTTTAACCAAATCCAATTCTTCGATATTCATTCTGCGCTCAGTTAAGGCCATCTTAAAACTTTCGCCCGCATCATACTGCGCTTCAATACGGTTTTGCCGCCCGCCAATAACAGCTAGGTTTTCAGACATATTTGTCACACTTTGCTTTAAACTATCCAATATATCGTCACCTGGACGCTCTCCGTCCATTAAGCGTAGATACATAACCTGCATTACATTATAAATATTGCCATCAATCGTTGTTGCATCAGCCGGTACCTGAGATGGTGGAGTCGAGTTAGCATCATTGATACCGATTTGACCCAAGGAAGCGGTTGGATTATCTAAATCCATACCAAATACACGCGAGCCTGCATCGGTAATCCGAACCCGTGACATATTAAATTGGTCATCGGGTTTAAGTTCATTGGTAACATCAAAACCAATCTTGACAAAACGCCCACCAAAATTCGCTTCAGGCTTCCCGCCATCAGCAACAGCAAGATTGCCAATATAGGTCAAAAAACCTGGATTGGCTGGATCATCAACAAACGGCAAAAGATTCACGTTATTACCCGCAAACATATGCTCACCATCCGAGTTTTTCTGGTTCATTATTGATTTAACATGCAACATCAGCTGCTGAACCTCGGCTGCAGTTTGTTTGCGCTGGTCGGCATTATAGGTGTCGGTGGACATTTGTACCGCCAGTTCACGCACGCGTTGAAGCACATCGACCGTATTAGTAATCGCCGTTTCCTCAAGCACCAATTGCGATTTGGCATAGATACCATTTTTAGCATACTGGTCAATGGTATTGATCGTTTGAGTTAGCTTGTGAATTTGGGTAATACCGACCGCATCATCACTAGGTCGATTCACCTTCTTACCGGTACTTAACTGCTCTTGAATTCGCAACAGATCATTTTGATGCTTTGCGATCGCATCAAAACTGGTACTGTGAATCATATTCGTTGATACACGCATCAAGCTATCCTCTCATCACGCCAATTAGGGTTTGAAACATCGACTGGCTGGCTTGAATTATTTGGGCCGCCGCTTGGTATGCCTGCTGAAAACGCAATAAATTCGCCGCCTCTTCATCCAAACTCACACCCGACAACATTTCACGACGCTCGTTAATGTAACTAAAACTGCTTTTTTGTGCTTCATAATTAATCTCAGCACTACTAACAAACATCCCGACACTGCTGGCCATTCTTGAATACCCGCCAAGCAGGGTTTCGGATGCTTGGCCAGATTGATTGGCGTACATTAACTTCACCGACTGAATGCTCGCCATATTTGCAATATTCACATTATCACCCACAGCCGCAGCGGTGGGAACTGAACTGTCAATATCAGTAGCGGGCGGCACCGGAATAGGCAATTGACCCCGCGTAGCGAGTTGCTGTCCATCCCGCATCGCAACTTCTAATTGTTTTAGAATTTCTTGGTGCGGTTTGACAACAAATCGGTCACCATTAAGATGGGTACCTGGTGCCTCAAAACGTAAACCTTCAAATTGAACACTGGCTCCTGCAGCAAAGCTCGCTTGCTGTTTTGTCTCGATATTCGTTACGGTCCAATCCGCACCATCAAAACGCATCCCATAACCGCTCGGTGCTAATCGACCAATCGCGCTAAATGCGTCTTGCAATTCTTGATTCTTAACTTGGTAGTTCGCAGGTTGGTTTGTCGCATAAGCAGAGTTTTCACCGTTTATTAAGTCAAGATTATCCGTAGGATTAAAACTGACTAGAACATCCCCACTCCCTTGATTTAATCGGTGATGAAGTCCTGTCGCCGCTAAAGGTTTGAAAATATGCATACCTGGATCGCCATTCTCATCCCAACCTTGATACTGCTGCCAGTTATTCGCAGCGACAAATGCATTCAATGTCGCGCCAAGTTGATTTTGTGCGCTATCCAAGACATTTTTACGAAAGTCTAGCAGACCACCCAATTGACCTGGACCCAATAATAATTCACTGACTTGACGTGGCTCACCATTAATATTGATGAACAACTCTATACGGTTTTCATCAGGGTAGTCACTTTGACCCGCGCGCAAACTAGTTAAATTATTATCGGTTAACAAGGGTACGCGCGCATTAGCAGAGTAAATATCAATTGTACCATTCGGCTGGTTAAAGGTTTTAATACCGATTAAATTGGAAAGCTCCATGATAGATTGTTCACGTTTATCTAATAAATCATTAGGAGGCTGAGTCCCTCTACTTTCAGCCTTCGCAACCTCAAGGTTGATGTTTTTTATGGTACTAAGATGATCACTGATCGTTCGAGTCAGATCTTGAATTTGTGAGTTAGCTTGATTCTCGGTTTCTTTCAGAATGGTTGACATATTATTAATATGCCCGGTTAAACTGCGAGCCTGATCTAAAACAAACTCACGGTTAACACGAGAGGTGGGCAAATCGGCAAGATTTTGTAATGAATCAAAATAACGCTGCATAAACTGCTGCACACCCTGGTCATTACTCGCCACTATACCTTCGACTTGTCTTGCGTAAGCAATCGACTCTTCATAGCCTTTAACCAACCCATTGCTATTGACTAATTGTTTTTGGATAAAATCGGAATAGATGCGTTCGACCGTGGTCACCTTGGAGCCACCGCCTAAAAAGGTATGGCCACCAACGATTTGCGGGGCATTACTCGCCAAAACCGCGCGCTGACGACTATAGCCTTCTGTGCCAACATTCGCCACATTATGGCTGGTCACCTCTAGGGCTTTTTTAAATCCGTGAATGGCTTGGCTACCAATGGTTAACATGTCTGCCATAATCAGGTTCTCTTGGTTATCAGATAAAACCGAATCACTGATTCAACAAGGGTCTAGATGACAAGGCCTGTTGGGTATCAAGTGGTTTATCTGTTGATCGTTTCTGCTGCTCTAAGCGCCATTGGTCATAGTCTTCTGGTTTAATCGTTGGGTGCCTAGAGGACAACTGCTCTACTATCATATCGGCCAAACCCAAAGAACCTTTAGACGCTAAATTCTGGGCTAACTGTTTATCATACATATCAAAATAAGTATCGGCTTGGTTGCCATCCAACCAGCCATCGTCCAGTTTAACCTGGCGTGAGTTTTTTAAAATCTGCTCTAAAAATAACGCCTCGAACTGTTCGGCAACCGGCCTTAAAACCGCATCCTGATCCTCACGCGCTTGGCGCTTTAAATCATTTAACCCTTGTAGGTTGGTGTAAATAGTATGGTCTTGAGGACGAACTGTAAAGTTATTATTAAGCATCGTTATATCACCATTAGTTGCGCGCGCAAGGCACCCGCTTTTTGTAAGGCTTCTAAAATAGCCACTAGATCACTTGGCGCTGCGCCGACCTTATTCACTGCATCAACTAAAGAGTCCAAAGTAATACCCGATTCGAATCGAAACATACGCCCATCCCCCTGCTGCTCAACCTCAATATCAACATTTTGTTGTAACGCAGCCTGACCACCGGCAAACGCACCCGGCTGAACCACCTCTTCACGCTCAGTAATCCGCACAACTAAACCGCCATGCGTCACCGCCGCCGGGCTTACACGAACGGTTTGACCAATCACCACCGTCCCGGTTCGGGAATTAACAATGACACGTGCCGCACTTTCCCCCTGCTCCACTTCAATATTTTCCAATACAGACAAAAACGAAACACGTTGATCCGGAATACGCGGTGCCATCACTTCTATCGAACCGCCCCCCAAAGCACGCGCTGAGCCTTCACCCAATAGTTCATTAATCGCGCTGGTGACATTAGTGGCCGTAGTAAAATCCGCACGGTGTAAATTCAACACAATTGTTGAGCCTAAATCAAACCCAGTATTCACCGAACGCTCCACCGTAGCGCCATTAGGAATGCGACCCACACTGGGCACATTAATCGTAATACGCGAGCCATCTCGCCCGCTGGCATCCATCCCGCCGACAACCAAATTGCCTTGCGCAATCGCGTACACCTGATTGTCCACCCCTTTTAACGGGGTCATCAACAAGGTGCCACCCTGTAAACTCTTAGCGTTCCCCAACGAAGAAACCGTAACATCAATCAACTGCCCCGACCCTGCAAACGCTGGCAAGCTCGCATGCACCGCTACAGCCGCCACGTTTTTTGAATTGGTTCTGACTCCGGGTGGCACATTAATACCAAATTTATTGAGCATACTAATCAAACTCTGCTCGGCAAACGGGGTGTTGTCACCCGAACCGTTTAAACCAACAACCAGACCGTAACCGACTAATTGGTTGTCACGCACACCGGCAACACTTGCCAAATCTTTAATTCGAGAGCTTGCCAAAGCAATACTACTCCACGTCATTAAAGCAATTAAAATCAGTAACATTCTTTTAGGCATCATCGCGTTCCTCTGGAAGCTAGAGAGATTATATAAACTTAGGTACCACTAGCAGATTGTGTGCCAAGCCACAAATGAAAAGCGCGACAACCAGGCCTGCTGATTGTCGCGCTAAGAGAATAAAAAACCGACTTGCAAAAAGGAGAGTATAAAAACAAGCCGGGTCACGTTTTAGGCATTTAATTGAGGTTCGTCAACTCCATTTAAAGCGGCCAAAACTTTGACAAAAAACGGGTTACGGGACCAGGCCGCGCGGTATCACCGGCTATGCCTGTATCTCGATAAATTAATCGTACATCCGCCACCTTAGTGGACACTATCGTGTTATCGGGTTTTATATCTTGGGGTCTAACAATGCCGGCAAAACGAATTACCTCCTCACCATCATGCACCGTAAGCCATTTCTCACCGCGCACCACCAAATTGCCGTTAGGAATCACCTCAACCACCGTGACGGCCACCGAGCCAGAAATCGATGAGTTCTGTTTAATATCACTATTACCATTAAAACTATTTTGCGAACCAAAGCCAATACCGCCAGAACCCAAGGCGGGACTTAAATCCGCTGCCGTTCTACCCAAAAAATTCAACGGGTTAGACACGCCAAAATCAGCTTGATTTGATCGATTAAAGCTGGCTTCATCTTTTTTATTCGCGTTAAATTTTTCAATCAAAACAATCGTAATAATATCACCAACACGATGCGCCCGCGCATCATCAAACAGCGTCATCGCATAGGCACTCTGAAAAAGTGATCCGTTCATCGGTTGCGGTGGCTGAGCCAAATTCATGGGGTAGCTTGGCTCATAGGAAAACGCCTCTAAACGCTCCGGTGTACTCGAGCATCCTTGCAACACCAGCAGGCCTGCCAATAAGGATAAAAAACCTAACTTCTTTTTCATAGTTATACCTTAGTCTTAAACATTATTATTAAGGTACTGCATCATGCCATCCGCAGCCGATATAGCTTTCGAATTCATTTCATAGGTACGCTGGGCTTCAATCATACCGATCAGCTCTTCCACCGTATTCACGTTGGAGGCCTCAAGTGCACCTTGTATTAAGGCGCCTGCATCTTCGTTATTCGGGTTATTCACAACAGGCGCACCACTGGCAATAGTTTCGTAGTACATATTCTGCCCTACCGACTCAAGACCCGCTGGATTGATAAACATCGCAATCTCTATCTGCCCCAGGTCAATCGGTGCCGCAACCCCTGGCTCCTTAGCGAATACCGTGCCATCTCTAGCAATCGATATATCCGTCACGTTGGGCGGGATTTGAATATTAGGCTCAAGCAAATATCCTGATGAGGTCACCACATCGCCATTTTGATTCACCTGAAATGAACCATCACGGGTGTACATAATATTGCCCTCAGGGTCTAAAACCTGAAAAAAGCCTTTACCATCAATCGCCAAATCCAACTGATTGTCGGTAATCATTAAATTACCCTGGGTATGAATTTTTTGCACACCCACTGCTTTAACACCCACACCCAACTGCAAACCCGAGGGCAAGGTATTAGCCGGGTCTTGACCCGCCTGCGCCCCGGGCATACGAACGTTTTGATAAAGTAAATCATCAAACTCGGCACGCCCGGCTTTAAAACCATAGGTATTGGCGTTCGCCAAGTTGTTTGAAATAGCGGCTAATCTAAATTGCTGGGCTTCTAAACCAGTTTTGGCTACATATAATGCTCTGTTCATTGCCTACTCCATTACCTTATAGAAAGGATTTTGTCAGATGCGCCCGCATGGTCTTTGCTGGTTTTCATCATTTTGACTTGCATTTCATATTTTCGAGTCAGCTCAATCATAGTCACCAAAGCCTGAACAGTATTCACATTACTGCCCTCAAGCGCGCCGTTAATCACCCGGATATTCGCTTGACCCAACTCATCATTGCCCGGCTTTTGTCGAATAAAGCCATCCAACCCCTTCTCAAGCTGACGATGATCTGGCTCGACTAAACGCAATTGATCTAACACCACCACTTCGTTAGCAGGTGCTCCGGCTGGCACAACACTGATTGTGCCATCATTGCCTACTTCAAAATGATCCACGGGTGGCAGCACAATCGGCGCACCGGCTGCATTTAACATCGGATTTCCGTGCACATCAACCAATTGACCATCCGCGGTAATCTGCATGCTGGCTGAGCGAATATAAGCCTCGTCACCGTTGGGCGTTAACACGGCCATATAGCCATTTTCTTTTGTCGCTACATCCAGCGAACGTCCTGTCACCTTAATAGGTCCGGCTGAAAAATCCGTAGCAGGACGCTCACCCATTGAATAGCTGCGCGTATGCCAACCAGGCCCCTCCACATGCTGAGCGCGGAACTGATTAAAATCTTGCTTAAACCCATCCGTGGTGGCATTAGCTAAATTGTTCGCATTATTTGCCTGCGACAACAACGCCTCTTTCGCGCCACTCATCGAGACATAGAGCATCCGATCCATTTGACAAGTGTCCTCTCATTTTTTCTGGCAAAACGGGCCAAGCTGGCTTGGCCATTATGTATTTTTTATATTTTTGTAACGCCGCTATACAAAACGACGGGCTTTCCTGCACGCTTTACTTGTGTGTTAGCGATAATATACAGCTTGCTTATCCGTTGTTAGCTAAGCAAGTGCTGTGCCAAGCACCCAACATAAAACCACTTGCTCATTCTGCCCGCTAAAGCTAAACTTGGGTTTATGAACTATACAAGCTTAACGACCCCTGCAGCGCTGGCTGCCTTTTGTGAGCAGCAGGCCAACCAGGCCTGGTTGGCTATTGACACCGAGTTTATTCGCCAAGATACCTATTACCCTATTTTGGCTTTGGTACAAATTTGCACTCAAGAGGGCGAACTCGTCCTCATTGACCCGTTGGCGCTGGCCGATCTTTCCCCTTTATGGCAACTCATGGCCAACCCAAAGGTATGCAAGGTGCTCCACTCTGCACGCCAAGATATTGAGGTTCTATTCCAACTTGGCAAACAAATGCCGCAGAACTTGTTTGATACCCAAACAGCCTGTGTGTTTTTGGGCTATGGGGACATGGCCGGATTTGGCCGTGTGGTTGAAGCTGAATATAACGTCAGTCTTAATAAAGCACTGAGCCGAACCAACTGGCTGCAACGCCCCTTGTCGGATGAACAAATTCACTATGCATTAGACGATGTGCACTATCTAGCGCCACTCTACAAAAAACTACACACCCTGCTGACGGCTGAACAAAAACAAGCCTTAACACAGGATTTTGCTGAAATGCTTAACCCTGCTTTATATCAAATTGAGCCTAACCAGGCCTGGTTAAAAGTTAAAGGCACCAAAGGTTTAAATACCAAACAGCTCGGCCTAGTAAAACAACTCGCTGCTTGGCGGGAACAGGCTGCAATCGGGCAAAACTTGCCACGTAGATGGGTGATCAGTGATGATGCGATCTTACAACTCGCCAAACGACCCGCTCGCACCCTCGAGGCGCTCTATAAGGTGCCCGACCTAAATGCTGGTACGGTTCGCCAATACGGTGAGGTGATTATTGAACAACTTGACCTCGCCTTTGCATCACCCGATAACTGGCCTGAAAAACCGGCTAACCCCCCTGGCTTATCACCCCAGGAAGACATTTTATTGCAGCTGGCAACAAGTTTTGCTCAGCAGGTTGCCCAGGATAACGGTATCATAGTAAACAACCTGTATCAAAAAGCAGGCCTGGTAACGCTGATCCGCCAACAACCCTCATCGCTTGAAAATGGCTGGCGACGCTTGTTACTCGGTGATCCGCTAAAAGAATTATTAAACAACCAGGCCTGGTTAGGCGTTGTCGATCAAAAAATTGTCCTGACCAAGACGTAATTATTTAGTCATCTTCTTGCTTTATAATAGTTAAATATTCTTCTGAGATCGGGTAGTTTCATGACAAAACCAACAAAAAATGTTCTCTATGCACAAGCTGGCGGCGTTTCAGCCGTTATTAATGCCAGCGCAGCTGGGGTGATTGAAACCGTTCGCCAACATCCTCAAGTGTTCGGCAAAGTTTATGCGGCGATTAATGGGATAAAAGGGGTGCTTGATGAAGCCTTGGTTGATATCGACAGCTTTAGCGAACAAGACATGGCGCGGTTAAAATTCCTGCCTGGCGCAGCGTTTAAAGCCTGCCGTTTTGACTTGGAAACCGAGGAGGCACGTCCCGACCAATACCAACGCGTTTTAGAGGTATTCACCCGCTATCAAATTGGTTATTTTTTCTACAATGGCGGTAATGGTTCAATGTTAACCGCCAAAAAAGTTGCCGACTATTGTTGCCGCCAAGGTCACCCTGTAATCTGCATCGGTGTGGCCAAAACCATTGATAACGATCTCGCAATATCTCATTGCAGCCCTGGTTTTGGCAGCACGGCTAAATATTTAGCAACCAGCTTTTTTGAAGCCTGCTTAGATATTCAATCTATGCATCAAACCTCAACCCGTTTTTTTGTGCTCGAAACCATGGGCCGCAATGTAGGTTGGTTATCACTTGCGCCTGGTCTAGTTAAAAAACTCCTACCCGACTTGCCGATTATCATTTTGCCAGCCGAACGTCCGTTTAGACGCCAAGCATTTCTTGATAAGGTTCAAAAACTAATTGATGAGCATGGCTACTGCACCTGCTCGGTATCTGAAGGAGTTCGTAGCGAAGACGGGCAATTTATCTCGGTAGCGGGGGTTGAGCACGCCCATGGTATGACCTTTACCCAGCTGGGCGGCGTGGCTGAAAAACTAGGTCACCTTGTTGCTGACCAACTCAAGATCAAAACCCACAGTGCTAACCCGGATTACCTGCAGCGCTCTGCCAGCCATATGGTTTCGCAAACGGATTGGGACATGGCCTACCAAGCAGGCGAACAAGCGGTGATCGCGGCGCTAAATGGCGAGCACGGTGTATTACCGATCATCACCAAACTCAGCGACAACCCGTTTCAATTTGGCTTTAAAACCGTGCCACTGGATGCGGTGGCTGAGCTAGAAAAATCAGTACCCGATTCATTTATCACGGAAGATGGCATGGATATCACCCAGGCTGCATTAGATTATCTATTGCCACTAGTTGCGGGAGAACGCCCTATTGCTTTTAAACACGGGATGCCTGACATCAGCCCACTCCAGCTAACCCACCTCACTAAACAGCTAGCGCCCTTCAAAAACTAAGCCGCCTGTTACTCATCGTTGCTTAAAGTTGATGTTTTATCAGCTTTAAGCGCTTCAATGCTATAATCCTTTTTGAAATTAGCCAAATTAGCCAAATTAGCCAAGGGGTGATCGAAAGATCTGAGATTGCTGGCGCAAAACCCTTTGAACCTGATCCGGATCATACCGGCGTAGGGACAGGCGCTCAGCTTACTTTTATCTGTTGCTTCCCTGTCCTTTTTTAACATTCATTAAATGGATTAAGAAGGATTACTGTCAACAACCCCGCCTTGAAAGGCGAGGCTTGTAAAAGCCTAGTTGACCAGAGGGCTTAATCTAAGATTAAGCAGCAGACGATAACGGGTCGTTAAGACTTACCAGTGGGTGCTTCCTTAGCCCACTGCTCTAAAAGGTGTTGAGAATGCGGGCATAGGGTAAGTGCCAAATCTTGATGTCGCCACCTCGGTGGGAGCCGGTTATCGTCAATCTCGAAGGGAGATGCCGAAAGGCACGTTACTAGCCCCGTAAGGGGAATAATTTGGAGGATACCGTATGTCGGTATTTGTATTAACAAAAAACAAGAAGCCGTTAATGCCGTGCTCAGAGAAACGCGCAAGGCTACTGCTTTCGCGGGGTCGTGCGGTGGTGCATTTGATGACGCCGTTTACTATTCGGTTAAAAGACCGGGTAGCGGGTGTGTGTCAGTCCGTGCATGTCAAAATCGATCCCGGCTCAAAGCAAACGGGGATGGCGGTTGTCCTGGAATCCAAGCTGGATTTAAAGGTATTGTGGTTAAGTGTGATTCACCACCGCGGTCATCAGATTAGTGAACAGCTTACCGCACGACACGCCATGCGCCGCCGTCGCCGTAATCAGCTTTGGTATCGTCCTGCAAGGTTTAACAACCGCACCCGACCTGGTGGTTGGTTAGCGCCCTCACTACAACATCGTATCGATACCACGCTAGCTTGGATTAAAAAACTATCCAAGCTAGCACCGGTATCGGACATTGGCATGGAGCGGGTGGAGTTTGATATGCAAAAAATGGTGAAAGGTGATATTGCAGGCGTTGAATACCAACAAGGTACACTGTTTGGGTTTGAAGTTAAGGAATACCTGCTGACCAAGCACAAACATACCTGCGCGTATTGCAACGGAGTAAGCGGTGACAACAGGCTTGAGGTGGAACACGTCCAGCCTCGCTCAAAAGGTGGCAGCCACAGCGTTAAAAACTTGGTCATCGCGTGTCGGAGCTGTAATGAGGCGAAAGGCAGCCATCGGCTTTCAGAGTGGAAACGGTTGTTGGGCAAATCCAAGCTGGATAAAGCCCGTGCCATCGGGGTTGAGAAAACCCTTAAGGGCAAGTGGACAGGACTCAAAGACGCGGCGGCGGTTAATACTACGCGTAACGCTTTGCTGCATGAACTTCTGGTGTTGGCTAAAACCACCGTATCGGTCTATACCGGAACGGGTGCGATGACCAAGTTTAATCGCAAACAGCAAGGCATTCCCAAGCATCATGCGCTGGATGCGGTCTGTGTTGGCGAAGATTTAAAACCGGTTAAAAACTGGGTTAAACCGGTTTTGGGTATTAAATGCACCGGACGTGGGCGTTATCAGCGTACACGACTGAACAAGTATGGCTTTCCACGCGGTTACTTAATGCGCCAAAAAGCGGTGCATGGCTTTCAGACTGGCGATCAGGTTAAAGCGGTGGTTCCCAGTGGGAAAAAGCAAGGCATTTACTCAGGCCGTGTGGCAATTCGTGCCAGCGGAAGGTTTAACATCCAAGCCGCCAACGGTTTGGTTCAGGGTATTAGTCACAAACACTGCACGTTAATCCAACGTGGTAGCGGTTATGGCTTTAATTTAACAACGATAGTACTTACTCACGGAGAACGCGAGAAACAGGCGGCCTAACGGCCGGCGCTATCCCTCACCGGGCTAAACCCCGGTGTCTCTCGCGCAAAAACCAGATGAACGCGCAGAAGTATTTAATCAAAACCCCAATACCGTTTTTGTATTAAAATTTGTCGGACAAGACCGTTCCGATTAATTGCAACACCTAACCCGCCTAACAAAAGGATAGATTTATGGATGCCAGCTTTGCCGAACTCTTTCAACTTCAATTGCAATACTTTTCAATTTGGGAAGCCGTCGCGGTCGCGCTCGGACTGGCCTATGTATTTATGGCCGCCAAAGAAATTATCTGGGCTTGGCCGGCGGCCCTAGTCAGCACCGCGATTTACATGATGATTTTTTGGGAAGGTAACTTACCCATGCAATCGGCGCTGAACCTGTTTTATATGGGCATGGCGGTCTATGGTTGGCTGCTCTGGCGTCCGCGCCCAGCCGATGCAACGCACACACCACTGAGCATTCATCGCTGGAATCTTGGCAAACATGCGTTATGGATAGGTTTAGGTGTGTTGTTGACCTTTAGCTTTGGCGGATTATTAACCCTGTTTAATGCCAGCCAAATGCCTTATTTGGATGCAGGTGTGATGGTATTTTCAATGATGACGACCTTTTTAATGGCGCGCAAAGTGCTTGAAAGCTGGTTTTATTGGATTATTATCAACACCTTTGCGGTCGCGCTTTATTGGCAAACCGGCTATCCATTGACCGCGATGATGTTTGTCGCCTATATGTTTATGGCATGGTATGGCATGATTAACTGGCAATTACGCTGGCGCAAACAAAACCAGGCGGCTGCCAATTAGTCGGCTAGTTATAACGATTTAAAACAATGAGGTGCGGATAACCAGGCCTGTAAGTTATCCGCGCCTAACCAATTCAACCGAAACAAAACCAACCGAAACACATCACGCCACGCCTCAAGCTGGCTAAAGACTTCTGCGCTATCAATCCCTTGTTCAGCCAAATATCCGGCATAATAGTGTCGCCAGATTGTTGCTTGATCTGCATTTAACAACACCTCAAGCATCCCTAAGTGCAAACTCGCCGGGGCCATTATCCAGGCATCCATATCGACAATACCCAGGGGTTGATCATCTTGCCATTGCAGTTGATCCCAGCGAAAATCCAGCATCACCGGCACCAGCGCTTTAATCGGGCAAGCAAGGGTCTTATTGATTGCACGGACAACCAGGCCTGGTTGTAAATCGAACGTTTGCACAAACGCGCGTGTTTTCTGCATCCAGCCCTCTACTAAGTTCGGTTCGTGAGTTGTCAGCCGATGAAGCTGGGCAACATGTTTCGCCAAGATCTTGAGCGTGGCTTCTGACAGGGTTTTAGGCGGTTGATTGTGCCCTGACAGGGCTTGGCTTAACACATAACCTTGTTGCTGGTTATCAGAGGGCGATACCGCCAAAGGAATCTGTACAATTTGAAGCGGTGAAACCTGGCGCAATAACACCGCCCAATCGGGTTGATACTGATAGCTTTGCGCCAAATCATAGTCTAACCAAACTTTTACATCTTGCCAAAAAGGTTGCTGAGTTAAATCCTTGCGCAACCACTTAAGATAGAAGTTACCCGCATCGCTATCGAGCCTAACAATTGAATGGGTGGAGTCGGAGAAGGCATTATCTAACAACCAGGCCTGGTTGAGATATTTCCAAGGCAACAATGCCGTATCGATCTGTAAAAGCTGTTGAATGGCTGACCATTGCTGGGCTGAAAGCCTTGTAACGGATGCGTGAGATAAGGAGGCAGAGAGCATAAAAAAACAGCCGGAACCCGCTAGGAAAGCGTTAACCAGCTGTTTTTGGTAACCAACCTAGTGATGTCCACCGCGGTGCGGGTTCCAATCTTTTAGCACATATTCCGTGCCGCAATAAGGACATTTGGCTTCACCGGTTTCTTCAATCGGCAAAAACACTTTTGGATGGGCATCCCATGCGCTTTCACCCGGCATCGGGCAGTACAAAGGCAAATCATCATAGGTTACTTCGACACGACGTTGTGAACAGGATTGTGCAGTCATGGTCACTCCTCTTTTAATTATTTAACCGGCTTATTTTACGGGCGTTAACCAGTCTAAATGGGGCGCTGAACGACCGTGTACCACATCAAAGTATAAACTTTGCAATTTTTCGGTAATCGGACCACGCGAGCCTTCGCCAATTGGACGATTATCTAATTCACGAATCGGCGTCACTTCAGCCGCGGTACCCGTAAAGAAGGCTTCATCGGCAATATACACCTCATCACGCGTAATGCGTTTTTCAATGACTTTATACCCCAACTCATTCGCCAGCTGAATCACGGTTTTACGGGTAATACCATCTAACGCGGCTGACAAATCTGGCGTATAAATCACGCCATCTTTAATCATAAAGAAGTTCTCACCACTGCCTTCGGCCACAAAACCGTGCGGATCGAGCAATAAGGCTTCGTGACAACCATGCGAAACCGCCTCTTGCAGAGCCAACATGGAGTTCATGTAGGCTCCATTAGCTTTGGCTTTGGTCATGGTGATATTTGGGTGATGACGAGTATAAGATGAGGTGGCAACCTTAATCCCCCTCGTCAAGTTTTCTTCACCCATATACGCACCCCACTCCCAAGCCGCTACAATCACGTGGGTTTTTAAGTTATCCGCACGTAAACCCATACCTTCAGAACCGTAATAAACCATCGGACGTAGATAAGCTGACTTTAAATTATTTTCTGCCACCGCCGCACGCTGGGCTGCGTTAATCGTTTGCTTATCAAACGGCATGGGCATATTCATAATTTTCGCCGAGTTAAACAAACGGTCGGTATGCGCTTCTAAGCGAAAAATTGAGGTACCTTGCTCAGCATCATAGGCTCTTACGCCTTCAAACACACCCAAACCGTAGTGCAAGGTATGCGTTAACACATGGGTGTTGGCATCACGCCAAGGCACCATTTGACCGTCCATCCAAATCAGGCCATCACGATCCGACATTGTTCGCATTCAAAGGCTCCTCAAACAATTTGTCTATTAAAAACCTGCTATTTTATCCTAAGCAGTTACTGAATAACAGATTTTGACTTGGGTTTATTTCAACAGGTCTAAAATCTACCTAAATCCTTGGTTATACGCGTTGTAATAACCACGTCCCAGCGACTTAATAACTTGAATTTATTCTTTATTCAGCTAAAATCAATCTTTAGTCTTGCGAAAACAGTCGTCGATGAACACTTTTAATAGATGACTTACGTTTTTGTTTTCAATCACTGCGGCCAACCCGCCATGGGTTTTTTAGAGGTTAAGATGTCAGCCAGTTTAATGAATACCTATGCACGTTTACCTGTCACCTTTGTTGAAGGCGAAGGCGCTACGCTTTATGATGAACAAGGCCGTGCTTACTTAGATGCAGTTAGCGGCATTGCTGTGTGCAGTCTTGGGCATGCACATCCAGAAATTGCACACGCACTGTGTGAGCAAAGCAAGCGCCTTATTCATACCTCTAACCTCTATCATGTCGTCAACCAGCAAGCCTTAGCCGATGAACTTATTCGTTTATCAGGCATGGATAAAGTGTTTTTCAGCAACTCTGGCGCTGAAGCAAACGAAGGCGCGATTAAAATAGCCCGTAAGTTTGGTAATGACAGAGGGATTACTCAGCCTGAAATTTTGGTTATGGAAAATAGTTTTCATGGCCGTACTATGGCTACCTTGAGCGCAACAGGCAACAAAAAAGTCCAAGAAGGCTTTTATCCACTTGTTGAAGGCTTTGTTCGCGTACCTTTTGATGATGTTGAAGCCGTAGAACAAAAAATCGCCAACCAGCCTAATTTGGTTGCGATCATGGTTGAACCTGTGCAAGGCGAAGGTGGCGTATATGTCCCCAAAACCGGTTATCTTAAAGCCTTGCGGGCTTTGTGTGACCAGCACAATTTATTGCTAATGATAGATGAAATCCAAACGGGCGTTGGCCGCACAGGTAAGTGGTTTGCATTCCAGCATGAAGCGATTCTGCCTGATGTTTTATCCCTAGCGAAAGCCTTGGGTAATGGTGTGCCCATAGGTGCCTGCTTGGCACGGGGTAAAGCAGCAGAAGTACTTGCGCCCGGTAATCATGGCACCACCTTTGGTGGCAATCCACTAGCCTGTGCAGCAGGCCTGGCTGTTATCAAAACACTTGAACACCATAACTATATTGATTATGTCGCTAAACAAGGTGAATATCTTCTTAATGAATTTAAACAACGTTTAGCGGGCATTGATCAGGTCAAGCAGGTGCGCGGTAAAGGCTATATGATCGGCATCCAGCTTGATCGCCCATGCGGTGAACTGGTTAAACTCGCACTCAACAAAAACCTGCTGATTAATGTCACGCGTGGCGATACCATTCGCCTATTACCGCCTTTTGTTATGTCTCATGCACAACAGGAGCAATTGATCAGCGGTGTTTGCGAATTGATTAATGAATTTTTAACCGATATTTAACTAAACAACTTATTTTTAACATGACAAACCAACATTTTTTAACCCTCAAAAGCCTCAGCAGTGAGCAACTTAACCAGCTACTTCAACGCGGGATTGAGTTAAAAGCGATGCAAAAGGCTGGCGAGATTTACGAACCCCTTAAAAACCAGACCCTAGCGATGATTTTTGAAAAGGCTTCGACGCGCACACGGATTTCATTTGAAGTGGGCATGACTCAACTCGGTGGCCATGCGCTGTTTCTTTCTCCGCGCGACACGCAGCTTGGCCGGGGTGAACCGATTGAAGACAGTGCACGGGTCATTTCGAGCATGGTTGATGGCATTATGGTTCGCACCTTTGAGCACAGCATTGTAGAAACCATGGCTGAGTTTTCTAGCGTACCGGTCATTAACGCTTTGACTGACGATTTTCATCCCTGCCAGCTTTTAGCTGATATGCAAACCTATTATGAACATCGCGGTTCAATTCAAGGCAAAACCGTGGTTTGGATTGGGGATGGTAACAATATGTGCCAATCCTATATCAATGCCGCCCAAATTTATGACTTCACACTAAGGATTGCCTGCCCAAAAGGCTTTGAACCGCGTGCGGATTTGGTTGAAATGGCGAAAGATCGAGTCGAAATCATTCGTGACCCGATGCAAGCTGCTGACCAAGCTGATTTAATTGTCACCGATGTATGGGCCAGTATGGGCCAAGAAGACGAACAACGTCTGCGCAAACAAGCGCTATCTCACTATCGCGTTAGCCAACCCCTAATGGCGCAGGCTAATCCTGATGCGCTGTTTATGCATTGCTTACCCGCCCATCGTGGCGAAGAAGTGACCGCCGAAGTGATTGATGGCCCGCAAAGCGTGGTGTGGGATGAAGCTGAAAACCGCTTACATGCCCAAAAAGCCTTACTTGAATTCTTAATGAAAAGATAAAAATAGGATCAAAACTATGACACAAGATGAATTAAAACAACTCGTTGCTAAAGCCGCTATTGATTATGTTGTACCTGAAACCATTATTGGCGTCGGTACCGGTTCAACCGCTAATTTCTTTATTGATGAACTGTCAAAAATTAAGCATACCATTGAAGGTACTGTCGCCAGTTCTGAAGCATCGGCTGAGCGTTTACGAGGTCATGGCATTCCGGTTTTAGACCTCAACAGTGTCAGCGAAATCTCGGTTTATATTGATGGTGCCGATGAAGCCGATCCAGGTTTGCATCTAGTTAAAGGCGGCGGCGGTGCATTAACCCGCGAAAAAATTGTTTTAGCGGTCGCTAAAAAGTTTGTCTGTATTGCGGATGAAAGTAAAAAAGTTGCTCTTCTAGGCAAATTCCCATTACCGATTGAAGTCATTCCTATGGCACGCAGTTATGTCGCGCGCGAAATCGTTAAGCGTTTTGGTGGCGAGCCGGTTTTACGTGATGGCTTTACTACGGATAACGGTAACATTATCCTCGACGTTCATGGCCTACAGATTACGGATCCCGTCGCACTGGAAACCGAAATCAACCAAATCGTCGGTGTCGTGACCAATGGCTTATTCGCCTGCCGCAAAGCCGATGTGTTTTTGTGTGGCGGCAAAAACGGGGTAGAAACCCTAAAAGCTTAGTTGCTAGTGGTATTTGGGTTCTTACTAAAGCTGTAAGAACTCAACAAAAGTCCTATTTTCTTTAACACTTCCGATTCACATTTTCATGTACATTACTTTCTTTATGATTATTATTTGGAGCGAAAATGAAAAGCCTATCTACCAAACTTTTTGCAGGCCTGGTTGCGGTTCTTGTAGGTGCATTAATCTACTTTACAATTTCAGGAGGCGAAAAAGCACCTAACGTTGAGGTAAAACTCAATTCTGGTGAACAGATTAATTTGACCTTACCCAAAAAACCCATCTTGGTAAATTTCTGGGCTACCTCCTGCCCAAGCTGTGTAGCCAAGATGGCGGATATGGCTAAGCTTAAAGAAGAATTTGGTGACCGCTTTGAAATCATCGCCATATCAATGAACTATGACCCTATAAACCAAGTTGAAGCCTTTATCCGCGCCAACCCCTATCCGTTTAATTTTGTGCAAGATACCGATGGCGCCTACAGCGAGGCCTTTGGCAATATCCGCTTGACCCCAACCACCTTCTTAATTGCGCCCAACGGCAATATTGTTTATCGCAAGATTGGCGATAGCGATTTTGAATTCTTAGCTCAACGTATTAACCAACTCAGCCCACAATTCTAGTAGAGCGCCATGAAAAAACTACTACTTGCCTGCGTAACCAGCTTTGTGCTTATCACCTCCGCATCGGCGATTGAACGTGATGACATAATTATGGCTTTGCAAGACTATATGGAAATGGCGGCTTTTGGCGACGGCGTGATTATGGCGGCTAACCTTGCTGAAATCAAAGACGAGGTGGTGTTGGTCGATGCGCGTCAAGCACAAGACTTTAGTAACAATGCAATTCCCGGTGCGATCAATATTGACTGGCGTTTTGTTTTATCCGAGCTAGATAAACTACCGGAAGACAAGATGATTGTCTTGTATTGCGATACCGGCATTTTGTCCTCAAAAGCCCATATGGCGCTACGATTAGTGGGGTATGACCAGGTTCGTGTATTATTCAATGGCCTAGCCGGTTGGCAGCAACATCATGGCCAGTAAGTGATAATCTCTGGTCTTTACGCTATAACCGACCCCAACTTATCACCAGGCCTGGTTGTTGTTGAGCATGTGCGCCAAGCCCTACTAGGTGGCGCACAGATTGTTCAATATCGCGATAAAACCTCCGCTTTTGAACAACAGGTTAGCCTCGCTCTACAGCTTAAATCGCTTTGTTTAAATCACAATGCATTATTCATTATTAATGACTCTATCCCTCTGGCGCTTGCTTGCCAAGCCGACGGTATTCACCTTGGCAAGGACGACAGTAGCTTAATTCACGCGCGTACTGCGTTAGGTGATAAGGCCATAATCGGAGTGTCATGCTATAACGATTTAACCCGTGCGCAACAGATGCAGGCTATGGGAGCTAACTATGTGGCCTTTGGGCGCTTCTACCCCTCAAAAACTAAACCCAATGCACCTCAGGCTGAGACCGCTACACTCATCCAAGCCAAACAAACGCTTAGCATTCCTTGTGTCGCAATCGGTGGAATTACTCAACACAATGCCCAACCGCTGATTGAAGCTGGCGCAAATAGCCTTGCGGTAATTCAAGGCGTATTCGCGCAAGCTAATATCCGCCAAGCTGCCACTGACATTAGCCAGCTATTCAAGGTATAATTTTGCCTATTCATTATTTACTGGTTTAACTCAATGGCTTTGATTTTATTAACCCTAGCTATGCGTTTCTAACAGCCATTAACCTACAAAGGATACTTTTATGTCTCGTTCTCATGATCTGTTTATCGCCGCGCAAAAACATATTCCTGGCGGGGTTAATTCGCCCGTTCGTGCATTTAAAGGTGTCGGTGGTGATCCGATATTTTTTAAATCTGCCAATGGCGCTTATTTAACCGATGAAGACGACAAGAAGTACATAGACTATGTTGGATCATGGGGGCCTGCGATTTTAGGTCACGCCCATCCTAAAGTGATTCAAGCGGTACAACGTCAAGCCGAGCATGGCTTAAGTTTTGGCGCACCAACCGTAATGGAAACCACCATGGCCGATTTAGTTTGCGAACTAATCCCCTCGTTTGATATGGTGCGCATGGTCAGCTCGGGCACCGAAGCCACCATGACCGCCATTCGTTTAGCACGTGGCTACACAGGGCGCGACAAAATCGTTAAATTTGAAGGCTGCTACCACGGTCACTCTGATTCCTTACTAGTCAAAGCCGGTTCGGGCGCGCTGACCCTGGGCGTGCCCTCCTCACCTGGTGTGCCTGCCGCCTTAGCCTCTGAAACCCTAACGCTCACCCATAACGATGCCGACGAAGTGCGCCAAGTATTCAGCGAAATCGGTGATCAAATCGCCTGTATTATCGTAGAGCCAGTAGCCGGCAACATGAATTGTATTCCACCTGAGCCAGGGTTTTTAGAAGCCTTACGTGAAGTGTGTGATCAACATGGTTCGGTATTGATTTTTGATGAAGTGATGTGTGGCTTCCGCGTAGGCCTTCAGGGTGCACAAGGCCGTTATGGGGTTACTCCCGACATCACCACCTTTGGCAAGGTGATTGGTGGGGGCATGCCAGTCGGGGCATTTGGTGGCAAAAAAGAAATTATGAGCCATATCGCCCCCCTCGGCCCGGTTTATCAAGCCGGCACGCTATCGGGCAATCCTATCGCGATGGCGGCGGGCTTAATGACGCTAAATCTACTCAAAGCCCCGGAGTTTTTTGAACACCTAGAACAAAAAGCAAAACGCCTGGTGGATGGCCTTCAAAAAGTAGCGGATGAAGCAGGCATCCCCTTTACCACCAACCAAGTAGGCGGTATGTTTGGTTTCTTCTTCACGGAAGAAAAAAATATTACCCGCTTTGCGCAGGTGGCACGAGGCAATATGGCGCGTTTCCGCAAGTTCTATCACGGCATGCTAAACGAAGGCGTTTACCTGGCGCCATCCGCATTTGAAGCGGGCTTTATCTCTGCCGCCCATTCAAATGCCGATATAGACCAAACCATTGAAGCCGCACGCATTGTGATGGCGAGTTTATAATCCGCTAATACGCTACACACCCCAAAAAAAAGCCCGCAAGCGGGCTTTTTCTATTATTCCATCTAACCCAGATGTTTAGCTTCTTTTTCCAAAATTAGCGGAATTGTTTTTAGCACCGAATCGGGGTTTAAGCTCATCGACTCTATGCCAATATCGACTAAAAACTCAGCCATTTCAGGGTAATCAGAGGGGGCTTGACCACACAAACCTATGTGTTTGTTATTACGCTTAGCCCCTTCGACCGCCCACTTGATCATCATTTTGATCCCGTCATCGCGCTCATCATACGAGGACGCCACTTTAGACGAATCACGGTCCACACCTAACACCAATTGGGTAAGATCATTGGTGCCAATCGAGAAGCCATCAAAATACTGCGCAAACTGATCGATTAACAGCACATTATTCGGGATTTCGCACATCATATAAATTTGCAAACCCTTTTCACCCCGCTTTAGACCATAACGTGCCATGACCTCAATCACCCTCTTGGCTTCATTCACTCTACGACAGAAAGGTATCATAATAATGACGTTATCCAGCCCCATGGTTTCACGCACACGACGTATCGCGGCACATTCTAATGCAAAGCTGGACTGATAATCGCCATCAATATAACGCGCCGCGCCACGATAACCAATCATCGGGTTTTCTTCTTTTTGTTCAAAGTACTGACCCGCTAACAACGAGGCGTACTCATTCGATTTAAAATCCGACATGCGCACCACAACCGGACGCGGATAAAATGCGGCGCCAATCGTGCCAATGCCTTCAGAGAGTTTTTCGACAAAATAAGTCTGGCCGTTTTCATAGCCTTTGATCAAATCCGCAACCTGCTTAGCTACCTGCTCACTTTCTATGCGTTTAGGGTACAACAAGGCCTGAGGATGCACCTTGATACTTTCATTGATAATAAACTCCATCCGCGCTAAGCCGACACCGGCAACCGGCAAGAAGCTGTGCTGGAAGGCTAAATCAGGATTACCTAAATTCAACATCACATCGGTTTTAGGTCGGGGCAAGTGTGACAGATCCGTTTTAGTGATTTTATACTCTAATTCACCACGATAAATAAATCCAGCTTCACCTTCTGCACAGGACACGGTTACCAAATCACCGGTTTTTAGTTTTTCAGTGGCAACATCACATCCCACCACCGCCGGAATACCCAGCTCGCGCGAAACAATCGCCGCATGACAGGTGCGCCCACCTCGATTGGTCACAATCGCTGAAGCGATTTTCATCACTGGCTCCCAATCGGGCGAGGTGGTGTCACTGACGAGGATTTCACCCGCCTGAAATTCATGCAGTTTTTCAACTGACTCAATCACGCGCACACGACCCACGCCAATCTTGGCGCCGACTGAACGGCCCGTCACAATTAATTCTTTTTCCGTTGCGCTTAAGGCATAACTGATGAGTGTCGAACCTGTGACCTGCGAAGCCACGGTTTCAGGACGCGCCTGAACTATAAACAACTCCCCTGTCAGGCCATCCTTTGCCCATTCCATGTCCATCGGCTTTTGATAACCGGCTTGCTGTGAATAATGGTCTTCAATTTTAATCGCGTATTCAGCTAGCTTAAGGGCTTCGTCGTCAGTGATACAAAAACGTGCACGATCGGCCTTTACGGTGGGTACATTTTTTACTGGCTCTTTGGTGCTGCCATTAGAGTAAACCATTTTGATTTTCTTAGAACCCATGTGGCGCTTTAACACCGCACGCGCACCCTTCTTGAAGGTTGGCTTATGGACAAAAAATTCATCCGGGTCTAGCGCGCCCTGTACTACGTTTTCACCCAAACCATAGGCGCCGGTAATAAACACCGCGTCTTGAAAACCGGTTTCGGTGTCAATCGAAAACATCACGCCGGAGGAGGACAAATCAGAACGCACCATCTGTTGAACACCAATCGATAACGCGACACTAAAATGATCAAAACCTTGATCAACCCGATAATGAATCGCACGATCGGTAAACAAGCTGGCAAAACAACGCTTACAGGCATCTAAAAACGCTGCATCGCCGCGAATATTTAGATAAGTATCCTGCTGCCCCGCAAAGCTCGCCGTCGGCAAATCCTCTGCTGTCGCTGAGCTACGCACCGCTAAACTCATCTGCTCACCGCACAATTCACGCAATTGTGCATAGGCAGCCAAGATTTCTTGCTTTAGATCATCAGGAAGTTCGGCTTGGTAAATCATTTGACGTGCTTTTTGACCGCGCATCTGCAAGTCCTTGACATTATGCGGTTCGAGTGCACCAATCAGCTTTTTAAGCTCATCCCAAATACCATTTTCTCTAAGCACATAGCGATAAGCCTCGGCGGTAATCGCAAAGCCATTGGGTACGGGCACACCCTTGGGCACTAAAATTTGATACATTTCGCCTAGCGACGCATTTTTACCGCCCACCAAGGGAATATCATCAATACCTATCTCTTCAAAAAACTTAATATAGTTATAGCTCATGCTTTATCCTCTCATTTATTATTTTCACGAACTTAAAAATCTAAGTGATACTTTGCCCTTTACCACCCAAGCGCTGGAAAGCCATTAGGTCAAACAAGGGCAATACAGCCAGTAAACGATCAAAAATATCTGACTGAATTTTTTCATAGTTTACCCAGGCTTTGTCAGCACTAAAACAATAAACCTCAATCGGCAAACCTAACTCAGTGGGCTGCAGCTGTCGCGCCATCACCATCAAATCTTGATTAATCAACGGGTGCTGGCGAAGCGTCCACTCTATATAAGCACGAAACACTGCCGAATTGGTTAAATCGACTTGATCTAAATCAACATAGTTTTGTTCTTCAAAAAACCGCGCTAAAAATGGGTTGTTTTTGAACTTGGTTAATTCCTCTTCATCCACAAAACGAACCGTATGAATATCAAGTTGAATGGAGCGTTTAATCCGTCGCCCGCCCGATTCTTGCATCGCGCGCCAATTAATAAACGAGTCTGAGATTAATGCATAGGTCGGAAAGGTGGTCACGGTATTATCCCAGTTGCGTACCTTAACCGTTGTTAACGCCACCTCAATCACGTTGCCGTTAGCACCGTATTTCGGCATTTCAATCCAATCACCCTTGGCAACCATTCGGTTGGCCGCAACCTGAACACTGGCCACCAACCCCAATAACGTATCGCGGAAAACCAATAACAGAACGGCCGTTAGCGCACCTAAACCACTTAACAAAAAGGCAGGAGAAGATCCCACTAACAAACTCACTGACAAAATACCCACAACGATAAAGGTGATCAATTTCACCAACTGGGAAATTACTCGATAGGGTAAATTAGAATTGCTAAACTTAAGTGCAAGGATAGCCGTGATTAAATCAATCAAGCTAGTAAAAGTTAACCCTATAAAAACATATAAATAAAGCCAGGTTATTTTGTTCGTCCAGATCTCCCAGGACTGCCAACTTGAAAAAAAGAACTCCACAAAGTTAATCAATAAAATAGCTGGAACCAAATGCGCAATATGACTCGCTAACCTGGGACGCTCCTCATGCGTAGCGGAGAGGGTGTCGCCATCTAGATGGTCAATTAAACGGCTCAACATAGGCAAAAGTAACTGCCTGGACAAATAAAAACCAAGCGCAATAAGAATCAAAACACTTAACAATGTCAAAAATAAGGCCGCAAATTCTTGCCCTGCCTCCTCAAGCCCTATAGCTTCAAGAACCTGAAGCAAGTAAACGTTAAACATAACTTTCCCTTTAGTGTATTCAAGCTGTTTGAACTCTAACATTTATAAGGTTGACTCTCAAGAGAGTGCTAAAATAGAAGGCCATCATTTTATATTTGGTACAGCTCAAAAGATGAACATGGAACAAACGCTTCGCCAAGCACTGCTGGCAATTAAAGGTCTAAAACTGCCTGAGTTGCCAGAAGAATTGATTTTGATTGAACAAGAATTAGCCAGCCGTTTTTGTAGCAGTCATCGTATTGTGGCGATTATTGAACAAAATACCACCCTGTCTGGTGAGGTATTGCGCTTAGCCAACTCCCCCGTTTATAAACTACGTCAACCTGCACAAACCATTGGGCAAGCTGTATTAATGCTGGGTTTGGACAATATCAAAAACCTGGTTTTTTCAGCAAGTATGAAACACCTGTTTAACTCTTCAGAACTTTACAAAGATATTATGAGCCATTCGGTTGACGTCGCCGTCTGTATGGCAGACCTATCAGAATGGGTTGCGGATATTACCCGCGACGAGGCTTATATGATGGGCTTATTTCACAATGCGGGTTGCCTTATGCTGGCAACTAAAGACCCAGAAAACTATGCCAAAATTTTCCAGCTATCTCACTCCAGCCCGAGTGAATATATTAAACGAGAGCAATTAAAATACAACACGTCTCATACCGCTATTGGTGTGTTACTTGGCAAAAAATGGCACCTACCCATTGATATTTTAAGTGCTATTTACCTGCACCATATCAGCGAGTGCCGAAAAATTGAAAATGATCGTGTACGTGCGTTAGTCGCACTGACTAAAATAGCTAACTCGATCGTGAGCGAAATTTCACTCGGTGCTTATCGAGGTGAAGAAATGAAACTCTATGAAAAAGATGGCAAAAATGAACTGATGATCCCTGATGGCGTAATCCGAGAAATTCGTATTGCGCTAATGGGTTACAGTAACCGCATCAGTTAGCCGCTAAACCTTTCCAGCTGATTTAACTCAACCCATTCATTGAGTTCAGTAAAATAGAGCGCCCATTTTTGTGGGCGTTGTTCGATTTGGTTGAAAAGTGCGCCGTAGCGCGCGAGCTGCGGGCGGTAGTCTTCAACTAGGCCCGCTAGAATTTCTGCTTGATCACCTGGGCGGGCTGCGCTGGTTTTGTAGTCGATTATCCAGCGTGTGCCGGTTTCATCGATAAAGGTGCGGTCAAGGATATGGTTTTCAACTTGTTCGAAATGGGAGGTCAGTGCCAATTCACAGGCACCATCCGTATGATTATTTTGTAGTGCCCAACGTAGGGTTGAGTGTGATAACGCATTATGCATTGATTTCACCACCCGCTCGATTGCCTGTTCGAGTTCGTCAGCCCGCACGCCCTGCTCAGATAACCAGCGGCGATAGATAAGGCGGCTTTGGTCAATTCGTTGTTTATTCCAGTGTTCTACCCCCGTTTTCGCCACCTGTTCAAGCAGTGCATGCACCAAATCACCAACGCGTCTAGCAACCAGGCCTGGTTGTGTCATTGCCGTTTTTTCAGGTTTAGTTTTACCCGATTCAGTTAGTTCAGTCACGCCAAGGGCGTTTTCACTTTCTTGCTGTTCTAACTTGGCTTTACTGGCTTTACTGGCTTTTAGCGCTGGCAAAGGCTGAGGTATTTGACTGCGCCAATCTTCTGGCTTATGGGTTTGATAGGGCAAATACTTGATCATGGCCGCGGGTATTTGGCTGTCGATTGCGCTAGCTGGCATGGCGGCTAGGCGTTCAATTTCTTGGTCAATCAGTGGCAAAAACTCGCCCGCGACCTGTCGCCAAAGTTGTGCCAATAGGCTGGTACTTGGCGGCTGAATGCCGGTATCTGTGTTTAAGGTTCGAGCGGCTTGGCTTGCGGAGAGATTCAGGCTGGCAAACAAATGCAATTGGTTTTGCGCGCGTGTTGCCGCAACATAAATCAAACGAGCGTCTTCAAACTGTTGTTTTTGCTGCTCTACCTTCGCAATCAGTTTATTCAATGCCCCACTTTGCCCGGTTTGATCCAGTGGAGCGAGCACCAACCCTTCGCCCTGTTCACTCGCAAACTCTAGCCAGCTGACCAGTGCGCGCTCGTTATGGCGAGGCTGTTTTGCCAAGCTGGGCAAGAGTACGGTATCAAACTGCAGGCCTTTGGATTTATGCATCGTCATGAGCTGCACCTTCTGCGCTTCTGGACGGCTATCGCCCCCTGCGTAAAGGGTTTGCACCCAGTTGTCGAGCTGCTGGCTATCCAGTGGCTCTGGGCTTTGGTCCCATTGCGCAAGCCCTTCAAAAAACACCTGCACATTATCCAGCTCTACCTCAGAATCCAGTGTTTGTGCCGCGGCTAATTGCCACCAGGCCTGGTGAACAACCCGTGAAAAAGGCTGTGAACCGATCAGCGCCATCGCGCTTTGTAAAATCGGCCAGGCTTGCGCCAAACGCGCTTGGCCCTCGGCTGTGCAGTTCAACCAGGCCTGGTCATTCGCCAAACAAGCGGTGAGGGACGCATAAAGTTTGGATTTGTCCGCCCCCAACAAGGCATACAAATCCACCAAGGATAAACCAATAAACGGCGCACGCAATAATGCAATCCAGGCACCTCGGTCATTACCATGTAATAACGCACGCGTTAAGGCGAGGCAGTCTTGAATTTCTTGGCGCTGGTTCAAGCCTTCTAACTCAACTGCACGAAACGCGATACCCTGTTGTTTAAGCTGGTAGGCTAAGGGCGCTAAATGCGAGCGCGAGCGCCCTAGTACCGCAATGCGGCCAGCGCCCTCACCCTCCGCCAACTCACTCATGCGATGCTGAATGATTTCAGCCATCTTCTGCGCTTGCGCAGCGCCAGTCTGATTTAGGGCCCAGTGAGTCTGGATTGCGCTATGCATGGTCGTTTGGTTTTCGAGCGCGTCTACACTGGATTGTTCTTGCGCTTGTTCTTGCGCTTGTGGGCTGGGTTGCGCCGGTGCATAACTGACCGCCCCCAGCACCAAATCATCTTGTTTAGGAAAGACTTTAGCGAAGGTCTGGTTGTACCAGTTGACCAACGCAGCATTTGAGCGAAAGTTCACCGTTAGGTTCAACGGCGTTAACGCAAAGGCTAAGGCTTGGTTGGTCCAAACCTGCAAGAAATTGCCGACTTCCGCTTCGCGGAAACGGTAAATCGATTGCATCGGATCGCCCACAATAAACAGGCTGCGCCCATCACCTGGCATCCAGCCGCGTACCAGCTTTTTAACCAAATCAAACTGACCCACACTGGTGTCTTGAAATTCGTCGATAAGCAGATGTTGAATTTGATAATCCAATTGCAGCGCTAGATCAGTCGGCGCTTCATCCTCACCCAAGGCATCGGATGCCGCTTGTGCGACTTCGATAAAATCGGTTTCTCCTGCGCTTTTAAAGGCTAATTTTAGATGCGCAACGGCATGGGTCAGCAACCTTATTAAATGCGCCAAATCTTGCCATTGCAGGTCGGTATATATCGGATCGGGAAGCATCATTAAATCCGCTAAGCCACTCACGGAGGCATCAGACAAACGATTAGCCAGCTCAGCCAGCAGCCCGTGCATCTTTTCTTTCGGTGCTTTGTCGCCAGCCGGAAAGCCACTACGCGCATCTACTTTTTTACGCAACTCGCCCTTTTGAGTCAACACAAACCCCGCCAGTTCACGCCAAGCGCCAAGCTCTTCTAGCGCCATCCCTAAGGGCCAATCGGCTTGCGCCAAGGATTGCAGCGGCGCATCGGGCTTATTGCCCAATACAAACCTTGCCAATTCGGGAAGTTCCTCACCCAGTTCAATAACAGGGCCCAGCTGCATGATCGCTTGCTGGGCTTGCTGTAATACCAAGGCTTCTAACGCGCTTTCTAGTTGTTCACGTTGTGCGCCGCCCAGTAAAATGCGCATCCACTGATCACGCTTTTTTAACATGCTGACCAACTGGTTTTCAGCACGACGATAACGGCCATTCACCAAGCGCAATAACGCCGCACTTTCTGTTTGCACCGCCTCCGAAGCCAGCACCGCGCGCGCGGCCTCGACATATAAGGCATCGCTATTTTGTTGTAAACTCGGCTGGGTGCCTAGTTTGGATAAAAACGGCATTTGTTGCACCAGATAGCCATTCATTGAATCAATCGTTCGAATGCGCAAACGGTTTGGATTATCCAATAAGCACCAGGCCTGGTCACGATCATGCTGCACCACATCACGCGCTAAACGCCAGGTGTTTTGGTCATAGACCTTATCGCTGTCGCACGTTGGATTAAGCCCCTGTTTAATCGCATGCAATACCCGTTCACGCATTTCAGCGGCGGCTTTTTTAGTAAAGGTCATCGCGACAATCTGCTCAGGCGTTTCCACCCGCGCCAACAGCGCCAAAAACCGCTGAGTTAACAAAGCGGTTTTACCCGAACCGGCTGGCGCTTGGACGATGTAAGAAAAATGCGGGTTAATCGCGCTTAAACGTGCCGCGCTATCGGCTAGGTTATCTTGACCCAGCGCAGGATGCCAGTTTGGGTTGTAGGCGATATGGGGGTTCATCTAATTATCCTCCGGTTGCATTTCATCATCCTCAAACGCTGCTCCACGCTGGGCCTTGACCTCGGGTAAACGCAAGGCCAACAGCGAAGGCGAATAAGCCAAGTCCTGCTCCTTAGTGAAGCGCATACTGGCATCACCCTGCGCTAAGGCTTGAGCAAGCTGCTCAACCTGTTGCATTAAGAAGTCGATAAAATCAGGCCATACGACATCCTGCCAATCGCCTTTTTCGCTGATTTTCTCCCAACTTTTACCGGTTTTTACAACCAGGCCTGGTTGCTCACTAAGTAGATTCCAATTAACCCCCTTATCCGAACTCAGCAAACCATAACCCAGCCCTGCAATCGGTGAATCAATCCCATGCAAATACACCGCTAATTGCGGCGCACGAATCGGCTCAGACAGCAAATCGTTCACACTGGCTTGACCGGTTTTATAATCCAATAACAGCGCGCCTTGCTCGGTTTGGTCAATGCGGTCTATCGAGATTTTAAAGCCGATACCGGCCAGCCTAAGCTCCAGTTCTAATTCGGTCGCGATCACTTCAAAGCCACAGGGTCGCGCGCGCTCCAACTCAATCCATTGTTGTAATAACACAGCCATCCGCTGCTGTTCTTGTGCCAGATAGCTTGGCGAAAAATGCGATTGAAGCTGGCTAAATTCTTCGGCTAATAATTCCGCGAGCTGCTGATTCACCTGTTCAGCTTCCATTGCTTTCAACGCGGTCTGAGTGCGCGTTTGTTGCCAAAAAAGTTGCAGGACACGATGTAAAATCCGCCCCTGGTCGGTACTGGCCAGACCATCTTCCACCGTGTCCAAACCATACTTTGCACCTAAGCGATAATCAAAAAATGCCATTAAGGGACATTGCATTTGGGCTTTTAAAATCCCCGAACCGCCTGGCGCACGCATCCCCGCATCAATCGGTGGCGCTTGGTTATCCAACCGCCATTCGGCTTGGGGTCGTTGTAACCAGGCCTGGTGGCTAGAGCTGCAAAACGGCTGCGCGGGGTAATGATTGATTGAATCTTCAAGCAAGTTGGCGATCAATGGACTTGGTAGGCTCATCGCCTCCCCTTTCTGGCGCGCATAACTCAACACCACCCGAGGCGCACTGGCTTTTAATCGCTGGGTCAAGTGTTGCGCATAATCCAGCTCACGCGACGCATCACAACGCGGACACTGTTGCTGGCGCTGCCAACTCAATGGCAAAAAGGCATTAGGCTGAGGGGGGCGTGGCCAGGCCTCATCATTCAACCCCATCACCCAAAGCGCATCAAACGGCTGACCGCCGGCTTCGAGCATACCGATGACTTGAATCGGCTGGATCCAGGTACTTTGAGCTTGATGCAGTGTTTGGGCGCAATAGGCTTGCCATTGGCTGAGCCAAGCGCTCAGGCTTTGCTTGTTCGGCATCGCGCGCAAACTGGCAAAACTTTGTAACCTGTCTAGCCATTTTTCGCGTTGCTGATAAATCTCTGAGCTAAAGCCCGCCAACTTGGCATCAAACAACCCGACCACTTGACTCACCCAGTCAGCAAATTGAGCTAGATTAGGCGATGTGGGTGGGCTAATGTCGATCATTTGACTTAAGAGTTTGGCCAAGCTATCAGGCCAAGCAAGCTGCTCAGTTCGCTTGGCCAAGGCCGGCCAGTTTAGCCGCGCCCATTGTAATTTACGCAGTTGATTATCCAAGCCCTGTAGCCCACTCAGCTCACCCAATTGAAACGGCGAGGTGAGCCATTGACTCCAATCTTGATACGCCAGCGGTTGTTTGGGTTGCGCCGCCATTTTTAAACTCTGGTGCAAAAACCCAACATAAGGCAGTTGGGTCAAAGGCGTGCCCAAAGAAATATTGTACAGCCGCTCGGTTGAATGCTGGGCGAGTATCGGGTGATTTTCAAAGGTTTGATATAGGGTATCATCCAACCAAAAGGCTAAGGGCGCTTTGATGTCAGCGACATTCGGCGCGACGACGCCCACCCGCAAACTCGATAGGCTGTGCCCTTGTTCTATGGCGTTTTGCAGGGTTTGAGCGCAAAATAACGCCGCCTGTTGGCATTCATCCCGCAGGTCGGCGCCGGCATAGATTTGAACGGTTTGTGTTTGAGCGATTTGTGTTTGCGTGTAGCCAAGCTCAGCCATAGTATGCTGGCATCCACGCAGACTAGACAGGTTTTTCCAATGGTGCATCACCGGCGTCAGTTCGTCAAAACCATGCCATATCACCTGCTGCGGACAGCCACCCACGCCCTGCTCAAACCAAGCCAAACGCTGTTGCATTAAGCTTGGCTCATCAATAAACCCGCGCTTTTCCAACCAGGCCTGGTAGTCCTGCGCACAAAGTTCAAACAAACGCCCCTCTTCAGTTAGCATCTCAAGCGGAGCAGGGGTTTGATACTCAATCCATAAACACCAGGCCTGGTAGAGTTGCTTGGCGGTTTCGGCTAAATTTAATAAGGCGGTGGGGCAATGTTTTTCAAGCAAAGTTTGCCATTGTTGGCTGGCTTCAAAATCAGAAATTAAATGCTTAGGTGAGCTGGGCAACTCGCCAGCCAACTCGCCACCTAACAACGCCTGCTGCTGCCAGTCTTGCCAAAACTGCCCCCAGGTTAAAATGGTCGGCGTAAAGCTAACTGCTTCGCGCTTCTCTAGGGCAAATTGAGTTTTTAATGCCTGACTAAGCCGCGAGTTCGCGCTGATGTGAATAACCCGTTTGTCGACAAACTTTTGTTCGCTCATGCTTTGCCCTCTTCGCTTTCTGCTGCCTGCAATTCGCGCTCGATTTGTTCAATACTGGGTAGGCTGGTTTCAAGAGCTTCCGGCAGAGCGCGGGTCAACTCGTAGCTGGAAACGCCGATGAGTTTATCGACACCACACAAGGCATATTCGGCCAGCACTCTGTTGGGTTGCTGGCACAGGATAGGCCCGATTTCCAGTTCGCGTTCGTGAAAACCCAACTCGAGGCTCAAAAAGTCAAACAGATACGGGTCTTTCAGCGTTTGCTGCACCAAGTCTGAGTCAGGAGCAGGCAGACGGCTGGCAAGGTTGCTAATGGCCCGTCCTTGGCGCTGGTGCGCAGCAGATTCAATCTGCATCACTAGGGTATTGCGGATCCAGCCGTTATTCACGACGGCTTGCATGTACCAGCGGCGAGTGGGCAAATCTTTGACCTTAGCCATCAGTTCGGCGTTGAGTTGAGTGAGCTCAATTGTTTTGCGGGTGTCTTCGGCTTCGACATAGCTGCTGAGGGATAGGTTGTAGTTGTAATCGTAGTTGTAGTCGTAGTCGTTGGCGGCACGATGTTGCATGCTGGTCATAGCGTATTTCCTGATAAACTATAAAGTTGACTAATAATCGGATGTCCGTTTTGTTTGAGCCAAGCCTTGGCTTGCTCGGTGTTGGGGTAATGCCAACGAACTAGCTGCCAGAAGGCAGGCGAATGATTCATGTGAGTTAAATGACAAAGCTCATGCACGATAACATAATCCACCACCCATTGTGGCAACCCGATTAACATCCAATTTAATTGAATGCGCCCATGACGATCACAACTGCCCCAACGCGCTTTATAGGTTTTGATTTGTAGTCCCGTCGGCTGAAAACCTGTCTGCGCCGCCCAATAATTAAAGCGTGAGGGCAGCCATTCATTCACCCGCTCTAAATACCAGCTGAATAACGCTTGCTTAGCATCGGCATGAGAAGGCAATAACAGCTTATTTTTTTGTTGTTGAACTGGATAAGCATCAGCCTGCTCCAAAACCAAACCCTCACCCAAATAGGGCCAACGCTCACCAATTGAGCCGCTAAATACCGCTGGCTGAGGTTTTAAAGCTAGTTTTGAGAGTTGTTCTTCCAACCAGGCCTGGTTGGCCAGTGCAAAGCCTTCTAACTGCTTGAAAGCTACCTTAGGCGGCGCTAACAACGCCACCTCGCCGGTCGGCTTTATACGCAAAGCCAAGCGCTTACGCCTTGGATGCGTTTTGATTGGGATTTGTAGCTGACCCAGCTGAACCCCATTCCTAAAGGACATTAGTGCTCGCGAGTAGCTACAAATTTAAGTTTTGGCCAGCGCTCTTCGGTTAACTGCAGATTAACCCGCGTTGGGGCGATATAGACCAGTTGATCGGCGGCATCATAGGCGACGTTGTCAGTAACTTTATCAAGAAATTTTTCAATCTCCTCCTTGTCGCCAATAACCCAGCGCGCAGTGGCAACGTTAACAGGCTCAAACTGACAGGTTACGTTGTATTCGTCGGTTAAGCGCTGGGCGACCACTTCAAACTGCAAAATACCTACTGCGCCCAAAATTAAATCATTGTTTATCACAGGGCGATAAAGCTGGGTCGCGCCCTCTTCGGATAATTGGGTTAAGCCTTTTTGCAAGGCTTTCATTTTCATTGGGTCTTTTAGGCGTGCACGGCGGAACAGCTCAGGCGCAAAGTTTGGGATACCGGTAAACTTGAGGATTTCGCCTTCGCTAAAGCTATCGCCTATTTTTATTGTGCCATGATTGTGCAAGCCAATGATATCGCCTGGATAGGCTTCTGCTGCCTGTTCACGTTTATTGGCTAAAAAGGTAATCGCTTTGGAGATTTTAACATCCTTGCCAATACGAACGTGTTTGAGCTTTTTACCGGCTTCGTACTTACCCGATACAATACGCATAAACGCCACGCGGTCACGATGTGCGGGGTCCATATTGGCCTGAATTTTGAACACAAAACCGGTCATTTTATCTTCATCCGCTTTGACAAATCGGTCTTCGGTTTCACGGCCTTTGGGCGGCGGCGCATACTGCGCAAAACCATCCAACAACTCTTGTAAACCAAAGTTATTCACCGCCGAACCAAAAAATACCGGGGTTTGTTTTCCTGCTAAAAAACGTTCTAAATCAAATTCATGGCTAGCGCCGCGCACCAATTCAATCTCATCCCGCAGTTCATCGGCCATGCTGCCAATCAACTCATCGAGTCGTGGGTTATCCAAGCCTTTAATCAGCTCACCTTCACCGGCACGTTGGCCATCGGCTTGGGCAAACAAACGAATCGTGTCGTGATAGATATTGTAAATCCCCTTAAAGCGCTTACCCATGCCAATCGGCCAAATCATCGGGGCGCACTCAATTTTTAACACCTCTTCCACTTCATCCAACAACTCGATCGGCTCTTTGCCTTCACGGTCCATTTTGTTGATAAAGGTTAAAATCGGCGTATCCCGCAGGCGACAGACCTCCATCAATTTAATGGTTCTGTCCTCCACCCCTTTCGCCACGTCAATAACCATCAGCGCCGAATCCACCGCGGTTAACACCCGATAGGTATCCTCAGAGAAGTCCTCATGCCCGGGTGTATCCAGCAGGTTTATCATCACGCCTTTATAGGGAAACTGCATCACCGACGAGGCCACAGAAATCCCACGCTCTTGTTCCATTTTCATCCAGTCTGAGGTCGCGCCACGATCGGTTTTGCGGCTTTTTACGGCGCCTGCCATCTGAATCGCACCACCGTATAACAATAGTTTTTCTGTAACGGTGGTTTTACCCGCATCCGGGTGCGAGATAATCGCAAAGGTGCGACGAGCTGTGGTTTCTAAAATCAGTGACATTATTTTCTACTTATTAATCAATTCAATATGCGTTCTCACCAGGCAGTGAGAACAGGTCCAACAAGAAAAAACCTAAGCGTTATTGGCTTTCTTCTTTTTGTTTACGTTTAGCTTCCGCATCTAAGAAGGCACGTTTGAGATCATCATCCTCTTCTTCACCGTTTTCAGTTTGCCTTTTAACCGGTGGCATCAAGTCTTGCTTCGACACACCTAAGGCCAAGGCGGTGGTGCTCGCCACATAAATCGACGAATAGGTTCCCACCACAACGCCCACAATTAATGCCGTGGCAAAGCCATGAATGATTTCACCGCCCAGTGTAAACAAAGCCGTTAACACCAGCAATGTGGTTAAGGAGGTCATCAAGGTTCGCCCTAGCATGTCATTTAAGGCTTTATTACTCACCTCAACCGGGGTACCATCCCTAACGGTGCGGAAATTTTCTCGCACCCGGTCAAACACCACAATCGTGTCGTTAAGTGAATAACCGATAATCGCAAGTAGAGCCGCTAGCACGGTTAAATCAAACTGCATCTGCGTCCAAGCAAAAATACCAATGGTAATCGTCACATCATGCACCAAGGCGGCAATCGCGCCCAATGAAAAACGAAACTCAAAGCGTAACGCCACATAAATCAGTATGCCAATAAGCGCATACAACACCGCTAACGCGCCATCGGTGGTTAACTCTTCACCCACCTGAGGGCCAACAAACTCGACGCGGCGTAACTCTATTTTATCTGTACTGGCTTTTTGCAATACATCCATCACCTCATTGCTCAAGCTAGCCGAGGCCATGCCTTCACGCGGGGCGATACGAATCAGCACTTCGCGCGATGAGCCAAAATGCTGAACCTGTGCCTCTTCATAGCCTGCGTTCGCTAAATCCTGACGAATCAGATTTAAATCCGCACCTTGCGGATAAGTCAGCTCAATAATCGTACCCCCGGTAAAGTCCACCCCCAGGTTAAGACCTTTATACCAGATACCGAAAATCGAGCCGGCAATTAAAATCAACGAGAAAACCACCGCTGGATAGCGGATTTTCATAAAGTTTATCTTGCCAAAATCGGTTTGATTTGGGCTTTCGATGGTTGGTGTTGTGTCCGTCATTTCAAGCTCCTAAATCGAGAGTTTCTTAACCGGCTTATTGCCATACAGCATATTGACAATCGCGCGGGTGCCTATAATGGCGGTAAACATCGAGGTGATAATCCCAATCGTCAAGGTAATCGCAAAGCCTTTAATTGGGCCAGTACCAAAGCTAAACAACACAATTGCGGCAATGAGCGTGGTGATATTCGCATCGGCAATGGTGATAAACGCCTTCTCATAACCAGCATGAATCGCGGTTTGTATCGAGGAGTTTTTCAACTCCTCTTTGATCCGCTCAAATATCAGCACATTGGCATCCACCGCCATACCCACCGTCAGCACTATCCCCGCAATCCCAGGTAGAGTTAAGGTCGCTTGCATTAAAGACAAGACCGCCACAATCAACACTAGGTTTAGCGTCAATGCGATATTGGCAATCATGCCAAAGGTTTTATAACGCCAAGCCATAACAATCAATACTAAGATAAAACCAACAATAACCGACATTAAGCCTTGATCAATGTTGTCTTGACCCAAGCTAGGGCCTACAGTACGCTCTTCCACAATTTCCATCGGTGCGGCCAAGGCGCCCGCACGAAGCAACAATGCTAAATTTTGTGCTTCTTGGGAGCTTGAAATACCGGTAATTTGAAAACGGTTTGCAAACTGATCTCGAATCACCGCCGCGTTAATCACATCACGCGTCACGATGCGCTCACGAACCATTTCACCATCACGCTCAACCGTCTCAACACGGCTTTCAATAAACACCACCGCCATGCGGTTGCCAATATTGTCGCGCGTGGTTGCTAACATTCGACGCCCCCCTGCGGCATCTAGGGTCACGCTAACCTGTGGCGAGCCTTGCTGTGCATCGATACCCGATTGCGCATTAATCACGCTTTCACCCGATACAATAATGCTGCGTTGTAATAAAATCGGTCGGCCATCACGGAAGGTATAAAGCTGAGCATTACCGGGAACCACCCCAGTCCTAACCGCTCGCTCAACATCGGCACGTTCGTCCACCAAACGAAATTCAAGCGTTGCGGTCGCGCCTAAAATCTCTTTAGCACGTGCCGTATCTTGCACACCGGGTAATTGCACCACAATTCGGCGTTCACCTTGTTGTTGAATAATCGGTTCGGCCACACCCAACTCATTAATTCGATTACGCAAGGTGGTAATATTTTGCTGCAACGCAAACTTTTTAGTCTCATCAATCACTCTTGATGACAGGCTAAGCTCAACCAGCGGCTGAGCATCTATATCTAAAGAGCGTAATTGAAGTTCATTACGGTATTCGCGGCTTAATAAACTAAACCCTTGATCACGCGCATCAGGTGTGCGAAACACAATACGCAGGGTTTCATCTTGGTAGTCTATAGTTTGATAGCGAATGCGTTCATCACGCAGTAGCACACGAATCTCGTCATCAAAACGACGATACGCCCCCTCTACCGCCGCATCCATATCGACATCCATCAAAAAATGAACCCCACCGCGCAAGTCCAAACCTAAATACATCGGCTGCCCCCCCAAAGAGCGCAGCCAGTTAGGTGTCGCAGGCGCTAAGTTAAGCGCTACAATTGCCTGACGACCAAAGGTCTCACGTATCAGGTCGTTAGCACGTAATTGCGCTTCAACATCATCAAAACGTATGAGATATTGTTGACCATCAAACACCAAGGATTTAGGCACCAGGCCTGCTTGTGATAAGGCTTTTTCAATCTGCTCAGTGGTTTGGTGATTAAACTGCCCTACCTGAACGGGTGATACCTGCACCGCTGGATCATCACCAAACAGGTTTGGCATGGCATAGGTCAAGCCTAATACCACCGCCGTAATGAGCACAAGATACTTCCACATAGGGAAACGATTGGAGACTAAGTTGCGTTGTGATTCAAACATGAGTTTTGCCTTTAGATGGGCTTGCGTGACAATAAGTTCACATTAAGGTTTTTTACATTACATGAGTTAATGAAAAAAGGGGCTAGTGCCCCTTTTTGCTCAAAACAGACCATTAATTCTGCTTTTCTGCTTTATCATTCGATTCTGAATCTAGCTCAGTATCGTCATCATTTCTGGTGGATTTGTTATCGGCTTTAGTATACGCTTTTGTCGCCGTGCCTTTGAGCGTACCTTTTGGCAATAAGCGAGCAATATTTTGACGATCTACCTTAACAACCACATTGGGCGCAATTTCAAGATCACAAAAAGCCTCATCAAGTTCACGAATCTTACCGCCAATGCCGCCATAAGTAATGATTTCATCCCCTTTTTGAACTTCGCTGACCAGCTTACGATGTTCTTTTACTTTTTTCTGCTGAGGGCGAATCAGCAAGAAGTAAAAAATAACAAACAACAAAATTAGCGGGATTAAACCTTCCCAACCTGCTCCTCCAAAACCACCACCGTCAGCCATTGCATTGCTTATAAAAAAATCCATATCTACTCCCTAAAATGTGTATTTAAAAATTTGTCGCTGTATTTTGGCACAAGCGACAATAAAAATCAGCTTTTTTAAGCTAACCTCATGGTTATCACACCCTTCAATCATTCAAAACCGGCACATCGAGTCCCCGCGCGGCATAAAAATCGGCCACAAAAACATCAAACCGTGATTCCGCAATCGCCCTTCGAATAGTGCGCATTAAGGTTTGGTAATAATGAAGGTTGTGAATGGTGTTCAAACGCGCACCCAGAATTTCACCACACTTGTCCAAATGATGCAGATAAGCACGGGTATAGTTTTTACAGGTATAGCAATCACACTGTTCATCAATCGGCTCTAAGCTGGTTTTATGCACCGCATTGCGAATTTTCACCACCCCGGTATGGGTAAATAAAAAGCCATTACGTGCGTTGCGAGTCGGAATAACACAATCAAACATATCAATACCACGACGCACCGCCTCAACAATATCCTCCGGCTTACCCACCCCCATTAAATAACGCGGCTTATCCTTCGGCAACAAAGGTTCGGTGGCATCTAAAACTCGCTTCATATCTTCTTTAGGCTCACCGACCGACAAACCACCAATCGCATAACCATCAAAACCGATTTGCTGAAGCTTTTGCGCCGACTCTTTTCTCAAGTCAGCATACATCCCGCCCTGAACAATACCAAACAAGGCCGAAGGATTATCGCCATGGGCCTCTTTAGAACGCTGCGCCCAACGCAACGATAAGCGCATCGACACATCGGCTTCGAGATGCGTCGCAGGATAAGGGGTACATTCATCAAAAATCATCACAATATCCGAACCCAGGTCGCGCTGAATTTGCATCGACTCTTCAGGCCCCATAAAGATTTTAGAACCATTAACAGGATTGGCAAAGGTCACGCCCTCTTCGGTGATTTTTCGCATTTTACCCAAACTAAACACCTGAAACCCACCGGAATCCGTTAGAATCGGGCCTTGCCAGTGCATAAAATCATGCAAATCACCGTGTAGTTTAATCACCTCTGTACCTGGGCGAATCGCCAGATGAAAGGTATTTCCTAAAATAATTTGTGCACCGGTTTGAGTGATTTCTTCGGGTGTCATGCCCTTAACCGTACCGTAAGTACCTACCGGCATAAAAGCGGGGGTTTCAACCGTGCCGCGCTCAAATTTCAACCGTCCGCGACGCGCACGCCCGTCTTGTTTGTCTAATTCAAATTTCACTAGTGTTCCGTATTTAACTTATTTGTTTTATGCTGTTTTTGAAAACCAGCATCGCATCGCCATAACTAAAAAATCGATAGCCTTGTGCTACGGCATGACGATAGGCACTCATCGTATTGTCATAACCTGCTAAAGCACTGACCAGCATAATCAGGGTGGATTCTGGTAGATGAAAATTAGTCAGTAGCACATCCACCTGCTGAAACTGATAACCGGGACTGATGAAAATATCGGTTTCACCAGTATAGGGTTGCAATTCACCTTGCTGAGATGCGGACTCTAAACAGCGCACTGAGGTGGTACCCACCGCAATCACCCGCCCGCCTTTTGCTCGTGCCGATTTTACCTGATCAACCAGGCCTGGTTGCACCTCAAGCCACTCCGAATGCATAACATGTTCATTAATATTGTCCACTTGTACCGGCTTGAAAGTCCCGGCACCGACATGCAGCGTAACAAAACCAATATCTGCGCCTTTTTGCTTGATGGCATCCAGCATCGCATCATCAAAATGCAGGCCTGCTGTCGGCGCTGCCACCGCACCAGGCCTGGTGGCATAGACCGTTTGGTAACGTTCTTTGTCTTCAGCCGCATCAGCACGCTCAATATAGGGCGGCAGCGGCATATGTCCATAGGCTTCTAGCCAAGCCAAAGGCGTTTTCGCTGGATCAAATTTGACCTCAAATAATGCGCCTTGACGACCCAGCACTTCAACCTCAAACGCCTGTTCGATAATCAACTTAGCGCCGGGTTTGGGCGACTTTGATGAGCGAATATGGCACAAAGCACTGTCATCAGTCAAAATACGTTCAACCAGCAGTTCGACCTGACCACCGGTCATTTTTTTGCCAAGCAGCCGAGCTGGAATGACCTTGGTGTTATTAAAAACGAGCAGGTCGCTTGGCTGGATAAAATCCAAAATGTCAACGAACTGTTTATCCATGCAGGCCCGGCCCTTAAGCACCAATAAGCGACTTGCACGTCGTTCAGCGGTGGGGTGCTGAGCAATAAGTTCATTGGGCAGATCAAAATAAAAATCTTGGCGTTTCAACGTCCTGTCCTATTTACAAATTTAAGGCGTGTATTTTGACCGATTTGCCAGCAAAGTACCAGCGCTGTTCGCTTAGAAATAAAAAAGCCGGTTATCAACACGATTAACCGGCAAGACCAGAAACTAAAATGGTAGAAAGAAAATTACAGATTCAAGATAGTTCGCGTTAATTCCTGCGAGGTGGAAATAACCTGTGCACTAGCTTGGTAAGTACGTTGTAACTGAATCATTTTGACCAGCTCGCCTGCGGTATCGACGTTGGAATATTCCAATGAACCCGCTTGAATCGCACCCACTACACCGGACCCTGCTTTAGAAATCTGCACAGGCCCCGACCCAAAGGATTCAGCATACATTTGGCCACCTAGTTTTTCTAATGCATTTAGATCATTAAAGTTACCCAATGCCAACTGCGCAACCGGGATAGAGCGTCCGTTTGAATAACGTGCTTCAATCACACCTTCACGATTGGTTGTTAGGCCAACCAAATCACCAATTTTATAACCATTTTGAGTAACACCACGCAATAGATTATCACCGGCAAACATGGTCATGTCCGCAAAATTGACATCAATACCCACCGTTATTGCTTGAGGATTACCAAGAGGATCATTCGCACCAATAATGGGATTATTGATCACCCACTGCATTTTGGGTTGAGTGCCTACCGAACTCCAATCAGCAAATACCAGGGGCTCATTTGGGTTATCTTGACCAGTAATTGCTGAGGTTGCACCGGTTGCCAACGGATCAACATTTGGTTGTCTCGCATCAATCAATCGCCCGTTGGTATCAAACCGTAACTCATAAACCAACCCGGTATCACCACTTGCCGTTCCATCTGCGGGTACCGCTTCTCTAAAACCTGATGTTTCCCACTGCCCAGTACCATCATTAAAGCGCTCAACGCTATATTGCACTAACCAACTGGTGTATTTAACTCCAACCCCTGTTCCATCCGTAATATAATTTCCAGTTGCTGGGTCTAAACCAACATCAGAGTTCGCCGATGTTACAACATCACGCATGTAGAAATTGGAAGATAGTTTATGAGCACCACCCAAACTATCATGGATTGTCATCGGATAGGTAAAGTCTGGAAAACCGCCATAGGCTTGAGCCGGATTGGTCAACTTTTGTATATTAGGAAGCGTTGAGGTTGTATCAGAAGCAGGAACGCTATTTCCACCCACCGAGTTATTGACCGTTCCCAAATCAGGTAGAAACAACTTATCTTCGTTAATTAAAGCTTCACCATCTAGGTTGATATTGTAATTCATTTGGTCTGTAGCTTTTGGCGTGCGGTTTAAGTCCGCCAAATTGATCGGGTTTAAAGCGGTATCAAAAACTGGTTTTGACTCAGTCGACAATACTTGGTTTAGGTTAAAACCCAAAAGGTTGTTTCCTGTTTGATCAGTAATAAAACCGTCCTTATCAAGCTTAAAAGAGCCATTTCGCGTGTAGATATTACTATACTTTCCGGATTTGTCTTCCAGAATAAAAAACCCATCACCGTCAATCGCCATATCTAACTCTCGGCCAGTTGAAGCAATCGTACCCTGAGAAAAGTCTTGAGTAATCGAATTGACCCTAACACCATTACCTGGCGTAGTTTGCGCACCCGAAAACATGTCGGCAAATTCAGCACGTGAGGATTTAAACCCCATCGTCTGCGCGTTGGCAAGGTTGTTTGAGACCACCGATAGACCTTGTGACATGGCGTTGATGCCACTTAATGCGTTTAAATCGTATGCTGACATGATAATCCCCTGTAAAAATTAACTTATTTCTCGAACCGCATTCATTTTGACGCGCTCACCGGTCGCCAAGGTCAGCATCATGCTGCCGTCTGGCTCAACCGAAACACTTCTAACAGAAGTGCCTACATAACTACTAACTGATTTAATATCACCCTCTGCGCTGTAACCAAAAGCAACCAAGCGATATTCGCCCGAACTCACATCCAAACCAGCGGTGTTTTTACCATCCCAACTGACAGTAGTATCACCACGAGCAAGACTGGGATAACTTAATTCCTTTACAACACCGGCTGAGTTAGTGATGACCAACCTGGCATCTTTTAAAGGCTCAGTGGTATTCAAGCGAATGGTCGATGCTTCACCCGCTTGGTGGGAAAACACTTCGCCTTTCGCTACCACATTTTTACCAATCATGCTAGAGGCTTGCATCACCTGCAAATTCTGAAAGCCTGCTGTCATGGCCATAACGGACTGGTTTAATTGCGCAGTTGCTTCCAGCTGACTCATCTGGGTTAGGTCACTAACAAAAGCCGTTGGATCCATCGGCTTAGTTGGATCCTGGTTCATCATTTGAGTGGTTAAGAGCATCAAAAAATCTTTTTGCCCTAGTGCTTGACTCGGAGCAAACGCACCCGGATTACCCTGTTGTTGCAATGTCTCTGTTTTTAACTGGCTGTTAGGCAGTACATTCATGACTTAATCCTTAGCCTTTACCAAGCTGTATCGTTCTTAAAAGCAATTGCTTTGAGGTGTTCATTACCTCAACATTGGTTTGAAAAGTTTGTGAGGCCGACATCATATTTGCCATTTCTTCAACCACATTAACATTAGGCCTAAAAATATAACCCTCGTCATTTGCCATAGGGTGATTAGGGCTGTATTCCATTTTTAACGGTGCTTGACTCTCAACAATCTCTTTAACACGAACCCCGTTTCTAGGCTCGCCGGTACGTTGATCTAAAATAGTTTGGAACACAGGCTGTTTTGAGCGATAGGTTTCCTGTGCATTAGAACTGATGCTATCCACATTGGCCATATTCGATGCAACTGTATTAAGCCGAATCGTCTGAACATGCATACCCGTTCCGGAGATATCCATAATATTAAATAAAGACACTTTTATTCTCCTTTGAGCGCACCGCTGATGCTTTTGATACGACTATCAATAAACTCCAGAGTGGCCTGATATTGCAACGCATTTTCGGCAAATTTTGCCTTTTCAATGTGCGTTTCAACCGTATTGCCGTCCAAAGAAGGTTGGGTTGGCATACGATATTTTAAAAAATCACTAGTAGAGGGTTCAGCAAACCCTTCAAGATGACGCGCATTCGTTCGGTTCATAGCCGAGCTTGACTGGCTAGACTGATGATAACTCGCATCAGAAATGGCCTTGCGAAAATCAATATCACGTGCTTTATAGTTCGGCGTATCCGCATTAGCTAGATTATTCGCTAATACCTCCGCTCGATCACGGCGAATTAACAGCGCACTTTCGTGAATTCCGAATATTGAATTTGACATGGTCTTTAACCTCTAAAACTTAGCTTGCTTAGTACAAAGCAAGCAAGATGCCAAAGACTGAAAAAAGGATAAGAAAACCCTAGCGCCCTACCAGGAGCGGGCTAGATCACCTATTTGAATATCGGCTTGACCGGCAACCAACCGACCTACGGCAAATTTTGGCATAATTCGGCTAATTTCTATAAAACCGGCTGGTGTTTCGTCCATACCTAAATTGCGGCCTTGGAATCGTACAGGGTTTCCCATACGACTATAGACAGCAAGCTGATCGCCGATTTGAACACCCGACTGATCCGACAAAAACATCACATACTCACCATTTCGAACATCAATTATTTGAGTTTCCAATAACTCGCACTCCAGATGATTGATGACACGCTCAACTTGCTGATCAAGAACCTGGTTAAAGGCCTCTCCGGTGGCCGTTTTAAAAAATGCTAGAGTGCCAAATGGACGATCTCGACCAACCCTTGGATCACCTCGCATTTCAATGCTCTCCCGGTGCTGCTTTACAATACGCTGTTTATTTAAGTCAACTAAATACCACTCAACCTCAATAAAACGACGGTTGTTTCGACCATCATAACCATAAAAACGCCTTATTCTGTCAAGGGTATCTCGCCCTTCACTGAGCTGCGCGACCGAGCGGATAGCACTAAGCAATAAAAACTGGCCACCCGTTTGATCTTGTATAGGCGTTAAGACCTCAGGCATTAAATTGGGGCTCACCATCATTCCAGGCTGCAAACCCTGCGCATACTCAATCATTTCAAGATTTCTGTAACCCGCCATATTCAATCGACGGAACAACTCCATCTGAAACCCAGGTAATAGATTGGCAATATCTCGCCCCTCATAGCTATTTTCAATCACCACAGGAGCAACAACAACTCGGTTTTGATAACCCACGCCGACCAAATGACCACAGGCTTTAGGGTCTTGCGTTAAGCACACATTTAAAACAACCTCATATTCACCCGTTGGCTCATTAAAAAACTCATCCATCAAACTAAAGCGCTCAACCTTGCTACGACTGGTAAAACGGCTAGCTTGGCTTTGTAATTTAAAGTCTTGCATATCCGCACGGGTTCTGACCTCAAGATTAGTTTGCATACTGGCCACTTCTAAAGCATTACGGATTGCCATCTGACGAGCAAAAGCGCGATTATCATTTTGCATGAGTGCCACACCCGTGACCTCAACACACTGCACCGCCCAACCGCTAGAAAACCCAACCAACCAAACCGCGATAAGAGCCAGATGAAAATTAACTACACGTCGGATCAAAGCCATTATTTTTTAACACTCTCTATACGTTTAACAATCTCATTAGCTAACTCTTCAGCATGCCATTTAGATAAAAACTTATTGGCCCCCACCTTTTCCGTCAGCTTCTCGTTAAAACCGCCACTTAGCGACGAGTTTAGAATGACATATAAATCCTTTAAACGCTCATCCTTTCTAATACTAGACGTTAGGGTATAGCCATCCATCTCTGGCATCTCAATATCTGAAATCACCATTAAAACCCGCTTAGAAACCGGCTCAGCCAAGCCCTCATCCGCTTCATCCGCCCATTTCTTTAATAAATCCAGGGCTTTTCGACCATTATTTACAATAACATGTTTAATTTTTAGCTGTTCAAACACGGTTTTTAGTTGCGAGCGCGCTACGGTCGAGTCATCAGCGGCTAAAATAAAATACTTTAAACCTTCGGCTTTCGCAGCATGGGCTTCGACAAAGTCATCTGACATTGCCGCTGGCGTCCCTGAAACCTCAGTTAAGACCTTCTCAACATCCACTATTTCAACAATTTGATTTTGTGCACGTGTGATACCCGTTAAATAATTGACATGCATTAAAGAATCTGGAGGCGGCAATATATCCTCCCAGCGCAAATGGATAATTCGGTCAACACCTTCAACCAAAAACCCTTGAACCGAACTATTAAATTCCGTAACAATGGTCAGCGTCTCGTGAAGTTTATCTTTTGGAAAAGGCTCTAAATCGAGTGCCATCGCCAAATCGATAATAGGCATGGTATGCCCCCTAATGTCTGACACACCCACCACGCGCGGATCTGATTTTGGAACAGGGGAAATCTCTGGTGTTCTTATCACCTCTCGAACCTTAAACACATTGATGCCAAATAACTGCTTGCCTTTGATATTGAACAGCAACAGCTCCATACGGTTCATACCGGCTAATGACGTGCGCTTATCTACGCTCTCAAGAAAACTCGACATCTTAAAGTCACCTTATATTACAATGGGACGATTAACAAACTACCAATGATTAGAACGCAATCGGCTAATGGAATTCAATTTTATTATACAGAATTTAAAAGTTTTACTTTTTGGCGTGCTTCTCATGATGCTGGCTTCCCCAAAAACAAACGCCCAAGAAGCCACCAACCAATCAATTGAAGACCTTCACCAGCAGGTGTATTTATACCTCAAGCAAAACCTAGACCAACAAATCATAGAACCCGTTATTACTATTCGGCGGCTTTCAGCTCACTTGGCTTTAGCGCCTTGTCTTTCCGAACTTCAACTCAGCCATCGTAGCGCCCACTCGTTAGCAGGCAGACAAACGGTACAAGTTGAGTGTTCGCAGCCTAACTGGCGTATCTTTGTTAGTGCTGAGGTAGATGGAAAGATAGAAGCCGTGGTTACCAGGCAAGGCATATTGAGACAAGCCATCATCAATCCTGCCGACATTGAATTAAGAGCCGTACCCATTAGTGATGTAAGAAGAGGATGGTTATCATCGCTTGACAACGTGCTATACGCCCGAGCTAAACGCGCTATTCGACCCAACACAGTCATTACATTGCAAATGCTTGATGCGCCCTACTGGGTCATTGATAAGCAAGAAGTCACCATTATCACCCAAGTAAGCGGACTTGAAATTCGCACGACGGGCATAGCACTCTCTAATGCCATGCAGCATGATCAAGTTGAGGTTAGAAATAAAAACTCAAACATTGTTATTACCGGCATAGTTATTGCTCCTAACACGGTTATGGTGCCATAATAGCTTATACCCCAAAAATCCAAGGGAATATGCTTAGCCCATTAAACATAACAAATTTATTAAAGCTTTCTAATTTTAGCCGTTAACGTCTATAGAAATGCACAGGATGCTGATAAAATAGCATTGAAAATGAGGGTTTAGAGTCATGGACATTAAAAACACTAATAGCAATTTGGCTAACACCAGGTCGCATGAGCAGGCGAAATCACCTGACAAGCCGTCTTCGGCTAATTCACAAAGTGAAGGCACCAAGCCATCGTCAGATAAGGTAACCTTGACATCCTTATCGGCTCAAATACGCGAAATCGAAAAACGCGCTGCATCTGCTCAATCATCGAATGAGTCAAGAGTTGCCGAGCTTAAACGTGCAATAGAAGAGGGTAGCTATAAGGTTGATGCAAGTAGCGTTGCAGATAAACTAATTAAAACCGAATTGCTTTTCGCTAGAGCATAATTAATTGTATATATTAGTTTAAGACCATGCCAGTAAGCCATCTCAACAAGCTTTCCCTCCAGCTTGAACAGTTAGGTACTGGCCTGACTGAGTTTAAAGACCTGCTTGTTCAAGAAACCTCTTTCCTTAGCAACAACGATATCTCATCACTAAATCAAATCACACTAAAAAAACAATCCCTCGCTGACAACCTAGAAGATCAAATAACTACCATTCAACAAATCTACCCAATTAATTTCGCTGACTTAGACAATCCAGAACTCGACAACTTACCCCCTGAACAGCGCTTTCAGATCAATAAAATAGCCAACTTAAGCAATCAATGCTTTCATTTAAATCGTAAAAATGGCATGATTATAGCTGCATTGACCAGCCTAAATACTGAGCTACTAAATCAACTTTCACCTGAAGAGAGTAAAGTTAATCTTTATGGCGCGTCGGGAAAAACTAAAAAACCCGATACAAAGAAAACATTAGGCACGGCTTAATAGTCCGTCTTAGAATAACCGTTTTAAATTAAAGTGATTCACTATGACCCATGAGCAACGCAGCTTTTTTCGCCTGGATGTTATGCTACCTTGCAGTTATCGCATTTTAAGCTCAGACGAAGCTAAAAAAAACCCCCTTCCCACACAGGCTGACAGTGGCTTCATCGAAAAATATTTCATGCACAATCTTGTTGAACTTGATAAAGAAATTAACGAGCTGGTTAATCAAATTGGAAACAAAAGCTCCGTACTTGCCAATGCATTGACCGCGATAAACAACAAGATCAGTTTTATGATGCAAACTATTGATGAAGAAAAGTTAACTCAATGCATTCCTCAGCGAATGATCAACCTCAGTGCAGGTGGCATATGCTTTAGTATTAATGAAAAAGTAACCAAAAAAGATATTATTGATGTGCTACTGGTGCCCTTAAAACAAGAATCACCCATCCTAGCGCGCTGCCATATCGTCAAAATTACTCATAGCGGTGATACCGACATTGTATCGCTAAAATTTGATAATTTAAGTGAAGACGATCGAAGAAAGTTAGTTTACTTTATCCAAACCAAAGAGATAGAAGTGGCGAATAAACTTCGCCATGCAAGAGATTGATTTCGCATGTTTCAAGGCAGGTCAAATTAAACATTTGCCTTGAAACCGCCTAGTTATTTCCATTTTATAGAGCAGCCCATGCTTGGAATTTGCTCCAGAGGACCCTGCCCCGTTTCAGCAACCAACTTCATTGCTTCATATAAATCGCGCCGAACATCAGGGTCCGCCGCTTGCTTGCGCGAAGCATCTAAACGCCCCCTATACTGCAAAGATAAATCAGCGTTATAGCCAAAAAAATCTGGTGTACATACTGCACCATAAGCCTTAGCTACCTGCTGGGTTTCATCTAGCACATACGGGAACGAAAATTGCCACTCTCTAGCTACGGCCTGCATATTCTCAAATGAATCTTCTTTATACTCATTAGGGTCATTCGACATGATGGCTATGGTATTAATTCCCAAGGCCTTAAGTTCAGCACAATCACGCACCAAGCGATCCTTGATAGCCTTTACATAAGGGCAATGGTTACAAATAAATGCCACTAGAAGCCCCTTCTCACCGCGCGCTTTTTCTAACGTCCAAGTCTGACCATCAACCCCCATTAACTCAAAGTCTATAGCACCGCTACCAAAGTCACACACTGGCGTTGTTAAACTAACCATTAAAACCCCCAATAGTACGTAAGTAAATAATTCAAGCCAAGCCCCCTATCATTAAGTAGACCTGGTTTGATGTTTGACACCTATTTTTATTCTGACATAATAGCACATTGCGCCGATTTGATAATCAGCTTGCGGGCGCGTTACTAAGTACGGCTAAAGCGAGGAGTTTTCCCGCCTCTTTCCGTACCTCACTTTTGCTATTTTAAAATTGCGAGGTTGCACATGACTACCACTGTTTTTACGTCTGAATCTGTTTCTGAAGGCCATCCGGATAAAATTGCCGATCAAATTTCTGATGCGATGCTGGATGCGATTATGCAGCAAGACCCGCGCGCGCGCGTGGCCTGCGAAACCTTTGTTAAAACCGGCATGGTATTAATCGGCGGTGAAATCACCACCAGCGCTTGGGTTGACCAAGAAGAGCTGGTACGCAAAGTAGTCAAGGATATAGGCTATAACAGCGCAGACTTTGGGTTTGATGGCGACACCTGTGCGGTGTTAACCGCAATTGGTAAACAGTCGGCTGAAATCGCCATGGGCGTCGATGAATATGACGATCACGAACAAGGCGCTGGCGACCAAGGCTTAATGTTTGGTTATGCCTCGAATGAAACCGAGGTGTTAATGCCGGCACCGATTTACTATGCGCACCGTTTAATGGAGCGTCAAGCACAGGTTCGTAAATCGGGGGAGCTGACTTGGTTGCGCCCAGATGCCAAAAGCCAAGTCACGCTTCGTTACCAGAACGGTAAGCCGGTTGCCATTGACGCTGTCGTGTTATCGACCCAACATGGCCCGGAGATCGAAAACGCCGCACTGCGTGAAGCAGTGATGGAATTAATTATTAAACCCACCTTACCGACCGAATGGCTGCATAAAGACACCCAATATCACATTAACCCAACCGGGCGTTTTGTCATCGGCGGCCCAGTTGGCGATGCCGGCTTGACCGGACGTAAAATTATTGTTGACACCTACGGCGGCATGGCGCGTCACGGTGGCGGTGCTTTTTCGGGTAAAGATCCGTCAAAAGTGGATCGCTCTGCCGCTTACGCTGGACGTTATGTGGCTAAAAACATTGTCGCCGCAGGCCTGGCGGACAAGTGCGAAATCCAAGTATCCTATGCCATTGGAGTTGCACAACCGACCTCAATTAGCCTGGATACCTTTGGCACCGAAAAAATTGCGGTCGAAAAAATCGAACAACTGATACGCCAACACTTTGATCTGCGTCCAAAAGGTTTGATTGCGATGCTAGATTTATATCGTCCCATTTATCAAAAAACCGCAGCCTACGGTCACTTTGGGCGCGAATTACCCGAGTTTACCTGGGAAAAAACTGACAAAGCCGCCGCCCTGCGCGCCGATGCTGGATTGTAAATTTTTTAAGTAGCACGTAACCTTGGGCTAAAGCGACGCCTCTTTTGCAAAGCAAAATCGAAGGAGTCGGGACACAAGGTCATCGTGCCACTTCAGACACTAGGACGTGAGTCATGAAATCACAACAACAATACCCGCAGGGCTTTAGCCTTGAGTGCTTCCCGCCACGCACCACCGAAGGCAGCGTTAAACTCAATCAGGTGATTGATGAGTTAAGCGTGTTAAATCCGGAATATATTTCGGTGACCTATGGTGCCGGGGGCACAACGCAAGAAAAAACCCTTGAAACCGTTACCCATATCCAGAAAAATACGCGTTTTGACGCCGTACCTCACCTAACCTGTATCGGTGCAAGCAAAGAGTCTATTCGTGCTCTACTTAAAACTTATCAAGACCTCGGTATTAAACGCATTGTCGCGCTGCGTGGCGATATGCCCTCAGGCATGATGGATCCGGGCGAGTTTAAATATGCCGCGGACTTGGTTGCGTTTATTCGTCAAGAAACCAGCAATCAGTTTATCCTCGAAGTCGCCGCCTACCCAGAAACCCATCCGCAAGCACGTAATTGTGACCAAGGAATCAAACACTTTAAGCACAAGGTCGAGCAAGGCGCGGATGCCGCTATTACGCAATATTTCTTTAATGTCGATAGTTACTTTTACTTTATTGATGCCTGTGAGAAAGCCGGCATTGATCTACCGATCGTACCGGGCATTATGCCGATTACCAACTACGAGCAACTGATCCGCTTTTCCGCTATGTGTGGTGCCGAAGTGCCACGCTGGTTGAAGTGTCGCTTAGAAAGCTTTGATGAAGACGCGGCTAGCCTGCGTGCCTTTGGTCAGGAGTATGTCACCCGCTTATGCCAACGCCTGTTAGATAGTGGCGCACCCGGTCTACACTTCTACAGCATGAACAAAACTCAGCCAACCCTTGATATTGTCCGCGATCTCAATTGGCGTAACGAATATTTACAAATGTAGACGAGTGATTAATGCGTATTCCCCGCTTTTATTTACCGGCAAACTATCAACCAGGCCTGCTTGTTGCCCTTAACAAAGAACAAAGCCACTATGCCTTAACCGTTTTACGACTCAAAAACGGCCATAAAATCCAGGTGTTTGATGGCCAAGGCCACCAGGCAGATGCTCAACTCCAGATTATCAACCGCCGTGAGGTGCAGGTTTTGTTGGGCGATGCCATCAATCACCCCGCAACAGAATCAACCTTGAACAGCTTGCTCGTGCAGGGGATCTCTCGCGGTGAGCGCATGGACTATAGTTTACAAAAGGCTGTTGAACTTGGCGTCAGCACCATCCAACCGGTGTTTACTGAGCGCTGTGAAGTTCGCTTAGATCATGAAAAGGCCGACAAACGCCGCCAACAATGGCAAGCATTGGTAATAAGTGCCTGTGAACAATCTGGCCGCTGTGTCGTACCCGAAGTTTTGCCTCTGATCAGCCTAGCGGATTGGTTTGCTCATCCGTTACAGCTCGATTATGCAAAGCGCACTCGAGGACTGGTTCTTGATCCACTTAGTCAGAAAACGATCATGCAGATTAATGAGCCTGAACCGCTAGTGCCTTTTGCACTCCTTATTGGCCCTGAAGGCGGACTAACCGTGCGAGAAGTTGAACAAGCGCAGTTAGTTGGTTTGCAGCCGGTTCGACTTGGACCACGAATCTTGCGTACCGAAACCACCGCCCCGGTTGTACTGAGTTTACTCCAGGCAGCATGGGGAGATTTAAACCAATAAAAGTCTTATTTCCTACTGAAAAAGCCAGGAATTAACCCTCGGCTTTTTGTTATAATTTGACCCCTTAATTTACCCAGAAAAGAGAAGCAAACCATGCCTCACCCCTATCAAGTTCCTCACCTTAAAACGACTTTAAAAGGCCCCTTACTTGAGCTTGAGTCCCATCTACTTGACCATAGCGTGGCGATCGAGGCTTGGTTCCGGCAGCAGTTTCGTGACACACCTGCGCCTTTTTATGCTTCGGTTGACTTGCGCAATGCGGGCTACAAACTCGCCCCTGTGGATACCAACTTATTTCCTGCAGGCTTCAATAACCTGCACCCAGACCTTCGCCCCTTAGCCGTTCATGCCACACAAAACGCAATCACCCAAGCCTGCCCCATCACGGATGGCGTACTGATTATTCCAGAAAACCATACCCGAAATATGTTTTACCTAGAAAACCTATGTACGCTAAAAGAAATCATTGAGAATGCAGGATACGAAGTGCATATCGGCTCACTAAATCCTGAAATAACTCAGCCCACTGATATTGCGCTACCCTCTGGAAAAACACTCAGCTTAAAGCCTTTAAAACGCCAAGGCGAGCGGGTAGGTGTTGATGCCTTTTACCCTTGTGCGATTTTGCTAAACAATGATTTATCCGGTGGTCGCCCCGCGATACTAGAAGGGATTGAACAAACACTGTTACCTCCTTTAGAGCTAGGCTGGGCAACGCGCTACAAAACCCAGCATTTTAATCACTTTAGCGATGTGGCCAAAAGCTTTGCCGAATTAGTGGACATAGACCCTTGGCTAATCACACCGGAATCAGTGCAATGCGGTGAAGTCGATTTTAAAAATCACACCGGCCTAGATCGTTTGGCCAACACGGTAAACCAAGTGCTTGCCAAAACCGCTGATTATTACCATACCCATGACATTGACTGTAAGCCCTTTGTGATTATTAAATCAGACAGTGGAACCTATGGCATGGCGATCATGTCGGTTTACAATGCGCAAGATGTGCTCAATTTGAATCGAAAACAACGAAATAAAATGACCTCAGCGAAAGAAGGCCTCAGTGTCAATAAAATGCTGGTGCAAGAAGGTGTCTACACCTTTGAAACGGTCGATGAAGCCGTGGCTGAGCCGGTGGTTTATATGATTCATAACCATGTAATCGGCGGATTTTACCGGATACATACAGGCAAAACGGCAACCGACAATTTAAACAGCCCAGGCATGCACTTTGAGCCCATGTCTTTCCAACAGTCTGGAGTACTTCCTGACCAAACCCAAGAACCTGATGCTGAACCTAACCGCTTCTATGCCTATGGGGTTGTAGCACGCTTGGCTTTACTCGCCGCAGCACGAGAAATTCAATCGGCGAAAAAATAATCCAATTTAGTTTTTTGCCTGTGTTTGGCTGCGGGTCCATTCAGCCAAGACACAGGCATTCCATATCAAAATAAACCACATTAAATACAGCCAAAGCAGAAATAACGGCACCGCAGCCAATGCGCCATAAACCAAATCATAGGTTGGAAACGCGGCCACATACCAAGCAAACCCCATTTTTAAAACCTCAACCTTGATCGTCGCCATCAAAGCAACCCACCAGGCCTGGTTCCAACTGACCGGCGACATGGGTACAAATTTAAACAGCAGCATAAAACCCAAAACACTAAACACCAGTGGTAGGCTATTTATCAGCTGATTTACCCCCCTGCTCACCGTCACATCGCCCAACAACAAAGGCCAAGCCAACAGATAACTGCTTGCGACTAAACTCAAGCCCAACAACAAAGGCCCCAGCAAACTTACGCCTAAATAATTTAATAAACTCACCCACCAGCGGCGCTGAGAATCGGCATTCCACATCGCATTAATTTTCTGATCAATCGTCCACAGCAAAATTAAAGTGGTCACCAGCATCACCACCAGGCCTGGTGTTGTTAAACGGCTTGCCTGTTCAGCAAACAGCGTAAGGTAACGTTGAATAACGGGTTGAGACTCTGGCATTAAATGGGCAACAACCAGCTCCATAACTAGGTGCTGAAAAGGGTCAAACCATGCAGATGTAGAAAACAAACTTAACATCACCGCCAGCATTGGAACAAGACCAACAAGCGTTGTGTAGGCTAAAATGGCAACGGCCTCTGTACCCCGTTGATGCCAAAAACGTAGCAATACATTTTTCCAAAAATAACAACCAATAAGCCTACTCATTAACCCGCCTTTTAAAGGTGAACGCCAAACCTTGTTGCATTTTATCTTACAAATGATTTAAAAATAGAGATAATACCCTATCAAATTTTTAGCTTTAAAGTGATTAAATGGAAACGACTGCAAAAAAATCTCACTATCTAGTTCTGGGCAGTTTTTTAACTATTATCTTAGTGTTGGTAGTGGCAAGCTTATTTGCCTCACACCTAGAACGAAAACTGCAGCAGTCTATACAGCAGCTTGAACAAAAGACCCTACTTAAAAATCAAGCCGAAGGCCTCTACCAGCATGCACGTAACCGCAGCGTTTTACTCTTTCGTTTAGTCAACAGTCGAGACCTGTTTGATAAAGATCAACTTAATATGCAACTGTCAGCCGAGGCCAGTGCGATGATGATGTTAGTTGACACCCTACAACAACAAGCTGACTCACAGGCTACTTTAGTGTTATTAAACCAATTGCTTGATGAATTTGGTCAAAACTACCTTAAACAATCCCAAGTAGTGACCCTTGTTTTTGAAGAAGAATACGAATTAGCCATTAGCCTATTGGTTTTCGACACCTTACCGCATCAAGAGCGTGCACTGAATATTTTTAGAGAGATAAAAAACCTCTACAATCAAGAGCTTAATACTAGACAGCAGGATGTTAATCGTTTAATTATGCAAATCAAAAACTACTGGGGAGCGGTACTCGCGCTGATTATATTATTGCTAGTTATTTCTGCTAGAACCACATTTTTAAAGCTTAGAAAGGCTGACAGGGTGCAGCAGGAGTTCAAACAAAAACTGACCCAACAAGTCAACGAACGCACCCAGGAGTTGGTACTCGATAGCAGTATTCTTCACAATATTATTGAAGCGTTTGCCATTACTAATGCGCAGGGTGAAATCATTAAAACTAATCAACTCTTTGACCAGCTCACCGCAGAAAATAACGCCCCATCCAGCACACCCATATGGATGCAGCTCGAACAGGTTTTTTATGGTTTTGATGCAAAAAAAATCAATCTACTCCTAACCCAGCGAGAGCATTTACGCCAAGAAGTTTTGCTTAAACAACATGAAGAAAGTCATTTTCTAATCGATATCTTTAAAAATAATGATCCTCGACTTGACAGTCAACATCTGTGTTTTTTATTAACCGATATCAGTCACTTTAAAGCCACTCAAAACGAGCTTGAAGACCTTGCAAACTATGACAGCGTTACAGGCCTAGCAAATCGCCATCTATTTCAAAACACCCTACAAACCTGGATTAAAGACAACCACTCTTTCTGCGTTTTTTTTGTGGACCTAGATAACTTTAAATGGATTAATGACACGCAAGGTCACGCCGAAGGCGATCGTGTACTGGCTCAGGTTGCTGATCTGCTAATCAAACTTCTACCAGATCAAACACAAAACCTGGTCGCCCGACTCGGTGGTGATGAATTTGCACTGCTATGCAAAAGCCACGATGAACTCCACATCGCCTCGCTTGCGAATGCGATGATTCAAGGTGTGAACCAGCTATACCAAGGCATTAACCCTTCCAAGACGCTCGGTTGCAGCATTGGGGTTGCGGGCTACCCAAGAGATGGGCAAAGTCGCGAAGACCTAATGCGCCATGCAGACTATGCGATGTATAAAGCAAAAGAACAAGGCAAGAATCGTTACTGTTCATTTTCTGATGAAATGAATGAACAAATACATTACCTTTACGTCATGGAAACACAACTGCATCGTGCCCTTGATAAACAAGAGTTCCATATGGTTTATCAGCTGCAATATCACTTAAACTCGCTGGAGGTGTCCGGTGCTGAGGCCTTGATTCGCTGGCAATCAGCAAATCGCTTCATATCCCCTGGGGAATTTATCCCACTCGCAGAACGCTTTGGTCTTATTCAATCAGTAGGCCGCTATGTTTTAAATGCAACCTTAGAGCAACTCCATCTCTGGAATAATAGCTCTATCCTTATGCCAAAAGTTGCTATCAATGTTTCAAGTGCACAACTCAATGGTGATGGCTTTGTAGAAGACGTTAAACAGCAACTTAATTATTACCAGCTTGCCCCAAACCAACTTGAACTTGAAATTACTGAAAGTCTATTAATGGATCACTTAAGCGAAGACAACAAGGCATTGCAAGCACTTCAAGAAAAAGGTCTTGAAATTGCAATTGACGACTTTGGCACAGGCTATAGTTCGCTGGCCTATATCAAACATTTAAATGTTGACCGAATTAAAATTGATCAGAGTTTTATCAAAGACTTGGAATACAACTCGGAGTCCTATTCCATCGTCAAAACTATTATTACAATGGGACATAGCCTGGGATTAAAAGTCATTGCCGAAGGGATTGAAACCTTAAACCAACTTCTATTATTACGTGATCTAGGGTGTGATGAAGGCCAAGGCTATTTATTAGCCAAACCACAAAAACCCGACGACCTTCATTTTGAAGCGCTGAATGAATTAAAAGCAAAAACCATTCAGCATTGACTCTTAAATTGAGCGCTAATCTAACCCAGCGCTTTTTCGACTTGCTGGCAAATCTCATACCCCTTAAGCAGCCTTTCAATAGTAACCGCCTCGAGCTCTTCACAGCCTTGTGCTAAGGGGTACGAGTACCTTTGCCATAGATTAACGGCCTCGATTCATAAATACCATGCTACGTAAAAGATTAACCGCTTCATGTAATTCGTAATCTTCGACTAAAAGATCAATCTTCTCTTCGGCTTCTTCTTGCTGATCGTCTTTTTTACCATTACCCAAATGATTTTCGAGACTGGCTTCCGTTCTTAAGCCAAAACGAGAGGTATCTACCCGCTCGACATTCACTCTATCAATGATAATGTCAGGCTTAATGCCTTCGGCTTGAATTGAGCGGCCCGATGGCGTGTAATAAAGCGCTGTTGTCAATTTAATAGCCGCGCCATTGTTTAAAGGCAGCAAAGTTTGTACCGACCCTTTACCAAAAGTAGTCCGTCCTACGACAAGTGCCCTGCCATGATCCTGCAAGGCGCCTGCCACAATTTCTGATGCGGAAGCGGAACCTTCATTAACCAAAACAACCAGCGGACGCCCTTTTAACAAGTCTCCACGTTTCGCTTCAAAACGCATCTTGGCGCTATCAATTCGCCCTTCAGTATAAACAATTAAGCCTTCATCCAAAAACACATTGGTAACATCAACCGATGCATTCAACACACCACCTGGATTATTGCGTAAATCCAAAACTAAGCCATTTAAAGGGCCTGCATTTTCTTTTTCTAACTCTCTGAGTGCATCTATCAAATCTCGACCCGTACGAACCTGGAACTGACTAATGCGCACATAGCCTAAATCTTTATCCAACATACGCTGACGTACGCTTTTAACCTTTATCACCGCACGAGTCAATTCAATCTCCATCGGCTCCCGCTGACCTTTTCTCATAATCGTTAAGGTAATTGTGCTACCCGGCTCGCCGCGCATTAACTTCACAGCATCCGTTAAACTCATGCCTTTAACCGATTTATCATCAAGGCGAATAATCAAATCGCCTGCTTGCACACCTGCTCTCTGTGCGGGTGTATCGTCAATCGGTGCAATAACTTTTATAAAGCCATCTTCTGTTCCGACTTCCATGCCTAGTCCACCGAATTCACCACGCGTATGCTCTTCAACCTTTTCAAAGTTTTCAGGCGGAAGATAGGCAGAATGGGGGTCTAGATTAGATAACATGCCACTAATCGCATTCTCAAGCATTTTATTGTCGTCAATCGACTCAACATAACTGCTTGATATCCGCTCATAAACCTCAACAAACGCTCGCAGTTGCTCTATAGGCAAGGATTGGACCGATTGTGTCTGGCGATCCGCCATCACAGTCGTACCAACAACCAGCATAGCGCCTAAGACCACACCAGTTAATACCCACATGGTCTTTTTCATATAGGTTAATTTAGTCACATTCATCTCCAAGTTTGTAAGCTATAGGGCTACATATTAAATTTAATTTGATAAACGTCAAGTTTAGCTGACAAATCAACTTCGTTTCTATTAGAATTTGATTAAATATTAATGTTTTCACAAAAGCGTAATGCAAGATACCACCACAATCACATAAAAGAGACGGATACCCAAAAATGTCAGAAACTAATTTATTTGAAATGAAAGAAGATAATATCCTTAAAGCTTCAAAAGCGTTAAAGGCCATGGGGCATCCATTAAGGCTAAAAATTCTTTGTGTACTTAGTAATGGTGAACTCCCGGTAATGGACATAGTTGCTAAAGTAGGGACAACGCAAAGTAACGTGTCACAGCATATTGATATTTTACGTGAAAAAGGCATTTTATCGTCTCGCCGCGATGGCAGTAAAATATTCTGCCAGGTAGCTGACAAAGAAATTATCAATCTTCTTCATGCCATGCAGTCAACATTTTGCCCCACTGAGGCCTAACTCTTATTTCATAGCGCCTAACTTTCAACGGTTAGGCCGCGCTATCTTGCAGCCGAAGCTTAAAATCAAAGTTATTACGCTCAAAAAACCCATTCGATAAAACAGGTTCCGAATCTGACAGATTTTTAGCTGAAATTTTACTTAAACAGGCTGAAGCCTGGTTTTCACTGGTCTTATTCTTCTTTTTTGACGAAAAGGAACCTATTTCAGATCCCTTGGCAGGCTCTGTTTGTAACAGTCGCTCAAATGGTCGATAGTGCTGCTCAAGTGTTGAGGTGATCTAGCTCACTCAGCAAGACAGACTTTATTCCGGCCTGACTCTTTGGCCCGATAAAGTTGCTGATCCGCTTGAGCAACTGTTCCAACCAGGCCTGGTAGTGCTGTTCACCCTGTTCAATAAAGTAGCGGCGGTTATACAAACCGGTCAAACCGTCTGTTCGGGAAAGGGTTTGAATTTCAAGATAGGTTCGCTGCAAATCAATACTTTGATTAACACGGGCATAGAGTTCATCTGCACCAAAAGGTTTGACAATATAATCCGTCGCACCGTATTTCATATACTTCAGCGCAAGCGCGGTGCCATTCTCTTGCTCAATACACGCCAAGATCGGTAACTGGTAAAACTCAAACTGACTGCGCACTGCGGACAGGTGATGAAACCAGTCATGCTTCCACGCCTTGTCGCCAACAACTAAAAGGCTTGGGGATGATTTTGCCAGTTCTTTTAACAAAGCTATATCCTGATCAAAAACACGAACCTTAAAGCGATGAACGGATAACAAACCGACTAATTTACGTGCCAGTGGATCAGTTAAATTAGCTAGCCAAATTTCTCGTTGATCGTTGGTCAACAATAAATCGACGACCCTAACTAAATAACTAATGGCTGCTGAGCCATCTTTAACAATAAAATCAGCCACTCTTTCTTGCATAATGCGTTGACGTAGGGTTTCATCAAGACTTGCGGTTAAGACGACTGTAGTAATATGTGCCTCGCGCAATGCCTTAATCGGCTCACCATGCGGTGCATCAGGTAAATTCAAATCACTCAAGGCCAGTGTAATATCTGGATGGCGTTTAATTATCTGATGGGTTTGCTCTAGATCATAAGCCAGCAACACCTCTACATCAAAATGACGTTCAATCGTTTGCCTTAACAACAATGCCATCGACTTTTGATCTTCAATTACGAGAATTTTTTTCATTCGTTGACCAATCTTGTTAAAATACGTGCGCTTTAAAAAAGAATAACCGCTCATAGTTTAACGGGATAAAACGGCTGCCTCCTAAGCGGCAACTCCAGGTTCGAGTCCTGGTGAGCGGACCAGTCTTGTCATCAAACTATTCTATTCGATTAATTAGTACCCTTCCATTATATGCTCAACTATTTGATTAGCTGCATCTAATTTAGCGATTTTTGCCAGGGTTTCTGAAGCACTAATCAAGCGATCCTCAGCAAGTTCTTCTAGTATGCTAGCCGCTAAACCTTCAGCGGTTAAGACGGATTGTTGTACCACACTTGCCGCCCCTACCTCAGCCATAAAATGGGCATTCGCTGTTTGGTGATCATCGACGGCATAAGGAAAAGGCACCAAAATAGCAGGCCTAGCTGCGGCCATTAACTCGCTAACAGTTAGCGCACCCGCTCGTGCAACAACAAGATGTGCCTGTTGATAAGCCGCCGCCATATCCATAATAAAAGGCTTAACCTCTGCGTCAACACCCAGGGCTTGATAAGCCTTTTTTGTTAGTTCTAAATCCTGCTGACCGGTTTGATGTACAACCCTTGGACGCTGATCCGCAGGAATTAATGCCAGTGCTTGAGGCAAGGTTTGATTTAACGCGCGCGCGCCTCGACTTCCCCCAATCACCAACAACTGCCGTTGATTAGGAGGGGATAACTGATTTTTAGTGATAGCCGGAATCGCTTCAATCTCGGCTCGAACAGGATTACCCATCACTAATAAACGCGGTGATTTTAAGTTGCTCGGTGGAAAACCACAAAAAATACGCTGCGCAAATCCAGCAAGCAACCGATTGGTCAGACCTGCGATAGCATTTTGTTCATGTAAATAGAGTTTGATGCCCTTTGACCAGGCCGCTAATCCACCAGGACCACAGACAAAGCCGCCCATCCCTATAACCATATCTGGCTTAACCTGTTTAATAACTTGGCGTGCTTGCCACCAGGCCTGGCTAATCTTTAAAGGAGCAAGCAACCACCCCTTTAAGCCATTGCCTCGTAAACCTTGAATAGCAATGGCTGAAAAGGCTAAACCCGCCTGTTCAACCCAGACTTTTTCCAAGCCCTTCTCGGTTCCTAGCCAATGGGTCTGCACGCCCTGTTTAGCAAAAGCTTGCGCCAATGCAATGCCTGGAAAAACATGACCTCCCGTTCCCCCAGCCATGATTAAAACCTTTTTAAGCCTTTTTTTCTGTGGTGTCGCTGGGTTCTGCTGCATGCCGTTTCTCCTGATAGGGGCCTAGTCGTGACTCATAGTCCACTCGCAATACTAGCGCCATTGCCACGCAAATCATCATTAAACTGGAACCACCGTAACTCATAAAGGGTAATGTGAGGCCTTTGGTTGGAAACAAACCTAGGTTTACCCCCATATTAATCATCGCCTGCAAACCAATCCACATAGCAATGCCATGCACCATTAAACCACCGAATGCATAACCGCGTTGTTTAGCAAAATGGGCGATCACAAACATCCGCCATACCACGAAACCAAATAATATAATTAGACCCAAGACACCTATAAAACCAAACTCTTCAGCAAAAATAGAAAACAGGAAATCGGTATGGGCATCCGGTAAATAAAGGAGTTTCTGTACACTCGCCCCTAATCCCTGGCCAAAAAAACCACCCGACCCTGAAGCAATCAGTGCTTGAATCAATTGATAACCTGTACCAAAAGGATCTTGCCAAGGATCCATAAAACTGAGCACGCGAGTCAATCTATAAGGCGAATAAAAAACCAATGCACCTAATAAACCTACCACCGGTACCACGGTTAATAAAAAATAGCGCCAAGGTGCGCCTGATATAATTAACATGCCCGTGACCACGGCCGCTATCAATAAAGTAGTGCCGTAATCAGGCTGCAGCAGTAACAGTAAAGCCATTAAACCAAAGGGTAGCGACAAACGCATAATGGCATTAAAGTCTTCTTTCACTGCGCTCAAATGACGTTGCAAATAGCCCGCAACAAAAATAATCGCGGCAACTTTTACAAATTCAGCAGGCTGAAAATTCATAATCACCAAGGGCAACCAGCGTTTTGAACCGCCAATTTCTCGACCAAACACCAACACCATCGCCAGCAGGATTAAACCAAAAATAAACAGTTTTCCACGATGCGTTTGCCAAAAATCAATCGGGACTTTAAATACTAGCATCGCAAAGAACAAACCGATACCTAAGGCAATCGCTTGACGGACAAAATAGTGGGTTGCTATCCCAAAGCGCTGTTCACTAATCGCTACGGAACTTGACAAAACCATCGCCAAACCCAAAAAAACGAGCAGTATCACACCCCCTACCAGCCAAAAATCAACCGACCAACCACGCTGCTCTGGGGTATCAAACCAGGCTTTCATTCCAGTGGTATCCCTAGCGTTTGCTTGACCCAAGCGGCAAACTTTTCACCTCGATCATGGTAGTTTTCAAACTGATCAAAACTCGCGCAAGCCGGTGAAAACAATACAATATCTCCCGACACCGCTTTAGCCTTAGCGCAAATAATGGCATCTAACAGGCTAGTTACCCTAACTAACTCAATCGACGCATCCAGCTCACTAACGAGATCCTGCTGAATTAAGGCCTGATCTCGCCCAAACAAAACCAACTGCTTGGCATAGTGATTTAAGCCCGGGGCTAAGGGCGAAAAATCAGCCCCCTTCCCTACGCCTCCCGCCAATAGAATTAACCTACCACCCTGCTGACTGGCCTGATAGCCTAAACTCTGAATAGCCGCTAGGGTTGCACCTACATTGGTACCTTTAGAGTCATTAACCCAGGTAATGCCTTGATAAACCGCGACAGGTTGAGTACGGTGTGCAAGGCCGCTAAACTCCGCTAATACCTCAGAAAAAAGTGCACTAGGAAGCGCATAATCTTGGCATAACGCCATCGCAGCTAAGGCGTTTAGCTGATAATGCGGCGCGTTAAGCCGCATAGCCTCGACCTTAACTAAAGGGGTTACGCCCCGTGACAACCAGGCCTGGTTGTCACGCATAATCACGCCATAATCCTGATCACTTTGTGGCTTATCTAAGCCAAAATAGACCTTGTTTGTTTGACGGGTTACCCAAAAATCTGATGCTTCACTTTGAGGCAATACCGCCAACTCAGTATCATCGTAAATTTTAGTTTTTGCTTGAATATATGCATCAAAACTTGGGTAACGATCCATGTGATCTTCACTGATATTAAGCACCACTGAAGACAAAGCATGCAATGAATAGGTCGTTTCAAGTTGAAAACTAGACAATTCCAGCACGTAAATATCATAATCAATCGGATCTAATAACAAGTCCAATGCTGGACGGCCGATATTGCCGCCCATGCCAACCTTGAACCCCGCCTGTTGCATAAATTCGGCTACAAGCGTTGTCACAGTGCTTTTGCCATTTGACCCAGTAATAGCTATAATCGGCTGACTGGCCGCTCGAGCAAACAATTCAATATCGCCCATGACCTCAATGCCACGCTCTTCAAAGGCACAAATCCAACGTTCAGAACGTGGCACACCCGGGCTTAGAATAATACGCGATATATGTTTATGCCAGGCTTTGGGCAGCACACCATAGGCAAACTTAACACCTGGATAAGTTTGCTCCAATAAAGGTGCACTAAAATCAGCGCGGGTATCAAAGGCCAAAATCGGCTCACCCGTCGAAGTTAAATAACTCAACACCGATTGACCTGTTAAACCTAAACCCACCACTAAATTCAATTTCAACTACCTTAGTTTTAAACTGGCTAGACCGATCAACACTAAAATAATAGTGATAATCCAAAAGCGCACAATAATCTGTGCTTCTGGCCATTGTTTTTGCTCAAAATGATGATGTAACGGCGCCATTAAAAAAACCCGCTTACCGCGCATTTTATAAGAGCCAACCTGAAGAATGACCGATAGGGTTTCAACTACAAAAATGCCGCCCATAATAAACAGTACAATTTCTTGGCGCACAGCCACCGCCGTAGCGCCTAAGGCCGCCCCTAAAGCCAAAGAACCTACATCACCCATAAATACTTGGGCAGGATGCGTGTTGAACCACAAAAACCCCAACCCCGCGCCCACCAAAGCCGCCATTAACACCGTTAACTCACCCACTCCAGGAATATAGGGAATATCTAGATAGCCAGCAAACACTATATGTCCTGATAAATAGGCAAATACACCCAAAGCCGCGGCCACCATCACCGTTGGCATAATCGCCAGCCCGTCCAATCCATCGGTAAGATTAACCGCATTCGACGTACCCACAATCACCAAATAAGTCACCACCATAACCCATGCACCCAGATAGACAAAGGTGTCCTTCATATAGGGAATTAACAATTGCGTTTCTGCAGGAACGGTGGCAATGGCATAGAAACCATAAGCCGCCATCACGCCAATAATGCTTTGCCATAAAAATTTAGTGCGTGAACGCATACCATTCGGATCACGATATACTACCTTTTTAAAGTCATCAATAAAACCGATCACCCCAAAACCAAACATAGTAAAACTCACCAATAATAAATATTTATTGGTTAAATCACCCCAAAGCAAAATCGAAATACCGACAGCAAATAAAATCATCGTTCCGCCCATCGTGGGAGTACCCGCCTTGATAAGATGGGTTTGAGGACCATCTAAGCGAATGCTTTGACCCACTTTCAATTGGGTAAGTCGGCGAATAACCATCGGACCTATCAGAAACGAAATAACTAAGGCGGTCAATACCGACATAATCGCACGCACTGTAATGTAATTAAACACACTAAAACCAGTGTGCCACTGGCTTAAATATTGACTAAGGTAGATCAGCATGCGACATCCTTTGTAGTAAGATTTTGACCACCTGATCCATCTGTGAAGAACGCGAACCTTTGACTAAAATCGTTATAGGCTCTTCGATAGTTGATACAAGTGCCAATAGACTGTCAGCCATAGCTTGATGGGAGCGAGGTTCAGCAACGGTTTGAGAGCGACCTTGTGCAAACGCGATAAGGCTTAGTGCCGTCAACTCACCAAAACCAAATAAGTACTCAATCCCCTGTTGAGCCGCATACCTACCCATTTCTGAATGCGCCTGCTGCGCAACCTCACCCAGCTCCGCCATTTGACCTAAACACAAAACCCGCTTGCCCGGTAGCGCCACCAAGGTATCAATAGCCGCCTTTACAGAGCTAGGATTGGCGTTATAACTATCATCTATTAATAAAACCTGTCCTAACTGATGACGTTGTAAACGCCCACTCACCCCATTAAAGGTTTCTAAACCCTGCTGAATTTGATCGGGCGTTAAGCCCAGTTCTAAACAAATCGTTACAACTGCTGCTGCATTGAGTGCGTTATGCTGGCCCAACATCGACAAACTGATAGGTAAATTCACAGGCTGATTTGCATATTCAAACTGCAAAACAAACGTTAATTGATTAGCGTCTTGCGTAATTTGGCTTGGCTTCACATTGGCTATATCGCGGGTGCCAAAGGTTTTAAACATCTTATTCGCTAGCGATTGTTGCCATTGATAAAATCCTGGAGAATCGGTATTGATAATCCCAATTCCCTGCGACGAAAGTCCGTGAAAAATTTCTCCCTTGGTATCGATAATCCCTTGCAAGCTCCCAAAGCCCTCAAGATGAGCGTCCGCTGCAAGGGTGATCAGTGCAATATCAGGATGCGCTATGCGTGTTAAATAACCGATTTCTCCTCGGTGATTCGCCCCCATTTCAATGACTGCATAACGGTGTTCGGGACGAATTTGCAACAAGGTACGCGGCACCCCATAGTCATTGTTTAAATTGCCCGGGGTAGCCCAAGTCGGCGCATAGTGGTTTAAACAATGCGCCAGCATGCTTTTAACCGTCGTTTTACCATTGCTACCCGTTATGGCAATCAATGTCAGGTTCGGTTGGTTTAAACGATGTTGTTCGGCAATATCAGCCAGCGCAATACGGGTATCCTTAACAATAATTTGAGGCACCCTAACATCCATTTTCTGGCTTACTATCAGCGCAACAGCCCCCGCCTCAATCGCCTGATCAACAAATTGATGACCATCAAAGTGCATCCCCTTGATGGCAATATAACAATCGCCTTTTTTAATTGAACGCGAGTCGGTGCTAAATCCCTGCACAACTAGATAGTTCTCAACCTCACTGGCCACGAGCTTACCATTAGCCCAATTGGCTAAAACGTTACATTCCCAACCTATATTTGTTGCCATGCTCTCATTACCTGTTGATCACTAAAAGGCGTTTTAACGCCGCCAATATCTTGATAGTTTTCATGCCCTTTACCCACTACAAGCACCCAATCACCTGGCTGCGCCTGTGCCAAAGCCCACTCAATAGCCCATTGACGATTAAGCTCAATATGCAGGCTAGGTTTTACCGATGCGCTAAACCCCTCACAAATCTCATCAATAATCACCTGAGGCGCTTCAAATCGTGGATTGTCATTGGTTAAAATGATTCTATCGGCCAACCGCTGAGCAACCTGCGCCATTAACGGACGCTTGCCGCGATCACGATTACCGCCACAGCCAAATACCAACCAAAGCTTACCTAAAGGCTGGTGAGCATGAATACTCAATAAAACCTGCTCTAACGCATCGGGCGTATGCGCATAATCAACCAGCGCATACACGCCTGGTTTCGTTATGCTCACCCTTTCCATACGACCTATAACCGGCCCAAGCCGACTCAATGCGGATTCAATTTTCTCAAATTTGATGCCCAAGCATAGCAAACACAAACTGGCGCACAGTAGGTTTTCAACATTAAACTGGCCGATCAACGGCGTAGTAAATGACAGCGTTTTATTTTGATAATGCAACTTAGCATTTATACCCCTGTCATTTAATTCCACATCACTGATAGACAGATTCGCTGCATTCGATTTTTGGCTATAACTGACTACCAGGCCTGGCTGTTCATCTGCAACCTGCTGTCCAATTTCATCATCACTATTCACCACTTTATAATGCGCTGTATAGGCCTCAAAAAGCCGTTTTTTAGTCGCGCGATAATCGGCTAGATTTAGATGAAAATCCAAGTGATCGCGGCTAACCTGAGTTAAGGCCACACACGCAAACTGCAAACCCTCAATCCGTCCTAATGCAATCGCATGAGATGAGACTTCGACCACTGCATACTCTAGACCTTGGCTTACAAATTCACTTAGCCAGCGATTTAACGCCACACTATCCAGCGTGGTGTTAGCTGTTGGGGTTAAAGCACCCAGCCGACCGTTTCCAAGCGTACCCAGCACACCGCAAGGCCTACCTGCATGCTCCAGCATCTGAGCTAGAAATTGACTGCTTGAGGTTTTACCGTTAGTCCCTGTGATACCCGTTAACTTTAGCTTTTTACTCGGATAATCATAAAACCAGCCGGCAAAATCCGCTAAACGCTGTTTTAAATCCGTTACAACATACACAGGGAGGTCACAGTCTTCGATGGCTTGATCCGAAATCAAACCCATTGCTCCCCGTGCTTTTGCCTGTAACCAATAATGACCACCATGAATCTGATTACCCGATAACGCAATAAAAATCCAATCGGCTTGAATATCTCGGCTGTCTAAACTTAATCCCGCAACCAGGCCTGCTGGTAACGGATCGGACTCCATTCCAAAAAACCTAACCACTTCAGCCCAGGTTTTCATCTAGCGCGCTCCATCCGGATCGACATTACGTAAACGTAACGCATGACGCATGACCTCCTGGAATACCGGTGCGGCTACACTGCCACCACCATACACACCTCGACTGGGTTCATCCACCATAATCGCCATAATCATATCCGGGCGCGAAGCGGGCACCAGCCCAACAAACATCGCCGTATAGGTTGCCTGCTGATACCCCCCAACACCTGCCTTTAAAACCGTACCTGTTTTACCTGCAACCCGATAGCCTTCAATTCGTGCTTGTGTACCCGTACCTCCTTGATACGTTACAGTTTCCATCATCCGCAAGGTCTTTTCAACGGCATCAGCAGACAAAACTGGTTTCATTGGCGGCGGCTCATCACGTCTCAATAAAGACAAAGGCGGCAGCTGGCCTTCGTTGGCAAAAACCAAATAGGCCTGAGCTAACTGGAGTAAATTAGTACTAAACCCATAACCAAAAGAGCTCGAAACTTGATCAACGACTTGCCACTCTCGATGATGACGTAATCGACCCAATTGCTCACCCGGTAAAAATAAACCTAAATCTTGACTAAACCCCAAGTCCCAATAAAACTGCCACTGCTGCTCCGCCTTCATCCGGCGTACAATATTCGCCGTCGCCACATTACTTGATTTTTGAATCACTTCGCTTATGCTTAACCGACCATAATTAACCGCATCACTAATCATATGACCCTGAACTCGAATATAACCAGGCGAAGTATTAATCACCTCATCTGCTTCAATCAGCCCTAAATCCAGTGCCTTAGCCACAACAAACGGTTTTACGGTTGAACCGGGTTCTAATAGCGCAGAAATAGCCCGATTTCTGATCGCCTCCCCCTGCAGTTGGCTACGATTATTTGGGTTATAACCTGGCTGATTAACCAAAGCCAAAATCTCACCCGTTTTAGCATCTAAAATCACAGCTGAAGCACCTTTTGCCTGATGTTTCGCCATGACTTCTTTTAAAGCACGGTGGGCAAAAAACTGAATATCCTTATCAATACTCAAATACAAATTTTGCCCTGGCTTTGCATCCTCCAGATTGTTTACAAATTGAACAACACGGCCTTCTAAATCCTTAATGATCTGCTGACGCCCTGACTGGCCACGTAACCAATTTTCATAAACAATCTCGACACCATCCTGGCCAATATCATCAATATTGGTATAACCTACAATGTGCGCGGCAATATCTGCCGTGGGGTAATAACGCTTAAATTCAGATTTAATATTGACGCCAGGTAAAGACTGGGACTCAATTTGTTTAGCCAGTTCAGGCAAAATAGAACGCTGTATATACAAAAACCGTCGATTAGCATTGGCATTGATCCGCTGAGTTAAATCCCGCTGAGACATAGTTAATAGACTGGCCAGCTGTTGAATAGCTTGAGGATGATTAACTAGCGTTTTAGGATCAACCCAAACAGAAGCAACAGGCGTACTCAGCGCCAATAGTTCACCATGCCGATCAAGTATTTGACCGCGTGGTGCTGCGACCTCAAGCGTTCTAAGCTGACGTTTATTGGCCTCAGATTCAAGAAAACTAGACTGCATAATTTGAACATAAAAGGCTTTAGCGGCCAGCACGCTAAAACCAAAAAAAATCAATCCCAGCATTAGTTTTTCACGAGAGAAGGTCACAGTTTTACTCACTTAACTGAAGGTAAAACCAAAACTTGTTCCGGTTTTGGTTGCTGCATGTTAAGGCGCTCACGCGCTACCGACTCAACACGACCTGGCGAACTTAAATGGTTTTTTTCTAACATTAATCGCCCCCACTCCTCATCCAATTCAAGTTTTTTCTGGTTGACCATGAAGTTTTGTGTTTCCAAATGGCGAATATGATGCTGCAAAAGAATAGTGACACCAATCATAGCCGCGAGAGTACACAATAATAGAAACGCAAAAAGCCCAGCCAGATTAAACGAATTTCTCTGGTTAGGCTTTTTATCATCCATTTCAATGACCTGCTTTGCGCAAATTAGTCAGCTTGACGGCGCAAAAAGGCAGGAATATCTAAATAATTACTATTAGAGCCGATGGGTTGAATGCCTGCATTCACCGCCATTTTTGGACGAATCACTTCAGATTCTGCCTGCTGCATCGCTGCGGGTTTTTGAACCGTTTCGTGCTGATACTCACGCTCCGCTTCTTGGCGTGCTTGTACCGCTTGCAAATTAGGTTTAACCATCTCAGGCTTTTTAGCTGAGGCCGCATGCGAACCCGCTAAACCTGTTGCCACCACCGTCACACGAATTTCATCCTGAAGACTTTCATCAATTGATGTACCAATAATAACTTTAGCATCGTCATCCGCAAAGCTGTTCACCACGTCGCCAATAATATTGTACTCACCAATACTAAAGTCTAGGCCGCCTGTAATGTTGACCAAAATACCACGCGCGCCAGAAACCGCAATATCATCAAGCAATGGGTTAGCGATTGCTTTTTCAGTCGCTTTACGTGCACGGTCTTCACCCTTTGCAGTGCCGACCCCCATCATACCTAAACCACGCTCCGACATAACGGTTCGCAGGTCTTCAAAGTCTACGTTAATCAGACCCGGGCAAGTGACCATCTCTGAAATACCTTGCACTGCGCCATGCAAAATTTCATTTGCATGATCAAAGGCTTTCGCGAACATAAAATCTTTACCCAAAACCTCAACCAACTTATCGTTTGGAATCGTAATGAGAGAATCAACTTGTTCAGCCAAGGCTTCAATCCCTGCTTCAGCGATTTTAGTACGTCGTTCAAAACTAAATGGCTTGCTGACCACACCAACCGTTAGGATACCCATTTCACGGGCTATTTTGGCAACAACAGGAGCTGCACCCGTTCCCGTTCCGCCCCCCATGCCTGCTGTAATAAACAACATATCTGCATCGCGAATATGTTCTTTAATCGCATCAATGTCTTCTTCAGCGGCTTGGCGACCACGGTCAGGGTTTGCTCCCGCCCCTAAGCCATTGCTGCCAATTTGAATGCGTATAGGAACATTAGAGTGCGCCAAAGCTTGTGCGTCCGTATTGGCACACAGAAAATCAACACCTTCAACCTTTGTACGCACCATATAATCAACGGCGTTACTACCACCGCCCCCCAAACCAATAACCTTGATCACTGGCATTCCTGGTTGACGCGAAACCTTCGCCTCTCTCAGATCAAATTTCATGGCACTCATGGTCACCTTCCCTTTCGTCAGCAAGCTTTAATACTAAATTAAAATAAAATTCGTTAAATTCTCTGCGCAATGCGTAATACGGCACTGCGGGATCTAGGGTTTTCGTCACACTCTTGTTCAGAGGGAAAACAAGGTTTACCCATTACCTTTAAAACCGGTTCTGACCCAGCGATAAACACAGGCAAACCAGGAAATAAATCTTTTACGCGCGATTGATCCCGCATAAAATGTTTTACTATTCTGTCTTCTAGTGAATGAAAACTAATCACACTTAATCGCCCATCTGGAGCCAGTACCTTAACACTCGCTTCCAACACCGTTTTCAACACCTCCAGCTCCTGGTTAATGTGAATACGTATTGCCTGAAAACTGCGCGTGGCCGCGTGTTTGTTTTTTTCTTTTTTGGGCGACACCCGCTCAATTAACTCTGCTAAATCTCGCGTTGTATTAATCAAGCCTAAACGTGCATCATGACTCACTGCCCGGGCGATCTTGAATGCAAAACGCTCTTCGCCATAGTTTTTTAAAACTAAAGCCAGTGTTTTCTCATCCACCTCTTGCAACCAGTCTTTTGCACTTATGCCTTCATTTGGATTCATCCGCATATCAAGCGGCCCCTCTCGCATAAAACTAAAGCCCCGTTCCGCTTCATCTAATTGAGGAGAGGAGACGCCCAAGTCAAGCAACACACCATCCACCTGACCCAGCACCCCTAATTCAGTTGCAATATCTTCCAGCTTGGCAAAGCTGGCATGAATAATCTTGAAATTATGCTCAACAAAGTGTGCTGACGCATAGTCAATTGCCGCTGGGTCTTGGTCAATGGCAATTAATCGACCCTTGTCACTCAATTGGTTAAGTATCGCTCGGCTGTGGCCTCCTCGACCAAATGTTGCATCAATGTAAATGCCCTCAGGTTTAATAGCTAAACCCTCAATAGATTCAGCTAACAAAACCGAATAATGGCCAGCGTCTAGCGCCCTTAATGATGCCGTCATAAACTCAGGCTCGATAAGGAACCTGAAATCTCGAGTTCTTGAACTTGGTTTAACATTTCGGGCCTTTGCTGATCCCAGGATGCTTGACTCCATAGCTCAAACTTATTGCCTTGACCAAGCAACAAAGCTTGTTTATCGAGGTTTGCATGCTCTCTAAGCAAGCTAGGCAACAACAGTCGACCTTGCGAATCCATTTCAATTTCACTGGCATACCCCAACAGCATGCGCTGAACCAAACGTGCGTTCGGATCCATGTTTGGCAAGGCCATGAGCTTACGTTCAATCACTTCCCATTCATCTTGGGTATAGATCAACAGACAAGGGCTATGCAGATCAATGGTCGCAACCAGATTATTATCACAGGCATCCGCAATAGACTCACGATAACGCTTTGGCATCGCAAAACGTCCCTTTAAGTCTAGATTGACAGCATTGATGCCTCTGAAAAATAACACGGACTTACTCCACTTATTACCACTTTATTCCACTTGTCGCCACTATATTGCCACCCGCTGTCAGTGTCAAGCAATTAGAAAGCCAAAATGCAAAAAAAATGCTCAAAATATCTTTTAACAACAAGGAGTTAGCAAGGAAACATAAGAGAATGCCAGAAAATAAAGAGTAAATAGTTAAGTATATAAATAACTTACAATAACTTGATAAAGCAGAATATAGATTGTGACAAAAATTGACTTGTCAGATTGGAAATGAAAAAGTGGGTCTATAAGCCGGGTTCTGTTCCTACTAGTCAGACTAATAGGCGGCAACCATTCATCTGGATAACATATCACTATGTACCTCAAGCAACCTACCCGAAAACAGGTGCGAGCCACACCTTGTCACGAATGACACGTTTTCCTATTTAGTCTTGCACCGGATGGGGTTTACCTAGCCACAACCTGTTACCAGGCGCGCGGTGAGCTCTTACCTCACCGTTTCAGCCTTACCTGTTCGTTCGAAAACGTCATCGGCGGTCTATTCTCTGTTGCACTTTCCGTCGGCTCACACCGCCCAGCCGTTAACTGGCATCCTGCTCTTTGGTGCCCGGACTTTCCTCCAAACGCTTGCGCGCTCCGCGATTACCCGACCCACTTTGCGCAGAACAATATAGCATTTCGCCTCTTGTGTCCAGAAGAACGGCTAAATTAATCCTGTTTAAGTCCTAAAACGCGTGAATAAACTTGATTTTTTTTAACCGAAAAATAATCAGCAACAATCTGTGTAATTTGCTTAACGGGTAAAGCCTGGTTAAGCAAGACACGAATAAGCCCATCCCACGGCTGCTGGTTCTCATCAGACTCTAGCGCTTGAGCACCGGCCAAAACTAAAACAAATTCGCCTCGCACCTTGTCATTATTCGAGACAAAATAATCCAATGCGCCCTGCACACTATTTGCAACAAACTGCTCGTATTGTTTTGTCATTTCTCTGGCAATAAAAATGCGCCGACCACCCCCAAAAACCTCAACAATCGCCCCTAAACAATCAATCAAACGATGAGGAGATTCATAAAATACCAGCGTTCGTGTTTCTTCGGTCAACCTAGCCAACTGGTCCAGGCGTTTTTGCGATTTGGCAGGCAAAAAACCCTCAAAACAAAACCGATCCGTTGGCATTCCAGCGACACTCAATGCCGCAATGATCGCGGAAATACCTGGAATCGGACGAACCTCAATACCTTCACTTCGCAAGCGTTTAACCAAATGGTATCCCGGATCACTAATCAAAGGTGTACCCGCATCTGAAATAAGTGCGCCAGACTCGCCACCCTGAAGCTGCAACAATAATACTTCAGCACGCGCCTGTTCATTATGGTCATGCAAACTGATTAAGCGATTACTAATAGCTAAATGCTGCAGCAACTTACCCGAATGCCGAGTATCCTCCGCCGCTACCCAATTCACTTGGCTCAGCACCTCTATCGCTCTTTGACTGATATCCGCTAAATTACCAATTGGGGTCGCTACTATGTAAAGCACCCCTTTTTCAATCATTTGCATATATAATTAACTCCTGTTGAATGCACGAGATTATAAAGCTGACCGCCATGCTTAAAAAACTTTTTATTGCGTTTCTACCTCTACTGGTCATTTCATGTAGTACACCTAAAGCGCCACCTGTGCATCAGCCGCAAGAAGCTAAAACAGCCGTAACCGAGCCAAGATGGCTAGTACCGACAGATACCGATGCGCATGTTATAACGCGTTTACGTGCAAATGCAGCACGAAAACAAGACTGGCCAACCTACATCCTCTTGTCGGAACAGCTTTGGGCGAACTATTCAGCGCAACAACAAGTGGAACTTGAACAAGACACCTACTTAACGCTTAGCCAACTCAAACCGGCATTATTGGCTCAACTTCAACAATCAAACAACGCCAGCGTCGTTGACTGGGCTTGGCTTGCCAGTACCAAAAACTTGCCCGCCTTGGCCAAGCGAGATGAACTTAGAAATCTTGAACTTCTTACTGAAAACACTACTCTCAAAAACAACCTACTCCCCGAACTGATTGAGCAAGCCGAATTACAGCTATCACCTCCTGAAGTTATTGCTGTGTTATTACCACTATCGGGTCGCCTTGAAGCCCTAGGCCAACAGGTTCGCGCGGGAATACTAAAAAGTTACTGGCAAGCTAACAGCCAATCTAAATTGGTATTCTATGATACGGCTGCATCAAATGACATCTACTCACTTTACCTGCAGGCCAAACAAGCCGGTGCCGTGAAAGTCATCGGTCCACTTACACGCGAACACGTTCAAACACTAGCGCAGCAATCTTTAACCGACTTAATCGCACTCAACCGAATTGATCAACCCGCAGGTTTTCTACAACTAAGCTTAGTCCCTACGGGTGAAGTGACACAAATTATCGATCAGCTCAATCAACAATGCGCACGCCATATTGCACTGCTCCACAGCAACCAACCCAGCGACATTACCCTAGCCCACCAACTCAACCAGGCCTGGTCAAAACAACATCGCTCCCCAATGAATCAACAGGCCTATGGCGCTAATACCCAGAACCTTCGCAATGAAATGGCAACACTACTTAATGTCAATTTTAGCCAAGAGCGCGGTAATTATTTAAGCCGTATTATCCAAAAACCGATTGAACATACTGCCCGCACCCGTCAAGACTTGGACACCATGGTACTTATTGGTGATGAACGCAGCATTGCGGTACTCGGACCTCAGATCGAGTTCTTTCAGCTCAACCTAAACCTAATGGGCACATCCAAACTGACCCCCCAGCAGCTGTTTAATCAACCGCCACAACGGGATCTAAAACATATCGCCTTTCCCACGCACCCGGCCAGCTTATTTGAATCGCCACTCGTAAACAACCTCGAAGCCTTGGGTTGGGATGGCTACCTAATGGCCCACCACAGCCATAAACTGCAACCATCGATGTTTATTCATGGCAGCCTAGGAAAACACCAACTAACACCAACCCATGTGATTGATACCCAGTTAGTCTGGGCCAAATATGAAGCCAACGGTCGCCTTAAGCCTCTCAAGCCTATCTCTAATAATTTTTTCTGGACGCAAAAAACCACGACCATTGAAACAAGCCCAGAAACAATTCGCCAACAACTGCTTGATGAAATTTTGCAATTTCAACTTGAGTTAATGGACACGAGCATTGAATAGCAAACACATAGGTCAACACCACGAGAACCAAGCAAAACACTATCTTAGTGCCCAAGGTTTAGTAATCCTTCATCAAAACTTTTACTGTAAAGGTGGTGAAATAGACCTCATTGCGCTGGATCAAAACACCCTAGTTTTTATAGAAGTTAAGTTCCGCCAAACCGATTCACAGGGTCTCCCAAGCGAATTTATCACGCCAACAAAACAAAAAAGACTGGTCAAATGCGCACAGTTTTTTCTACTCAAACATCGCCAGTTTGAACATTACTGCATGCGATTTGACAGCTTATCTATTCTCGGCGAAGACTGGACCCTCGACTGGCAAAAAAACATTATTAATGGTTGGTAATAGCAATGCTTAAGTTGATAAAAACAAAAACCATCAAATAATCCTATATGATAATGCTTGAACCATCCCTTAAAATTTAAAAAGGAAACACACTATGGACATTAATATTGGTATTAGCGAAGAAAATCGTAAAGCGATTGCTGTAGGCTTGTCACAACTGCTTGCCGACTCCTACATCCTGTTTCTAAAAACCCACAATTATCACTGGAACGTCACCGGTCCAATGTTTCAAACACTCCATACTATGTTTGAACAACAGTATACCGAACTGTTTACCGCTGTTGACGAGATCGCGGAACGTATCCGTGCTTTAGGTGAAAAGGCTCCCGGTTCATTTCAAGCCTTTAATCAACTCAGCCAAATCAAAGAAGAAACCGCAACACCCAGTGCACAAGCAATGATTAAAAACCTGGTTTTAGGCCAAGAAGCCGTGACTAAAACAGCAAGAGAAATTAGCAAAATTGCAGCCCAGGCCAGTGATGAACCTACGCTTGACCTGCTAACCCAGCGGATGCAGGTACATGAGAAAAATGCTTGGATGTTAAGAAGCCTTATTGCGCATTAAGTCACCCTTAAAACCTCCTTATCCGAGATGACCAGGCCTGGTCATCTCCCCCAGCCTCATATCTCAATACTTTCTCAATACTCCTGATCACTGCTATCGCTAAAATGAAGTTTATTTTTTAATCACTCATGGAGCCTGAGCATGTCAACCCCATCAAAACTAAATATCGCGATTCTATCGATCCTTGCCAGCGGTGGTGTCGCTGCCAATAGTCCATTGCTCCCAATTGAAGTCATCGCTGAACAAGCTAGCGCAACAAGCCAACCAATAGAAAAAGTGCTTGAGACCAGTGGTAATACTGAATCAGGCGCGGCCCTGCGTCAATTCTCAGGTGTAGACGCTCAGCGTTTAGGTGGACATGGCTTAGATATTTTGATTCGTGGTCAAGGCCAATCAGCCGTTAATATATTAATCGATGGTGGCAAAATTGAAGGTGGCTGCCCGAACCGCATGGATCCACCTACCTCCTATACCGAACTGGCAAGCTTTGATAAGATTACCATCATTAAAGGTGTACAATCTTTGCAATATGGCGTAGGTGGAACGGGCGGTACCGTTTTATTAGAACGCACCAAACCTCATTTTGAGCCGGGTAAGTCTTACCAGGGTAAGGTTCATGCAACGACCAACTCGAACGGTTTAACCCAAGATATCGGCGCACAACTGATTGCAGGCGGTGAACAAGGTTATATTCGCTTACAAGGCACCTATAAGGATGCAGATAGCTATAAGGACGGCAATGGTAAGAAGGTTAGCTCAAGCTATCAAACAACCCAAGGCCACATTGATTTAGGCTGGACACCTACCAATGACCACCACATTAAACTTTCGCACGAACAGGTCAGCACCTCTGACGCATTGTTCCAAGGTGCCGGCATGGATGCACCCAAGTCTGATGGCCGCATGACACGTTTAGGCTATGAAGGAAACAATTTTTCCGGCTTAATTAACGCTGTAGACCTGCAACTTTACCACTCCGAAGTAGAGCATGTGATGGACAACTATAGCTTACGTGCCAATAGTGGAACACGCAGCGAAGTGCCCACCGAAGTGACCACCCAGGGGGGGAAACTTAAATTAACGACTCTGCTTGGTGCAACCCAATTTGATTATGGCCTAATGTTACAGACCATTGAAAAACAAGCTACACTATTTAATCGCACTAACAATCAGTCACAATTTTTAATGTGGCCCAATACCTCCACCGAACAGAACAGCCTGTTTATTGAAGCGAATACCGCGCTTTCAGCCAGTCAAAATATGATTTATGGCTTGCGCGTAGATAGTGTAACGGCTCAAGCAAAAGATGCGAATAAAGCGCCGGACAATACGTCAATGGCACCCCAACCTAGAACACCGGTCGATCGTTACGCCGCCGCTAATCAAAACTATTCCGGCAACACTAAAATCACCGAAACTAACTGGAACGGCTTGATACGTTACCAGCAGCAACTTAACAATACACTCGATTGGTTTGGTGGTTTAAGTCTAACCAGCCGCACCGCCGATGAAACCGAGCGTTTTATGGCGCGGGCGGATTGGACAGGTAACCCAGATTTAAAACCCGAAAAACATCTTCAATTTGATCTTGGACTCAACCATAGCAGCCAAAACTTAAATTGGTCAGCCAATACCTATTTTGATCGTGTTAGCGATTATATTTTGAGTGATCGTGCGGCTAACCAAGCCCACTTAACCCATACAGGTCAAGGTTATGTCAATATCGACGCCCAAATCTATGGCGCTGAATTTGACATGGATTATCGTCTCAACCAGGCCTGGTTATTAAGCGGTCATGTCGCTTATACTCAAGGTAAAAACACAACGGATAATCGCCGCTTGAGTAATATCGCGCCACTGAACGCACAATTGAGTGCACAGTATGACCAACAAAGCTGGTATGCAGCGGCGCGCGCCAACCTAGCGACTAAGCAAACCCAGGTTAATAGCGCGTATGGTGAAGGTGAAACCGCCGCTTGGCAAACCTTAGATGTTTATGGCGGCTATCAAATTAACAAAATCTTTATGCTCCAAGCCGGTGTCGATAATTTAATGGATAAAGCCTACTTTAATCATGTAAACCGTACCGACCCAACAACGGGCAATGTATTTAAAGTGATGGAGCCAGGTCGAAATATTTGGGCTCGTTTAGAAGCGAAGTTCTAGTAGAATAGTGCTATTAATTAGCTTGGAGACTAACCATGCCGCAACATAAGCTCAATCGCTCTTTTTTATTATTAACGCTTGCTTTTGGTGTATTCTTAGCCGGCAGCTATGCATTAATTTACGTGCTTAAACCCACATCGGACACCCACCCCAGTGCGAATAGAATCAGTTTAGAGTCGCCACCTGGTGGCGACTTCACCCTAACATCACCTAACGGTGAAGTATCTCTTTCGGACTTTAAAGGCAAGTTGGTGCTGATTTATTTTGGCTACACCTTCTGCCCTGACATCTGCCCAACCAATTTAGGTAATCTATCCGTTGCCTATCGCCAGATTTCTCAATCCCAGAGGGATAATCTAGTAATTCTATTTATTTCAGTAGATCCAGAACGTGATAGCCCTCAACGCTTGCAACAATACGCCGATTACTTTGATTCCAATATCATTGGCCTAACCAGCACCCCTGAAGTCATTGCTGAAGTAGCAAGACGTTATGGTGCGGTGTATGAACGCGTGGATGATGGCAGTGAAAACTATGCCGTTGACCACTCTGCCTTTACCTATGTCGTTGATCAAAACGGTGTTCTGCGTGAACAATTACCCCACACACACGGCCCTGAACAGTTTTTAGATGTTATTAACCGCTACCTTAACTAACCTCTACAAGGATAACACCATGAATACAACCCTAAACAAAACACTGCGCCTAACCGGGCTGGCTTTGGCTGGCTTAATGAGCTTTTCAGTACAGGCTAACCAAGCCAAACAACTGCAAGTAGACAATCCATTTGTGCGCGAAATGCCACCCGTCGCGCCTGCCACTGCCGCGTTTATGACCCTAATTAACGCAGGAGACCAACCGATTGCCGTGGTACGAGCGGATTCAGATGCAGCTAAAACCGTCGAATTACATACACATATAGATGATAACGGTGTGATGCGGATGCGTGAGATTCCAGAAATCAGCGTGCCTGCCATCGGACAGACTGAACTTAAACCCGGTGGACTCCATGTGATGCTTATTGGCCCCACACGTGCATTAACTGAAGGCGATATTGTCGATATCAAACTGATCATGCAAGATGGCTCAGAAAAAATGATCCAAGCTCCAGTACGTAAAATCATGGGAATGGGAATGAACAGACCCGCTGGCAGTGGTCAAGGCATGATGCATAAGCACCACTAAATTAAAACCTTAATAACGCTCCAGCTTCACCACTTCATAAGCAGGTTCCTCGTAAGGATGGGTGGCTTTTAATGCCCCCACCGCCTGCTTTATTAAGGCTTGTTCAACCAACACCTCTACCCTATACTCCTCAACCCGTTCCAACAAATCCTGCTGCCCTATATAGGGTTGACTGCCAACACAAGGCTTAAACTGCCCCATCCCAAGGGTTTGCCAGGCGCACTGTTCATAATGCCCTAATCGGCCAGCGCCCACCTCAAATACGGCCTGCTTGGTTAATTCCAACGCCTCAGACGGTACAAAATAAATTAATTTAAACATCGCTATCCTTTTAACAGATTGTTCACAAATTATGGGCTGGTTTTGACTAACAAAAAAGGCCGCATAAGCGGCCTTGGATTAGCTTGTCCTGCTAGCCCTTTTGACTAATTAAGTCGATTAAACGCAGGCTTGATATCAATTTTAGCCTCTGAACGAAGCACGGCTAAACGAGCATCAATCTCAGCTGTAATATAAATGCCGGTTAAGGCTTGTGATAACTCAGCCATTTGCGCTTTACGATCTTCATCATCCACCACATCAACCTGACTAACACGGACTAATAGCGTATCACCCATTAGCGATTGAGTCCGCGTCCAGCTGGCCTGATCGGCTAAAGGTTTTTGGGCTTTAAATGCAGCCGATACAATCTGCGGCAAGACCTGCTGACTTTGACGCTCAACCCAGCCAACGGGATGCCATTCAACGCCTGCCAACTCAATATTTGCTGGATCAGCACCGGCTTCAATTTTAGCCATCACTTCATCCGCTAACTCGGCTGACCTAGCCACCGCTACTTCACGCATTAGTCGCGTTGCAATTTGCGGCTCAACCGACTCAAAGCTATCTAAAAACTCTGGTTTATAGTCTTTAACACGTAACACCATGGATGTACCAGAATCCAACTCAATCACCGCTGAGTTCAAACGAGCACTGAACACATCATCAGAAAAAACAGCCTCTAATACACGGCGCTGACTAAACCAACTTGAGCCACCTTCACGGCCAAATGCCGCTGAGGTTTGAACCTCACCCCCAACTAAATCTAACAGCGGCTCTAGGCTGTCGGGCTGCTCGTAAGCCAGGGTATTGACCGATTCAAGCAAACCATAATAGGCTGCTTGCGCTTTTTCAATTCGCAATTGCTGAGCAACATCCTTCTCAACCTGATCGAACTCAAGTGTTTGTGGCTCACGGATGTCCGTTAAATAAATCAAATGCCAACCAAAGTCAGTCGCGACAATGTCACTCACTTGATCAACTTCCATTGAAAAAACAGCCTGGTCAAACTCAGGCACCATCATACCCTGCTCAAAGAAATCAAGATCACCGCCATTAGCGGCAGAACCGGGATCTTGTGAGTATTGCTCAGCTAATTTCGCAAACGTTACCCCTTGCGCCAACTGATTTTGAATTTCGGCGAACGCCTCTAGCGCGGCCTGCTCATCACCACGAATTAAAATATGACTCGCGCGGCGCATTTCCGGCTGGGTGAATAAACCTATATTAAGCTGATAGAAATCACGTTTTTCCGCGTCACTTACCTCAGTATACGCCACTAAATCACGCATGGAAAAAGTAATATAATCCACCACTACTTTTTCAGGAACAATAAACAAGTCCTGATTGGCCTGATAAAAATCACGTTTTTGTTGATCACTAATTTCAATTTGATCATTAAAAATGCGCTGATCTAATCGAACATAATCAATATAACGGCGTTGGTTTTGTAATTGATACAGATGCTCAAGTTCACTTTCGGTCACAAACATCGACCCAGCGGTTAAATTACGGTACTGTTGTTCAAGCAAAAACTGGCGCTGCTCGATTTCAAAACCAGCAATCGTCAAACCATTGCGCATTAACAACTCTTCGTAGGCGCGTTTGGAAAAACGCCCATTCTCTTGAAACACCCCAGCATTCTGAATCACCGCAGCCAACTGAGCGTCTGAAATCACCAACCCCTTACGTGCAGCCCATTGCTTGATTATTTGGCTTTCAATAAGCGCATCCAAAACCTGATTACGCAAGACCTCATCTTCAACAACCTGATCATACATGTCACCAAATTGCTGTTGCAAACGCATACGCTGGCGATTATACATCTGCAAGAACTCTGTAGCGGTAACCTTTTCCCCATTTACCTCTGCTATCACCACCGTCCTATCGCCCGTTGCATACTGATCAATACCCCACAAAGCAAAAGGGACAATCAAGATAATGACAATAGCCCAAGCTAACCAACCTTGAACCTTTTCACGAATTGCTAGTAACATCCCACGCACCCTTCCATCAAAAAATTAATCACCTTATGATACCAAGCTGATGGACGCAATGCATAAAAATTTGAATTTCTTCAAGCTTATTCACTCAGTTAACATAAAATAAAGACTTTGAACATTACAACAACCCGTTAATGGACCTAAAATGAAAAAAATACTCTATGTAGATGACGCCAACTCGCTAAGACAATTAATAGAAATGGTATTGGGAAAAGAGTACGCTTTGCAAACCGCCGAAAATGGGGCGCTAGGTTTAGCCAAGGCTAAATCGGAGCAATTTGATCTAGTGATTTCCGATGTCAATATGCCTGAAATGAATGGGCTTGAACTGTTGGGCGCTTTACGTGAAACTGAAAACTATAAATATACACCCATATTAATGCTTACCACCGAAGCCAGCCCAGACATGAAACAACAGGGTAAAAACCTAGGGGCAACGGGTTGGATTATCAAACCCTTTAATCCTGATAAGTTAATTCGCTTAATTGAACGGGTTATAAATTAAAAAACCGATTCGACGTCACTTATTCACTATTAACCAAGCGGTTATTATCCGAAACCAAGGACTTTCGCTAGAACAAATGAAAATATATCTGCACGCTAACCACGCCGTTGATATTCGACAAAATCAAAGGCATAACAATGATTTTCGTCAGCGACGTGAGCTTTACGTGACACCTCTAACCAGGCCTGCTTATCTAGCTGCGGGAAAAATGCATCACCCTGCGGCTCAGCATTCACCTCTGTAATGAGCAAACGATCCACTTTATCAACCCACTGGGCATAAATTTGTGCGCCTCCCATAATAACAATCTCAGGCGCGTCGCTCACTGACTCAATCGCTTTTTCTACTGAATTAAAAACCACACTACCCGCTGCGCTAAAATCTGGATTGCGACTAATGACTAGATTGGGGCGATTGGGTAAGGCGCGTGCACCTATTGATTCAAAGGTTTTTCGCCCCATAATAACGGGCTTATTTAAGGTCTGGGCTTTAAAGTACTTTAAATCATCTGGCAAATGCCAAGGCATTTTATTATTTAAACCAATCATTCTATTTTTTGCCATTGCAACAATCATCATTAACGTTGGTTTTAACAGCGGTTTTTGAATCGTCATACAGATACCTGGGCTTTAATATGCGGATGCGATTGATAGTTTACTATTTCAAAATCGTCAAATTGATAATCAAAAATCGATTCGGGTTTACGTTTAATCACCAGGCCTGGTAGGGGTAATGGCGCGCGTGTTAGTTGAAGCTTGGTTTGCTCCAATGTATTGTTATACAAATGCACATCGCCCCCCGTCCAAATAAATTCGCCCACCTCATAACCAGTTTGCTGTGCAATCATATGCACCAACAACGCATAACTCGCAATATTAAACGGCACGCCTAAAAAGGTATCCGCCGAACGCTGATACAGCTGACAAGACAATCGGTTATTTGCGACATAAAACTGGAAAAAGGCATGACAGGTCGCCAGAGCCATTTTGCCATTTTCTACATTCGCCTGTGGGCTGATTGTTTCGTCTGGCAAATCTGCTGGATTCCAGGCGGTGACAAGCATACGACGACTATTTGGATTAGTTTTCAGGGTATCAATCACTTGTTGAATCTGGTTAATGACCCCACCATTCGGACTTTGCCAAGCCACCCACTGTTTACCATATAACGGCCCTAAATCACCCGATTCGGTGGCCCACTCATCCCAAATACGCACTTGATTATCTTTGAGGTATTGTATATTCGTGTCCCCAGTTAAAAACCAAAGTAACTCATGAATAATCGAGCGTAAATGCAGCTTTTTAGTGGTCACGAGCGGAAAGCCCTGCTGTAAATCAAACCGCATTTGATACCCAAAAACCGACAGGGTACCCGTACCTGTACGGTCACCTTTTTGCACACCGTGATCTAAAAGATGCTGCAATAAATCTAAATACTGTTTCATATCATTTTGCCTCCTTGCTAACAAGATGGAACTGCTTGTAAGCCCAAACCATTAAACCCACACCGATAACAATCATAGGTAAAGATAAAACCATACCCATCGTTAGCCAATCGCCCACAAGGTAACCAATATGCGCATCTGGTGCGCGAAAAAATTCAGCGACGATGCGAACTACACCATAAGCGGCCAAAAACAAGCCCGCTACCGAGCCGCTTGGGCGCGGTTTTGACGAATACCACCAAAGCAAAACAAACAGCACCAAGCCTTCGAGCAGCGCCTGTAATAACTGGGTGGGGTATTTTTGCACCAGTTCACCCACAACCGGGTCATACACCCACATCCCCAACGGCGAGTCGGTAACCTTACCCCATAACTCGCCATTAATAAAATTACCAATCCGCCCACTAAACAAACCAATCGTTACTAAGGGGGCTACAAAATCGGCCACACTAAACAGGCTCAAGCCCACTTTACGTGCAAACAAAAACATACCTAAAGTCACGCCCAACAAACCGCCATGAAACGACATCCCCCCTTGCCAAACCATCACCAAGGAAAGAGGATTAGCCAGAAACCCTGCAAAATCATAAAATAGCACATAGCCCATACGCCCACCCAGAACCACACCGAGCGCACAATAAAACAACAGGTCGCCGACCTTATCTTTATCCCAGATAGCCGACGATTGTGCACGGTAAAGGCCCAGTAACCAAGCGGCACCAAAGCCGATCACATACATTAAACCGTACCAGTGAATTGCAATAGGACCCAGCGCTAAAGCAACGGGATCAATGATTGGGTAACTCCACATAAAATATCCATTTCCAATAAATAATGCCGCTATTTTAACCGAGATTGACAGACATTCTTGAGCGCTTTTAGTAAATTTAATCCGCGCAAGTCATACCGCTGTAATAATCCGAAACTAAACTGCCTAACATTAAAAACAACCAGGCCTGGTTAAACTTATGACTAATCAAACACTCCAAACACACCTATGGCGACCGGCTATCCTGCCGCACCTGCCGTATCAAAAATGGCAAGCACCCGCGCAAGATACGGCGTTTTTCTGCGACCTTCACGCAGATGCCCAGGCTTTTTTACGCTCACTGAAACAAGCAGGCCTGATAACACACGACCTGCCGCACCAACCGCTCCGGCTTACCCTTAAAGGCTTAAAAACCCGCATTATTATTGGTGGAGATTGTTTTGACAAAGGGCCAAGCACCCTCGCGTTGCTAAGGCTAATCAATAACCTACTGACGCTTAAACCCGACACAATCTTATTAGCTGGCAACCACGATGTTCGATTTTTAGCCGGCCTGCTTGCACTGAAAAAAACCCACGACCCGCTACAAAGCCATTTTTTTGGGCGCATGGGAAAAAAAGCGATTATGTTGTTTGCCGAAATTTATCAAGAAAAAGGCGAACACCCCAACCCACAGCACCAAGCGCATTTTGTTGATGAACAGTGGATGAAATCTTTTAAAAAATCCGCAAAAAAACACCTAACCAAAAAATACATAAAAACTGAAATCTCTCAATTGCTTGTCAAACAGCATAGTATGAAAAAAGCGTGGCTAAAACGCTTTGATAACACCCAGCAACTTAATCACGCGATAAGTTGGGCACATGAGCTATTTTTAAAACCAGATGGCGAATTCTATAACTTTTTTAAAAGCCTAAAGCTCGTGCATACAGAAGGTAGCTTTCTATTTAGCCATGCAGGCATAGATGACCAATTAGCGAATTTAATTCACCAAGGACAACTTGAAAAAATTAATCTAATTTTCCAACAAAAACTTCATCAATCCCAATTGTTTGACCTCTATTATGGTGCACTAGGCAATGCATTTCGTACCAAGTACCGTAACTATGACTGGCCTTTTACCGCAAAAGGCGCTCAACACCTAAAGGCCAAACATATTTTTGCTTTGGTCAACGGACATCGCCATCACCTTAACGGCCAACAACTACTAGTGAAAAATGGATTACTTAACTTTGAATGCGATACCCAGCTAAACTGCCACTGTCGTTCAAAAGAAGGGATGCAAATCCCTGGCTGGAGCGTTACAATCTTCCATCAAGATGGGAGCGTCAGCGCGCGTAGCAGTGATCATTCGCACCTCAATGTGTTTCAACCTTACAACTGGATTGACTATCATGGCCAAAACAATACATACCTTCGAGCATGAATCGTTACAAGACAAAGATGCGATCATTAACTATCTCGCCGTCGTTTCCGAAGGCTTTGCCAAAGGGCAGCTCCAACTCACCAACGAAGAGGATAATGTGACCTTGACGCCTCAAGGATTAGCACGGCTTAAAATTAAAGCCAAGCAGGCTAAAAACCACCAAGAAATCCGCATCACCTTAGCATGGTCCGCTGAACAGGCCGGAGAAACCGAGGCCGAGCCCCGCCTAAAAATGAAAGCCGGTAAAGCTAAACAAAAAAAGCAGAAAAAAGACTAATTATGCCCCAGGCACTCCATCAACCCGATGCGCTGAGTTTTTTAATACTAGAAATTCGCAAACAACTGCGACTCGTTGAACGCTTTCTCCAAACCGGTGAATTACGTTATGCCTCCAGCAGCTTAAAACGCCGTGACTATATTGATAACTACCACATTCAACTCGTCAATCGACTGCAACAGGTTCCAGCTGAACACTTTTACAGCCTTAACCACCTAAGCTACAGTTTGCGGGCGTTTTCCCATCGGCTTGATGACTTTATATTCCATAGTCGCCAACTTAAACAGTTTAAATGGATTCAACGCAAACAAATTTTTCAAAGCTTTAGTGAATTACTAGAAGGGCTTGATACCATAGAAAGTGCAATGGCTGACCCTAACCTCCAAGCGGCTCTTAAACTTTGCCGAAGAAAAATTCAGCTAGACAGCCATGCCGATGTCTTGCGTAAAAAGCTGGCCAAATTAGCCAATAACAAACACCAAAACGAAGACCTGCTACAAGCCAGCTTTATTATTCACGACCTCAGCAAACTTAGTGAATCCTTACTCCATATTGGCGAAGCGATTATTTCTGAAAAAATGGGCCAACCGATTGAAATTCAACGTTATCGCTCACTGGAAGCGACCCTGACCCAGCTTAAACTCAACACGGATGACCTCAGCATTCACTCCCTCGGTGAAACCAAGTCCGGATGCCTCATTTCGGGGGTAAAAAACCAAGATGATGACGAAGATAAAATTATCGCGGTCTTCAAACAAGGTGACCAAACTAAACTCAAAGAAGAAAAACAAGGTATTCAACGCTGGCAAAAAAAATACCCTGGCATTGCCCCCAAGCTCTACTCCTACCATCGCTCCGGTGACAAGGCCGCTTTGTTGTATGAATACCTAGAAGGCGACACCCTTGATAGCCTGCTAATCAAACAACAGCATGAAAAAACAAACTGCGCGCTTGATGCCCTTTTTGCGCTGCTACCCAAAATCTGGCAAGACACCCAAATTGACAGCCCCGTAGCCGCCAGCTTTATGCAGCAACTTAAAAAACGTTTACCCGACATTTATCAGGTTCACCCTGAATTTGAAGTAAGCCAAAGTCAAATTGGAGAATTAAAACAAGAACGTCTAGAAACCTTAATTAAACAGGCCGCAGAACGAGAAGCAGGCCTGGTTGTCCCTATGGCAGTCTATATTCATGGTGACTTTAATCTTGACAATATTTTGTTTGACAGCCAAACTCAAACCATCAACTTTATTGACCTCCACCGCTCCGACTACCTTGATTATGTTCAAGACTTATCGGTTCTGATGGTATCGCACTATCGCCTAATGAATTTCGATCCAGGCGTGCGCAAACAACTTGCACTGAGCATGGATCGTATTTATGATTTTGGCGCAGATTATGCCCAACAAAACCAAGACCACCACTTTCACCTGCGCTTAGCTCTAGGCTTAGCGCGGTCTTTTTTAACCTCTACACGTTTTGTATTGGATCAAACCCATGCTAAATCTATGCACTTTCGTGGTCGTTATTTACTTGAAACTATCACTCAATTAACTGACAATCCCCAAGATTTATTAACGTATCGTATTTCAAAGGAACTCTTCCGTGACTGATTTAAAAATAGGTGTGGTTGGCATTGAAGGCAAATGGTCAACCGAAGTCCTCGCCGAGGCGATTGAACAACGTACGGGGTTTCGGCTGGTCATTGATATTGAACAAGTCGTCGCCAACCTCGCCGATAAAAAAGTGCTGTATAAAGGGTTTAACCTTTGTGAACTTGATGCGATAATTATCAAGAAAATATCGCAAACCTACAGCCCAGCCATTTTAGATCGGCTCGAAATCTTAAGATTTGTTGAATCCTGTCAATGCCAAATCTTTTCGCCACCCGAATCGATTATTCGGTTAGTCGACAGAATGGCCTGCACCGTTAGCCTTGCGCAGGCCGATATACCCATGCCACCAACCATTATCACCGAAGATATTAACGCCGCCCTAAACGCTGTGCATCAATTTGATGAAGCCATACTTAAACCCCTTTTTTCCACCAAAGCGACTGGCATGGAGCTAATCAAAGCCAAACAGGGCGATAAAAAACTACTTAGCCAACTCAGTACCTACCATCAAAAACATGGTTTTTACTATATCCAGAAAAAACTAACCCTACCTGGGCATGACCTCGGACTGATGTTTTTAGGTGGCCAATATCAAGGCGCTTACGCCCGTGTATCAAGCTCAACCAGCTGGAACACCACCATTGCCAATGGTGGAAAATACGCAGCGGCCTATCCTTCTGATGACATCATTGCCATGGCGGCCAAGGCGCAAGCCTTATTCAAACTCGATTTTACCACCGTCGATATAGCCGAAACGGAGCAAGGGCCAGTGTGTTTTGAAGTATCGGCCTTTGGTGGCTTTAAAGGAGCGAAAGAAGGCTTGGGGATTAATATTGCAGAGAAATATGCGGACTATGTTATCGCCAAGATTACAGGCAATTAACCCACTATGACTTCAAGTTTATACACACTACAAACCCTAATAAACAAAACACCCACCCACGCACCAGGCCTGGTGGTCAACCTTGATAGCTGGTCTATTACCGTGCAATCAAACTCGCGTGCACTACTGGAGGTTTTAGCTGATTATTTTGGTGATTTGGCTTTATTCAGCACACAAGCCCCACAAGATAGCCAAACGCTCTTAGCGCTCCACTTCGACCAAACCTATGAACTTGAAGCACTCTACCGCCTAGCCTTTAAAGACTGGCAACGTGAACTCGGAAAAACAGGCCGCAAAGAAGCCGTCCATGACTTTCAAAACCATCTGGGTCAACCTCAACGACTGGTTCACAAAGTCAAAACGGGTCTCGTATTGTGGCAAAACGCACAAACGCTTGCTGCCTTTGGCGATCTCAACACCCACCCTAACCAGGTAATTAACTTCATCCTTAGCCAAAACCTCAACCACTGGCAAAACCAAGGCTGGCTTTTAGGCCACTGCGCAGCACTGCAACTCAACGATCAACGAGGTATTGCGATTGCAGGCGTGTCAGGGGGAGGAAAGTCCACCCTAATGCTTAAACTGCTTGAACAGGCGCAAGGATTTATCAGCAATGATCGGATTTTAATGCACGCACAAGACAACCGCGTTTTGATGCGCGGGATTCCAAAACAACCTCGCATTAACCCCGGCACCATTGTCCACAACCCAAAGCTCCACCGATTAATTGAAAATCACCAACCCTATCTCTCCATGCCCGAAAACCAACTTCGCGCACTTGAAGAAAAATACGATGCGCCCATCCAACAACTTTATCCAGCAGTTAAACGTCAAGCCATTGCACCCCTTGACCAACTCTACCTACTTAACTGGCAGCTAGACAGCGCTCAAACACCCACCCTAAGCCAGGTTGATTTAAACCAGCGTGAAGACTTGCTGCAAGGCATAATAAAATCGCCGGGTGTTTTTTACCAAAAAGCGGATCAATCCTTTCAAAAAAACGGCCAAAGCCCAAACATACAAGACTATCAACACCTACTTCAACACACCCAGGTCTTTGAGATAACCGGCAAGCTCGATTTCCAAACCGCATACACTAAAATTATTAACCAATAAAATGCACTAAAAGAGAAATAAACTAAAAGACTTCACACACTCAAGCCAAACCCTTATAATACAACCGATTTGCAAGCTTGCGCCCGTAGCTCAGCTGGATAGAGCGCTGCCCTCCGGAGGCAGAGGCCAGGGGTTCAAATCCCTTCGGGCGCACCATAATCTATACAATCTTAAGCTAACCTTATTTATAATCATTAAAAATGATCAACTTCATTACAAATAAACTGCTAGGATAGTCACTTGATAAACGGGAGGATTAACTTTGAATACTGAATTGGCGTTTCGTCTAAATGAGACAAGGCGTTTTTTAAAAGCGATCACCTTAAGCCCAGAAGGGCGAAAGTTTCTACTATCCCACGTATTTAATACCTTCTTATTGACCTTTGTGCTTATTACCAGCATTTTTCTTGTCCTTGTTACCTTGCATGAGGGGGTTCAATTTAGACGGCGTTCATTAGCTATAAGCTTTAGCATTTTATTCACTATGCTGATTCTGATTCCGATATTCACCATGCCTTTCTTTTCTTTTAAAGACATTACCAACAAGTTGAGCCGCCTAGTCTTTAAACGAGAGTTTTTTACCAGCCTAAGTACGCATGTGTTTTATCACCAATCGCGTAAAGGTGAAATTACCCTGCACTTAGCTAAAGCCCATTCCGTACTCACGGAAAAGTACCGTTTAGTAAAAAACTATCAAGCCAAGCCAGGTCGTAGAACTATTAGCAGGGACCTTGCACTGTCTATTTCTCGGTCGATTCGTGAAGCCGTTCGCTTATCAAAAGATTTTGTCAAACATGGTCGTTTAAAATCTGACCAAAAAATTGTTGGAGCCACCTACGGCTATCTATTTGGTGCAGCCAAAAGTAAGCTCAAACTTAACCGCATCGAACCTGGTTGGTTTAAACGCTATATTGGTACCCTTTTCTACCGATTTGGCGCGTTACACGCTGTTTTTATGTACTTTGTTATCAACGAAAAACTACCGCCCTCATTCGACCCTGTTTATTTTAATGCTAGGGTGGGTGATGTTATTGGCAACCCGTCTGCCGATCCATCTTAATCTCGAGCATCAATGAAACTACCTCGCAGAGTACGTCTGCTTTTAACCATGCATGCTCGAAAACCAGCAGCCTTATTATCAAGTGAAGCCACTAAAGTATAGTTTGATCCAAACGGTTTTACACTCTTGTCACAGCGATACGCTGCTCACAGACTTAATATCACTTGAGTAACAAAACTATCGTCTAGCCAAGTGTCAACTGTATGATATGCTTCCCCATACCCAGCAGGTTGAAACCATGGTTTTCCTGCAAAAGCAATCCTAAGCGTTTGACTTACATAGCACAAAAAAAAAGCGCACTTAATGTGCGCTTTTTTGAGCTTAAAATCTAAAGCTTACTTTTTAACTTCAACTTCTGCACGACGGTTTTTCTCACGGCCCTGCTCGGTGTCATTACTAGCTACTGGCTTATCGAACGCATAACCTTTTGATTCTATTTGCTTAGCTGGAACACCACGGAAAACTAGGTGTGCTTGTACTGCATTCGCACGATTTTTAGCCAAGGCTTCATTGTAAGCACGTGAACCCATAGTACAAGTATGGCCACTGATAACAACAGTTGCATTCGGATTCGCTTTAGCGAACTCGACAATCGCATCCAAATCACCTGATACACCGGTTCTTTGATCAAAGTTAGCGTTATCAAACTTGTAGTTAATCACTGACTTTTCTGGTAATACAATAGGCGCTGGCTCTGGCGCTGGCTTAGCGGGGGCAACAGGAACAACAGGCTTAGATTTTGCTACTTCCTTCACTTCCTCAATACCTTCACAGCGAGCAATAGCGGTATCCATAGACCAGTTAATGGTTCTTACACAGCCACCAAACCCATCACGAACCACATTACCATTGGTATCCCAAACATAACCTGGGTTTTGCTCGTGGGGGATTGAATTAGCATGCGCCGCATTTAAACCCATTAGACTTAACGTTGTAACAGCAACAATTGTTAGCTTCATCTTTAAACTCCTCAGTTCTGAATATACAAGCTTATAAACTCATTACCCATAATTATAAGCTATTTCTATCATTGGCAATGTTTTTTTTTAAAATTCCTGCCACTCATCACTATTTGATTTAGCCTCTTTAATCTGCGGCATGGGCTTTATTGATTTAACTGTATTTTTGGTTAATTTAGGAGCTGCTTTTGCTGCTATTTTTGCAGGACTCGCTGAACTGGACGTTTTGAAAAACCCCATATTACGACTTAGTTCATTCGCCTGTTCACTCATGGATTCAGAGGTAGCTGAAGTCTGCTCAACTAATGCCGCATTTTGTTGCGTTGCGCAATCAATATCCGAAATAGCTGAATGCACTTGAGACACGCCATCAGCTTGCTCTGCAGAGGCCTGGGCAATCTGATTAATCATTGCGCTAACCTCTTCGATAGAATGCGTGATAGCATCAAGGCGCTCACCGGAAGCGCTCGCAAGCTTAGTCCCTTCATCAATTCTACCAACACTCTCATTGATTAATTTTTTAATATCTTTTGCGGCTTCTGCTGATTTTTGTGCAAGCGCACGTACTTCACCCGCAACGACTGCAAACCCACGACCATGCTCACCAGCACGCGCCGCTTCAACTGCGGCATTCAATGCCAGCAAATTAGTCTGAAAAGCAATACCATCTATCAAAGAAACTATTTCAGATATCTTATGACTTGACTCTTGGATAGCCCCCATCGCAGCTATCGTTTGCTTCATCACTTTTTCACCCTGCTGAGCTTCTGCTTGCACACTGCCAGCCACCTTAGCTGCATTTTGGGCATTATCGGTATTATTTTGTACCGCTGAGTTCATTTGATCCATCGTTGCCGAGGTTTGCTCTAATGCTGCGGCCTGTTGCTGAACGCGCTCACTTAAGTCAAGCGATCCCTGGGAAACCTCCTTAGCGGCATTGTTCACTATATCTGCGGCTTGAACGGCTTGAGATACGATCTGTGCTAGTTTTGTTAACGAACTATTTACCGCATTTTTCAAACGCAGTAAATCACCCTCATAATCGCCGTTAATAAGCTGGGTTAAATCGCCTTCACTTTGTGCGACAACAATCCTGGTGATTTCTTTAATCGCCTCATCCAGCTGCTCCATAGATTCATTGATGCTATCTTTGAGTAACTTCATCTCACCTTTGGCTTGAGTTTGAACGCGGTGATTAAACTCACCCTGTGCCATCGCCTGCATCACACTATTAATTTCGGCAATAATTTCACTCATCTCATCCATAGTGGCTTGAGCGTTATTCATCATTTTCAGGTATTCACCCTTCGCTTCGCATTCAAGTTTGAGCTTGAATTCGCCGCGTTTCATGGCCTCCATTGTCCGTCCAAACTGAGTCATCACTTTAGCAATATTGTCGGCACTGGCATTCACACCCTGTTGCAACGTCTGAAGGTCTCCCACATACTGACCTTCTATCCGCTGATTAAAATCACCTTCGGCAATCGCAGAAACGGTTTTGTTTGCCCCCGTCAGTGCTTCACTTACATTTTCAAGCAGTTGATTGATCGCCAGCGATGTTTTACCCACTTCATCATTGGAACTAATGGATGCCCGTAAGCTAAAATCACCTGTCTTAATAATTTGTTCACTTAATAGCTGCACCCGTTGCAGTGGCTTAATAACCATGCGCCCTATCGCCAAGACCAAAGCAAAGGTTAATAAGAAAATACCAACAAGCACACTGGCAAGGGATAGCCATGCATTATTCATCGCCATTTGAATAGGCGCAAGATAACGCTGCTCATCCATGATGAAAAGGTGTCGACCTAAAACATTATTTTCTTCATCATACGCAGGGATATCGATCACCACCTTGCCATCTCTAACATAAACCGCGAGTTGATCATCGGCTTGCTCGGTATAACTGCGCGTAAAGAGTTTAACCGTTGCTTCATCAAACCAACGATTGTTCGCCAACACATAATTCTCACCAATCGCCGTATTCTCTTCCACAATACCCATGCCAGGATACTTTTCATTTAAATAGCGCTTATCCGTTAACAATACCCAATCAATATTCAAATTATGCTTAAAGTCATAAACCACTGAAGCTAGGTCTTGTAATAACGAAATCATCCCCAAGAATTCACCTTCATCCACCACAGGTGAAATGGCCATTACGCCCACGCCTCTCGCCCCAACACCCAAGGCTGCAAACGCTTGCTTTTCAGACATCGCACGCTGGATTAACGGACTGTTTGCTGCGCTTTGCCCATAATTATCAAGGTCCCAAGAGCGAACCAACATTCGACCATCAGCGGTTAATAAAATCGTTGCTATATTGTTAAAATTCGATTTAGAACGAAAGCCTTCACGAATACCGCCAAACAAATCGAGAACCTCGTCGCGATCTTCAACCACTAACGCCTCCATCACATTTCGCTGCAAAGTCATTGCCGTGGCCCCCATAATGCCACTTTGTACTTTAAGCTCTATGGCAGCGTTAATATGAACCTGCATTTCTTCTAACATCGCAGCTTCAACAGTCGACTGCACGGGCTTAACCGAGCTCAAGTACATCATTAGGCCCACAACAAGAGCAACGATCACTCCAACCGTTACCGCAATACCAATCACCTTGGTGTTCAACGACTGCGCATTTTTAAACATGATAAACTCCAATTAAGCATCGAATCTTTAATAAGTATAGCAATTAATAACCCCAAAACCCTATCAATAGAACTAATCACTGCACAGATTAAAGTAAAAACATTATTGTGCATAAAAAACATAAAAGTCGTGTATAAGTTGTTTACAGCTCAGGGCATCAAATTACGCCCGCCATCCAATCCAATCACCTGCCCTGTTAGATAGGGGTTGCTCATGATAAAATTCACGGTTTGCCAAACAACCTCTGGGCCAGGCTCAATCGGTATTAAGTTTTCCTTTAAGCGTTGCTGACGATACTCGGCATCATCCCCTTGATTAAACATAATCAAAGCAGGCGCAATATCATTCACCTTAACCTTTGAACCATAAGCGAGCGCAAACGACTTGGTCATGCTTTGCAGCGCGGCTTTAGAGGCTAAATAAGCCACTTGATGACCGCTACCCCGTGCAACTTTTGCATCACTGATCGAAATAATATCCGCGCCAGCCGACGCATTCAACGGATCAACTAACCCCCGATTTAACTGATAAGGCAACTCAACGTGTAAGCGCATCTGCTGTTCAAAACTAGTTGGCGCATCATCATCTAACCAAACAGACGCATTATGAATCAGGGCACGCAAACTGGTCACGCGCTGATTAACCTGTTCAATAAAACACGCAATCTCGCCAGGCTGATTAAAGTCAGCGCGAATGGCGATGCCCCCCTTAGCTTGCAGTGCCGCAACCCCTGACCGCTCAGTCCGGTAACTGAAAATAACAGGAAAGTCCGTGTGAGTTAAAAATTGGTTTGCCAAATAATAGCCAATACGCTGACCCGCTCCCGTGATAACAATTGCATTATTTAACCGCATAACACATCCTTAACTTTTGTATAATAATTGTAGAAAAAAATTTAATAATTTCACCCAATACAGGAAAAAAGCCATGAACATTCTACTCTTAGGCGGCACCGGCTTTGTAGGTCGCCACCTCGCAACGGCTTTACGCCAAGACGGTCACCAGGTAACCCAAGCGGGACGTACTGCGTTTCGCTCACTTGAACACCTGACCTCATTAACCACCAACCAACAGGTCATCGTTCAAATGAGTGGCGCTAATATCGGCCAACGTTGGAACCAAGCCTATAAAAAAGAACTATACACCAGCCGCATAGATACCACGGTATTATTGGCACGCGCACTCCAACAACTTGACAGCCCACCGCAACAAATTATTGCCGTGTCTGCGATTGGCATCTACCCCCAAAAACCCTGCGGCGAACCGGTTGACGAAAGCTGCAACCAAGTGGATACTGGATTTTTAGGCCAGCTTGGCCAAGCCTGGGAGCAGGCAAGTCAACAGCTTTTACCTTCGCCACTTATTATGCGCTTTGGTGTGGTGCTAGGGAAAGATGGCGGTGCGTTACAAAAAATGTTGCCTGCGTTTAAACTCGGACTCGGTGGCCCGGTCGCTAGTGGCGAACAATGTTTCAGCTGGGTGCATATTGATGACCTGATCGCCGGATTCAAATGGGCGATCAACCACCCTGAACAAACCGGCCCCATCAATATATCCGCACCCCACCCCCTCAAACAAAAAGACTTTGCTCGAGTGTTAGCCAAAACCTTGCATCGACCTTATGGCCTACCCATGCCAGAATTTATGTTAAAACTGATTTTTGGCGAAGGCACCCAGGTGCTCACTCATAGTAGCTGTGTCGTGCCGAAACGCTTGCAACAATCGGGTTTTGTGTTTCAATACCCAGATGCCCAATCCGCATTAGCACAGATTTTAACAAAATAGGTCAGTGACAACCTTATGCCAGAACTACCGGAAGTCGAAACCACCAAGCGCGGTATTGAGCCTTCGCTAAAAGGGCAAACGATCCAACAGATTATTGTCCGAAATACTCAACTACGCTGGCCCGTTGCAGCCGAGCTATGCGCGGTTCAACCAGGCCTGGTGATTAGTCGAGTTTTCCGCCGAGCCAAATACCTATTGCTCGAAACCCAATTCGGTCAAAGTCACGCCGGTCATATTATCATCCACCTAGGGATGTCAGGACACCTGCGCCTACTAGCCGCCCAGACCCCTGCACAAAAACATGACCATATTGATTTAATCCTCAAAAATGGTACTTGCCTGCGTTATCAAGACCCCCGCCGATTTGGCGCATGGCTTTGGACAGATAAAAACCCGTTGGATCATCCTTTACTGGCTAAATTGGCGCCAGAACCCCTAGCGGATGATTTCAATGCAAGCTATTTACACCGCGCCATTATCCAGCGAAATACCGCAATCAAAGCATTAATTATGAATAACCATTTTGTAGTCGGGGTCGGAAACATCTATGCCAATGAATCCTTGTTTCTTGCCGGCATCCATCCACTTCGGACAGCTAAAAGCTTAACCTATGCTGAATGCGATCAGCTGGTACGAATTATAAAGCAGGTTTTAGCTGCAGCGATTGAGCAAGGGGGCACCACCCTTAAAGACTTTATGTCACCTAGCGGGAAACCGGGCTATTTTGCACAAAAGCTCTATGTCTATGACCGTGCAAACCAGGCCTGCTTAGTGTGTCAAACACCGATAGAACGCGAAGTTCATTTCCAACGCGCAAGTTACCTTTGCCCCCATTGCCAACCGAATTTCCAGCCCAAATGTCACACCAAAACGGACGCGTCAATATAAATTTACCACTTAGTGCTTGCGGCTCACCTCATTGTAGCTTATGCTTTTACCAATGATTTTATTAGGGGTTTGATGATGCGTTTACTCGCTTTCACTTCGGTGGTATTTCTCAGCTTTATACTCGGTGGCTGTGGCGACAAATTTGAAGGCGATGTTTGGCCTATGGTCGAAAATTGCGATTTGCATCAGCAAACCTGCCACGCTCAATACGCTAACGCCAGCGCAAGCCTGACTCTCAATCCCCAACCTATTCCTATTGCCAAACCCTTGCAGGTTGAAGTGACATTACAAAACATAACAACAGATAAACTTAAGCTTGATATTTCCGGCATCAATATGTATATGGGTTACAATCGCGTGGTGTTACAAGCTGACGCAAACAACCCCAACCAATTCAAAGGTCAAACAATGCTCGCTTTCTGTACCAATGAAGTCATGTATTGGCAACTTACGCTGCTCGCTTATCAAGCTGATGGTCAAGTCACCCAAATTCCCTTCAAACTTGAAACCCGAAACCGCTGAGACTACTTATGTCCACCGAAAACATCAAACAACCCGCTTTTACCCAAGATATAAAAGCCCTAACACATGAATTTAAGACCGATGCCGAGCAAGGTTTAACGCAAACTGATGCCCAACAACGGCTCACTGAAGTGGGGCCTAACCAGCTCAGCCAAGCAAAAAATGTATCATCAATTCTGTTGTTTTTAAAACAGCTCAAAAACCCGCTACTTATTGTGCTGTTTTTTGGTGCGGTCTTGTCGTTTTATATTGAGCATTACGTTGATGCGGTTGCGATACTCGCTATCATACTGATTAACGCAACTATCAGCTTTGTCCAAGAATTTAAAGCGCAACGCTCGATGGATGCGCTACGTGATATGGCCGCACCCAAGTGCTGGGTAAAACGTGATGGTGAATGGCACCATATCACGGCTTCTGAATTGGTACCCGGTGACCTTATTAAACTTGAAACCGGTACCATTACCCCCGCTGATGCGCGTCTGGTCGAAAGCGTACAACTGCAAATTGATGAATCTGCACTGACAGGTGAATCCGAACCGGTACGCAAAAAAATAGAAAAACTCAATGATGAGCACCTTATTCTTGCGGACCAGGTGAATATGGTCTTTATGAGTACTGCGGTCACCCATGGCTACGGAACGGCTATCGTAACCGGCACAGGCATGAAAACCGAAGTAGGCCATATTGCCGAATTAATGGCTAGCACAGAACAACGCCTAACACCGCTGCAACTGCGCATCAAAAATATGTCGCATATTTTAATTTGGGCTGCTTTAATTATTGTGTCCTTTATTCTTGCCCTAGGCTTCTTCCAAGGCATGACATTTATCGACATGAGCAGCACCGGTATTTCGCTGGCTGTGGCGGCGATTCCCGAAGGCTTGCCGACTGTCGTCACGATTGTATTAACCCTCGGTGCCTACCAAATGATGCGCTCTAATGCACTGGCTAAACATTTAACATCGGTTGAAACCCTTGGCTCAACGTCTGTGATCTGTTCAGATAAAACTGGCACACTGACGCAAAATAAAATGCAAGTTAAGCAAATGTGGGTTGGAGGCGAAAAGTTCTTTTTAGATGGCACAGGTTATGAACCAAAAGGCCAGTTCTATAACCATGAAAAACAAGAAATTAACCCTCAACACCACGCACAATTAATCGATATGCTAAAAATGTCCGCATTGTGCAGCGATACACGTTTAGTAGAAAAAGACGGACACTACACCATTCATGGCCTACCCACCGAAGGCGCGATTGTCGTAGCGGCCGCTAAAGCGCAGATCACCAAAGAATCACTGCTGCAAGACATGGACATCGCACACAGTTTTCCGTTTGACTCCTCGCGTAAAATGATGAGTGTGATTGTTTATGACCAGAACAACCAGGCCTGGTTGTATGTAAAAGGCGCACCGGATGTGATAATGAGTCGTTGCGACCACATTATGGTTCAAGGTGAAAAACACACCTTTAATAAACATGAACAACAAGCACAAGGAGCGGTCGAACACTTCGCACAACACGCCTTACGCACCTTGGCCGTTGCCTGTCGTCCCTTGAGCGAAACCGATCTTGAAAACCCTGATATCGCTCTAGAAACCAAACTCACCCTTATGGGTATTTACGGCATAATTGACCCTCCCCGCCCTGAAGCAACCATTGCCGTTAAAGATTGTCATAGCGCAGGCATAGGTGTGGTGATGATTACCGGCGACCATGCTGAAACCGCACGCGCGATTGCTTTTCAAATGGGCATCGTAAAACAGGCGGATGCGCCTGTTATAACGGGGGCACAACTTAATGCGATGGATGAGCAAAGCCTATTTGACCAGGTTAAGGATGTGCGTATCTTTGCCCGTGTCACGCCTGAACACAAATTACGTATTGTGCGCGCTCTACAAGCGCACGGTGAAGTGGTCGCAATGACAGGCGATGGGGTGAACGATGCACCCGCGTTACGCACTGCAGATATTGGCGTAGCAATGGGCTTAAGCGGCACAGGTGTGGCCAAGGAATCTGCTGACCTAATTTTACTGGATGATAATTTTGCGACTATCGTCACTGCGGTACGCGAAGGCCGACGAATTTATGACAATATCCGCAAATTTATTCGCCAAGCTCTCACCGCTAACGTCAGTGAGGTTTCCGCGTTATTGTTTGCGTTTATTTTGATTTCATCTACTTTTGATGAAGCGGGCAATCTAGTGGTGCTATTAACCCTCGCACCGCTAATGATTCTTTGGGTCAATCTAGTCAGCGATGGTATTCCGGCGCTTGCGCTTGGAATTGATGGCGCTGAAAGCGATGTGATGAAACGCAAACCCCGCCCTGCGAATGAAAGTTTTTTTGCAAACCACCTAAGTCATCGAATCATTATTCGCGGCCTCGTTCTAGGCGCCTTAACCTATGCCGTGTTTAGCTATGCAATAGAGCAGGGTTTCAGTATGGAATATGCGCAAACCCTGGCATTTATGACCTTAATTTTTGGCCAGCTGTTTCATATTTTTGATGCTAGAACCTTTACAACTCTGTATGACCGCAACCCCTTTAACAACAAGGCGTTATTATGGGCAGTCGCTGGATCAGGTGCCTTATCCATTGCAATGATCTATTGGCCCTATGGACAACTAGTATTAGGAACCACCTCAGTGGGTTTTGATCATTTAATAACGGTGATCGCACTTTCAGCCTTGCCGACATTAATCTTGTCAGCGATTAAAAAGGCAGGAGGGGTTCGCTGGTTATAATCAGATAAGTAGGCTCTCGGTTAAAGCGATTTAAGCAAACTTAGCTTGAATCGCTTTCGCCACCTCTGGGTGGACAAATGCCGATATATCGCCTTTTAACGCTGCAATCTCACGAACAAGACTGGACGAAATATAGCTAAACTGTTCGGCAGGAGTCATAAACATGGTTTCTACATCCGGGGCTAACTTGCGATTCATTGAGGCCAATTGAAACTCATATTCAAAATCCGATACCGCCCGCAGCCCCCTCAAAATTACCTGACCTTGCTGTTGCCTGACAAACTCAACCAGCAAACAATCAAAACCAATCACCTCAACATTTGGATAATCCGCACAGGCGGCTTTTGCCAATTTAATTCGCTCGTCTAAACAAAACAACGGGGTTTTATTTCGATTATTCGCTACCCCAATAATCAAGCGATCATAAAACTGCGCCGCGCGTTTAATTAAGTCAGAATGACCGCAGGTAATCGGATCAAACGTGCCAGGGTAAATCGCCGTTATACTCATAGCTCTTCTCTATTTAGTTTATCCAATGGGCGCCATAGGCCGACGCGGGTTTGTGCGCTGGTTTTTTCCCTATAAAGTTCAAAGCCAGATAACCGAGCTGACCAGGCCAAGCTTTTTTCTTGCTCAATATACAACCAACTCGTCCGACCCTTTTCATTTGCATAGCTAAGCACATTTTTGTTGATTAAAACCTCAAGAAAAGGATCAACTAAACCTAAATAAAATGGTGGATCAATAAACACAATATCTAAAGCATCCAAGTAACTCGAACTCAGCACCAACTGAGACAACCAGGCCTGGCTGTCGGCATGAAATACCTGCGCATTGCGTGCATTAAGTAGCTGACTATTTGCCGTTAACTGGCGGACTACTTCTGCATTTTTATCAACAAACACCACCGAAGCCGCACCCCGTGACAAGGCCTCAAAACCTAACGCTCCCGTTCCTGCAAAGGCATCTAAACAACGAGCGCCCGGTAACTCAAACTGCAACCAATTAAATAAGGTTTCACGCATCCGATCGGAGGTTGGGCGCAAACCGCTTTGAGACACGACAGGCAGCTTGCGTCCACGCCACTCGCCGCCAATAATTCGAATTTCTCCCAAATCAGGGTCTGATTTCGACCTGTTAGTTTTTTTACCTTGCTTCATTTAGAATCGCCTAGCTCGCTATAATCAAGGCGCCTATTCTATCACGCTGTTAATTTCATGCTAATATTGGCTTCAATAAGCAAGACTCACTTTATAACAGATGAATTCAACTAGGGAGTAAGCAATGAAACCATCTAGCCAAATTATTGGCGTGACGGGCGGGATAGGCTGTGGAAAATCCGCCGTGTGTAACGTGTTTGAAAACCTAGGTTATCCGGTGATCGATACCGACCAGGTAGCGAAAAGATTGGCCGAACCCGAGCAACCAGGCCTGGTGGCGATGATTGAACTTTTAGGCAAGGATTATTTAACCCCTGAAGGCACACTAGATCGCAAAAAACTCGCCGATGCCTTTTTCAGCCAGCCCGAGCTTAAACAGCAAATTGAAGCGATTTTACATCCGCTGGTGCGCCAAACCGTGCGCCAACAGATTGAACAACTCAAGCCCCATCATCGGTTAATTTTTGTCGCCATTCCTGTGTTGAATCAAATTAATCAACCTGAATACCAAATCGACCATCTACTGCTGATTGAATGTGATGAACAACTACAAATCCAGCGCGTTCAACAACGCGATCAACGCAGCCTAGCGCAAATCCAACAGATCATCAAACAACAAGCGCCACGCCAACAACGCCAACAACGCGCCGACTCGATCCTCACCAACAACACCAGCCTACAAGACCTAGAACAAAAAGCCCTCGCTTGGCTTTCTACTAAGATTGCGTTAAGATAACATCATGAATCAAAACTTCAAAAACAAACTCGCCGACTACTTGCTCGACATTTCAAAACTGGTTTTTGCGGGTGTGGTTTTGACGACTATATTGGAATTTGACATGGCATCAAAATGGACAATCATTACCATTGGTTTTTATGCCAGTGGCATGATTGCGCTTTTTGGTTTCTTATTATTGGAGAATAAATAACATGGAAGCATTGGTTTTATTTAGTGGGCTAGCAATAGTTTCAACTATTGCTGTGGTTGTTTTGCTTTGGAAACAACACCAAGACAAGAAATCTAATCGCTAAATCGGTTGTGGCCAGTAGCCCGAAATGGCGGCGATGCCTTGTGCGCCCTGTTGTTTAGCCTGCGCTCGGTCTGTGTCGTTAAGACCGCCTAATGCATAAACCGGTATCGGCATAGCTTGAGCCATCGCACTAAACGCCTGCCACCCTATTCCCGCCACCCCCGGATGTGAACGGGTTGGCTTGATGGGCGAGAGCAACACAAAATCCGCTTGCAGCTCTAAGGCTTTTGCCAGTTCCAATTCATTATGACAAGATACCGCCAGCCACTTGTCATTGGCAATCGGGCGTTGTACTAGGCCCATGATTTCGGTAGAAGCCAGGTGTAACCCATCCGCTTGCGGCAGCGCAGCCAACCATTCCACCTTCGCATTTAACATTAATTTTGCCCCATGCCCATGACACAGGGGTAAGGCCGCCTGCGCTAGTTCAATAAACGCCGCTTTGTCCAGGCCCTTAGCGCGAAGCTGCACCAATTTAATGCCCCCGGCTAACGCCACTCCTAAACGCTGAATCGCATCCTGCTGGTCATGGAATTCACCGCTAATCAAATAACGATCTGGCAATTGCAACGCACGCACAATCCCCTTATTTGCCACCAACATCTGACGTTGATCGAGCGCATTCAATGGACACCATTCAAACGCATGACCTTCAAGCGCTTGAAGTTCGCCCTGAGCGCTTGAGCTAACAAACACATGTAACTGCACCTGAACATCACCATGACCAGCCTGAACACCCTGCCCTTCCTGATCACGATGAACACCTTGGCCCCGATGAACCCATGGATAACTAATTAAAGGCTGCCAATTGGCTGTTTGCAATCCGGTTTCTTCGCTGAACTCGCGGATTAATGCCTGCTCAGCGCTTTCACCTGCTTCAAGTTTACCGCCAGGAAACTCCCACTGGCCCGCAAACGACTGGCGCGCTAGTCGCCGACCAATTAACACCTTGTTATTCTGCAACAAACAGCCTACGGCAACCTGAATCATTGATGTCTCCAAATACATTTTCAAAACAAATTCTCTAAACAAAAAAGGCACGAAATCGACATAATTTCGTGCCTTGCTGATCACTTTAGTGCTAACTAACTAGGAACGATATTCTGCATTTATCTTGACATAATCATACGAAAAATCACAGGTCCAAACCGTCTCTGAGGCCTCGCCGCGATTCAGCTCGATGCGTACTGAAATTTCATCCGACTTCATCACCGCCTGCCCTTGGTCTTCGGTGTAATCGGCGGCACGGCCACCATTGCGCACGATACACACACCGCCCAAGAAAATCTGCAGTTTGGTGATATCCAAGTTTTCAACACCCGCACGCCCGACCGCCGCCAGAATACGACCCCAGTTAGGATCTGAGGCAAACATCGCGGTTTTGACTAAGGGCGAAAGCGCCACCGCTTGCGCGACTTTTAAACACTCCGCCTCATCCTGTCCGCCGTTCACTTCAATCGCGATAAACTTAGTCGCCCCTTCGCCATCGCGCACAATCATATGCGCCAGCTCCGTCATCACCGATTCTATTTCCTGCGCAAACTGCTGATAGGCACTCGATTGGGCATCCGTTATCAAGGGAATATCCGCCTGTTGTGTCGCGCTTAAGGTGCAGGCATCATTGGTCGAGGTATCACCGTCCACCGTAATACGGTTAAAGGATTTTTTGACCGCTTGCTTTAAACAGCCCTCTAATAGCGCCGCAGTGATTTTGGCATCGGTGAGCACAAAACCCAGCATCGTCGCCATATTCGGATGAATCATGCCAGAGCCTTTTGCCATACCCGTAATCACCACATCATGGCCCTCAATCGAGATCACGCGACTCACCATTTTAGGCACGATATCCGTGGTCATAATCCCCGCCATCGCCTGCGCCCAGCCATCAATTTTGCGCTTAGCCAAGGCATCGGGCAAACCGTGCTGGATTTTTTCCATTGGCAACGGTTCACCAATAACACCGGTTGAAAAAGGCAAAACTTCTTCCAACTGACAACCTAGCTCATCTGCCAACCACTGACAGGTTTGCCTGGCATTCACCAGGCCTGGTTCACCCGTGGCGGCATTAGCATTACCACTATTAATCAATAAAGCACGCGGTTGCGCTTTGGCTAAATGCGCCTTGGCCAAGGTCACCGGCGCAGCGCAACAGGCATTAGTGGTAAAGGTGGCCGCAGTGAGCGTGCCTTGCGCAAGCTCAATCACCACCAAATCGGTTTTACCGTTTTTTTTGATTTTAGCCGCTGTCGCACCTAAATAGGCACCAGCAACAGGATGAATAACAGGCAACGCGCTTGATAAACCTACAGGCATTTCACACCTCAAAAATGTAAAAAGACCTTTGCAAGCAAAGGTCTGAAAGAATTAATTTAACCTACCACAACACTGTTTATACTTTTTACCTGAGCCACAAGGACAAGGATCATTGCGCCCTACTTTTGGCACGTCACGACGGAAGGTTTGCACCTTCGTATCCTCTGCTGGCGCACTAGCCCTATCCTCAACCAAAGGCTTATCCGCATCAGGGTGGATCGCCTGAAGTTCTTGCTTGGCTTCTTGCTTCTGCTGCTCTTCAAATGCCGCTACATCCTGCTGACTGTGCAACTGAACCAAGGATAGCATTTTCACGGTTTCGCGCTTCACTTCACCCAAAAACCCTTGGAACAATAACGCTGACTCACGACGGTATTCTTGGAAAGGGTCTTTCTGCGCAAAGCCGCGCAAATGTATACCACGACGCAGATAATCCATCTCCGCCAAATGCTCACGCCAAAGCTTATCGATATTACGTAACAAGACTTCTTTTTCAAAATGCCCGAGGGTTTTTTCGTCCACCACCTTCATTTTGTCATTGTAATGGTCAATCACCGCCTGCAAAATCTTCTCGCGCAGGGTTTCTTCATACAAGGACTTGTCTTGTTCCAGCCATTGCTCAATTGGCAACTGCGCGCCAAACTCTTCATGCAGCGCGGTTTCCAATTCAGCAATACGCCATTGCTCGTCCAAACTGCCTGGCATGATATAATTATCAATCACGCTATTCACCACGTCTTCACGCATCAGCGCAATGGTTTCACGCACTTCTTCGCTTTCCATCAACTCATTACGCTGCTGATACACCACTTTACGCTGCTCATTGGCAATGTCATCAAACTTCAACAGGTTGGCGCGTTCATCCTGATGTAAACGCTCCACCTGTTTCTGCGCACGTTCAATCGACTTACTGACCATGGGATGCTCAATCGCTTCGCCTTCTTCCATGCCCAAACGGCGCATCATGTTTTTGACCTTCTCAGACGCAAAGCGGCGCATCAAATTGTCGTCCAACGACAGGTAAAAACGCGTGACCCCTGGGTCACCTTGACGACCAGAGCGCCCACGCAACTGATTGTCGATACGACGCGACTCATGGCGCTCAGAACCGATCACTTTTAGACCGCCCAACGCCAATACCTTGTCATGGCGAATTTGCCAATCGGCTTTCACCTTTTCAACTTGCTCAGCAGTTGGATTCTCACCCAATTCTTCGATTTGAGTTTCAAGATTACCGCCCAATACAATATCCGTACCACGCCCCGCCATGTTGGTTGCAATTGTGACCGCGCCTGGCATACCCGCATTGGCTATAATATGGGCTTCACGCTCATGCTGTTTGGCGTTGAGCACTTCGTGAGCAACCTTAGCTTGGTTAAACGCATTCGACAGCAACTCAGACATCTCAATCGATGCGGTACCAATCAAAATAGGCTGACCCGTTGCGTGCGTCTGCTTAACGTCTTCAACGATTGAATTAAACTTACTTTGCAAATCCAGAAATACCAAATCGGTTAAATCCTGACGTGCGGGCACTTTGTTGGGTGGGATGACCACCACTTCCAAGCCATAGGTCGAAATAAACTCACCGGCTTCTGTGTCAGCGGTACCCGTCATACCCGATAGCTTGCCGTACTGGCGGAAATAGTTTTGGAAGGTGATCGACGCAAAGGTTTGGCTTTCATGCTGAATATTCACGCCTTCTTTCGCTTCAACCGCCTGATGCAAACCTTCACCCCAACGACGGCCTTGCATCTTACGCCCTGTGTGTTCATCGATAATCACGACTTCACCATTTTCAACGATATAGTCGCGGTTTGCCTCAAACAACACATTCGCACGTAAAGCGGCGTTAACGTGAATCATCAAACCAATATTCGTTGCATCGTAAAGGCTTTCATCCTCACTTAACAAGCCCGCTTCAATGAGCATGTTTTCAATCTTCTCATGCCCTTCTTCCGTCAAATAGGTCTGGCGCGCTTTTTCGTCCACCGTATAGTCACCGGTGGTGGTTTTTTCGGTTGTGTCTTCTTCGCCCCGCTCTAAGTGCGCAATCATCGGATTTATTTTTTGATAGATTTCTGCTTTGCTTTCATTCGGGCCGGAGATAATTAACGGCGTGCGTGCCTCATCAATCAAGATCGAGTCCACCTCGTCAATAATCGCAAAGGCTTGACCGCGCATCACTTTTTCTTCTTTGTAAATCGCCATATTGTCGCGCAGATAATCAAAACCAAATTCATTGTTGGTGCCGTAGGTAATATCCATTGCATACGCCAACTGTTTTTCTTGATGGCTCTGACCACTGACAATCACGCCGGTAGTTAAACCTAAAAAACTATAAAGCTTACCCATCCAATCGGCATCACGTTTGGCTAGATAATCGTTGACGGTAATAACATGCACACCCTTACCTGCCAGTGCATTCAAATAAGCACCCAAGGTCGCAACAAGGGTTTTACCTTCACCCGTGCGCATTTCCGCAATACGGCCATCATTTAACGCCATGCCCCCAATCATCTGCACATCATAATGACGCATACCAAATACACGCTTACTCGCCTCACGCACTACAGCAAAGGCTTCTGGCAAAAGGTCATCGATTTTTTTTCCTTCAGCCAAGGCCTGCTTAAACTCATCGGTTTTCGCTTTTAGCTGCTCATCGGTGAGGGCTTCAAAGGTTGGCTCGAAGCTATTAATGGCCGAGATGCGTTTATGATATTGCTTTAGGATGCGCTGGTTGCGGCTACCAAACACTTTTTGAATGAGAGTTTTAAACATAGGTTTTAAATATCCAACGGATTTCTGAGTTAAAATTATTATTATTCTATCACAGTAAAACGAGATTCGACTTCTACAAATGATGAAACATAGCTTAGAACAACCAGGCCTGGTTAAACTTTTCCAACAAGCCCAGCTTTACCAAGCCTTACATGAATTAGCGCAAGCTGAGCTCCCAGCCAATTTAGCCGAACACCTAGTTGGGGTTAGCATTGACCAGCAGAGTCTTATTTGCCTTGTCAACAACCCCGCATGGGCAAGTAAATTGCGATTTTTTGAACAGAATTTATTAGGATGTTTTCAACGAAACTTACCCCACTTGCAGCTTAACCAAGTGCAATTCAAGATAATGCTCGATTTCCAACAGGCAAACCAAGTAAAAAGACCTGCGAACCGCCCTGACCCTCAGAGCGCACAACAAATGAGAGAAATGAGTAAACATCTACCCGACAAACTTGCGCAAGCGCTGACCAAACTTAGCCAGCGTGCACTAGAAGGTTCAGATTAGGACCTTGCTGCTGTTAAAGTCAATCGGAGGCGTGAGTACTGGATCTAATGTAACAATTTCATAGGCGTCAGGATGGGCAAACAATTCACGCAACAATTGATTATTAAGCGCATGGCCTGACTTGTGAGCGGTAAACTCGCCCAAAATAGTGTAACCCGACATATACAAATCACCCACAGCATCCAAAATTTTATGCCTAACGAACTCATCCTTATTGCGCAAACCTTCTTTGTTCATCACCCCGGCATCATCCAAGCCTATTGCGTTATCCAAGCTCGCACCCAATGCAAGCTTACGCTCTCGCAACATCTTCATATCACTCACAAACCCAAAGGTACGCGCTCGGCTCACTTCTTTAAAATAAGAGGTCGATGAAAACTCCAGAGTCATGCTTTCAGCGGTTTGCTTAAATGCTGGATGATTAAACTTAATGGAAAAGTTTAATCGAAACCCTTCATAGGGTTTAAACTCGGCCCAACCGCCCAACTCGTTTTCAACACGAACGGCTCTTTTAATCCGTAGATACTTTTTGGGTGCCTCTTGATACTGGATACCGGCTGACTGAATTAGAAAAATAAAATGCGAAGCACTGCCATCCATAATCGGCACTTCATCCGAATCTAAGTCAATATAAAGATTATCCATCCCAACACCTGCCAGTGCAGACATCAAATGCTCAATCGTCGCAATTTTTGCTCCACCACTTTGGATCGTGGTACACAACATCGTCTCACCCACAATATCCGCAGATACCTTGAATTCCGCCACCGGATCTAAGTCCACCCGACGAAATACAATACCCGTATCTATCGGGGCGGGACGTAAGGTCATCAAAGCCTGATGACCTGTGTGCAAACCAACTCCTTTGGCTTTAATCGGATTAGCTAGGGTTCTTTGTTTCACTCTACTTTCTACTCAAGACATTAAAAACTTTTGTTAAACCAATCTTTCATTCGGTTCAAAACATTAACCTGACTGGTCAGCGGCTGATTCGCTTGTGACTCTGCCGAAAAACGCCCATGTTCACGCGCATACATTAACAAACCAACCGTTGTTGCATAAGCTGGATTAATGACGTCATCTTTCAAACCTGATACCTCATGAGGAATGCCCAGACGAACGGGCATATTAAATACCTCCTCCGCCAACTCTACCGCTCCCTCGACTAACGCACTGCCACCCGTTAAAACCACGCCTGCGGCAATCATTTCCTCAAATCCAGAACGTCTCAGCTCAGCATGAATTAGCTGAAATAACTCTTCATAACGCGGTTCAACCACTTCGACTAAGGTACGACGTGATAAACAGCGTGCTGGACGGTCGCCCACACTAGGTACTTCAATTTCTTCATCATGTGCAATTAACTGAGGTAAGGCACAGGCATATTTGCGCTTAATGTCTTCCGCGGCTTGAGTCGGTGTGCGTAAAGCCACAGCAATATCATTCGTTACCTGGTCACCCGCTACCGCAATCACTGAAGTATGGCGTATCGCGCCCTGGTAAAACACCGCGATGTCCGTTGTGCCACCGCCAATATCAACCAAACAAACGCCTAATTCTTTTTCATCTTCAGAAAGCACCGCTTCACTTGAGGCCAGCTGCTCAAGAATAATATCCTCAACTTTTAATCCGCAACGCTGAACACATTTAGTGATATTTTGCGCTGCGCTAACAGAGCCGGTCACGATATGCACTTTTGCTTCCAGACGAACGCCAGACATACCAACCGGTTCACGAATACCATCTTGGCTATCAATCATGTATTCTTGAGGCAAGATATGAAGCACCTTTTGATCCCCCGGAATCGCTTGAGTTCGCGCTGCATCAATCACACGCTGAATATCTTCTTCAGTCACTTCTTGGTTACGTACCGCAACCATGCCATTTGAATTAAAACTCTTAATATGACTACCTGCGATTCCGACATACACCGACTGCGCTTGGTAGCCCGACATACGTTCCGCTTCGTCAATCGCGCGCTGAATGGACTCAACTGTCGAGTCAATATTAACCACCACGCCCTTCTTTAAGCCACGAGATGGATAGGTACCCATGCCTAAAACCTCAATGTCGCCATTGGCTTTAATCTTGCCAACAATCGCTGCAATCTTAGAGGTACCTATATCCAATCCAACAACAATACCCGAATTTGATGTTACTTTTTTACGCGTCATATTCTTCTCTTTTGAGCATCAAATTACCTTAACCCTTTGAAGGTAGAATAATTGCAAACCCGTTTGTATTTCTTAAATCAAAACCCTGTGCAGATTCTACCAGTTTTTCATTAACCAATGGATAAGCACGCACAAAGCGCTGAATTTTTGATGACCAATTGGCTTGATCAACAATTAAAATGAGGCCATTGTCTAGCATGATGTTCAACACACCATCAATGTTTTGGCGTAAATCCACCAACGTCCAACCAAAAGGCGCTAAATGCTGTGGTATTTCATTTAACAAGCGCAAGACACCGGATACCTGTAACAAATCCCCATCAAGCCGGATCAAACCATTAAATGCATCCAAGTGCTGAGGCTGAAACACCACACCTTCGGCTGTAACTAAACTTTTCTCACCCCATCTAGCAATCGGCCGATGTTCCTGAATCTTTATTTTTAAATTAGCGGGCCAATTACGCTGCACCTCTGCAGAAGCAATCCAAGCAATGCCCTCTATGGCCTGCTGCAACGCGCCTAGCTCCACATGCCAAAAACCCTGGGCAAGAAATGGATAGAGTATATCATCCACTTCATCAAAGCTCACATACTGCAATGAGTTTTCAATCGTATAAGACAAAACCGTCGGTGAGGTGTTTTTTGATTGCAAATAACCATAAAAAGCCAAACTCACAACCAAAGCAAACACAACTAGCCCGCTAATTTTCTTTGCCATGCCTTTACCTTGAATTAAACACGAGGTTACGCTGAACCCAAAATATTCACAACCAACTGCTCAAAACTTATACCCGCCTGCAATGCCGCTTTGGGCACTAAACTTTTTTCCGTCATACCCGGCACTGTGTTTAACTCAATCAACCAGGCCTGGTTGTTATGATCCAACATCACATCCATTCGCCCCCAACCATGTGCACCCAGGGTTTCAAATCCGCGAACAACCAATTGGTTAATCTGTTGCTGGATCGATGGCGCTAAATCGCACGGACAAATATATTGCGTGTCCGTAGCTTGATACTTCGCATCGAAATCATAAAAATCATGCGTGGTTTTCAGCTCGATCATCGGCAAAACCTGGCCGTTTATCACAGCAAGCGTAAATTCACGCCCTTCGATAAACTGCTCAATCAGCACTTCACTATCAAACACTTGGGCAGCACTAACGGCTTGCTCAAGCTCTATTAAATTATAGACCTTGCGCATCCCAATACTTGAGCCCTCGTGACTGGGTTTCACCATCAGCGGAAACCCTAAGTCCAATGAGGCCAAATCCAACTGATGACTCGGTGACCTATACACAAAACCTGGCGTTGACAATCCGGCCCCTCGCCAAACCCATTTAGAGCGCAATTTATCCATAGCTAAAGCTGAAGCCGCCATACCACTTCCGGTAAAGGGTAAACCAAGCGACTGCAGAATCGCTTGCACCTGGCCATCTTCACCCCAGCGACCATGCAAAGCAATAAACGCGCGGTCAACGTTATTTGCGATTTCAACCAACTGCGTTAAACAGGTTACATCAAACGCCTGCGCATCAACGCCCGCTGCCAACAAACCTTTTAAAACGGCCTGACCACTGCGCAACGAAACCTCTCGCTCTGCGGAAATTCCGCCCATTAAGACCGCCACACGCCCAAAGTCTTGCATAACTTACGCTCTCTGCTCCTGCCAGGTTTTAGCCCAAGCGCCAATATCACCTGCGCCCATCATTAATACTACATCATCATCCTGCAACACACCTGCCGCCAAACTCTCAAGCTCGGTAAAGTTTTCAACCAATACTAGATTTTGTGCCCCCCGCATACGCATCGCCTGAATTAACGCTTTTGAATCAAAATTCGGCAAGGGCGTTTCGCCCGCTGGATAAACCTGACTCAAAATGACCAAATCCGCTTCCATCAATGCATGCACAAAATCATCAAATAAGTCACGGGTTCGGCTGTAACGATGAGGTTGAAAAACCAAAACAATTCGTTTAGCTTCAAATGCGCTCCGCGCCGTCGCCAAGGTAGCCTGTAACTCAGTAGGGTGGTGACCATAGTCATCAACCAGCGTTACCGATTTATTACCGATTAAACGATGGTGATAAACCTCAAAGCGCCGACCGACACCCGCAAATTCAGTTAATGCCTGCTGAATCGCTTCAACACTCACGCCCACTTCCAGCGCGACCGCAATGGCCGCCAGTGCATTTTGGACGTTATGGCGCCCAGGAATATTTAACTCAACCACAAAGGACTGCTGATCCTGTGTCAAAACACGAAAACGACTGCGTAAACCCAAGGCTTCCACCTCAACCGCACGCACATCCGCCTGCTCATCAAACCCATAGGTTCGAGTTTTTCGCGGCAAATCATGCACCAGCCCTTTTATATGCACATCATCCAAACACACCACCGCCAAACCATAAAACGGCAAACGATTCGTAAATTCAATGTAGGTATTAATGAGACGTGAAAAATCGCCCTGATAGGTTTCCATATGATCCATGTCGATATTAGTAATCACCGACATCATAGGCGTAAGGTGAAGGAAAGAAGCATCCGATTCATCGGCCTCGGCAACAAGGTACTTGCTCGAACCCAAACGTGCATGGGTGCCTACCTGATTAAGCTTACCGCCAATAACAAAAGTAGGGTCTAATCCGCCCTGCGTCAAAATAGCGGCGGTAAGGCTGGTCGTTGTGGTTTTACCATGCGTACCTGCAATCGCAATGCCAAACCGCATCCGCATTAACTCGGCCAGCATTTCAGCACGAGGAATAACAGGGATACGCTGCGACTTTGCCCAGCGTACCTCGGGATTGTCCGACTTGATCGCACTCGACACCACCAACACATCCGCTGTGCACATCAAATTAGGTTGATGATCAAACTGAACTAAGGCCCCTTGCGCCTGCAACCGATGAATATTCGCATTCACCTTTACATCTGAACCCGATACCTCAAACCCAAGGTTTAAACAAACCTCGGCAATACCAGCCATACCAACACCACCGATCCCCACAAAATGAATTCGTTTAACTTGTTCTTTCATTAATGCCTACAAAACTCAGTGCCAAATACTGTTTATGATAGCAAAAATCCACTTAATGAAAAAACTATATCAGCAAAACCCGATGGATTATTTTTCTATACCACACAGGTTCGGTTTCGCCCATTCTGCTTGGCTTGATACAAGGCATCATCTGCCTGCTTCAACATCTGTTCAGCTTGTTGTTGATTTTGTGCCCAACCCGACACCGCACCAACGCTAATCGTGACATAGTTCGAAACAGCCGAATACTCATGCATCAACTGCAAAGACTCAACCGCTGGGCGTAATTCCTCCGCAATGCGCTGCGTACCACGCCGCCCCGTTTCAGGCAACAACACAACAAACTCTTCGCCGCCATAACGTGCCAACAAATCGCCTGGGCGATGAATTAACGACTGCAAGGCTTGCGCAACCTTTTGCAAACAAATATCCCCTTGTCCGTGTCCATAATGATCATTAAAGGGTTTAAAAAAGTCAATATCCAGCATAATCAGCCCCAGAGGCTTACCACTTCTCGCCAAACGAAGGCTTTCCTTTACCAAGGTTTCATCAAATTGACGGCGGTTCGCGATATGAGTCAGTCCATCCATATGCGACATTTCTTCAAGCAAGTCGGTTTTCAACTTCAACGCCAAATGATTACGAATCCGCGACTTAACAATCGGCAAATGAAACGGCTTAGAAATATAATCAACCGCGCCCATATTCAACCCTTTTTCTTCATCATGACGCTGGTCAAGTGCACTAACAAACACCACCGGAATATTTTGTGTTTTCGGGTCATTTTTAAGCGTACGACAAACCTGATACCCATCCATATCTGGCATCATAATATCAAGCAACACTAAATCAGGTTGAGGATCACTCTGCGCCAACTTCAAGGCCTTCTCACCCGAATTAGCCAACAACAACAAATAATCGTCCTTTAAGCCATTCGCCAAAACCCGCGCATTCGCTGGCTCATCATCCACAATTAAAATACGCGGCTTAGTGCTCGCTAACAGCTCTTCTACTTGCTTATCAGTTTCTAGTTCGCCAGGATGCTCAATCATCTGCTCGGCCACCTGCTTGATAGATTGATTAACCTCGTCATCCTGCTGTACAGCACCTAACGGAGTAGGAATCTCATGGCTCATATTGGTTAAAAATTCAGACTTAGTTTGGCTGGCTTGTTCGGCAGCTTGCTTAGACTCGGTCAATTCTTTTAAGATATCTTGTTGCTTAACCAATAAACGATTAAAGGCCGAGATTAAACGCCCCAACTCGTCTTGACGCTCAGTTTGAATCGGTTTAAAAGCCAGCAGACCTGAAGACATTGCATCCATTTGGGAGGCTGACTCCTCTAAAGGCTGAAGTTCGCGACGCATAAACCAGGTCACTAATGCTAATATCAACCCCATCAACAACACCAACAACCCTGTCAAGTTCAATAACAAAGGCCAAACAGGAGCCAAAATAGACGCCAACGACACAGCATGCACCACCTCCCAACCTAGGCTACCAACAGGGTCACTGCTAAACATCACCTCCTGTCCATAGGCATCCTTAGCAAATCCCGTTAACTGCCCACCTTGAATCGCTTGTAATAGGCCGCAGATTTTGGCATAACTAGAAAGTGGTTGAAACACCAAATCAAGATTAGACGAGGCGGCAATCATATCATTTTGCTTATCGACCACATAAAATTGACTTAGATTCATACTGACAAGGTTTTTTGAAAGGTCAATTAAAAAATTGTCCTCATTAAGTAAAGTTACGCCAAACAATACGCCAACCACCTTTTCGCTTTCACTGAAAATCGGAACGGCAATATTAAAAATCGGTTTTTCCATCACCAACCCACTCAAGGGTTTAGTGACAACTGCAGACTGGGTATTCAATACCTGCTGAATAAACTCTCGCGAACTCGCATCAACCCCAGCTCGACCCGCAACAACCGGCGAATCCACTAAAATCTGTCCCTTGGCATCGGTGACAATCAATCCGTTATTAAAAAAGCGATGCAAACGTACGCGACTATCCATTAGAGCTTGCATTTCACCTAGAGTTAACAGTTCATCCTGTCCCGCCAACTGAGGTGCAAAGCCACTCAAGGTGTTTAACCTATCGGCCAGTTCCAGTTCAATCAATAAAGCCAATTGATGATTGGCGTCTTGCTGCATTAACTGATAACGCTGTTTGTTTTCTTCATAAATTGTAAAGGTGACCAACAAACCAATGAGCACAAACAAAATCACCAGCGTTAGATGACTGAACAACATCACTCGCAGTTTGATACTATTTTTTAATCGGTTTATTAACATAAAAGGGCCCTAATTACTGTAAATACTGCGCTAAACAGCTAATTAACGCACTCGCATCAAGCGGTTTGGCGAGGTGGTCATTCATTCCAACGGCCAAGGCTTTGTTTTTATCCTCAACCATCGCGGCAGCGGTGAGGGCGACAATCGGAATGTCAGGATTAATCTGGCGAATCGCTTGAGTCGCTTGATAACCATCCATCACCGGCATTTGAATATCCATCAAAACCAAATCAAAAGGCTGTTGCTTAAACTCGGTCAAGGCTTGCTGACCATCTGAAGCCAACACCACAACCAAGCCCAACTTTTCTAATTGTGTTTGTGCAACCAGCTGATTAATTTCATTATCCTCCACTAGCAAAATTTTGCCAGTAAAACGCGGTTTTTCAACCAAACTACTCGATAGGGCCGGTGATAGCGGCGTCTCCTCTGCAGTAGCCTTTCGAACACGACAAGGCAGTGAAAATGAAAACACCGCGCCCTGGTCTAGCGCCGACTCAAGGTGAATGCCTTCACCGCCCAACACCTTAACCAAGCGCTGGCTAATCACCAAGCCTAGGCCGGTTCCGCCATGTTTACGCGTGATTGAACTGTCAGCCTGACTAAAGGGTTGAAACAAACGTGACTGCTGTTCAGCCGTCAATCCCATCCCCGTATCTGCAATTGAAAAATAGAGCCTTGTTTGATCGGTGGATGAGGCTTGTTGTTCGATGGTTAACACCACCTCACCTGTTGATGTGAACTTGATCGCATTACTTAATAAATTCATCAACACCTGACGAACCCGCCCCGCGTCCGCATAAAACTCACGTTGAGAATCTAAGTGGATCGCTAACTTTAATCGCAGTCCTTTTTTTTGCGCCAGAGGGGCAAATAAATCGGCTAAGGGTCGGACTAAATCACGCCCTCTAAACCAGTGTGGCTCTAAACTCAATTTACCGGCTTCGATTTTTGAAAAGTCTAAAATATCATTTAAAATAGTCAGCAATATTTTTGCGGATTGGTGGGTTTTCTGTAACAACGCCTGTCGCTTTCATCCTGTGCTAATTCACTCAACCCCAAAATACCATTTAATGGCGTGCGAATTTCATGGCTCATATTGGCTAAAAAAGCCGACTTGGCTTGGTTCGCGGCTTCTGCGCGAACCAAGGCCTGCTCCAGTGCAAGCTGGTGCTGGCGCCGCTGAAACAACAACCAACTAATAAACAAGGTCGGCGCGGTTAACAACAACGCTAGAGCACCAAAAACAACCAACAACCAGGCCTGGTTAGGTGCTTGGGTTGGCCAGCCTTGGGCGGGAAGCGCGGCAATTTGCCAACTGCCATAGGGTAAATAAACGGTTTGCAAAACGGGTTGATGATCCAGTAGCCCTGCATCTCCATAAAAAATATCACCCTGCGCACCGCGCGCATTTTGTCCACGAATAACCAATTGCAGCTCACTGGACTGTAAATTCGCTGCTTGATAAACTAAATCAACCGGCATAACCGATGATACTAAGCCCCAAAATCGCTCGGCACCCTGCTGCTCAACAAATACCGGAAAACGCGCAATAAAGCCCACGCCGCCTTGCAACAAATCCACCGGCCCAGCCAACACCAACGAGCGGGCGTTTTTTGCTTGCATAGCCGCGTCGATTTGTGCAGGAATCTGGTTATAATTAACACCGACAATCGCCTCATTACCGGCCATGGGATACATAAAACGCACCGTTAAATCAGGGGCCGCCGCGATATTTTGAATAATCGGATAATCATCAATTAATTGACGTGCAAACGCATCAAACTGCTCAATAGATAGATCAGGATGAAGCTTTATAAAAGCAATTAAGCCTTCAATACGGCTGGCGCTACTAACGATTACACTTTCCAATTGCACCCGAATCTGGCCTAGTTCCTGCTCGACATGGTAACGCTCCATCGCCAAGGTTTTTTGCTTAGCATAATGAAGCTGAAACCCACCGGCTGTCAGCACCGCGACCAATACCAACAAGCCAGGCAAGCCATAAGCCCAATAACGCAGCCCCATTAACCACCGATTCCTTGACACCGATTCAGCGCGATAAAATTCTCCGCTTTGACAGGTGGACTACACAAAAACCCTTGATAACTCTCACATCCATGCCTGGCTAACCATTCAAGCTGTTCAGGCCGCTCCACCCCCTCGGCAATCACACCAAATTCCAAATTGTGTGCCATTTTAATAATGGTTTTAGCGAGCTGCTGACTTTTAATATCCGTGGTGACATCATCAATAAACTGCTTATCAATTTTCAACTTGCTTAAAGGTAAATTAAGTAAATAAATCAGCGATGAATAGCCGGTACCAAAGTCATCAATCGCGATATGAACACCAAGAGTACGCAGCCTTTCCATCGCGGCGATGGCTTGTTCCTCATGACGCATTAAGCCCGATTCCGTCAATTCTAATTCCAGCAATTCCGCTGGATAACCGGTTTTATTTAGCGCGCGCTCAACCTTGTCAACAAAGTCTAACTTTTGCCATTGAAGCGCGGCGACATTCACCGCCAACACCCGACGAGGCTGCCCCATCTCCAGCCAAGTACAGCCCTGCTTTAACACCTTTTCCAGCACCAAATCACCTAACTCAACAATCAAACCAATTTCTTCACAAATCGGAATAAAGTAAGAGGGCGATACCATACCTAGATCCGGATGACGCCAGCGTACCAAGGCTTCAGCAGAAATAATTTCACCGGTATGTAAATTAACTTGCGGCTGAAAATAAACCTCAAATTGATCTTGTTTCATCGCCTGCTTAAGTTGAGACTCAATAATCAGGCGTTCTTGAGCCTGACGGGTCATATTGGGTTCAAAAAACATATAGCTCCCGCGCCCCTCAATTTTTGCTTGATAAAGCGCTGTATCTGCTTGTTGAATCAACTGTTCTGCGCTGATCGCCGGATCTTTTAACAAGGTAATGCCAATCGTGACACTTAAACTCAATTCAGTACCATTGCTCAGTTTTATCGGTGCGGCTAAATGCTCAATCAACTGGCTGGCAATACGCGCCGCGTCTTCAGGGTGCTGCAACTCATCCAATACCAAGGCATATTCATCGCCCCCAATGCGCGCAACCGTATCGGACTTGCGTCGTCCTTGCACTAAGGCCGCACCCACCTGCTGTAATAACTCATCGCCCATTGCGTGACCATAGCTGTCATTAATTGTTTTAAATCGATCCAAATCCAACATCAACACCGCAAGATGCTCGCCGGTATGGGGTGGACGCGAATGGTGTGACAGAGCCTGTTCGAGATGCACATGCAAAAGACGACGATTAGCGAGGCCGGTTAATGGATCATGGTGAGATAAATAATCCAGTTTTTGCTCGGAGTTTTTTAGCTTAGAAATATCAGCAAATACTGCGACATAATGAGTAACATCGCCAAGTTCATTTTTTAAACTTGCGATACTGAGCCATTCTGCGATCAAATCCCCATTTTCTTTTCGGTTCCAAATCTCACCTTGCCAGTGGCCCGTTTGGCTAATCGAGTGCCACATGGCCGTATAAAAGTCTTGACCATGCCGACCTGAACGCAAAATAGAGGGGTTTTTTCCTAAAACATCCGCTTGTTGATAACCTAACAGCTCACAAAAGGTATTATTCACCATTTCAATCTCACCCGCTGCATTGGTTAACATAATGCCCTCACCGGTGTGATCAAAAACCAAAGCCGCTACCTTTAAGCTTTCATGCATCTGGCGCTGCTTAACCTTGATCCGCTGATATAAAAACACGCCCAAACCAAATAACACCAACGCAAACAGCAAACTCATTAAGCCAGTTTGCCAGATAATGGGTTTTAACAAAGGCCATTTTTCAACCTGCGAAAGCACACTCCAAGGCAAGCTTTCTAGACTGTTAGAATATATCCAAATGGAGCGCCCCGCCAGATTTTGGCAAGCTAACTGCCCGCTTTTCATCCCCAATCTTTTTTGCTCCAACAAAGTTTGATAACCCTCTAGAGGCTCAGAACGGTACTGCAACTTACCATTAACACGAATAGGGGATTGTGCAAAAAGCTGCTGATCGGAAAAACGCATTAACAGGGTTTGCGCACTCGGCAATTGACTCGGCCAATGCAACATCAGCGGATCGATGAAATATTGAGGGTTAATGTGAAAAACTAATACCGCCAGGGGTTCAAAGGGATTAGCCTCTGACCAGATGGGCATGATCATATCCAGGTGACGATGACCTAAGTCATCAAAAAATATATCGGTAAAAACCGGCTGTTTAGATTGAACTGCCTGCTCAAACTTAGCCAAAGTAAAATCGGGCAAATGCGCAAACTCATTCCCCGCATTAATCACTAGCTCGCCATTCGGTTTATGCAGAGTAATTTGTCCATACACTTTTGATTTAAGAAACAGCTTCAATCGGTTTTTAAGCCGCTGAAGAACGTCAGCTTGCTCAAAACTTGCTCTAACCAACTCGATAAAGATCGGGTTTTCAGCCAAAACAAGCGCATCTGTGCGCCGTTCATCAAACCAATAACTAAGCTGCTGAGCTTTCACTCATTGACGGCTTGTAGTTGCTTGTAAGTCGTTTGTTCGAGTTGTTTAAGTTGCCACTGAAAACTTATCAGCGCAAACAGTAAAACGAGCCCTACCCCAGCGGCTATTAAATTTTTCAACCGCATCATTTTTATTTAACTCTTTAAAATTTTTAGTTAATACGCTGGCTACTTTCAGGTTGATTTAACCTAGCCAGCGTTTTTAATCTTTAGGCGCTTGAGATAATTCATCGACCAGATGTGATAACTGCTCGGCTGCCGGTTCGAACTCAAAATTATCTAGGCTATGCAATGCCGACAACCAGGCCTGGTTATATTTTAGCGCATCCTGAACGCCAAGCTGATGAAGCTCGTCATCATCAATGTATTCACTGTTTTCAACCCTAAGCAACAAGGCATTAAGCCTAGCCACGAGTGAAGTCGCGGGCGCAAGGTTAGGCAAACTGGCTGGCCTAGTCGCTGATGAACCAGCCATCACCTCTGCCTGGGTTTGTGTTACTTGACCCGCCAACAATTGTCGCTGAGTCGCCAGATAGACCTCATTAAACTGTAATATTAACTCATCAGAGGGGCGCTGTTGTTGTTTAAGCAGCAGATCAAGCTGTTGGCTGAGTTTAAATAACGCGTCCACTGCCAAATTTCCCGCCAGGCCTTTTAAAGCATGATTTAGCTGCTGCAATTGCGCCCAATCCTCGGCAGCCATCGCCGTCCCTGCGACCAACGCAGACAACTTAGCCGGCAATGACACATAGTCTTGCTCAAGTTGCTCACCGAATTTAACGAGTAATTTATCATATAACAGTTGATTGCCATTTAGCTGACTCAAGCCTTTTTGATAATCAATTAAATCACTCGATTTTGATTTAAATGCGGATAACTCAGGCTGCATAGGCGTTATTGCTTGCGGCTGAGGCATGACTTCCACTTTCAAATAACGCCCCAATAAATTGGTTAATTCAACCCGGTCAATCGGCTTGCTTAGATGATCATTCATACCTAGTGTTAAAGCTTTTTTCTTGTCTTCAATCATCGCTGCAGCCGTTAGCGCAATAATTGGCGTATCCTGATCAAATTCCCGAATTGCGCATGTTGCTTGATAACCGTCCATTAAAGGCATTTGAATATCCATTAACACCAGATCAAAATACTGGTCACGACAGGAATCTAGCGCCTGTTGGCCGTTTTCAGCTAAGGTCACCCGCAAGCCTAGGTTGATTAATTGATTCCTCGCCACTTCTTGGTTAATCGTATTATCTTCAACTAACAAAACATGGCCCTTTAAGCGAACAAGGTCCTGATGATCAAACGTTTGCAATTTTAGCGCAAGCGTTTGCTCTTCAGTTGCGACTTGAAAAGGCAAATAGAACCTAAAACAACTTCCCTGACCAACCTCTGATTCAACGTCAATGGCACCGCCCCCCATTAAATCAATTAAGCGCTGACTGATCACCAAGCCGAGTCCGGTGCCGCCGTGTTTACGGGTAATGCTGGTATCCGCTTGCTCAAAAGCTTGAAATAACTTTTGTTTCTGACTACTGCTCATCCCTATGCCGGTATCTTTGACTTCAAAACACAAGCACGTCTCATTAGGTAAAAAGCCCTGATCTGTGGTAAGCGAAGGCTTAGGGTGTTGACACTCGCTGACCGATACCCTTACCTCGCCCTGGTCGGTAAATTTAATCGCATTACCCAGTAAGTTTATCAATACTTGGCGCAAACGCAAACTGTCGGCTATCAATGCACGCGCTGGCATAGCCGGCATGTCAAAATGGAGTTTTACAGGTTTCGATTGAAGCTGTATCGCAAATAAACTCGCTAACCCATCGAACAACTTGTCGATAAAAAACGGTTGCGGATCAATTTCAAGTTTTCCAGCTTCGATTTTAGAGAAGTCTAAAATATCATTAATAATGCCAAGTAATAACCGTCCTGAATGATAAATTTTATCCAACTGCTCATGCAGGATTTCAACATCATCCTGCTTCATCGCCAGCTCGCTCAGGCCGATAATACCATTCATCGGCGTGCGTATTTCATGGCTCATATTCGCCAAGAACTCAGACTTAGCTTGGTTGGCTGCCTCGGCTTGCTGTTTAGCGTGCTTAAGCTTATCTTCCAGCGCCAGTTGCTCAGTAATATCCTGACCCACTGACTGAAAATAACGCAACTGTCGGCTCTCATCGTAAAAAGCATGAGTTGTCCACTTCACACTGCGTAACTCACCTTGTGCATCACAGACCTGGTTCACATTAACACTGATCGGGTGCTCAAAGCTACAACGCGATAACGCCTCGAGTGCTGGCGGCTGATCGGCAATCGGCAGTGCATCAATCCATCGAGAACCATGCATTTGCTCTTGGCTTGCGCCAAAAAATTGCGCCATCGTTTTGTTCGCATAAAGAGTCGTGGTATCGGGCAAAAACCGATTAATAAAAAACGGATGACTCTCAACCAAATTCAAATACAACTCGGTTTGCTCTTGGAGTTCAAGCTGTATTTTCTTTGTGGCAGAAATATCAATGTGGACGCCCATCATTTCAATCGGCGTGCCTTGTGCATTGCTTTTTGTTACACGGCCACGCCCCTGGAGCCAAGTCCAGCCGCCTTGTGCATTTTGAAAGCGAAACTCGACGTTAAAGACTTTTTGTTCAGCCATTTGCTTTTCGATTTGGCTTAACACGGATTGTGCATCATCAGGATGCAGCCCGGACTGAAAACGTTGCAACGTAACCTCAAACGCTTGCGGGGGGTAACCTAACTGCGCAAAAGCTTGATCTGACCAATTGATGTGATTGGTTTGAACATCCCACACCCACAAGCCGGTTTCTGAGGCTTCGAGTGCTAGTTCGAGCTGCTGTTGTGCCTGCTCAGCCTGTAGTTTGGCTTGAATTTGTTCGGTTTGATCAATGATATAACCATACACCGTTAAAACTTCGCCGTTTGCATCGTAAGAAGGACGCGTATAGTCATACACCCAGCGAACCCTTCCGCCCTTATCAATCAAGCGATAGGTTTGCTTTAAAAACTCAGTTTTATTAGCCAGCGCCTGGACTAACTCTTGTTTTGTTGGCTCCAAGTCATCGGGATGAAGAATCTGCCCAAACTCAAAGCTCGGCTGCATCATTTCCTCAGCCGTGTAGCCTAAAATATCCTTGACATTATCTGACACAAACTTAACCGGCCAATTGCCCGAAGCTTGCCAGCTAAACAGCATTACCGGGCCATTTTTAAATAATTCGCGCTCGGCTTGAAGGTGCCGCTGCTGTTCGTCTAGCAGGTTGCGCCACTTTTCATACACCAGTGCGACCAGATCTTTTTGATGCAGCAGTCCGACGACCTTGCTGTTGTTTGTCACCACAAGGCGTTTCAATTTCTTTTCCCGGCTAAAACTTAGCGCTTGCTGCAAACTCATTTGCCCGTCTATGGTGACAAGCGGCGACACCATAATTTCACTAACCGGACTTTCAACCGAACGATTCTGCGCAATCGCATGGGTGATATCTTTTTGGGTAACTATACCGATATGCTGATCATCCGTTGCTTTTACCAGCGCGGCGGTTTGTTGTTGTTCTCTTAACAAAATCAGCACCGACTTAAGCGGTTCATGCTGCTCAACACTAACAAAACCACTTAAATGAATTAAATCATCAATGCGCTTAAATTCTGATAAATAATGCGGATCAAGGTTCGCGGCCATATCTGAATAACTAACAATGCCGGTTAGGTTTCGCGCGGAATCCAACAAACACAAATAGTCGAAACGACCCACTTTAAGTGCCGCTAAGCCATCAATCACACTCGCATCTTGCGAAATGCTGTTAATCGCTTGCAGGGTGACGTCTGCCAAGGTGGTTGAAAAATCAATTTCTTGTAAACGCAAGGCGATCAATTCACGCGCAGTAATCATTCGCAACCCACGCTCACCCGTAATCACCACATCTCGCAATGATTTCTGATCCATAAGGTTAACCGCATCCTGAATGCTGTGATGATCCGCTAGGGTAATAACTCGATGGGTAGAAATTTGTGATAATTTAGGAAAAAACATGCCTAACCTCGTGGATACAAAACAAATAACGCGCAATAAAAACTATACGCTTTGTTTTATGATACCTTTTTAATAGTCTTTTTAGACCAAATTTATTTTATAGGACTTAATAGCACTGTTTAACAAACCAGCTCAAAACCAGTGGGAAACTAGTCCTCAGAAGGCGGCTCTAAAAGCGCAAGGGTCTGCGCTACGGCATCCTGCCATTTCTCAATAAACAGCTTATCTGGCAAGTCATAATGCGCAATAATCTCTTCAAGATTTTCCAACAACAAGACCAGACCGGTTGCACCGAGTGTTGAACACAGTCCTTTTAAGCGGTGAAGCTGCTTAAAAAAGTCTAACCAGGCCTGGCGATAGTCTTGGCTGGGAACACGCGTATCTTGCTTCATACTGCCTAACAACTCAAGCTGCGCTAAAAGCGCCGAGTTTTCGTTAGGCCATTGTGCTTTAAAACCTTGCAACATTTGGTTGTAAAGCCCCACTTGATGGTTAGCACAGGCTAAACCCTGCTCAGGGTTAATCCAGGACGGGTTAGCTGGCAGCTGGATAACCGCATCGCTTGAAGGCAAGCTAGGGGGTAAACTTGACTCATCTAATCGCAGCAAACCCTTTATTATAGCCAATAAGTTTTGGTTATCTAGCGGTTTACTGACCAACTCATTCATCCCGGCTCTAAGCGCTAGGGTTCGCGCCTCGACAGAGACATCAGCACTGATACCTATAATCGGCAGATCAGGTTTAAAAGAACGAATTATGCGGCTCGCTTCGAGTCCGTTCATCACCGGCATTTGTTTATCCATTAGCACCAAATCAACGGTCGTGTCTTTAACCATCTTCACCGCTTCTTCGCCATTTTCAGCTAAATAGCAGTCAAAACCCATGCCCGTCAACCACTCCATCAAAACCTGACGGTTAATCTCAACATCTTCTACAATCAAAATACTCGCCGTTACACACGATAACACGGGAAGTCTTGGCGTCTTTGTATCATACCAATCGTTTTTCGCCTCCGCGGTCTGCGCCGCCGTACACTCGCCCAGTGGTAAATCAAAACAGAAACAACTGCCTTTGCCCAATTCGCTGGTCAGCGCAATCGCATCGCCACCCATTAACTTCACAAGCTCTTGGCTAATCGACAAACCCAACCCCGTTCCGCCATAGAATTGACTGACCGAATCATCTCCCTGCTGAAAAGGTTGAAACAACCTTTTTTGCTGTTCTGGCGAAATGCCGATTCCAGAATCCTCAAACCTAAAACTTAACCAGGCCTGGTTGGTTTCTGACGGCAGAGCTGAATCACCACAAGCCTGCAAGGTCAAAACAATTTTGCCCTGGTCCGTAAACTTTAATGCATTGCTTAACAGATTAGTTAACACCTGAACGATTCTTTGTCGGTCACCACAGTAAGCCGGTTTAAGGCTTTCACAAGCGTCAATTTTAAACGTTAGACCTTTTTGCTGGGCGAGTGCTGCGAATTGGTTTTCAAGTTGGACAATTAAGCCTTTGAGATAAAACGGCTGGGCTTGAATGTTTAATTGTCCAGCATCAAGTTTTGATAGGTCTAAAATATCGTTTAGCAGATCACGAAGTGATTCACCCGAAAAGTGAATCTTTTTTAGACAATCGCGCATTTTTTCAGCCGAATTATTTGGGCTTATACCTATTTCCGCCAACCCCATAATACCGGCTAGCGGCGTTCGGATTTCGTGACTCATTACCGCTAAAAATCGTGACTTAGTCGCATCCGCCTGCTCCGCAGCCTGGCGCGCTTTTTCCAGTTTTTCACGCTGATAGCCTTGATCCTTGATCAACCCATTCAACGCATGAATCAACTGACCTACCTCGTCGAGTTGATTGCAGGTTTCGTTAAAGGGAACAGGTTGATGGGGCGATAGGTTTAAGTGTTCTGCCGCCTTGCATAATGGCTTTAATTGACGCCTCATCAAAACATAAAACAAGGGCAAACCAACCAAAAACAACACCAAGCCAATGATCAACATATCGCGTAGCATCTGGTGTGTAGCCGCCAACATTTCAGACTGTTCGATAATCGACACTTGAGCCCAGTTGGTTTGCGCCAAAGGCTGAGCACTAAAAAAGACAGGCTTACCATTCATATTCAATGCCTTGCCACTGGTTTGTTTGTTTTCCAGTGCATTAATCAGCGACGCATCAAGCCATTGGTCTATCGGCTGAAAAATAAACTGCGGATCACTTGAGCTTACAAACAGACCCTGGTCTAGATCAATCAAATAAGCACGCTCGTTTTCACGTTTAAATTTTTCAAACATCTTCTCAATTAACTGATCCTGCTCTAGCCGCATAATGCCGATCATAAAACCAAGTAGTTGATGGTCTTCAGAAAGAATCGGAGTATTAACGATAAAAATCGGCGTCTGAAGGCGTCGGCCTAAAAACGGCGACGAAATAAGCGGCTCACGTGTTTCCGCCACCCACATAACATGGGGCCGATCCTGATAACTGGTGCCTACGCGTCCAGGGAAAGTGGGCGAATCAACCAACCCCCTTGCCTGGGCATCCAGCACCAACAAACCGCCATTAAACATATGATGCAATACAATCCGCTGATCAAGCATTGCTTGCAGCTGCTCAACAGAATGCAGGGCTTGACCATTATGCAACAGACTAGAAAATTGAATCAGCGCATCTTTACGATGCGACAGGGTGGTATCAATCATCTGACTCAATACCGCATTACTGGCTTGGGTTTCAGCGATCACTTGGCGCTGGTGTTGCTCGGTATAATACTTGGCCATTAAGACCAATAATACCGCGCCAAACACCAGTGAAAAAAGTGTCGACATCACCAAAATACGCAGGCGCAAAGAGCGCTGCAAGAAGTTAGGATAAATCAAAACTAAAACTCCGCCCATTCATCCGCTGTAGAATTTGGCTTTTTAACCGCTTTCTGTTCTGGCTTATAACTTGTGGGTAAGTTTTTAACTGCAGCAGGCCTGGTTGAAGCCGGGCGAGCCATCTGGTTTGGCTGGATTGCTTGGTCGCTAGTTGAAAAAAGCTCATTTCTTTACGCAGTATCGCAGACTGATCGCTCAAGCTTTCTGCCGCTGCAGCCGTTTCTTCAACCAACGCGGCATTCTGTTGCGTTACGCCATCAATTTTAGTAATGGCATCATGGACTTGGTGCATGCCTTGTGCCTGCTCTTTGGTTGCATTCGCAATCTGCACCACCGCAAAACCACGACCATGATCCCCGGCACGCGCTGCTTCAACCGCTGCGTTTAACGCTAGCAGATTCGTCTGGAACGCAATAGCATCAATCAAACTGACAATCTCTGCAATTTTATGGCTTGATGCTTTGATTCCTTGCATCGCACTAATGGTTTTTTCCATCACCTCGCTGCATCCGACACCACCGCGACGACCTCTTTGAGTTTCTCCATTGAATAGTTGATCGCATTTTTTAGATTATTTAACTCACCTCGGAAGCGACCCGATGGAAGCTGTGCCGTTAAATCACCTGCGGCTTGCGCAGCGACGACTTCGCCAATCTTGCTAATGGCATCTGACATGGCATCCATCGAGGTATTGATCGCTTGTTTTAATTCTGCAAGCTCACCCTGAGCCTGTGCTTCAACGCGACAACGGAAATCGCCCTCTTCCATTTTTTTCATTACAGAAATAATATCGGTCATGACATGATCAATATTCGCCAAGGCACGCTCTACTTGATCACGGAAAGCTTGCGGTACTTTTGGATCCATTTTAATATCAAACTGACCCTGCTCTAGGCCATTCATCACCTTCGCTAACTCACGCATGGTGCTATCTAGACTAAATGCCGCTGCATTAATTGAGCTTTCTAGCGAAACAAAACTGCCTTTTGCACCCGTTGAGGTTTGGCTAAAATCACCCTCGCTAATCGCTCTTGCGCCTGCCCCGACTTGGGCGATGGAATTAAGCACATAGTTTTGCAATGAGTTGAATTTATTAATGGTAACCCCAATGGCATCATTCGACTTATCTGTCATGCGTTTGGTCAAATCTCCGGTTTGCTCGACATAATCCACCGCTTCTCTAAGTTTACCTAAACGGATTCGCAGTAAACTAATTAACCAATAGGTAACGCCTAGTATGAGTAACGCAATAACCGCTAGTGTTATTTGAAGCTGCGCCAAGGGTTTGGCGATAGCCACTTCAAGATCCTGCATTGGAATGCGTGCTGAAATCGCACCGCGAACATCACCGAGTTTCCAGTCTTGCCTTGGGCTATTTGGGTCATGGTTATGGCAATTTAAGCAGGCCTGAGCGGTCATAAAGTCGGGCACGGCCATACGAAAATAGGACTTACCATCCTGCTGCTCAAGTTGAATGTAAGGAACATCTGGATTTTCAGTCAGGGCATCTAATGCAGCGACCTCAAAACTATCTAGATTTGCTGGGCCACGGAATTTGAAAGGATGGGCACTAAAGAGTTTTACCTTGCCTTTCGACATTTCACCAAGCGCCATCATTAGGTTGGCCGCTAATGGCAAATGTGTTGGATGAGAAGCGTACTCATGGCTTAACACCATGCCCGCAGCATGAACCTTGGGTACAATTTCGGTCATGTAAAATTCACGCGAATTCATCGCCATCGTAATCATATCCGAGGCTGAATTTTGACCCGCTGCCTGTAAGCTTTCGTTTTTCATGTGCGTCAAGCGTTCCGCTGTAATAACACCCCCAAGCACAAACAGTGCAATAATCGGGAACATAATCTTTTGGAACAACCGTCGCCGACCAGGTTTTGCCTGACTTTAGCGTCGCCCACATATCTTCAAACACTTGCTTGGGCACACTGGGGTGGCGGATCATATTATGCGGCTGACCAATCATTTCTTGTTTGTTATAGCCACTGATTTTTACAAAGTCATCTGATGCTGTGAGAATGGTGCCACGTAAATCAGTGGTGCTGTACAACACATAATGGTTGGGAATATGAATACGTTGTGTCATGGCCGCTCCTTTAGTTAGCTAAGCGTTGAGAAATGCGCCTATTTAAAAAAGGTATTTCGTTCAAATTAGTACTATTCTAGCAGCGCAACGACTTGAAAGCTTACAAAAGCTTTCACATACAAGTAAATAGACCTAGTTATAAAAAACAATTTATTAAACATTTCATACGGATTTTAGAGCTAGGGTTAGTTAATAATAACGAATTTTGATACCTAAGGTAAGCTTGTATCCTATTTTGCGAACAGCTAACAAACAATCGGGTTTTGCGCTAATGCGTGTCAGCTTTTGTCGTAAACGAGACATAATCACCTCTAACTGTTTTCGACCCTTGCCATCAAAATCAAGGTTATTAAGCTCCAACAACTCCCAATACTCCAATTGCTGATGCTCCGTTTCAACTAGCGCGCGTAAAATCCGTGCTTCTTTATAACTTAACGCTTCACTTACCCCAGAGTTCAACTGGACTTTTTGCTTTATCGGATCAAAACTTAGATTATCAGCTGGCTGCTCAGTCTGCAAACGCTTAGCTAGAGATTGAATGGCCGCTAAGAGTTCAGCCGCAGCAACGGGTTTGGTTAAAAAAAGATCCGCGCCCGCTTCATAACTTTGCAGCTTTCGATCAAGGTCTTTATGCATCGTCAGCATAATAATACCTAAGTTTGGATTCATCGCTCGCAAACGCTTAGATAGGGTTATACCGTCTATACCCGGTAAACTAATATCTAAAATAGCCAACTGAAAAGGGTTGATTGGACTTTCTGAAGCTAAAAACGCTTCAGCAGAATCATAAGCCGTCACGCGGTAATGTTTAGATTCAAGGATTATCACCAGTGAATCACTAATAATCAACTGGTCTTCAACGAGAAGTATGTTCATAACCATAAACCCAAGATGAAAAAAACGCAGTTTACCTCAAGTGCAATAATCAAAAAATAGCTTAAGGTGATGGGTGTAAATTATTCGAGCCTAGCTTAATTTAGAATAGGTTTTTCCGGCTGATCGGTTGGATTTTCACCGCTAGCCGAAACCGGCTGAGGAATGACCCAATAGAACTGGGCTAATACCGCTGCCAGTTCTGTGGGTTGATGTAAAGGATCCATGATTTCAATATGGCCGCCACTTCCTGTTTGCAAGCTGCCTTTTTGTTTAGCCGCCTCAGCCAACTCATAGACTTGCTGCGATCCCTCGCCTTCAATGATGCGCTGGTCAGGGTTCCACCACACTACCCGCGGCGTGTGGTGTTCATGACCGGCAATCGGCAGGAGCTCAAGACGTATCCATTCAAATGGCTGTGCAGGCATAAGGCAACCCTCAATTAAACCAATTGTTTAGCGTAACATATCCAATGCTTCATGAACAGACGCAACCAACCTATCGATATCTACACGGTTATTGTAAACGCCAAACGATGCACGCACAGTGGCCGGCACATCAAACTTTAGCATCACCGGCATCGCGCAGTGGTGGCTGGCTCTGACGGCGACGCCATCTTGATCTAACAGAGTCGCTAGGTCATGCGGATGCGCGCCATCAATCACAAACGACACCACCGCACCTTTGTTTTGCGCAGTGCCGATAATGCGCAGCCCCTCAATCTGACTCAACCGCTCAGTAGCATAATGCAACAGGTCGTCTTCTATCTGCGCGATACGCTCAAAACCCAGCTGCTGGACAAAATCAATCGCCGCACCCAGCCCAATCACACCCGAAATATTTGGTGTGCCGGCTTCAAACTTATAGGGTAGCTCGTTGTATTCGGTTTGCTCAAAACTTACTTTATAAATCATATCGCCACCGCCCATATAGGGGGGCATGGCTTCTAACAAATCTTGTTTAGCATACAAACAGCCTGTGCCGGTTGGCGCATAAAGTTTATGACCGGAAAACACCAGAAAATCGACATCTAGCGCTTGCACATCCACCGCCATATGCGAGGTAGACTGCGCACCATCAACTAGTACTTTCGCGCCGACTTGATGTGCCATTTTAATGATCTGTGCAACTGGGTTGATTGTGCCCAACGCATTTGACATCTGTGTGACCGCCACTAGTTTGGTGCGATCGCTTAGCAGGCTTGATAGTTCATCTAGGCTCAGTTCACCACGCTCATTAATTGGCCACTTTACCACTTCAACGCCGATTTGCTCATGCAGCATTTGCCAAGGTACTAGGTTTGAGTGATGCTCCATTTCCGACACGATAATTTGGTCACCGGCTTGAAGTGTGCTGCGCCCCCAGCTTTGCGCCACCAGGTTCACGCCCTCGGTGGCGCCACGTACAAATATAATTTCCTTATAGGACTGGGCGTTTAAAAAACCCTGCACCTTTTTACGCACAGCCTCAAAGGCTTCGGTTCCACGCTCGCTTAAGCCATAGACACCACGATGCACATTGGCATTTTGTTCGCGATAATAACGCTCAACTGCGTCAATCACCGACTGAGGTTTTTGGCTAGTCGATGCATTATCCAAATAGGTCAGCGGGTGAGCGTTTTCTTGGAGCTCTAAAATAGGGAATTGCGCTCGAAGCGCGGCATGATCGAACATGAAAACACCTGCTAGTTGCATTAAAGGGCGCTCCTAGACGAGGCCTAGGAGCGATTGCAAAACATTTGTATTGAATTTATGCGTTAAGCTTTTGCGTTAAGCTTTTGTGTTAGCTTGTTGGCCAACCAGGCCTGGGTTTTCGGTGAACTCACCGCCTCCAGAGGTTCGAGCAAAAAGGCTTGAGTCACTAAGCGACGCGCATCGGCTTGATTGATGCCGCGTGCGCGCAGATAAAAAATCTGCTCTTCGCTGATTTGACCCGAGGCCGAACCATGCGAGCATTTAACATCATCGGCATAAATTTCCAACTGTGGCTTGCAGTCTATTTGCGCCGTCTTCGACAGTAATAGATTTTTATTGTCCATTTGAGCGTCGGTTTTTTGTGCGCCTTTATGCACTTTAATCATGCCGTTAAACACGCCCACCGCCTGATCATCCAACACCAATTTATGCAATTGACGACTCGCACCCCACCAGGCCTGGTGCTCAGTATGGGTGCGGGTATCCATAACCTGTTTGCCAGTCGCTAGGCACGCGCTAGATTGATTAGATTCAATATGCTTCTGGGCCATCATTAACACATTTTGATGACGTGATAAGGCCGCGCCTAATCCGACATACACTGAATTAAACACCGACTTTTCAGCTTGATCGATCATCTGCAAACCAAAATACGCGCCCTGCGTGGCGATATCTTGCAGCACAATCTGTTGCAGGTTCGCATGCTCAGCCAACTCGATCTCCGACACCACATTATCAAACGCATTCAGGTCAGGCTGTGCGCTAACATGCTGTTGAATAAGGGTCAATTTAGCTCCATGCGCCAATACTACGCGATTACGAATCGTATTCGCATGAGCATCTTGCGTTTGTAAAAAACTACATAAAATCGGACGCTCTACCTGACAATGTGGATCAAGACTGATTAATACACCATCATCAAACAGCATCGAGTTCAAGCAACCAAATGGCTCAGCTTGAATCTTTTCCTCATGCGCCATCAAAGCACAATACCCCTGTGAGAAATCCAATGTATCCTTGACTGGCTCGATACTCAATCCACGCGGCAGTTCGCTTAGGTCATCCGAGTAACGTTCGCTAAAATAACCATCAACAAACACCAGATGCATCACATCAAACGGTGGCAGCCATTTTTTGATCGCCGCTTCATCAACCTTTGCCAAGCCTTCAACCGTATAATGGGTTTGCAAAAAACCGCTAATCGGCGTGTATTTCCAATCCTCGTCACGACGACTTGGAAACGCTTGCTGCGCAAAGCGTTCGGCTACGGATAGTCGAAATGCCTTCATCTCAGGCTGATCATCATGGCGCGCATTTAATGCTTGCGCTTGGGCAAGATAAAAATCTACCGCGCTTTGCGCGAGCGCACTAAGCTTCTTCATGGGCTTGGATAAGGTGGTCATACCCCTTCTCCTCTAGTTCTTGCGCCAATTCAAAGCCACCAGACTTAATAATCTGGCCGTTATAAAGCACATGGACAAAATCAGGTTTTATATAATCCAACAAACGTTGGTAGTGGGTGACCACAATAAAACTACGCTCAGGTGAACGCAGATTGTTTACGCCATCCGCCACGATGCGCAACGCATCAATATCCAAACCAGAATCAGTTTCATCTAGGATACATAGTTTTGGCTCAAGCATCGCCATTTGAAAAATATCATTGCGCTTTTTCTCGCCACCGGAAAAGCCAACATTCACCGAACGCTCGAGCATCACCGGCGACATCTGCAGGGCTTTCATTTTTTCCATCGCCAATTGATCAAAATCAAACATATCTAACGCCGCTTGCCCGCGTGCCTCACGAATGGCGTTCAGTGCTGTTTGCATAAACAACTTGTTCGATACGCCAGGGATTTCTACTGGATATTGAAACGCGAGAAAAATACCTTTTTGTGCGCGTTGTTCCGCATCGATTTCAAGCAAGTCTTCGCCGTCGAACCGCACCGAACCCTCGGTGACTTCATAGTCTTCAAGACCCGCCAGCACGCTAGCAAAGGTGCTTTTTCCTGAGCCATTTGGCCCCATAATCGCGTGAACTTCACCCGGGTTTACCTGCAGGTTAATACCCTTAAGAATCTGTTTGTCTTCTACTTGAGCTTGGAGATTTTGAATATCTAATAACATAATGTTTATCTTCGCCTTAGCGTTTAAAAATAAGATTGAATGACGGCTAACCGACCGAGCCTTCAAGGCTGATCGCCAAAAGCTCTTCCGCTTCTTGCGCAAATTCCAGCGGCAGCTCTTTAAAGACCTCTTTGCAGAAGCCATTAACGATCATCGAAATCGCATCCTGCTCGCTAATACCGCGTTGCTGGCAATAGAAAAGCTGGTCTTCACCAATGCGTGAAGTCGTGGCTTCATGCTCAACCATCGCGCTTGGATTTTCGATTTCAATGTAAGGGAAAGTATGCGCACCGCACTGATCGCCAATCAACATCGAATCACACTGGGTAAAGTTTCTCGCCCCTTCGGCTGAAGGCAGAATTTTCACCAATCCACGATAGGTATTGTCGCTGCGCCCAGCCGATAAGCCTTTAGAAATAATAGTACTGCGGGTGTTTTTACCGATATGAATCATTTTGGTGCCGGTATCTGCTTGCTGGCGACGATTGGTTAGCGCCACCGAATAGAATTCACCAATCGAATTATCGCCCTTCAAAATACAGCTTGGGTATTTCCAAGTAATCGCTGAACCGGTTTCTGCTTGCGTCCAAGATAACTTGGAGTTTTTACCTTCGCAAATACCTCGTTTGGTGACAAAATTCAAAATACCGCCTCGGCAATCATCATCACCCGGATACCAGTTTTGAACAGTTGAGTATTTAACCTGCGCATCTTCATGCACAATCACTTCAACCACCGCGGCATGTAACTGATAGGAATCACGTACTGGCGCCGAGCAGCCCTCGAGATAACTGACATAACTGCCTTTGTCGGCAATCACAATCGTGCGCTCAAACTGGCCGGTTTTGGCTTCATTAATACGAAAATAGGTTGATAAATCAATTGGGCAACGCACACCAGGTGGAATATAAACAAACGTGCCATCAGAGGCGACCGCCGAATTTAGCGCGGCAAAAAAATTATCATGGTAAGGCACGACCGACCCGATATATTGCTGAACCATTTCAGGGTAATCATGCACCGCTTCTGAAAACGAACAGAAAATAATACCCAGCTTGGCGAGATCACCACGCTTAGTGGTTGATACCGACACCGAATCAAAAATCGCATCGACCGCAATGTTTGCTGAGTGGCTATCATCAATCGGCACACCCAAGCTGGCAAAAGCTTTAGCGACTTCCGGGTCCATCATCGGCTGGCTATGGTCTTTGCCATCCAGTGCTTTGTCGCAGACCTGGTCGCAGCTGCCGCACTCTGGGGCGGAATAATAGCTATAATCTTGATAGTCTATCGGTGTATAGTCGGCTTTGGCCCAATGGGGTTCTACCATTGTTAGCCAATGCTTAAAGGCTTTTAAACGAAAGTCCAACATCCATTGCGGTTCGTTTTTCTTGGCCGAAATCGCACGCACGATATCTTCATTCAAACCCTTATCGAAGGTTTGCACCAGCGTTTTGGTGAAAAAGCCTTCTTTATAGTGTTTGTTTTTGCTTAATAAGTCGTTGATCTCTTGGTACTGAGTGGATTGTGTCATCTCAAGTCTTTTGCCTAGTTATGTCAATAAAAAACACCGCAACATGCAGCTATGTAATACAGTCTATATAATTTCATAGTATTTTAGTCGGTTATTCAATCAATGTCTAGTTACCCGGCGCATAACAGGCCGACAGCCATTCACACAGCACCGCCCGATTTAACCTCACACCCTCTAAGCCTAACCAGCCCGCTTGGGCATCGCCGGCATTATACTGATAAACCCAGTTACGCCCAGCTTCAATGGCTACAGGGCTGGCAAATTCCAAACATTCCACCACCCCTACAGCACGCCAAAGCTCAATAGTTGAATCACGCTGCATCGCATCCAATACAAATGTGAAATGTTCTAGCACCAGCCTGGGTAACACAAATTCCATCCGCTGCAACCTCGGCCAATCAGGATTTTGTGCGCTAGGTGGCGCGGCGGATAGCTTAATCAATTCGGCCTCCACTAAACCCCAGGGCATCACCAAGGCATAAGGCTTATTAGGCACAATTGATTTAAGCTGTTTTAACCACCAGGCCTGGTGACCCAGGGGCACCTCCTGCCAAAACATCAGCACCAGCGCATCGGCGCCATTCAATAAAGCGGCCAATTCATCCGGCGATTCGATCCGTTGGCGCGCATCCAAAACCAACCAGGCCTGCTCCTGCATCTCCCGCTGAATATCCCACACCAAACCATTCGCTTCACGCACAGTCAAGCTCAATGCCTCTAACTGCGGGGCTATTAATTGATAAAACCGAGATTTACCCGAACCCGGCCAACCGATCAAACATACCTTGTGCATCGTTTAATTCCGCTACTTAAAACACGCGACAAAATCTTGCACCAAGCGATCATAAAAGGCTTCATACGGACGAACAACACCATCAAAGCCCAACGGGTCAAGCGAACCAACATTAACCTGCGTACCACGCACCACCGCCTCTAAGCGTCCCTCTGGAAACTGAGGCTCTTTAAATACACAGGCTACATTACGCTGCGCCATCACTTGACGCAATTGCTGCATCCGCCGCACCGAAGGCGGCACTTCAGGGTTAACATGAATGGTGCCCGCCGCGTTTAAACCAAAATCCTGCTCGAAATACTGATACGCATCGTGCATCACAATAAACGGCTTATCTTTATAGGGCGCAAGCTGGGCTTGCCACACGATTTTGCGCGCTTGCAAACTCGCCCAGGCCTGCTGCTGACGAACAACCACCTCACCGGCACGACTAGGATCAAGCTCAATCAGCTGTTGCGCTACCCCATCCATAATTAGCCGCGCATTCTCCAAACTTAGCCACACATGCCCATCTATCCGCGCTGGATCTTGGCTATGTGCGTGACGATGTCCATGCGAATGATCATGTTTATCCCAAACACCGCCCTCGCGTTTGGGCAACACAAGCAGGTCGGGTTGTTGCATCGCCACAAAACTCGGGCTGCTCACATTGCGCAATGCGCGCTGCAACCAAGCATCCACCCCCGTGCCAACACTCACCACTAAATCCGCTTCATTTAACTGGCGCAAATGGCTCGGCTTAAGCTGAAAACCATGTGGCGTCGCGCCCACATCCAACAAAACGCTAAGGCGATCTTGCTCACCCAACAAAGGCGCAATCATCGCAGCAAGCGGTGGAATCGACACGACTATATGCAGATCTCGCGCTTGAGCAGACGCACTCCCCAACGCAAACGCCAAGCCAACAAAAATAAAACGCGCTAATGATTTAAGCATTATCTAAATCCTGTAAAATATCGCCATGAATGAAACCCTACTTATAAACGCTGAAAACATCAGCCATCAATTTGCCAATAAACCGGTGCTGCAAGACATTAACCTGCAATTGCACCGCAATCAGATTACCACATTGATTGGCCCGAATGGCGCTGGCAAATCAACCCTGATTAAAATTCTACTCAAAATTCTGACACCCACCCAAGGCAGGGTCGCCCACCACCATAACCTGATGATTGGTTTTATGCCGCAAAAAATTCATATCGACCCCACGCTCCCGCTGACCGCTCAACGGTTTTTACAGCTCGGGTTGAATAATATAGAAAAGCGCAATGTACAAAAGCGTAATGCGCAAAAACCGGGAAAATATCATAGCACAGGCTTAGAAATCATCGCAGAAGAACTCGGCATTAGCGCCCTGCTTAACCAACCGATTCAAGGTTTATCTGGCGGTGAAATGCAAAAAGTTTTGCTAGCACGCGCCCTCATCCGCAACCCCGACATCTTGGTGCTCGACGAACCGGTACAAGGCATCGACCTCCAAAGCCAAAGCCAAATTTACCAGCTTATTCACAGCCAACAAAAAAAACGCCAGTGCGCGGTCTTAATGATAAGCCATGACCTGCATCTAGTGATGAAACATACCGATCAAGTCATTTGCCTTAATCAACATATTTGCTGCTCTGGCACAGTGCAAAGCCTACGCGACCACCCAAGTTTTATCGCCCAGTTTGGCCTAACGCTGCCCGAGCACGCCCTCTATCAACACCAACACACCCACTGCCAACACGCAGACGCGCATGGCGATTGATCATTTTATGCTGCTGGCACTAGCGGGTGGGCTGCTCGCCGCTTGGCTGGCCGCACCACTTGGGGTGTTTGTGGTTTGGCAACGCCAAGCTTATTTTGGCGAAACCCTCGCCCATTCCGCGCTGCTCGGTATTGGCTTAGGGCTGATGCTCCAGCTTAACTTAACGCTGGCGATTGTGATCACCTCGTTTTTAATCGTATTTGGTCTGCATAGTCTGCAGCGCAACGCCCAGCTCGCCTCGGACACCCTGCTAGGCATACTGGCTCATGGTGCTTTAGCGACAGGCCTGGTGGCATTAAGTCTACAAGGCAATATTCAACTCGATATTTTGGGCTATTTGTTTGGTGACATTCTCAGCATCCACCCAAGTGATTTGATATGGATGCTCGTGATTGGTTTGCTATTGATTGGGTTTTTTAGCCGCCATTGGCATGACCTTCTCAACATAACATTAAATAGCGAACTGGCGCAGGTTGAAGGCGTTGAGGTCAAACGCCTGCAACTGCAAATGACGCTATTGCTCGCATTAGTGATTGCGGTGGCGATGAAAATTGTCGGCGTGCTGTTAATCACATCCCTGCTGATTCTACCGGCTGCCAGCGCAAGGCGCCTAGCACGCACCCCCGAACAAATGCTCGGCTATAGCTTTATCCTAGCCACCATCAGCGTGCTCATCGGCCTTACACTCTCTTATTATGCCGACCTCCCCTCCGGCCCCGCGATTGTCGTCAGCGCCTTAGGGTTGTTTTTGCTGCTGCTATTCAAAAAACAGACTTAACTTTCATCCGCTTCACTCGCCTCACTCGGTACTAAACGCGCAAGCTGCGCTTGAGCGTTTTGCTCAAGCTGTTGCAACCGCTCGCGTTGCGCACTCAACCCTTCGGGCGTAAGATCGGTAAAATCATCGGCTAGTTTGGCGGCTTGCTCAGGGTCGTGTTCCATTAAATAGTTAATCGCATCTAACGTGCTATAACCCTTTTTCACCTTAACCAGAACATCTTGTAAAACCTGTTTTGCGCGCTGTTGCGCCACCGACTCAAAACCCTGGCGCAATGCAGTTAAGCGCGCAAATAAATCCTGCGAATCGGCCTGTAACGCCAAAGCTTCGCTTAAGGGTTTCTCCATCGCATTTTCAACTAATTCCGTCATAACTGAGTTCTCCATCAATCCAAAAACCCCATTCTACAACCACCAGGCCTGGTTAGCCTAGCGCTAAATAAGGAACGCTTGAGCCGTGATAAGTTGCTGTTTTTTGAGCCGTGACATTTTTTTAATCGCATGCTCCTGCTGACTCGCACTTGACCTATTCGGATGCAGCCAAAAAGCCTGAAGCCTGACCGGCCGACGAGCGGCAGTATATTTCGCACCCCCCGCTAAACGACCATTATGCTGGTTGATACGGCGAGCCAAATCACTCGTAATACCACAATAAAACGTTTCATCGGCACACACCACTAAATAACACACCCAATCGCTCAAAACCACCCCCATGAACTAGCAAAAAATAACCAACTTAGCCTTAAGCCTACAAAGCCTACAAAGCCTACAAAGCCCACAAAGCCCACAAAGCCCACAAAGCCCACAAAGCCCACAAAGCCAAGGCAGAGTAGACGGCAATAACCAAATAACTTCAAATAAAACCAAGGAAACCTTATGCGCTACAACCCATTAGAACACACCGACATTAACGTCAGTGAAATAGCTTTAGGCACCATGACCTGGGGCGAACAAAATACCCCGGAGTAAGCCTTCGAGCAAATGAACTATGCGATCGCTCGCGGTATCAACTTTTGGGATACCGCAGAACTATACCCTGCTCCACCTCAAGCCAACACCCAACCCACAGACTTAACGCCTTTTAATGAAATACTACTCGCGCTAAGCGAACTCGTATTAGAAAAAATCGTATCGGTACAAAACCCTTACATTCTGTTCAACCGAAGTCATGAAGTCGTTCTAGCGGAAATCGAACAAATACACCAACGCTACACCTATCCTAGCCCCTAGGGCGCCCGCATGGGGCGCGACGTTTTTGCTAAACCTTTATCGAGTTGCTCAATCTGTTTCAATCCACGCGCCCGCATGGGGCGCGACAAGTTAGTTGCGACGGCTCAAAGCGAATCGGACCGTTTCAATCCACGCGCCCGCATGGGGCGCGACACAATCTTGCCCGAAGCCTCACTATATCGATACAGGTTTCAATCCACGCGCCCGCATGGGGCGCGACCGACAAGCTTCACAAGCTTGGCCTGATCAGTCAGGTTTCAATCCACGCGCCCGCATGGGGCGCGACTGGCTGATTAGCCCGAAACGGTGCAGTCCGTCAAGTTTCAATCCACGCGCCCGCATGGGGCGCGACTTACGAGATATTGAGGGCGGCGATTGAGATCGCCGGTTTCAATCCACGCGCCCGCATGGGGCGCGACTAGCGTCAAAGCGTGCCAAAAAGATCCCCGGGGTGTTTCAATCCACGCGCCCGCATGGGGCGCGACACTGTTTCACCCCTATGGGGCTAGGATATGCGTTGTTTCAATCCACGCGCCCGCATGGGGCGCGACGCGCGGAACCCCTGGAGGCTTTCGCGCAAGACGCGTTTCAATCCACGCGCCCGCATGGGGCGCGACAATTTGCAGCGTGCATTCTAGAGCTGTAGACTCTAGTTTCAATCCACGCGCCCGCATGGGGCGCGACTGTCGCGCGCAGTGACAAGGGGCTATAAATGCGCAGTTTCAATCCACGCGCCCGCATGGGGCGCGACGCCCCGACAACTGAGCCTAAACCGCTCTCATCCTGTTTCAATCCACGCGCCCGCATGGGGCGCGACTTGAAAGCGAAGCAAGGGCAATCAGAGGATGTAAAGTTTCAATCCACGCGCCCGCATGGGGCGCGACTGAGGTGCGCTTCTTCCACCCACTAGTATGGGCTGTTTCAATCCACGCGCCCGCATGGGGCGCGACCGAAAATCAGGGGTTGGACGTCGTGATAATCCACCTGTTTCAATCCACGCGCCCGCATGGGGCGCGACGACGCCTTGAACTTCGTGCGCCCAGTGTTCGAGGTGTTTCAATCCACGCGCCCGCATGGGGCGCGACGGTAAAAGCCGTTACCGCGGCTTATGATTACAGCGTTTCAATCCACGCGCCCGCATGGGGCGCGACCGACGGGCTGCACCGTTTCGGGCTAATCACCCAAGTTTCAATCCACGCGCCCGCATGGGGCGCGACCCCGTGGCGGAATACCAATTCACCGCACCTAACAGGTTTCAATCCACGCGCCCGCATGGGGCGCGACGCTGGCTCACCGACTTGCTGTAACATACGCCCGCGTTTCAATCCACGCGCCCGCATGGGGCGCGACCGCAATGCTTCTATATAGGCTTTCGCATCTTGCGCGTTTCAATCCACGCGCCCGCATGGGGCGCGACGGCTGGACGTGGTGATAATCCACCTAAACCGGCGCGTTTCAATCCACGCGCCCGCATGGGGCGCGACGGCATGACGGTTTCAAAATCCAGGGCGCGGGCATGTTTCAATCCACGCGCCCGCATGGGGCGCGACGCCTTAACTTGGAATCTATTATATCAAATCTGTCGTTTCAATCCACGCGCCCGCATGGGGCGCGACCTTCGATACAGGACTTTTCCGATCCTATATGGTTGTTTCAATCCACGCGCCCGCATGGGGCGCGACTAGAAAACCGCGGGCGCTGGGGTCTTGGCGGCTCTAGTTTCAATCCACGCGCCCGCATGGGGCGCGACCAATGGTATACCATTGTTTATTAAGAAATATGGGGTTTCAATCCACGCGCCCGCATGGGGCGCGACACTTGAGTTAAAAAAGCTGATTACTTATTACAGAGTTTCAATCCACGCGCCCGCATGGGGCGCGACGATACGCTGCCTGCGATTCATGTGGGTAATGTGGCGTTTCAATCCACGCGCCCGCATGGGGCGCGACGAAATCTATAATTAAGGTTGCCAACAATTGATTGAGTTTCAATCCACGCGCCCGCATGGGGCGCGACCTTATTCGCATACAAGCGCGCGCTTAAATTACTAGTTTCAATCCACGCGCCCGCATGGGGCGCGACAAACTTGGACTTTTTCAGAAACAATTCACAGTAGTTTCAATCCACGCGCCCGCATGGGGCGCGACTGAAGGCAATTAAGGGGTATCCATGAAGCAAGAAGGTTTCAATCCACGCGCCCGCATGGGGCGCGACATGAACGCCAAATTCACCCTGCACACCACACTCGTTTCAATCCACGCGCCCGCATGGGGCGCGACACTGTGTCGCCTAGCTCGTAATCCAGTTGCAAAGGTTTCAATCCACGCGCCCGCATGGGGCGCGACTTTTGCCTATATTGGCTCGGTTATGCGCTACGCTGTTTCAATCCACGCGCCCGCATGGGGCGCGACGCCGCAAAACCGATTGTCGCCAATAGGGAACTCAAGTTTCAATCCACGCGCCCGCATGGGGCGCGACGCCTTCGGATATGGTAAATTCAATGTTTAGGTGTGTTTCAATCCACGCGCCCGCATGGGGCGCGACTAGGCGTTCACCGTCATACCCGCGTCTTCGTCTTTGTTTCAATCCACGCGCCCGCATGGGGCGCGACCTCCAAATACAACAAATGGGCGGCGAAGCCGAAATGTTTCAATCCACGCGCCCGCATGGGGCGCGACTGCCCCGCTTGCGCCGGCTGCCCCCGCGGCGCCTGTTTCAATCCACGCGCCCGCATGGGGCGCGACCTGCGCGATTAGAAAATGGAAAGCAAACGCAGGCGTTTCAATCCACGCGCCCGCATGGGGCGCGACAAAGGTTTTAGTTCTTCTTGTGTCATGTACGTACCGTTTCAATCCACGCGCCCGCATGGGGCGCGACAACCGATTCCCCAGACCATGGGGCTATCCTTGACGTTTCAATCCACGCGCCCGCATGGGGCGCGACTACCCGCTGTCCTAATGGGCGGCGTAACCAAAGAGGTTTCAATCCACGCGCCCGCATGGGGCGCGACGATGATATGAAAGACCAGTTGGTCGTCTATCATAGTTTCAATCCACGCGCCCGCATGGGGCGCGACGATGGGACAGGGCTTTCAATAAATCAATTCTTGGTTTCAATCCACGCGCCCGCATGGGGCGCGACCAAAAAATATGAACATTGGTCTAAGTTATTAACTGTTTCAATCCACGCGCCCGCATGGGGCGCGACACCCTAAAGCCCGCCAGGACTGACCTGGTGGGGTGTTTCAATCCACGCGCCCGCATGGGGCGCGACGGCGTCCACTGATCTAAAGCCAATAGACGCCAATGTTTCAATCCACGCGCCCGCATGGGGCGCGACGCGAAATCTCCGCATAACCCACGGTTTTAAGTTGTTTCAATCCACGCGCCCGCATGGGGCGCGACCCTATTCAGTGCAAACTTAGAAGGAGCTAACTTAGTTTCAATCCACGCGCCCGCATGGGGCGCGACCTCCACCTTTAGTTAGTGAGATTAATTTAACAAGGTTTCAATCCACGCGCCCGCATGGGGCGCGACGCGAGTTTGCTAATGAGCGATTAGCCAAAGAAGTAGTTTCAATCCACGCGCCCGCATGGGGCGCGACATGAATTTACGCCAGATCAATTGATTTTATGCCTGTTTCAATCCACGCGCCCGCATGGGGCGCGACGGGTCAACTTACTGTTTGTCACTTGCCAGGATCGGTTTCAATCCACGCGCCCGCATGGGGCGCGACTGCTATACACCTACGAAACCCTATCCAGTGGAGTGTTTCAATCCACGCGCCCGCATGGGGCGCGACTGTAGTGAGCGGCACTGAGGGCACAAGTTTTTCAGTTTCAATCCACGCGCCCGCATGGGGCGCGACATCGTCCACCGCATCCAACAAGTTGTCAGTGATGGTTTCAATCCACGCGCCCGCATGGGGCGCGACCAGGGATTGCCGCGAGTTTAAATGTACCGTTTGATGTTTCAATCCACGCGCCCGCATGGGGCGCGACGCTAGGGTTTGCAATACTTAAGCGGTAAGTGAGTGTTTCAATCCACGCGCCCGCATGGGGCGCGACAACCAGTCAGCTTTTTGCAAACGTTTACTTGCATGTTTCAATCCACGCGCCCGCATGGGGCGCGACCTCATCGTGCTTTAACATATTCAACGCTCCTTGTTGTTTCAATCCACGCGCCCGCATGGGGCGCGACAGGGCGAGGACGCCCTTGATGGTCAATATATGGAGTTTCAATCCACGCGCCCGCATGGGGCGCGACGCTTGGCTATAACGGGTTAGCGTTTGAGAGAGACGTTTCAATCCACGCGCCCGCATGGGGCGCGACTTTATTTAACGCCCCAGCAGGGGCAAGGAGTTTAGTTTCAATCCACGCGCCCGCATGGGGCGCGACTTGTGCAGTTTGCACATGCCAGCTTCACTTTGGGAGTTTCAATCCACGCGCCCGCATGGGGCGCGACGGGTCGTAAATTTCAGCGGTGAGTTGCACATAGTAGTTTCAATCCACGCGCCCGCATGGGGCGCGACGACGACATTAAAGTGGCGTTAATGCTTGCAGAGAGTTTCAATCCACGCGCCCGCATGGGGCGCGACTATGGTCCATTGGCCCACAAAGTACCATGTCGCGGTTTCAATCCACGCGCCCGCATGGGGCGCGACCTGAATCGACTAGGCCGAGGCCGTGCAGGTCATGTTTCAATCCACGCGCCCGCATGGGGCGCGACTGGCGCGGGCTGTAGATGTGCCCTAAGCACATCATGTTTCAATCCACGCGCCCGCATGGGGCGCGACCTTCGGTACAATACTTTTTTGTACCGATGTGATTGTTTCAATCCACGCGCCCGCATGGGGCGCGACCCCCTTGAACTTCGTGGCCTTCGCGTCCCAGGTGGTTTCAATCCACGCGCCCGCATGGGGCGCGACCATAAGCTTCCGCTTTGCCCGGTGTGGCCAATCGGTTTCAATCCACGCGCCCGCATGGGGCGCGACATTCAGGCGGTTACATGCGCGTTGATTACTCGGTTGTTTCAATCCACGCGCCCGCATGGGGCGCGACGGGTTTATATGTAACATCTACGCGATCATGCACGGTTTCAATCCACGCGCCCGCATGGGGCGCGACCACCACAGATCACGCACGCTGGCACCGGCAACATTGTTTCAATCCACGCGCCCGCATGGGGCGCGACCTCCGGCGTGTTTTGAGTTCGTAACCGTATGGCGTTTCAATCCACGCGCCCGCATGGGGCGCGACAAGCGCCGAGAAAGTGAGATTGAGCAAAATATTGCTGTTTCAATCCACGCGCCCGCATGGGGCGCGACGGGGTTTATATGTAACATCTACGCGATCATGCACGGTTTCAATCCACGCGCCCGCATGGGGCGCGACAAGCACTAGAGATTATCCAGCGCCAGCCCAAAACCGTTTCAATCCACGCGCCCGCATGGGGCGCGACTAGGAACAGATTGCACTTGTCGGCTTGTTTTGGTTGTTTCAATCCACGCGCCCGCATGGGGCGCGACAAAATACCAGCCTTTGTATCGGTAGGTTTTTTGGTTTCAATCCACGCGCCCGCATGGGGCGCGACACCAGCACTTACATCGACCGCAGCTCAGGCCTGGTTTCAATCCACGCGCCCGCATGGGGCGCGACGCCTTTGATGGCGAACAGGCCGCGAACAGGTCGTGTTTCAATCCACGCGCCCGCATGGGGCGCGACAACATTGCCGCCTCAAGCGATGTCACCATCAACGGTTTCAATCCACGCGCCCGCATGGGGCGCGACCTATCGCCGCCGGCTCAAACAATGTCTTCATCAATGTTTCAATCCACGCGCCCGCATGGGGCGCGACAATCATAAAGACATAATCGGGCATTTAAGGCACAGTTTCAATCCACGCGCCCGCATGGGGCGCGACCGTTGCCCGAATCCATTCGTTTGGTCTGTGCTTTGTTTCAATCCACGCGCCCGCATGGGGCGCGACAATATCGTGAGTATCTAGAACTCGCACCGTTCACGTTTCAATCCACGCGCCCGCATGGGGCGCGACTCGCTTGTGCCGAACGCGCGAACGTTTTGCAGTGTTTCAATCCACGCGCCCGCATGGGGCGCGACCCACCTTTTTGCGCAAATTGAGCGCCTCAATGACGTTTCAATCCACGCGCCCGCATGGGGCGCGACGCAAAGTTAAACAAGTACACGATTGAGAGAACAAAGTTTCAATCCACGCGCCCGCATGGGGCGCGACAACTGGCTACCCAAACCAACCCCACAGAGATTGGCGTTTCAATCCACGCGCCCGCATGGGGCGCGACATCATCACGAACAGCCATAATAGTCTGTATCAACGTTTCAATCCACGCGCCCGCATGGGGCGCGACAATGAAGCTTGTCACCGAGCAAGATGCTGTTAATGTTTCAATCCACGCGCCCGCATGGGGCGCGACGTCAAACAGCGGTCTCCCATTGTCACCCTATGAAGTTTCAATCCACGCGCCCGCATGGGGCGCGACAAAACAAGTTTCTACTATCTATAGACACTTTGGGGTTTCAATCCACGCGCCCGCATGGGGCGCGACGCTTTTCAAGTCTATTGATGATTACAGATTGGGCGTTTCAATCCACGCGCCCGCATGGGGCGCGACTGCTTATGTTTTTAGTTCAGTCAAATCGTTGGTTTAGAGGCGGGAATTCGCTAACCTAAAAAATAAGCTTTACAATTTTAACAAATCAAACATTCAATAACTCAAAATGTTTGATCATTGCGATGGTTCCGGCCATCGCTAAAGTTCCAAGTTTTTAATGAGCACCAAGGGTTAGCGATTGCCGTTTTAGGACGTTTACTGTCTTTCAATGCACTCCGACATGGGCCCAACATATTTACTGTGAATACTTTAACTGAATTTTAAATCCACAAGCATGAGCATATTTCTGTAATGTTTTCCAACCGGGATTGCCTGCACCAGACTCTAAGCGGCTAATGTTGCTTTTCTGTGTGCTCATTTTCTGTGCGATTTCTTCTTGTGTTAAACCAGCCTTTTGTCGCATATCAACTAGGGCTTTGATCAACTTAAATTCCTCTTCAAGCGCATCGTACTCCTTTTTAACATTGGAATTTTTAAACGCTTCTTTTTTTAACTCATCTAATGTCATCATCTGCATGTTCTATTTCCTTTTTTCGTCTGAGAGCCAATTCCAGCTCTTGCTTGGGCAATTTTTGTGTTTTCTTAACAAAAGCATGCAACACATAAACATGCTTGCCTCTCTGGAAGCAATACAAACCTCGCGCGATCCCTTCCGGTGACTTTGCACGCAATTCAAACATTCCCTTACCCAAGGCCTTTGACTGAGGCTCACCCAGTAAAGACCCCCTTTCCGCAACAAGATCCAACAGCTTAAGCACTCTAGATTGCAGCTTGTCAGGCATACTCAAAATAGCCTCTTCTACTCCAGGATATAGGGTTACCTTCCATTCGTTTTCCATAAATTAACGCTCAGACAATGTTATCACAAAAGACAACCTTATAAAATCAACACATCTTGAAAAATATCCAACGCTTTTTTAGCCCCATGATGCTCAACCTTGCTTCGCCATTTTGCGCCGAGCATATAAAAGCGTAAGCTATCCGTTTCTTCATTATAGATATCAAGCAACTTGGCTTTTAAATTAACCCATTGCGCAGGATCAACTTCGCATTCAAACACGGAGTATTGCACACGCACACCATGATCCAAACAGGCTTTAGCAATATGGCGTAGTCGACGTTGACCACCTGGATCATCAAATGAAATATCGTAGGTTATGAGCACCATCATAGTGGGTTTCCTTTATCTCGGAACAAAAGGGGGATACTCGGCCAAATCACCTCGTAAATGCCGTGCTAACAGCAGGGCTTGAACATGCGGTAGTAGGCCAATCGGTACGTCTTCATTTAAAAACGGATGTTTTATGGTTTCTTGTTTACGATTTTGCAACGCGACCAAAACCACTTTACGGGCATCGTCTTTTAGCGTGACTGCCCCACTCGCTTTAGTGATGAAATCCTTTGCTTTAAGTTGTTTGCGATTGATTAAACTTAAAACCAATCTATCCACCCACCAAGCGCGAAACTCTTCCAAAACATCTTGCGCCAAACTGTCACGACCAGGTCTGGTTTGATGCAAAAACCCCATTTGAGGATCTAGCCCCACACCTTGCAAGGCGGCGCTAATATCGTTGCCGACAACACTGTACAAAAAAGAAAGGAGTGCGTTAATCGGATCGCGCGGAGGACGACGGTTACGGCCATTAAATTGAAAATCGGCTTGCACACTTGATTGGATCAACTGATTAAACACGCCAAAATAAGTTGCGGCGGCCTCGCCTTCAATGCCGCGAATCTGATCAAGGTTGTCTGCGCGGGCTAATCGTCGCAAACTAGAGTTAAGTTGGTTAATCGCATGATTAACCGCTTCGTTCTCACCATGATTACGCAGACGACGGTAAAGCACCGCACGCGAGTTGCTAATTTTAGCGGCGATGATATTTCGTGCAATCGGCTCTGGTTGCATTTCGGCGATCTTATACTGCGCTTGGCGCAATAAAATATTACCGCTTTGCTTGCCTTGTAAACGGCCTAAAAATCGGCCGTATTCAGTAAAGAAAGCTAAGTGCACACCGTTTTCACCACAAAATCCCATCAAAAAAGGCGACACCATCACATTACCGAAGCAATAAATCGCTTGAATAGCATGAATCGGCACTTGCATCACTTTTTCTTTTTCCACCTCAATCACCAAGGTTTCGCGCTCTTTATGCAGATATGCGCCTTGCTTGGTGATGTAGAGACTATTTTGCAATTTCTTCATCGGCACCCTCCTGATAAATCGCCTTTACATAAGCACGACTTGCGTCCTGAAACGTCAACTTAGGATTACATAAATCATAAAGCGAGCAGGCCTGGCACTTCTTTTCGTATTTGGCTTTAGGGGTTTGGTTCGAATTTAAAAGCTGGCGGGTGGCTTCGATAATCTGATGCGTTTGTTGGCGAAGTTCAAAAGTGAGCTCAACTTGATGACGATGACGTGTTTGCCAATACCAAATGGCTCCATGATTAACTTCGATATTAAGCATTTCCTCTAAACACAAGGCTTGGGCGCAAAGTTGGATTAAATCTATTGCGTCTTGCTTGGGTTTACCGCGTTTGTATTCAACTGGAAAGCAGGCTCCAGTGGCGATTTCTACCTCTACCAAATCCAGCTTTCCGATTAAACCTAGTGATGGGGCAGAGACCTCCACCCCGCGTTGGTGCCGAATCCCTTTGCGAGATTCGGGTAAACCATGATCGACCCGCTGATGCAATTGCTGACCTTGCGCTGTGAGCCAATTCTCCGACCAGACCTGCTCATTATGAATAAGCGCACACTGGCGAGGACAAAAGGCATAGTGCTGCAAAGCCGACAAAGGAATCAGGCGGGTGTCGAGCATGGTTAGAAAACTTCTATTGCCTCAACGCCCAAATCAGCTAAACCGTCTTTATTAAAACGTATAGCGTAATCATTGAATTCAGCGGCGGGGGTTCCCTCTTCACCTTTGATGCGTTCAACCGTCACTCGATCAAATAGTTTATGGGCAGGCGCACTACCTAACGCATTATCATGCTTAAACACAATGAGCTTGCGTGCTGACATTTCACCGCGCGCGGCAGAATGATCATGCTCAAACATCATCTCCAGAGATTTCCACACTTTTTCTAAGTCCGCATCAGAGAAGCCAGTTTTTTCAGCTAATTTTGCTGAAATAAAGCCGTGCACCCGATACAAGCCATAAGGCACAATATGTTTACGCCCCATGGTGCGCTCTTTTTCCAAATCTTTTTCGTTGGTCACCGCCATGCGGGTAATCGAAATTTCCAACGGAATAATCGGGTCAATCGATTTTGCAAATGCCAACTGTAATGGTCCACGTACTTGACCAGAATTGACTTCAGTGGTCATAACGGCACCAAACGCTCTTACATCAAAAAAGTTAGCACACATCCAATCCGTTACCGCCTTTGCCTTTTCCTGCTCTTTTGGTAATTTTTTGGATTCAGATTTAATTTCCAATGCATCATAAGCCTTTTGATTTTGGCGGTTTAAGACACTTTTTTCTAGCACATAGATATCGTAACCCGGCGCATTTTCTTCGCTCAATTGAATGAAATTGCGAATTTTGCGCTTTAAGCTAACGTCGGTTACTAAACCCTTACTTGACTCTGGATCAAGACGCGGCATATTACCGGCATCAGGATCACCGTTTGGGTTGCCGTTGATGACATCAAAAAAGTAAACAAACTCATAGCGGTTTTGGATAGTCATTATTCTTCTCCTTCAGTGGTTAATTCATTTTCATCTTTAGATGTAGTGGCGAAACGTGCGTTTTTTTGATGGTAATACCCAATTGAAAACCGACCTTGGTTTTCAATCGAAAAATGTCGGGGAAATTCCGTTGGCAAACTGGACATAATCTGCCCTAACTCTTTTTCTAAGTTAAACGCCAGGCCTGGTTTATCCTTACGAACCTTCGACAAATGATGTTTACTTCCTGATAACAGTCGAGGGTAAACCGAATAAGGCACGGTTGAAGCCGATGCATAGTATTTGTCGGCAATCGTCGCATTAACCTTGTCACCCAGGGCAATGCGCTGAATATTTTCTAGAACGGCAAACAGTCTGCCTAGCAAATAAGCAGCATTGGTATTGGATTCATCCAAACTCATAGGTATCTCCTCTTTTGTTAATTGTTTTCTAAACTCTCTTTGTAAAACAGCTTTTATCAATGCCACGCGTAAGCCGCTAATATCGCCATCAGCGCGAAACCGTACTAGCACCTGTGCAAGAATGGCTCTGGGATAACGCTGACCTGTCAAAATTGAGCGCATCAACTCACCAGCCAAATGTGCCGGTACATCTTCCATTTTTGGCTTTTGACCTTCTCGATGCGGTGCAAGTTGCATTAACAGACGCCAGATTGACGGTGGCGTTTTCCAAGGCAATGGGTCTAGCGCCAAATCTTGAAAATGCTCGGCTAGTCTTTGTTGAATATGACCAAAATCGGTTTGCAACCAAAAACGAATAGATAGCCGCACCGCATTCGGCGCTAATCCCAAAATAAAAAACTGGGTTTTGGGGTCAAGGTCAGGGGCAATTTCAGATAAAGGACGGCCTTTTGCCAGCTTTTCGATTTCCGACTGCAACAACACCGTTTCCGATTCATCGGAAACGTAGGGCGGATTGAAGAAGTTCATAAATAAGGATTCGGCTTGTTGTGCGTCTGCGGATTTATCTGCCTGTGCCCAAAACACAATACTCGTATCCCCCAACCCAATACTTTGATTATTTTCACGCCGCAACAAATAATTTAATGCGGTTGTGTAGGCAAAGGCCGCATGCTCTGAAACCGGTGCATTTTCGCCTTGCTCCTTGCCATAAGACTCAAATGAGCCTTTTTTGAAAGAGATTATTGATACACCCGAACTCTGACCACCAGAAACGCCTTTAATTGAAGGATGTAACCTAGAGATAGGCTTTTTCTCACCTGTTACTAAACAAATACCATGTTCGGACTGTTCATCCATCTCTGTTAGGATATTTTTCCAAATGGCTTTAGATTCATCTAAATCATGAAGATATTTCTTTTCTCCATCAATTTGAAAAACAACATTTTTATCCTCAAATCCCTTGGGAAAGCTGAACCCAGCAATTTGACAAGGATCCCATTTTCTTAGAAAGTTACAAAAAGAAATTAAAGAGGATTCAGAACAGTCATGTAACTTATCAAGGTGTAATTTTTTGAAGGATTCAAAGTAATCATTAACTGTTCGAGGAGGTTTAATTGTCTTGGCCGTCAATCCAATCACATATTGCGTATTACCCCAAAGAAAATTGGGCGAGATGTTCACTGATTTTTTTGCAGGCATAGGAACACGCATCAATTTAGGCTGAGTTTTTTTGTTTGCCGTTAAGTTAGGCACAATATCAACCAAATCACCTTCCCCTGAAAGGACAAGAATGTAGCTGATTTTTTCTTCACTAAAGCCATAAGCAGGGACTTTGTCACTGCGCTCTGAAAGGCGGTCATAATACTGAGCCAAGGCAGTTAATATCATTGAGCCACCTCCATTGAATTAAATGGTGGAACCTCAATAACGCCGTCTTTCAATTCTGCTCTAAAAAACTTGGGTTCCGCATTATTGGCAAAATCAATATCGTGTAACATCCAGCCTAAATCCTTAGATTCATGCCTGACTTCTGAGATTGGGAGGTCATCATCACAATCTATCAATGAAAAATAGGCGGGAAACTCTCGATTACCTAAACAAGGCTGATGAAAATACTGCCCCTTTCGTGCACGACGGTTAAAAATATCCAAATGCTTGCCAACCGAATCTTCAGCACCGGCTTTATCAGTCAATTCAAAATGTGCCTCAATTACATAACCGACATCACGAAGCAGTGTTGTTGCTCTTTGAGTACGCTTATCCTCTATAAAAAACGGTAATTCAAGGGTACTTGCATTTTTCATCGCAAAGCTTACCGATCTCGTTGAAACCTTACAGTTTTTTAGCTCATTGCGTCGTATTGACTCAAATCGCACCGGCTTTAAAACATGAATTCGATCAATCACCCAACGAATCGCTGGTTTCCAATGAATTGCCTCCAAAACCCCACGCGCTGCCGATGGTGTAATAACATCATAAGACACACGTTCCACTTTCATTTCTGGCCTAGTAAAGCAGGCGTAATCGCCCCAAATATGTAATTTAATTCCGTAAGCCATTCTTTTCTCCTCCACTGATCCACGCCAAACGGCGACTAAATAACTGAGTTTTCCGCTTCAATAAAACTTGGATTATCCCAGCTGATACCAAATTCTGAGTCGTAAATATTGTATATATCACTCTTTATCAATTGCCAAAACTGATCTTCAAAACGATGTGGCGCAATGGTCTGCACCGCTCCAGCCATAACCAAAGCTTCAAACCCTTTTTGTGGAATTTGCACAATATAGGGTTGCAGTTTACGCAAGACGCTACTCACATCATCCGAAAAGGTTAAAGCTTGTAATAAGGATCTGGCCTCGTCATCAAACGGAATAAAAATGGGCTGCATAAAACTTTCGATCATCCGAAATTCTTTAGCAATCGTCTGAAAGGGAAAGGTAAGTTTAGGTGCATGATCTTGATGTATTTTCATTAACCGCTTTTGATCCAGCTCATCGCCTTTACGCCAGTAAACCTCAGCAAAATAAGTTTTAACCGCCTCTTGACCTAAAAGATTGTCATAATCACGACGCAGAACTGAGCGCATCCCAGCCGCCAAACCTTCTAGTTCAGGCGGAATATTCCAATGAGGCGATTTAAATATCCAAACATGGCTTTCTTCTTTGGTTTTTAACCGCTCTCGATTACAACGCCCAGCGGCTTGGGCAATTGAATCTAACCCAGCTTCTGCACGCATAACGCATGGAAAATCGATATCCACACCTGCTTCAATCAAAGAGGTTGAAATCACACGGCAGGCTTGGTTGTTTTTAAGCCTGTCACGAATGGTGGTTAAGGTTTCGGTACGATGCGCCGCACACATTAAGGTTGTTAAATGAAAAATACCTTCAATCTTCTGATCTTTCAGTGTCTGGAACAAAGATTGTGCATGACGGCGGTTGTTAACAATGGTCAGAATTTGCTCGTTCGCATGAATGCGCGATATTAAATCATCATCCGTTAACTCACCTAAATGACTCACGCTCACCAAACTTAACGCTTCAAACAAGCCTTCTGGATCAGGTGCAATTTCACGCACATTCTCAAATCCTTTTTTAAAGTCTGGTTCGCATAATGCGGGCTGAGTGGCAGTACACAATACTATTGTGCAACTATAATTTCGGGCAAGTTCATCAAGCGAGGCCATAACGAGTTTTAAGAATTTAAGCGGAAGCGTTTGTGCTTCATCCAAAATAATCACACTACCGGAAATATTGTGCAACTTGCGACAACGTGACGGGCGATCCGCGAACAGCGATTCAAAAAACTGCACGGCTGTGGTCACCACAATCGGCATATCCCAGTTTTCCATTGCTACCTTTAACTTATCTTGTGTCTCTTCATTTTTGATATGACGATCATCAAAGTTACTGTGATGCTCAAGTACGGCAGAGTCACCTAATTCGCCAAACGCTTCACGGAACACTTTGGCATTCTGCTCGATAATACTGGTAAAAGGAATAACATAAATCACGCGCCGCATAGCATGATGCATAGCGTGGTCTAACGCAAAAGCCATAGAACTAAAGGTTTTTCCGCCCCCCGTTGGCACAGTTAAGGTAAACAGGCCTGGTGATAACAATGCTCGTTCACGCGCAGTTGTTAGAATTTCTTGGCGCAACTGGTTTACTTTTGTTGCATTACTACTCGCTGTCTTATGTACCAGATAAGCATCAAATGCTTGTTTTAACTGCATCAAATCTGGATAGTCACCGCGCAACCAAGGTTTATCCTCAAGCTGTTTGTAAAACTTATCCGTATCAACAAAATCCGCATCGACTAAACAAGAGAAAATCATGCGTATTAGAAATGCATATTGGAAGCCATGTTTGTCTGGAGCAGTGTTAGGCTGAATTTTAGGTAACAGCTGATTTAACTCAGGAAAAACCAACTCAGCTTTCCATACATTGTTATCCAATTGGCACAACTCTTTTCCGAAAACCTGTTTTAAACGATCCTCTAGTGTACTTCTTCCATCACTCTCGTTGTTACCATTAGCCAAACCAGCGTGATGACCGGCAATCGCATAAGCAATTAATTTAAACCAAGGTTTCGGCATAATTTCAGCCGCAATCTTTGCACCCGCCGTGGCATGATCCACCCTCTTAGGCGAACCCTCCAAACGCGCTTGAAACTCTGGAGTGTATTTCCCCAGGTCATGAAGTAAGCCTGCTAAATAAGCTAATTCTTGTCCACCAAAATAACGTGCATTATGCTTTGAACGTTCGGCAACGACCTCCAAGTGATCCTGAAGCGTTTGCCAATCAGATTTATCAGACCTTAGACCTGAGTGTGCAAAATATACTGCCGACCATTTATCTTTATGCATCTTTATATTTTCCAATCTAGCTTTTAGCAACAGTCTACCACTCCTCATTGTCAATTCCTGTCACTGGAATACTGCTTGAGTGTTTCTTCTAGGCGCTTCACTACTTTTTGGCGTAGGCCGCTTGGTGCTAGCACTTCGATGTCTGGCCCGTATTTGAGAATATCTTGAATGAGTTCGGTGTCATTTTTGTAGGGCAAGGTGATTTGATAACTACCATCCTCCAACCAGCTTGTTGTTTGCTTTGGATGCCAAATTTCAAATTGTGTCCAGCGGGCTTGATAAGCCGAAAATTTGAGCACGGCCTGTTGATCGGCTTGGCCGGCAAAAATACCGTAGCTGGTTTCAAAGTGGTGTTTGAGTTGTTTGGGTTCAAGGTTGTGCGCGGGTTGATCTAATAACCAGGCCTGGTTGATGGCTTCTAGTGAAAAGCTGCGAATCGCTTGGCGGTGGTGGCAATAGGCGTCGAGTAGCCAGTGGTCGCGGTAGCGAATCAGTTGTTGCGGTGAGATTTCGCGCTCGTTGACTTCGTTTGTATGACGACTCCAAAACTTAATTTTAAGCCGTTGTTGATTGGAAAGTGCTTGCGCCAGGGTGTTGAAGATTTGTTGATTGAGTTGGCTGGTGGCGATTTCGATGATTTTTATTTTTTGACTAAGTTCTGATGCGCCGCCTTGTTTGCCGAGCAGGGTTTCAATATGGTGTTTGTAGGGTTCGAGTTGTTGCGCAAGCAGGCCGTGTTGTAGTTGTTTAAGGCTATTGTAAAAAACTAACATGGCTTGAAGCTCGGCGGTGGTGAACCAGTACCCGGCTAAATGAACTTTTTCGTGCTTGGGACCCGACCAGTAAACCTGGTTGTCTGAAATAATCCAGGGCGCATTATAGTCAAGCACGAGCTGTTCGATGTCTCTGCGCAGGGTACGCGGGCTGCATTCGAAGCGTTCAGCAAGCTGTTCAAGGCTGTAGCTGTGGGTCATGCGTTCAAGCTGTTGAGTCAGTTGATTGAGCCGAGTTAACTTGGTCATCGCCTAGCACCTTTTATTATTTGCTAGACAATATAACGGAGTTAAATCGTTTTTGAAACTGTTTATTTGGTATTTTTGAGCAGGAATAAAACAAGGAGTTTGATGAAAACAGGCAGGCCTGCATAGAGCCACACGAGCGCGTCGAGGCTTTGCTGAGTTTGTTGCTCCCAGCCTAGCCAACCTAAGATCGGAAAGGCGATGCCGACGGCCAGCGCGAGCGCAAGTTTGGTGAGCATGCCCCAGATGCCAAAAAGCAAGCCATTTAGCGCGCCTTGTTGCTGGCTTAGGCGTTGGGCGATATCGGCTTGAATGGACGAGGGTAAGGCAACATCCGCCCCCAAACTAAGGCCTGAGATAAAGCTGATGATTAAAAACCCGGTAAAGTCGCCTGATTCAAGGGTAAACACCCAAACGAAGCTGATGCAGGCGAGTAACATAGAACCGCGCCAGGCCTGGTATTTGCCAATGCGTTTGGCTAGCCATGTCCAGCCGGGCAAAGCAAGGATGCCTGCTATAAAAAACGCGAGTAACAGTACGCCGGTTTGGGTGGAAAGCTCAAGGTAGTGGTCAACAAACAGGATAAACAGGGTTGCGGGTAAGGCGTTGGCAAGACTGTTAAGAAAATAGGCCGGCAGTAATTGACGCGAGGCAGGGTCTTGCCAAATAAGCCGAAGTAAACCTCGCTTGGATGACGCGCTTAGGGTTGGTTTTTTGGCGACAACAGGTAGGCGTAAACGCCAGAGCATTAGACCTAAAAATAGGCTAAGGCTGAGTGCGATGAGTGGAAATAATAAGCTGAAAAAATCACGGCTATCGGGCGCAAGATCCAAGATCACTGGTAAAAGCAAGACGCTGACAACACCTAAAATAGCGAGGGCTTCTCGGCTGGCAGTGAAGTGGGTTTTGCGGTGGACTTGGCGGGTGACTTCTGCGGTCATGGCTTGGTAGGGAATCATAATTAAACTCCATGCCAAATAAACCAACAAGGCCCAGACAAGCAGGTGACCAGCGCTGGCTTGAGCGGGTAACAGCAGTTGCCAGAGACTGACAAGCAACAAGAGCCACCCCACGCCAACCATGCTTTTTCGGCTTTTAATCGTGAGTTTGTCGCGCCACACGCCAATCAGTGGGTCGCTAATCACATCGGTGACACGCGCTAACAGCAGCATTGCGCCAATTAATGCCAGTTCAACCCCCATTTGGTGGTAGTAGTTCGGCAAATAGATATAGAGCGGAATGCCGAGCATGGCTAAGGGCCATGCGGGTAAGCCGTAAATAAGGGGCTGGGTCCAGGCGCGTGAAAACCACATGGTTAGTTCGCTTTGAGTTTTTTGGCAATCCAGTTATTGATCGCGCCGATCAGGGGCACTTTTCGCAGCACGTATTCGCCTGAGTCCCAGTAGTCGATATGGACAATAACTTTACTGGCTTGGTTAATCAGAATTTTGCTCATGCCGTTAATTTGTTGCGTTGGCGCATTAGGTTTGCGCTTAAAGTAAAACCGCCATTCCAGAAATCCGGTTTGATCTTGCCCGGCCATGGCATGAATGCGAAACTGAGGTTCGTGTAGGTTTTCGAACATGTGTTGAAAAATGCGGCTGACATCGCTGATTCCGCGTACTTCGTTAAACGGGTCTTTAAAATAAATATTTCGTTCGTACACCTTGGCGAACTCAAGCTGAAAGCCGCTTGGCTGAAGGTTTTCGAACAGGTCTTTGTATTGAGTTAAAACCTGGTTAATCGCGTTTTCGGTGGGTTCGGTGGTATTCATAAGCGTCTCTTTTTATTAGGGCTTGTACGTTTTAGGGCTTGAGCATTCGGCGTGTTAGGCCAAGCGCCCAGGTGTAGGGCATGATTTTAAGTGCACTCAGAAATAACCGCAAACCAAATGGGAAGCGGATTTCAAAGCGTTTGCTTTGCAGTCCTTTGTTGATTAACGCGGCGGCCTGCGCGGGTTCAACCAGGCCTGGCATACTGAAATCGTTTTTAGCGGTTAAACGGGTTTTAACAAAACCATGATTAATAATTTGCAGCTGAATCTTGTGCTCGGCTAATTCAGGTTGCAAGGATTCGGCTAAATTAACCAGCGCCGCTTTTGGCGCGGAGTAGCCACCGCCATAGGGTAACCCAAAATAACTCGCCAAGCTGGTATTCCATACCCAGCGACCTTGACCTTGGTGGGCAAACAAGGGTTGTAACGCCAGCATCAAAGCAACCGCACCTAGATAATTGGCTTGGTTCATTTTAACGAAGTCTTGCCACTGCCATTGTGCCACCTTCATGGGTTGATAGGCACCAACATTATAAAACCAGAGATCAATCCCGTCGAACATTGACCAGGCCTGGTTGACTTTTAGCTGACAGTCCTGTTGATCGGTTACATCAAGGTTTAAACATTTCAAATTTGCATAACGTTTGGATAACACCGTAAGTTCGGCGGACGATTCAGCCTGACGCGCACTAACTATAACGCTATGACCCTCAGTTAACCAGTGTTTTGTTAATTCCAGCCCGATGCCTTGCGACCCACCCACTAGCCATATTTTAAGTGGCGTAGCTGTTTTGTATAAGTTTTTCATGGCTGTCCTCTTGCTTATTCGTACAATTTGTGTATAAATATAATATAACAAAAAATCATCGCAAGGATAGGCCAATGTTGGATACAAACAAAAAATATAAGGTCGCCGTGATCGGTAGCGGCATAAGCGGTTTAGCGAGTGCTTGGTTTTTAAGCCAGCAACACGATGTCACCTTATTCGAGAAAAATCCAAAACTAGGCGGCCACACGAATACTATTGATATTGAGGTGGAGGGTGAAACCTCTTCGGTGGATACCGGGTTCATTGTTTATAACGAACCCAATTACCCTTATCTTAAAGCTATGTTAGCGCACCTTGAGGTGCCGACTCACCCAACAGATATGAGCTTCGCGGTATCCATTGACCAAGGCAAGCTTGAGTATGCGGGCAATAACCTCAATACGATGTTTGCGCAAAGAGCTAATTTATTTTCGCCCAAACATTGGCGAATGATTTTTGATATTTTGCGTTTTAACAAACTTGGCAAGGCCGATTTAAAACAAGGCTTGTCGCCAGATTTGTCGCTGGGTGAATACCTTGAAATTAATGGCTTTGGCGAAGCGATGCAGCGAGATTATTTATTGCCCATGGCCGCGGCGATTTGGTCTTGTCCAACGCAAGCTATGTTGCATTTTCCTGCAAATAGCTTTTTGCAGTTCTTTGAAAACCACGGGCTATTGAATGTTAATGAACGCCCCCAGTGGCAAACGATTGTAAACGGTTCACAAACCTATATAAACCGTATTATTGAAAAGCAGTGTTTTAAAATCCATCAAAGCGGCATCACTGAGGTGTACCTCCCCTCCGTCAGCAGTGAATCGACACAATTGATTAGCGCTGACGGTGAACGCCATCAGTTTGATCAGGTGGTGTTTGCTTGTCATGGTGATGAGAGTTATCAATTGTTAAAGCCTTTTGGTTTTGAGTTATTAAAACACTTTCGTTATCAGTTAAACCAGGCCTGGTTGCATACCGACATTAATCAAATGCCTAAACGCAGATCCGCTTGGGCTTCGTGGAATTATTTAAGCGCTAAAACTGTCGAAGCGGAACGAGGCGTAGCGGTGAGTTATTGGATGAACCAATTGCAACCGCTGAATCTTTCAACCGATGTGTTTGTTACCCTAAACCCGATTGAGCCACCGGACCAAACTAAGGTGATTCAAAAAATGGATTATATGCACCCGGTCTTTGATCGTGCGGCGATTCAAGCTCAGGCTGATCTACAAAAAATCCAAGGCCATAAAAATTGCTGGTTTGCTGGTGCCTACACCGGATATGGTTTTCATGAAGACGGCTTAACCAGCGCAGTGAATATTGCGCGTAAATGGCAGATCGCGCTGCCTTGGGAACGATAAGATGGCCTCTTGCCTGTACTTTGGTCAAGTGATGCATGAACGTGAGCAGCCGGTTGCCTATAAGTTTGTTTACCAAACCGTTAGTATCAAGGTGGACATTGACCAGATCGAACAGGAAGCTAAAGATAGCCCGCTTTTAAGTTTGAACCGTTTTAATTGGGTCAGCCTAAGGTTTAAAGATCATGGCCCGCGAGATGGCACCTCTTGGCGCACATGGGTTGATGGCTTTTTAGCCGGCTACGATGTCGCGCGCCCTGCTCGCGTTGAGCTGCTGTGTTATCCACGTATCTTGGGGTATAGCTTTAATCCGCTGGCGGTGTGGTACGCCTATGATGCAGACAATCAGCTGGTTGCGTTAATCGCTGAGGTAAGCAATACCTTCGGTCAGTGGCATCATTATGTGCTCAAACCCGAAGGCCGGACCGGAACGATTAAAGCCGAAGCGGATAAGATGTTTCATGTATCCCCGTTTATTGATATGCAGGCTCGTTATCATTTTCGGCTTAAATGCCCAGCAGACCAGGTATTTACCTATATCAAAGAAACCCGTGAGGGTCGGCCTTTTTTTTACGCGAGCCAATCGGGTCGCCAGCAACCGCTTAATACTAAAACACTTTTGAAACTTTTAGGCTTTGCGCCATGGCGCGCGCTTAAAGTTATCAGTCTTATTCATTGGTGGGCGCTAAAAATCTGGCTAAAAGGCGGCCAATTTCACCCTACTCCCAAACACCTTGAATCCGTCAATTATAGTCATTCGGAGATGAAGCTATGCTAACCAAATCACAAACTAAAACGCTGGATAATATTGAATCCATTAAACAAACGCGTGTGCCGTTTTATGGGGAATATTTGCTTAACTGGCTGCCGTTTGATCAGATTCAAACAGGCTCACTAACCGTTCAGCTTGGCGAACACCAACGCCGCTTTAACGGCAAACAGCCCGGCATTCATGCTGAGTTAATGATTTTAAACCCACTAGGTTTTAGCTGGATGTTATTTATGCAGGGCGAGCTGGGGTTTGCCAAAGCCTATGCCGACGGACTGATCGCGACACCTTGTTTACATAGTTTGCTCCGCCTGGGTGCGGCCAATGAGCGCGCGCTTGGCGATACACTTAAGGGTAAAAACTGGTTTTATCGTCGCTTTTTAGCCAAACATCAGGCCAACCATAACTCGATTGAAAACAGCCGAAACAATATTTCAGCTCACTATGATCTGGGGAATGACTTTTATCAACTTTGGCTTGATGAAACCATGAGTTATTCAAGCGCTTTGTATGCCGACAACCCCACTGAGCTTGCCTCTGGCCAATCCGCAAAGTATCAACGTATTTTGCACGAGCTGGACATCCAACCGGGTGAGCATATTTTGGAAATTGGCTGTGGCTGGGGCGGCTTTGCAGAGCAGGCGGCACAATTGGGCGCGCAGGTTTCCGGAGTCACCCTATCCCGTGAACAACTTGAGTTTGCCAAAAACCGCTTGAAGCATGCCGGCTTAAGCGACAAAACCAATCTTAGTTTAACGGACTACCGTCATATTGATGGCCAGTTTGATCATATTGTTAGCATTGAAATGTTTGAAGCGGTGGGTAAGGAGTATTGGCACAGTTACTTTTCTCAGCTGCAAAAACTCTTGAAGTCTGACGGTAAAGCGGTTTTACAGATTATTACGATTGATGAAGCCTATGCGCAGAGTTATCAAAACGGCGTAGACTTTATCCAAACTTATATTTTTCCTGGCGGATTATTGCCGTCTAAAACCCAGCTGCATGCATTAGCTGAGCACTATGGCTTTGCGGTCACTAACCAACTTAATTTTGGGCAAGATTATGCCCATACCCTTTGGCAGTGGCGTGAAAACTTTGATGCCCATCGCGATGCGTTGGAAAAGCTCGGCTACGATGCGCGCTTTCAGCGAATTTGGCATTACTATTTGGATTATTGTCGCGTTGGCTTTGAAACGCAACGTACCGATGTTATTCAACTTACCTTGGAGAAGAAACGTGGCTAAGTGCACGCCCAATCATAGCGATAGCTTGAAAGCGGTCCACCGCAAATTATTTACTTCGCCACAATTGTTTGGCCTGAAGTTTTTGATGCTTGTTATCGGGTTTTTATTCCTTACAGGATGCAGCAATATGAAAATTGAACACTACGCCGACACCCAGCCTAGGCTGGATTTATTTGAGTACTTTGAAGGTAAGACCTATGCATGGGGGCTGTTTCAAACGCGCAGCGGTGAGGTTAAGCGTCGGTTTTATGTCGATATTACAGGTACAATTGAGGGCAATGTATTGACCTTGGATGAGCAGTTTGTTTATGACGATGGCGAAACTGAACAACGCATTTGGGTGATTGAGCGTACCGCGCCCAATAACTATCAAGGCACCGCAGGCGATGTGATTGGTAAGGCTTACGGGCAAACCGCCGGTTCGGTTTTTAATTGGCACTATACCCTAGACTTGCCTTATGGCAAAAGTTCTATCCATGTTCAATTTGACGACTGGATGTTCTTGCAACCGGATGGGGTGATGCTCAATCGTGCTGAGGTTAAAAAATGGGGCTTGCGTGTTGGAGAGGTCACCTTGGCTTTCAGTAAACTAGACCACCGAACGGCTGCTGGAAATTTGCAATGAAATCGATCCTTATCGCACTCGTTTTGTTCATCCCTACTACCAGCTGGGCACAAAGCCAATGGATTAAACTAGGCGAAGGTACAGCACGCTGGGGGCTGTTTAAGCTTTATGATGCAAGGCTTTTTGCGCCGCCTGAACGGTCATCAGAAAATTTGCTTTCCGATGACACGCCTCTAAAGTTAGAACTCTGTTATGCAAGACGTTTAACCGTTGAAAACTTTGTTGATGGCGCGAACCACGTTCTCGCAAAACAACCACTAACACCGACTTTGCAACAGGCTGTTGATCAGTTACATCTGGCCTATCGTCCTGTTGAAAAAGGCGATTGCTATATATTGCATTATCAACCCGAGGAAGGAACACGCTTAGTTCTTAATCAACAAACCTTAACCACCGTTGATACAGCGGGGTTTAAAGCGGTTTATTTTGGTATTTGGTTGGGTGATCAACCCTTATCCACTCATCTAAAAGCATCGCTCTTGGAAAACCTATGACACATTTAATTTGGTTACAACGGGATTTACGACTCGCGGATCATGCCCCGTTGTTTAAGGCTATACAACGACAACAAAAGCTAGTGATTGCTTATATCCATGATCCCAAGTTAACGCTGGGCGAAGCAAATTCTGCGTGGTTGGCGCATAGTTTAGTTAGCCTGCAAAAATCTATTGAAGCAAAAGGCGGTGATTTATTAATGCTTGAAGGGGATTTTGAATCTTGTTTTGAGTGTTTACTAAAAGAGCATTCCATTCAACAAGTCTCCTACCATTATGAAGTGGGAAAACCCTTCCAGGTTCAACAAAACTTAGCGCTCAATGTCTGTAAAAAGTTTAAAGTTAGTTTGCAACCCTTTGACCAGGCCTGGTTGCCTGTGGATCAGGTATTATCACAAAAGGGCGGTACCTATTCGGTATTTACCCCTTTTTACAAAAAACTTCTCACTCTGCTTAATCAAGTAGCCCTACCACTCAACGAACCTCAAGACTTATCTGCTTGTAAACTAACCCAACCCAGTCCATTGCCCGCTGACTTAATCACAATTAGTCAACAGCCTTGGGCCAAACAAATGTTATCCCATTGGCAATCCGATAAGGGTGAGCTAACGATAGGAGAAGATGCCGCCCTAAAACGGTTTAATGACTTTCTTCAGCAAGATTGCAATGACTATCCTGACGCACGTGATTTCCCAGCCCAGCCCTCAACCAGTCGGTTATCAACCCATTTACAATTTGGCGAACTATCCATGCGACAGCTGCTTTACCGTCTTCAGGCGGCTAAATCAAATCCGGAATACCAAGTTCACGCTCTAGATGTTTTCATTCGTCAACTGTCTTGGCGTGAATTTGGCCGTTATTTATTGAACTTTCATCCACAGCTTGAGAATGAACCTTTTCAAGCTAAATTCGCTCAATTCCCATGGGATAATCGGCCAGACCTAATCGCGTTATGGCAACATGGCCAAACCGGATTCCCGATTATCGATGCCGGAATGCGTGAACTTTGGCATACGGGTTGGATGCATAATCGCGTTCGAATGCTTGTAGCTTCGTGGTTAACAAAAAATGCAAACCAGTCTTGGCAACATGGCCAGGCCTGGTTTGCTAACACCTTAATTGATTCCGATCCTGCTAATAATGCAATGGGCTGGCAATGGGTCGCAGGCTGTGGTGTGGATGCGGCACCCTACTACCGTTTATTTAACCCAGTTGTGCAAAGTGAAAAATTTGATGCTGATGCGCAGTATATAAAACAGTGGGTTCCTGAACTAAAAGCTCTGCCCGCGCGCTATTGTCATGCGCCCTGGCTACATCGTGATAGCCTAGCCCAATATGGGTTTAAACTCGGTGAGAATTACCCAAAACCGTCACTCGACTTGCAACTTAGCCGAGCTCAACATCTGCAACGTGTAGAAACGAACAAGAATTATACTTAAACGTTACAGTTGAAAATTTTACTGTTTAGAGTATTATGGCAAAATTATGAAAAAGTTAGATCCCAACGCCCTATTTCCGATTCGGGAGGTTTCACGCCTCACCGGAATTAAGCCCATCACTTTACGTGCGTGGGAGAGACGCTATGAGCTTATTGAACCGGTGCGAACCGAATCAGGCCATCGCCTTTACACGCAAGACCACATCGATTATCTGAACCAGGCTTTAAGGTTAATGGATAAGGGTATCCCGATTAGCCGTGTAAAATCGGTTTTATCCGAGGCACCTGTTGTTCAAATGCAAATGCAACCTGAACATCATCAGTCCGAATCAATCCACAGCGCTATCCGAGCTGTAACCGATTTCGACCTAACGCAACTAGAGCGAAGCCTTGATCGGTTATTTGCTGATTACTCACTCAAACCACTTTTACCCTTATTAACAGAGGTCGATAATGCGCTGTCAACCGACCCTCACACTGCATTAGCATTAAATTTGTGGCATACATGCGTTACCCAGCGAATTCAGGTAAGGTTGCACCAGTTTCAACAATCTAATCGTTTTACTGCGCGGACCCTGTTTATTCAGCGAACGCCGCATTCCTCGGTTTGGATGACAAAATTTATTGCTTTGTTTTGCTTTGAACAGGGTTATCAACCCTTGCATTTTGATAAGATACTGGCACTAGACAGTGTCCAAGAATTACATGAACAGCTTGATTTACACGGATTTATACTCGTAGATAACTTAGATTCAGATTACCAACAATGGAGTCCTTATATCAAAAACTTCTCAAGTATTAAAAGCTGGGTACTTGGAGGTAGTGATTTAGAAGCCCTTGAGCCACCCAGCGTTAACTGTGAATTACGTGCTTGGCCGAATTGGCTAAAATCGTTTTAACCTAATCCAAACTGAAACGCTCAAAATCGCAATGGGTGCTTTAGCCTTGGGCTGATTTTATCTGCCTAATTTCGGCTCGCGCAGCTTCAAGCTCCATCGCCAGCGTAACCTGTGCAGTTACATCTTTTTGAATGCCGATATAGTAGGTTATTTTATCTAGCTCGTCATAAAAGGGGGTGACACTTAGTTCATTCCAAAACACACTACCGTCTTTTCTATAGTTTTTCAGTATCGTTCTGACCGGCCGCTGATCATTTATCGCATCACGAATAATATGAACGGCTGTTTGGTCTGTATCATCCCCCTGAAGAAAACGACAATCTTGATATAGGATATCATCGGAACTGTAACCGGTAAGTTTTTCAAACGCAGGATTTACATAGACCAGAATCGTGTCATCTCCTTCTTTTTCTGCGACGACTATCCCATCTTGGGCAGACTCAACCAACTGTAACAACAATTCATTTCTCAAGGTAAACTTTTTCATGCTTTGTCCTATTGACCATATTAAATAGCATTCTAGCAACTCAATTAGCTATTGAAAATAAGGTGGGGAAATTAATACAGAAATAATTAGCATTATTTAAAAATGGCAAAAAAAAACCCGCTTTAATGCGGGTTTTTTTGACAGCGTAAAATTATTAACGCTTCGAGAACTGCGGACGACGACGTGCTTTGCGTAGACCCACTTTTTTCCGCTCAACTTTACGCGCATCACGAGTCAATAAGTCAAGCGAACGCAATGCAGAGCGGCTACCTTCTTCATAAGATAACAATGCACGAGCGATGCCATGACGAATCGCTCCTGCTTGACCTGTAGTTCCACCACCAACAACGGTGATGTAAGCATCAAACTTACCTTCGCTTTGTGTAGCTTCGATAGGTTGATTAATAACCATCAAATCTGTTTCACGTGCGAAATACTGATTCATTTCACGACCATTTACCATCATCTTGCCAGAACCAGCGCGTAAGAAAACACGTGCTACTGAGCTTTTACGACGACCTGTTCCGTAATATTGTTCTGTTGCCATAGTAGTTTTCCCCTTACAGCGCTAGTGTTTGTGGTTGTTGTGCAGTATGTGGATGTTCTGTACCCGCATACACTTTCAACTTGCGATACATATCACGGCCTAATGAACCACGTGGTAACATACCTTTAATTGCTAATTCAAGAACACGCTCAGGTTTCGACTCGATCATCTTTTCGAATGAAATCGACTTCAAATTACCAATGTAACCCGTATAACGATGATACATTTTGTTTTTACGTTTGTTGCCAGTCACGCCAATTTTTTCAGCATTAACAATCACAATATAATCACCGCAATCAACGTGAGGTGTATATTCCGGCTTGTGTTTACCACGCAAGCGTAACGCAACCTCTGCCGCTAAACGACCTAGCGTTTTGCCCTCTGCATCAACAACGTACCAGTCGCGTTTTACTTCTGCTGGTTTTGCTACAAATGTTCCCATTTCAAAATCCTAATAAAGTTAATAATCCTAAATCGCGCCACTAACCTTATGCTAGTGCCACATCCTTACTGTTTAACGGGCAATAAGAGGGGGAAGGATTAATTAGACCAGTGATTATAAAGAAGTTATGCCATGCTTACAAGCATTTATAGTCTTAAGCATGACAAATATTTTGTTAATTATCTCGCTTGGCCTGCATTTAAAATGCCGCCAATGCCTTGGCCACGCTGATCTAAAGGTAAATAACAAGAGTTTCCTGCACCTAAATATACTTGGGTAGGGCGAAAAATCTTATTATTCTGTAGCTGTTCGCGCCAATGCGCCATCCAACCCGCTGAACGCGCAACCGCAAATATGGAGGTGAACATTTTAGGGTCAAACCCCATTTCCTTGTAAAGTATACCTGAATAAAAGTCTACATTTGGATAAACACCTTTGTGCCCTAAATGTTCTTCACAAACCCGCTCCACTTCTAACGCGGTTTCAAACATAACACTCAACTTACCACTTTTCGACTTTTTAGCTAGCAATTTCTCTGATAGCTGCTGAAGAATGGTTGCACGAGGGTCTTTTGTTTTGTATTCACGATGCCCCATACCCCAAATTACTTTTTTATTCGCTAGGCGTTCTTCTATGTAGGCTCGCGCATTTTCTGGTCGCCCAATCTTTTCCAACATTTCGATCACCATTTGATTGGCACCACCATGCAAAGGCCCAGATAACGACGCAATCGCGGATGAAATAACTGAACAAGGGTTAGCTAAAGTAGAGCCTGTAACCATTGTTGTGAAGGTTGACGCATTTATTGTATGTTCAGCATGTAAAATAAGGCAGGCATCTAGCAATCTAGCCCAGTCCGGATCGGGTTGCTCACCTGTAACCATATAAAGAAAATTTTCGGCGTAATTTAAATCTTTGCGTGGCTCAATAGGATCATAACCATTGCGCATATGCTCCCAACTGGCAACTAGGGTTGCCATGTGAGCAATAATCTTTACCGTTACATCATTTATATAGCCTTGGTTTTCAGTACCACCCTTCATATATTCTGTACTAGGGTAAAAACTTGCCAAACTTGCTACAACAACTTGCAGCATATGCATAGGGTGCGTAGTTTCTGGCAAATTTTTCATTATTTCGCGTATGTTGTATTTTACGCGTCGATGATCTCGTAACTGTTGGTCAAAGTCAGCCAACTCGTTAGTAGTTGGGAGTTCACCAAATAAGAGGAGCAGCGTCGTTTCTTCAAAAGATGATTTTTCTGCTAGCTCCATAATATTGTATCCACGATAAGTAAGTACGCCCTTTTGACCGTCGATATATGAAATTTTCGATTCGGTGGCCGGAACGCCTGCCAATCCTGGAATATACTGCATTTGACCCAGTCCTTTAATACTAATTAAACACTAAATGAAGAACCACAACCACAAGTAGTTGTTGCATTTGGATTTTCTATTACAAATCGTGCACCTTGTAAATCTTCAAGGTAATCAATTTTTGCACCCACTAGATATTGAAAGCTCATCGAGTCAATAAGTAATGTAACGCCATCCTTTTGGACAGCCGTATCATCTTCAGCTTGCGACTCATCAAATGTAAAACCATATTGAAACCCCGAGCAACCACCACCACTGATGTAAACACGAAGCTTCAATGCAGAATTACCTTCATCTTCGATCAATCCACTGACTTTTGAGGCAGCCGCTTCGGTAAACGTTACCGGTTTAGACATCTCAGACATAATGGCCTCCTTTTCTATATAGCCCAGTTTAGTTGCCTCATAAAAATATGTGGCTTATTGTTCTAATTGCATTATAAACCAAAAGCCGTGTACTAAAAACATTGCTGCTTGCACGATACATAATTAGGGCATTAAGGCCAACTGTTCAAGGCCACAGGCTTCATCTAACCCAAACATTATATTCATATTCTGAATAGCTTGACCCGATGCGCCTTTAACCAAATTATCAATAACTGAAGTAACAACAACGACATCGCCGCCCGCTGGACGATATACTGCCATTCTACACATGTTTGAACCCTTTACCATTCGGGTGTCTGGCAAGCTTCCTGCAGGCATTACATCAACGAATGGTTCCTGACTATATTCTTTTTCAAATAAGGTTTGCAATTGTTCTTGTGACCAGTCCTCTGTTAACTTAGCATAAAGCGTCGCCTCAATACCTCGAATCATCGGAACAAGATGAGGTACAAAGGTTAGTTTTACCTTCTTCCCTTGTGCCATACCTGTTAACCCTTCTGCAATTTCAGGTAAATGACGATGTCCACTGATTCCATAAGCCTTAAAGCTTTCGCTCGTCTCTGCACTCAATGAGCCCACTTTTGCTCCGCGTCCTGCACCACTTACACCTGATTTCCCATCTGCAACAAGATGCGCTAGATCAATAATTCCGGCTTTTAGCAAGGGCTTAAAACCCAATTGTATTGCTGTTGGGTAACAGCCTGGGTTAGCGATTATCTTGGCGTCTTTAATTTTCTCACGATTTAATTCAGGTAAACCATAAACGACCTGGCTCATAACTTGAGGACATGTATGCTCCATATCATACCACTCTTGCCAAACAACTAAGTCGTTCAACCGAAAGTCTGCAGCTAAGTCGATTACCCTTACACCCGCTTCGATTAACTCCGGAGTTAAACTCATCGCAACGCCGTGAGGGGTTGCAAAAAACACAATATCACACGCCTTGAGCTCTGACATATTAGGTTCTGAAAAACAAAGTTTAAAGCGGCCTCGCAAACTTGGGAACATGTCAGCAACGGGCATGCCTGCTTCTGAGCGTGACGTAATCACCTTAACGTCAGCATAGGGATGGTTCGCTAATAACCGTAACAATTCAACACCGGTATAACCCGTTCCACCAACAATTCCAATCTGAATTTTTTTCATATTTAAACTTCCGAATAATCAAACTTTAGATAATAAAAAAGCACTCTGCTTTTGCATGAGTGCTTTAGGTTTGTCGCTGATTACACTATTCCTTGAGCAAGGCTTAGCCCTTATAACGCTCTACAACCAAAGACGCATTTGTACCGCCAAAACCAAAGCTATTGCTCATAATTCGATTCAATCCAGCATTCTCGATTGTTTCAGTGACTATTGGCATACCTTCACAGTCAGGATCGAGAGTTTCGATATTTATAGATGGGGCAATAAAGTCATTCTCCATCATGATTAAACTATAAATTAACTCATGAACACCCGCCGCACCGAGCGAGTGACCTGACATGGCTTTAGTTGAACTAATTCGCGGTATAGCATTACCAAAGACCTCTCTAACAGCCGCCATTTCTTTGGTATCCCCCACAGGTGTACTTGTTCCATGAGGGTTAATGTAATCAATTTCACCTTTCACCGTACTGAGTGCTTGGCGCATACAACGCACAGCACCTTCACCCGATGGTGCTACCATATCATAACCATCTGAGTTGGCACCATAGCCGACGATTTCAGCATAAATCTTAGCGCCTCGTGCCAGTGCATGTTCTAACTCTTCAACGACAACCATGCCACCACCACCAGCAATAACAAAACCATCTCGATTTGCATCATAGGTTCGTGATGCTTTTTCAGGGGTGTCGTTATATTTGGAGGATAATGCACCCATCGCGTCAAATAAAACTGACATCGTCCAATGAAGTTCTTCACCTCCACCAGCAAAAACAACGTCCTGTTTTCCTAGCTGTATTTGCTCCATAGCCGCGCCAATACAATGAGCACTTGTTGAACAAGCTGAACTTATTGAGTAGTTAATACCTTTTATTGCAAAAGGTGTAGCCAAGCACGCAGAGACTGTACTCCCCATTGTACGCGTAACCATATAGGGACCAACACGCTTTACACCCTTGTCACGAGTAATCTCTACCGCTTGGGTTGAGTTTGAGTTTGAACCGCCACCCGATCCAGCAATAATTCCTGTTCTTTCATTAGAAATCATTTCAGGAGTTAATCCAGAATCGGCTACCGCCTGGTCCATGGCAATATAACTATATGCTGCCGCATCGCCCATAAAACGAAGTTGCTTGCGAGGAATTAATGCGGCAAAATCTACATCTTTTATCGAACCATGGACTTGTGACCTTAACCCGTTGTGCTGATATTCAGGAGCCGTAACAATACCCGATCTTCCCGCATGCAAAGATGACTTTACTTGGTTTTTATTATTGCCTAAACTCGACACTATCCCTAAACCGGTAATAACAACTCGCTTCATAATTAAAATGCATCCGTATTAGTAAACAATCCAACTTTAAGATCTGTAGCACTATATATTTCACGACCATCAACATACAATTTTGCGTCACCAATACCCATATAGAGTTTTCTTTTAATAACACGCTTCATGTTAATGACATATTCTACTTTCTTAGCTTTGGGTAAAACTTGCCCGTAGAACTTAACTCCTCCAGAGCCTAAAGCTCGACCACGCCCTGGACCACCAGTCCAACCAAGGAAAAAACCAATTAATTGCCACATAGCGTCTAGGCCCAGACAACCTGGCATAACAGGGTCTTCATTAAAGTGACATTCAAAAAACCATAGATCTGGATTCACATCAAGCTCTGCTTTTATTAAGCCCTTTCCAAAATCGCCTCCCTCTTCAGAAATATGAGAGATGCGATCAAACATAAGCATAGGAGGCTTCGGCAGCTGCGCATTACCTGCACCAAATAATTCACCGCGTCCGCAGGCTAGAAGCTCATCTTTTGTATAGCTAGACTGTTGTTCCATTACATTTTCCAAGTGTTAAATTACTCAACTATTATAACAGTGGAATTTAAAATGGTAAAATTAAGATTTGCTTAAAGCAGTATGAAAACAAAGATATAGAGTAAAACGAGAATGGTGCCGACAGAGGGACTCGAACCCCCAACCTACTGATTACAAATCAGTTGCACTACCAATTGTGCTATGTCGGCTTGTGTGCGGTATTATAAGTTATTTAATAAATCTGTCAACATTAATTATGTTATTTTAAAGCATACTTATTAAGTAGATATTCATTGGATAATATAAGCTTCATACCATCAAAAACTAATGTGGGTTCTAAAGACCAATTATCAATCAACAATGGATTAATCATAGCCGCATCACCTCCTGTTAAAACTAACTTTACCTTTGCAAACGATGAGTTACCAATATTTATAGCAGCTGTATTAAGTAAACTTGAGACGGATAGCATTACACCCTGATATATTGCACTTCGTGTGTTACAAGCATAACCAGTCTGAAAACTTGAAGGTAACATCCCCTCATCGATAAAGGGTAAAAGCTCACAATTTGAAAGTGATTTAACCATCTTACCAATACCAAGGGATATTAGCCCGCCTTGGTGCATCCCAGAAGCATCTAGGGTATCTAACGTCACAGCTGATCCTAAATCAGCTAATAACACTGCTGAATTATATTTATTATAGGCTGCCAATAAGGCCAACCAACGATCCACACCAAACAAACACGGATCTTCATAGCAGATGGTTACACCAAAAGCATGTTTTTGTGGTTTTATAGCGTACATGGTGCATGTATGAGCTAACAAAATATTAGAAATCATTGACCTCGTAAACTCAATTGAGCCAACACTGCACACTAGTACTCTTTTAGGAAGAAACTTTTTTAGCTCTAATTTATCAAGTATTTCGGTTAGAGATAATGAAACTTCTTCAGTAAAACAGTTATGCAATGATTTGCCCGAAATGTAGTACATCCACTTAATTCTTGTATTACCAATATCTACAAGTAAATCCATCTATAACACCTATTAAGTTCACCCTTAGATTATGCCTTATTTTAGGCAAAAAAAACCCCTCTTTCGAGGGGTTTAGATGTATGGAGCTTGGCGATGACCTACTCTCGCATGGGGAGACCCCACACTACCATCGGCGCTGGAACGTTTCACTTCTGAGTTCGAGAAGGGATCAGGTGGTTCCATTCCGCTATGGTCGCCAAGCAATTCGGTTTTGTAAATGAGTTTTAGCCATTTACTAAAATTCTTTGCTAAGAAGTAATCTCTGCTTTGTAATAGGACACTGTATCTTGGTTTAGCTTTTATCTCAAGCTACACATCAGTTAAGTCACTTTTGAGTTGTATAGTTAAGCCTCACGAGTAATTAGTACAAGTTAGCTTCACACATTACTGCGCTTTCACACCTTGCCTATCAACGTCCTGGTCTTGAACGGCTCTTTAGAAGACTTAAAGTCTAGGGAGAACTCATCTTGGGGCAAGTTTCCCGCTTAGATGCTTTCAGCGGTTATCTTTTCCGAACGTAGCTACCCAGCAGTGCCATTGGCATGACAACTGGAACACCAGCGGTTCGTCCACTCCGGTCCTCTCGTACTAGGAGCAGCCCCCCTCAATTCTCCAACGCCCACGGCAGATAGGGACCGAACTGTCTCACGACGTTCTAAACCCAGCTCGCGTACCACTTTAAATGGCGAACAGCCATACCCTTGGGACCGACTTCAGCCCCAGGATGTGATGAGCCGACATCGAGGTGCCAAACACCGCCGTCGATATGAACTCTTGGGCGGTATCAGCCTGTTATCCCCGGAGTACCTTTTATCCGTTGAGCGATGGCCCTTCCACACAGAACCACCGGATCACTAGAACCTGCTTTCGCACCTGCTCGACGTGTCAGTCTCGCAGTCAAGCACCCTTTTACTCTTGCGCTCATTGCACGATGTCCGACCGTGCTGAGGGTACCTTCGCGCTCCTCCGTTACTCTTTAGGAGGAGACCGCCCCAGTCAAACTACCCACCATACACTGTCCCTGAGCAGGATTCACTGCTCGAGGTTAGAACCTCAATACGATCAGGGTGGTATTTCAAGGATGGCTCCACACGAACTGGCGTCCGCGCTTCATAGCCTCCCACCTATCCTACACAGATAGTATCAAAGTCCAGTGCAAAGCTGTAGTAAAGGTTCACGGGGTCTTTCCGTCTAGCCGCGGGTACACGGCATCTTGACCGCGATTTCAATTTCGCTGAGTCTCGGGTGGAGACAGTGTGGCCATCGTTACGCCATTCGTGCAGGTCGGAACTTACCCGACAAGGAATTTCGCTACCTTAGGACCGTTATAGTTACGGCCGCCGTTTACCGGGGCTTCGATCAAGAGCTTCGCTTGCGCTAACCCCATCAATTAACCTTCCGGCACCGGGCAGGCGTCACACCGTATACGTCATCTTTCGATTTTGCACAGTGCTGTGTTTTTAATAAACAGTCGCAGCCACCTGGTCTCTGCAACCCTCAAACGCTTACGGAGCAAGTCCTTCACCTTCAAGGGCACACCTTCTCCCGAAGTTACGGTGTTATTTTGCCTAGTTCCTTCACCCGAGTTCTCTCAAGCGCCTTGGAATTCTCATCCTGCCCACCTGTGTTGGTTTGGGGTACGGTTCTTTATAACCTGAAGCTTAGAAGATTTTCTTGGAAGCATGGCATCAACCACTTCGTCCAAAAGAGGACTCGTCATCAGTTCTCGGCATTAAAGACCCGGATTTGCCTAAGTCTTCTGCCTACCACCTTAAACAAGGACAACCATCGCCTTGCTGGCCTAGCCTTCTCCGTCTCTCCATCGCAGTTATAAAAAGTACAGGAATATTAACCTGTTTCCCATCGATTACGCTTTTCAGCCTCACCTTAGGAGCCGACTAACCCTACGTCGATTAGCGTTGCGTAGGAAACCTTGGGCTTTCGGCGAGGGAGCTTTTCACTCCCTTTATCGCTACTTATGTCAGCATACGCACTCGTGATATCTCCAGCATGCCTTCCAGCACACCTTCTCAGACTTACACGACGCTCCCCTACCATGCCTTTTGGCATCCGCAATTTCGGTACACTACTTAGCCCCGTTAAATCTTCGGCGCAGGCCGACTCGATCAGTGAGCTATTACGCTTTCTTTAAAGGATGGCTGCTTCTAAGCCAACCTCCTGACTGTCTAAGCCTTCCCACATCCTTTCCCACTGAGTAGTGTTTAGGGACCTTAATTGGCGGTCTGGGTTGTTTCCCTCTTGACAACGGACGTTAGCACCCGCTGTCTGTCTCCCATGATTGCACTTGTTGGTATTCGGAGTTTGCAATGGGCTGCTAAGCCTTGACGGCCCGCTAGACCATAACAGTGCTCTACCCCCAACAGTGAGACATGAGGCACTACCTAAATAGTTTTCGGGGAGAACCAGCTATCTCCGGGCTTGATTAGCCTTTCACTCCGATCCACAGCTCATCCCCTAATTTTTCAACATTAGTGGGTTCGGACCTCCAGTTGATGTTACTCAACCTTCATCCTGGCCATGGATAGATCGCCCGGTTTCGGGTCTACTGCATGCTACTAGTCGCCCATTTAAGACTCGGTTTCCCTACGGCTCCCCTATTCGGTTAACCTTGCAACACACAGTAAGTCGCTGACCCATTATACAAAAGGTACGCAGTCACCCCTCACTAAAGTGTCTTATCTTTAGCTTGGCTTTCTCACTAAAGTGAAGACACTTTAGTGAGGGGCTCCCACTGCTTGTACGTACACGGTTTCAGGTTCTATTTCACTCCCCTTCTGGGGTTCTTTTCGCCTTTCCCTCACGGTACTGGTTCACTATCGGTCGGTAGAGAGTATTTAGCCTTGGAGGGTGGTCCCCCATATTCAGACAGGATTTCACGTGTCCCGTCCTACTCGTTTTCACAAAAATAACGTTTTCGCATACAGGACTATCACCTTGTATCGTTGGCTTTTCCACACCATTGTGCTAACGTAGTTCTTGCTTAAGGGCTGGTCCCCGTTCGCTCGCCGCTACTTAGGGAATCTCGGTTGATTTCTTTTCCTCCGGGTACTTAGATGTTTCAGTTCCCGGGTTAGCCTCCCATATAGGGATATCCTCGAAAGGATGGGTTTTCCCATTCAGACATCTCCGGGTCAAAGGTTATTTGCCACCTCACCGAAGCTTTTCGCAGGCTATCACGTCTTTCATCGCCTTCTACCGCCTAGGCATCCACCGTGTACGCTTAATCACTTAACTATACAACTCAAAAATAACTTATTAGTAAACTAATGCGTTGGCTTTGACCTTTTGTGTTGACTTATTTATTGCTAAATAACTCAATCAAAGCGTGCTTTTTGAGCATACAACGTAACTAAGATTCTTCGCTGACATGTTCGCTTGAGATTGCCCATCAAGATACATGTATTACCTATTACTTCAATCTAGTTGGAGACTAGATTGAATTTCGTTACAATGATCTCATCAATCATTACAACGTCTCTTTGCAGAGATTACTTCCTAATTTTTAAAGAACTTTCGGTTATTACCGAGAAGCAGATCAGTATCTTCTACTTCTCTTTTTGGCAATAAGAACCGCTCATACATTCTCAATTACTTGGCGCCTTAGCACGGTGTAATTAAAACCACATGAGCGGTTTTTATTGGTGGGTCTGGGTGGATTCGAACCACCGACCTCACCCTTATCAGGGGTGCGCTCTAACCAACTGAGCTACAGACCCAATTTGTTTAGGCCTGCCTTGATGCGCCGCACCGACCCGTATAAATTGGTGGAGCTATGCGGGATCGAACCGCAGACCTCCTGCGTGCAAGGCAGGCGCTCTCCCAGCTGAGCTATAGCCCCAGGCTATTGGTAATTCAGAGACAATTTATGTGAAAGCGCAAAGGCTTGCAGTCGCTTTTTCTTAAAGGAGGTGATCCAGCCCCAGCTTCCGCTAGGGCTACCTTGTTACGACTTCACCCCAGTCGTGAATCACACCGTGGTAACCGTCCTCCCGAGGGTTAGACTAGCTACTTCTGGTGCAACCCACTCCCATGGTGTGACGGGCGGTGTGTACAAGGCCCGGGAACGTATTCACCGTGACATTCTGATTCACGATTACTAGCGATTCCGACTTCACGGAGTCGAGTTGCAGACTCCGATCCGGACTACGATCGGCTTTCTCAGATTAGCACTACCTCGCGGCTTCGCAACTGTTTGTACCGACCATTGTAGCACGTGTGTAGCCCATCCCATAAGGGCCATGATGACTTGACGTCGTCCCCGCCTTCCTCCGGTTTATCACCGGCAGTCTCATTAGAGTTCTCAACTAAATGCTAGCAACTAATGATAAGGGTTGCGCTCGTTGCGGGACTTAACCCAACATCTCACGACACGAGCTGACGACAGCCATGCAGCACCTGTCTCACAGTTCCCGAAGGCACCAATCCATCTCTGGAAAGTTCTGTGGATGTCAAGGGATGGTAAGGTTCTTCGCGTTGCATCGAATTAAACCACATGCTCCACCGCTTGTGCGGGCCCCCGTCAATTCCTTTGAGTTTTAATCTTGCGACCGTACTCCCCAGGCGGTCAACTTATCGCGTTAGCTGCGCTACTAATCTTTTTAATAAGACCAACAGCTAGTTGACATCGTTTAGGGCGTGGACTACCGGGGTATCTAATCCCGTTTGCTCCCCACGCTTTCGCACCTCAGCGTCAGTTTTAGTCCAGGAAGGCGCCTTCGCCACTGATGTTCCTTCTGATATCTACGCATTTCACTGCTACTCCAGAAATTCCCCTTCCCTCTACTAAACTCTAGACTGCCAGTTTCAATCGCCATTCCTAGGTTGAGCCCAGGGATTTCACAACTGACTTAACAATCCGCCTACGCGCGCTTTACGCCCAGTAATTCCGAATAACGCTTGCACCCTCTGTATTACCGCGGCTGCTGGCACAGAGTTAGCCGGTGCTTTTTCTGCGAGTAACGTCACAGCACCAAGGTATTAACTTAATGCCTTTCCTCCTCGCTAAAAGTGCTTTACAACCCTCGGGCCTTCTTCACACACGCGGCATGGCTGGATCAGGCTTGCGCCCATTGTCCAATATTCCCCACTGCTGCCTCCCGTAGGAGTCTGGGCCGTGTCTCAGTCCCAGTGTGGCTGATCATCCTCTCAAACCAGCTATAGATCGTCGCCTTGGTGAGCCATTACCTCACCAACTAGCTAATCTAACATAGGCTCATCCTCTAGCGATAGCTTACAAGTAGAGGCCACCTTTACTCCTTAGAGTATATTCGGTATTAACGTAAGTTTCCCTACGGTATCCCCAACTAGAGGGTAGATTCCTATGCATTACTCACCCGTCCGCCACTCGTCAGCAAGAGCAAGCTCTTCTGCTACCGTTCGACTTGCATGTGTTAGGCCTGCCGCCAGCGTTCATTCTGAGCCAGGATCAAACTCTTCAGTTTAATCTTGAACATATATAAAACACTCGGAATTGACAAAGTTAACATGGAAGAATTACTTCTACCTATACTTCATTTGTCGTTTCGAGTTAATTTTTGCTTCTGCGCACCTAAGCACTTCCACATAAATTATCTCTGAATTACCTGATTTTTAAAGAACTTAATTCGTTCACTAAGCAAGTGTTTCTTACTCAGTAAGCCAGCTATGTTAGCTCGCTTTGAAACTTGTGTCAATCGTTTTTTCAAACTTTTTTCTTCAAATCTCTTCTCGTGTTTCTGCTTCAGCGCCTTGGCGTCGAAGTGAGGCGTATTCTACAGAATATCGGTGCCCACGCAAGCGTTATTTTAAAAAAAAACAATTTTTTTGATAAACTCAGTTTATACCCTAGTTACCACCAGGTTATCCACAGAACTAACCACAACCCACATCAAAACCTCTAGCTTTAGCACGATATAACGCTTATTAATTTATCGTTATCTTGGCGAACTTTCTTTTCCCTACCTGAAAAACCTGTGACGCTATATGACTAAACAGCTGTTTACTATCATCGAGCTTATCACCGTTTAATTTAACCGCACCCTGCTTTACCATTCGGTGCGCTTCAGAAGTGGTCGCAACCAGGCCTGCTTCTTTTAAAAGATTAGCTAAAGGCATTTCGCCTTCAAGGGTATATTCTGGCATGTCATCTGGGATCGCATTTTTAGAGAAGCGGGTTTCAAAATCATTCAGTGCCGCCGCTGCCGCTTGCTCGGAGTGAAAGCGGGCGACCAATTCCATCGCCAGCTTTACTTTAATGTTTCGTGGATTTTCACCTTCGGCCACGGCTTGGCTATAGCCAGCGATGGTTTCAAGGCTCTCAAAACTGAGAAGCTCAAAATAACGCCACATCAACTCATCAGACACAGACATGACTTTACCAAACATTTCATTAGGCGCATCCTGTATGCCTATATAGTTATTGAGTGACTTTGACATTTTTTGCACACCGTCCAATCCCTCAAGAATTGGCATGGTTATGGTAACCTGTGGTTTTTTGCCAAAATGCTGCTGAAGCTGGCGCCCCATTAATAGATTAAATTTTTGATCTGTACCGCCTAACTCAACATCTGCTTCCATCATCACAGAGTCATAACCCTGCACAAGTGGATATAAAAATTCATGTATCGCAATCGGCGTTCCAGAACGGTAACGCTCATCAAAGTCATTACGCTCTAACATTCTGGCTACGGTCGTGGTAGCGGCTAGTTTTATCATCTCAGCGGCGCTCAAGGCGTTAAACCAAGCCGAGTTAAACACCACTTTTGTTTTTGCGGGATCAAGTATCTTGAAAACTTGGTCTTGGTAGGTCTGTGCATTTTGCGCTATTTTTTCTGCAGACAGGGGTGGGCGGGTTGCACTTTTACCGGTTGGGTCGCCAATCATTGCGGTGAAGTCGCCGATTAAAAAGTGTACATCGTGCCCCAAATCTTGAAACTGCTTGAGTTTATTGATTAACACGGTATGACCTAAATGCAAATCCGGTGCAGTAGGGTCAAAACCTGCTTTAATTACTAGAGGGCGATCGAGTTTTAATTTTTCTTTTAACTCGGCCTCAACTAATATTTCTTCTGCGCCACGTTTAATAATGGCTAATTGCTGTTCAATAGTCTGCATCTTTTGTTTTCCAATCTTAACCGCACAACACGGTATCTGTATTTAATTCTAATTTTCCAGTTAACTGGGTCACCGAAGTTAAGCCACGCTTTTGTAAATAACGGGCTATTTGCTTGTTCATTTTTACAATCAATAAAGGATCCTTAGCCAGCGATGTGCCGACGGCAACCATCGTTGCGCCGGCTAAAAAGAATTCAATGGCATCTTCAGCGCAGCTAATCCCCCCCAAACCAATAATAGGAATATTATGTTGCTTAGCGACCTGATAGACCTGGTGCACTTTAAGCAGCGCAACCGGCTTAATGGCAGGACCAGACAGGCCACCTTGGTTATTACCCAAATCAGGTTTCCAATTATCAATATTAATAGACATCCCCAACAGGGTATTGATTGCCGACAGCGCATCAGCACCCGCATCAATAACCCGCTGCGCACCGAGCGCAATATCAGTTTGATTGGGTGATAGTTTTACAATCAGGGGTTTAGTGGTACTGGCACGGCAGGCTTCCACCACTCTTGCCGCCATGTCTAGGTCATTACCAAAAGCCGCGCCACCTTTTTTAACGTTTGGGCAAGAAATATTAATTTCCAAACCTGAAAGTGGTGTTTGATCAAAACGACGACATACTTCGGCATATTCTTCAATTGACGAGCCGGATACATTGGCAAAAAAACGTGTTTGGTTATAATCCAGTTGCGGAAGAAGCTGATTTACCACATAATCCACACCCGGGTTTTGTAAACCAATTGAATTAAGCAGTCCGTTTGAAGTTTCCCAAACGCGATCGGGCTTATTGCCCAACTTTGGTTCGAGTGTGGTGCCTTTTAGAAATACGGCACCCACGTCCTGATTACGAAAACCAGACACAGCGGGATACTCTAAACCATAGCCCGCATTGCCGGATGCCATCGCAATCGGCGAGTTGCAGGTTATAGCGCAAATATTAACGGATAAATCAATCACAATGACACCTTAAATTTATGTTACATATTATTTTATACGAACCCGAAATTCCGCAGAACACCGGTGCTTTAATTCGACTGAGTGCTAACATGGGCGCACACCTTCATCTTATCCACCCCTTCGCATTTGATTTAAGCGAGAAACGTGTTCGGCGTGCTGGGTTAGATTATCATGAAATGGCTAATGTATATCAACATGACAACCTGGAAGCCTGCCTTGACAAGGTGAAACCTAATCGTGTTTTTGCGCTAACGACCAAAGCTACTCGTCATTACCATCAGGCAAACTACCAAATGGGCGATGCGTTTTTATTTGGCCCGGAAAGCCGCGGGTTACCAGAAGCGGTTAGAAACAGTGTGCCCGAAGCGCAGCGTTTGCGCATCCCAATGATTGCCAGCGCCCGCAGCATGAACCTTGCCAATGCGGTTTCTGTCATGGCGTATGAAGCTTGGCGACAACTCGATTTTCAACCGCTTTAAACCTTAAAACAAGGGCATTTTTAAGCTGTTTTTTTCTGACTTTAATGAGCGTGACAATAGTTGCTGAACAGCTTGCTTTGGCGTTATTTGCTGGGTAACAAGTGCATAAACCTGCTCCATGATGGGTAGGTCTAGCCCATGCTTTTCCGCTAACGCCTTCACCACCTTTACCGCTTTAACACCCTCAACCACTTGGCCGATATCCTGTTGGACTTCAAAGGCTGTTTTGCCTGAGCGCGCTAACATCAAACCAAATCGTCGGTTGCGGGATAAATCATCAGTACAGGTAAGCACCAAGTCACCCAATCCCGCCAACCCCATCAGCGTCTCTGGCTGAGCCTGATATAAGGCGGCAAAGCGCATCATCTCGACCATTCCTCGTGAAATCAAGGCGGCGCGTGCATTCGCTCCCAAACCCAAGCCATCACTCACACCCGTAGCAATCGCCATAATGTTTTTATAGGCACCCCCTACCTCAACCCCAGCAATATCAGACTGCGTGTACACTCTAAAGTTTTGGTAATGAAACACATCAGCCCAAAATGCCGCTTGGCTCGCATCAGGTGATGCACTTACTATGGCGGTAGGTAAACCCTTGGCCACTTCATCGGCAAAAGTAGGCCCCGATAGCACCGCCATCGCCGTGCCTGCCCCCCATTCATCCATCACTACCTGATGAAGCAATCGCTGCCCTTGCGGTTCAAACCCCTTGGTTGCTGAGGCAAGATAAGCAGGCGCATGCAGCATATGCTGCTTAACCCTAACTAATACCGCAGCAAACGCATCGCTCGGCACAACAAACAACACACCGTCAACCTGCTTCAACGCGTCTTCAAGGCTGGATGTTACCACCAGGCCTGGTGGTAAGGTCACACCCGGCAAATAACGTTGATTTTGATTTTGCAGAGCTATTTGTTCCGCATGGGTTGCACTGTGCGCCCACAAACAGACGCTTTGCCCCGCTTTAGCCAAATGAATCGCCAAGGCAGTGCCCCAAGCGCCAGCCCCTAGAACCGCGATACGCGCCATATAATCTAGCCGATTTCCGCCTGAGGTTGGGCATTTGGCTGAGCCTTATCACCCTCTTGCTGTTGACGCTGTTGCATATGGTTGGCATAAAGCGCATCAAAGTTAACCGGGTCAACCAATAACTGCGGGAAACCGCCACGCACTACCAAATCGGACACAGCTTCACGCGCAAACGGAAACAATACATTTGGACACTGGCTGCCTAACATGTAACCTAGCTCCGCCTCACTAAAGCCCGTCATAACAAAAATGCCCGCCTGCTCAACTTCACATAAAAACGCGACCTTATCGCCTACGTTTACCGTTACCGTTAAACGAATTAACGCGTGAAAGGCGGTCTCTTCAAGTTTTGAACTTTCTACATTCAGGTTGACATCCATTTTTGGCTCAAACTCTTGCGCAAAGATTTGCGGTGAGTTGGGTGCTTCAAAGGAAATGTTTTTGGTGTAGACTTTGCGGATTAAAAACTTTTTTTCTTGCTGTTCAGACATATTCTTCTCTAACTATTTAATAATTGATCAAGTTTACCATTTCTAGCGGCGGCACTAAGTTCATCAAAACCACCCACATGAACGCCATTTATAAAAATCTGCGGAATAGTATGACGCCTAGAGCGTTGTTCCATTTCTTTCCAAAGCGTATCCGACCCGCTCACATCAATCACCTGATAATCCAAACCACGCCCCTCTAGCAAGGCTTTAGCCCGGGTACAATAAGGACAGGCTTTGTTTAAATAAACAACAATCTCCGCCATTACGACTTTCCCTTCCTGCGTGCAGCTTTACGCGAAACAGGTTGATTAACGGGCAATCCTGCCATTTTCCATGACAAGATACCACCACGCAAATTAGCAACTTGTGTAAAGCCCTCTTTAACTAAGGTGGTGGCTGCGCCTGCTGAACGCGCACCCGTTTCGCAATAAACCAATACGGCTTTATCTTTATAACTTGAAAGGCTTGATAACTTGGCCTTTAAGTCACCGACTGGAATATGGCGCGCCTCACCAATAAAACCGGTTTTATATTCTGCATCAGAACGCACATCAATCACCAACGCACCTTGGTTATAAAACCGCGTTGCTTCCTCAGGCGACATCTGCTTATAACCTAAAAAACGCTCTCCCACATAACTATATAAAAGCATCAAAGCCACAATGCCTAGTGCAATAAAAAGCAAAAATTCTTGCTTCATAAATTCTATAAACATACACCCTTCCTAACGCGATTAAAAAATCAAACCAAGTGATTTTAACAGTGAAACTCGCTACAATGAATTGAATTTTTACTTTTTTAGCGGATGTATTCAATATGAGCAAAACCATTACACAAAAACATCGTCCTGTAGGCCTTATTATTTTGGATGGCTGGGGACACAATCCCAACCCAGAACACAATGCTATAGCACAAGCCAACACCCCGGTTTGGGACAGTCTCGTTGCCAAACACCCCCACACCCTAATTCACACCTCGGGTTCAAATGTAGGACTACCGGATGGACAAATGGGTAACTCTGAAGTGGGCCATCTAAACCTTGGCGCAGGGCGTGTGGTATATCAAGAACTAACGCGCATTCAAAAAGCGATTGACGAGGGGAACTTTTTCGATAACAGCGCCTTTACGCATGCGATCGACAAAGCCAGTTCACGTGGACGTGCTGTGCATATTATGGGATTACTGTCTGATGGTGGCGTTCACTCACACATTGAACACATTAAAGCCGCACTGACATTAGCGGTGCAACGCGGTGCCAAAACACACCTGCATGTATTCACCGATGGGCGTGATACCGCCCCTCAAAGCGCCTTAGGTTATATCAAAGACATTGAAGCCCACATGAAATCCATTGGTGGTGGGCGTATTGCATCGATCACAGGGCGCTATTTTGCACTTGATAGGGATAACCGCTGGGATCGAGTTCAGCAAGCCTATGAGGTGATTACTAGCGGGAAAGCGGTATTCACCTGTAAAAGCGCGAAACAAGCGATAAATGAAGCCTATGAACGTGGTGAAACTGATGAGTTTATTCAAGCTACCAGCATCTTGCGCAAGAGCGGCAAAAAAGTGAAAGTAAAGGATGGTGATACAGTTATTTTCATGAATTACCGTTCTGATCGCGCCAGACAATTGACCCGTGCTTTTATCGAAAATGACTTTGCTGATTTCCACAGGGATTCGACGCCGGTACTTAGCGAGTTTGTTACCCTGACCGAATACAATAAAAACTTTAACGTACCGGTCGCTTTTCGCCCTAGTAAGCTAATCAACACCTATGGCGAATGGGTTTCCAAACACAACCTTACTCAGCTACGTATTGCCGAAACTGAAAAGTATGCCCACGTCACCTTCTTTTTTAATGGCGGTATTGAAGCGCCCTACAAGGGCGAAGATCGCATCCTTATCCCCTCACCCAAGGTTGCAACCTATGACTTACAACCTGAAATGAGCGTCGGAGAAGTGGCCGATCAACTTTGCCAAGCGATTGAATCAGGAAAATATGACACCTTTATCTGCAACCTTGCCAACCCGGATATGGTGGGTCATTCGGGCAATATGAACGCATGCATCAAAGCCGTGGAAGCTGTGGATAAAGCCATAGGAAAAATTCTAACTGCCCTAGAGCAGGCTAATGGTGAAGTGATTATTACCGCCGACCATGGCAATGTTGAGCAACTATGGGATGAAAGCACAAACAGCCCACTGACTGCGCACACAACCAATCCCGTGCCACTCATTTATATCGGACATAAAGAATGTAGATTGCGTGAAAACGGCAGTTTAGCGGATATTATTCCCACCCTTTTTGAGATGATGGAGCTTGAACAACCAGCAGAAATGACCGGTATCAGTTTGTTAAACAAGGAATAAAACAACCAGGCCTGGTTAGATTCAAGCAACCAGGCCTGGTTTAAGTTAGCACAACACGTTTGGACTAAATAACACCCATCGCATCAATCGCATTGCTTACACGCAAGAAACCAGCAATGTTCGCACCCATCACATAATCACCGGGACAACCATACTCTTCTGCCGTTTCAAAACAGGTTTTATGAATATTAATCATAATTTCCTTCAAACGCCCCTCGGTATAATCATGTGTCCATGAATCACGACTTGCATTCTGCTGCATTTCCAACGCACTTGTCGCGACCCCGCCCGCATTGGCCGCTTTTCCAGGACCATAAGAAACTTTCGCTGTTTGCAACACACGAATGGCGTCCGGTGTACAAGGCATATTTGCACCCTCGGCAACCGTTTTACACCCGTTCTTAACCAGCATTTCTGCATCTTTTGCATTTAACTCGTTTTGTGTTGCACATGGCAAAGCCACATCACAAGGCACAGACCATATTGAGCCGCCTTGAATAAATTTAGCATGCTTAACTTCTTCAGCGTATTTTTCAATACGCGCATACTCCACTTCTTTTAAGCGCTTAATAATATCTAAGTCTAGCCCCTTCTCATCGACAATATAACCACTAGAATCAGAACAAGCGATCACTTTTGCACCATAGGCCATGGCTTTTTCGATCGCATAGATGGCCACATTGCCCGAGCCAGAAACGATGACTTTTTTGCCTTCCAAGCTGTCACCGCGCGCCTTAAGCATCTCCTGTGCAAAAAACACCGTGCCATAACCCGTTGCTTCTTTACGTGCAAGCGCCCCGCCCCAAGCTACGCCCTTACCTGTAAATACACCAGACTCATAGCGATTAGTAATACGCTTATACTGACCAAACATATAACCAATCTCACGCGCACCCACACCGGTATCACCGGCCGGCACATCAGTATACTCGCCAATATGACGATACAACTCAGTCATGAAACTTTGACAAAAGCGCATAATCTCGTTATCTGACTTACCTTTTGGATCAAAATCGCTGCCGCCCTTACCGCCACCGATAGGTAACCCCGTTAGGGAGTTTTTAAAGATTTGTTCAAACCCCAAAAACTTAATAACACTTAAATTAACCGAAGGATGAAAACGTATCCCACCTTTATAGGGACCCAATGCACTATTAAACTCGACACGGAAACCACGATTTACTTGCACTTCGCCACGACCATCCACCCAAGGAACGCGGAAAATAATTTGACGCTCTGGCTCACAAATACGCTGTAGTATCTTTTTCTTCGCAATCTCTGGGTGTTTGGCCATTACTGGATTTAAACTTTCAAAAACTTCAAGTGCTGCTTGATGAAACTCGGGCTCGCCCGGATTTCTTTTCAACACCTCTTGATAGATTAAACCCAAGCTGTCTTCTAATTTTTGAGTCATAGTTAAAACCTTCCTCGCAGGCTCGTAATAAAAAGCATGCTTATTGAGTGATAAAAAAACCCCATATTTTGGGGTCTGGTAATAATTATAATACATAATCAATCGAATACTTAAATCTGTATATAAATGGAAGTCCTATTCACGCCAGAACGGGGCTAATAGCAACGGACACTTCTATAAGACACAATAGACATTGTCGAACTAAGAGTGATTATGACTCAAAAAAACTTATAAAACTTACAACGATGAGTTTAAAAAAGAAGCCGTCGCCTTAGTGACCGAGCAAGGTTACAGAATGGCAGACAAGCTGGTTAAGATGGGCTTTATCCAGCCACGATTAATCAAGGTTGGGCGGATAACATTACCCACTTAAAGACCCCTCAAGGTTGGTTGTAGTTGAATATCATGATGTAACTAACTACATGCGCTAATACAGCTTAATTAGGCTTCATACATCGAATGGTGATTTATCGCCTATGAGTGTGAAAACTGTAAAAACCAAGTGTCCAAAAAGCTTGACCAGAACAATTTATTCAAACGGTTATTTAATACACATCCAACTGAATACGTTTTTGTTGTTTTGCCTCTAACCAGGCCTGGTTAGCTTGCGCACTATCCCAATTAAAGTGCTGCATCCAGATTTGTTTAATTTGCTGCTCAATCCCCTGAGCTAAGCCTAGCTTATCACCACAAATATACAGGTTAGCACCGGATTGCCATAGCTCAAGCCAGTCCAGGTTTTTTGCTAACAAATCCTGCACATAAACCTTAGTATCCTGGTCACGAGAAAACGCAGTATACAAGCCTAATGCGCCCTGTCGCTGCCAGCTTTCTAAGCTAGACTGGCATAAAAATCGAGTCTGTCGATGGGTTTCGCCAAAGTACACTATATTTCTAGATGCCGACGGCTGCTCTACTCTTTGCTGCATAAAACCTAAAAACGGTGCCAAGCCGGTACCCGCAGCCATCATAACAATCGCCGTACGTGGATTCTCAGGTAATTTAAAGTGCGCATTCGGCTTAATTTCAACGTCTAGTTGATCGCCAGGCTTTGCCTGCGCCATGGTATTGGAGGTCACCCCCAACCGCACGCGTTGATCCGAATAAAAACGAATAGCCTTGTAGAGCAAATGAATTTCATTGGGGTAAATGGTCGGTGAACTCGCAGTCGAATAGTAACGAGGGGCAAGTGGACTCAGCAACGTCAAAAACGCCTTCCCCATTGCGCACAACTTAGGAAAAGCCAAAAGCAAGTCCAAAACATCGCGACCCTCGGCATAGTGCTGCATCTCAGCTCGAGATGACCAGGCCTGGTAGCCATAATGACGAATCAATTTATTTAATATAGCTGGATCAACAAGCGTGAGCTCAAGGTAATGGGTTAGGGCCTGCTCAATGGTCACCTCACCTTGGCGACGCAAATCAATCTTGTCACGAGGGTTTAAAGACAAACAATCCATAACCTTTAAAACAAGTGATCTAGGATTTTGTCCTTTAACAGTCACCCAATCCCCTGCCTCATAACTTAAGACGCCATTTGCGCCTAACTTAATTAAGAAACTCGGGGAGTCCGCATCTGACGGCGTCAGGTTTATTTGCTCTAAAACAGTTAAAAACATCGCTAGGCGCGGAAATAATCTACAGCGATCATCACCAAAGGTGCGCTGATCAAAATGGTAACCGCTGACATTAAGCCCGCAATAAGGCCTATGCCTAAGTGAGGTAAAAAATTATTTTGCTTTATTTCTACTTGCTGAATTTGGCGCTCTACACCATTAAGGATATCGAGTTGACGCTTAAGGAGTGAGTTGAGGGTTTGTATCTGTTTAAACAGTAGTTTCTGCTCATCTTCAAACTGGGTTTTAGACTTACGCGTAAATTGGTCAATGGCTCGGGTTTGTCGGCCCATGTCGCGTAATTGCTCATTCAATTGTCCAATTGAAGCATCCATCTGCCGAACCAAGTTTTCGATCGCATCCTTATCTTGCTTTAACCAATCAAAATCAGCAGGCAACATATCCGACATATCTAGGTCACTAAAAAGGTGTTCATTGTTCGACCTTGATGAACCCTTGTTACGACGCATCGCCTGCTCGAGTAACGCGCTTTTTGAGCCGAGTGGTTCAATAGTCCTCATATCAATGGCCATACTACTTTCCTATAATTCGTCTTGGGTTGAAAACTTAATTGCAGATAAAAACTTAACTTGGCCGTACTAATTTAAAAACTTACTAAGTTTAAAGCTGCTTAACTGTAATACTTAGAACGCTTTAGCAAACCCTGTACCAACTTAAAATTTACATACTAGGCTAAACGTTTTTTCTATTCTAGCAGAAAACTTTTCTCATCCCAGTAGAAACCCATAGCTTATTACAAAAAAAATAACAAAAAAGCCCTTAAATCGCTCAATTGAAGTTTGGAATATTAAATCTAAAAACACTTGCGCCACATGATGCAGCCATTTATGATTAGATTTTTACTATTACTAGACGTAGGTCATTATGGAACGCAATGCATTTATCAACTTCATCCGCGAAGTAGGTGTTTTAAAATGGGGAGAGTTCACCCTAAAATCAGGCCGCATTAGCCCTTATTTTTTTAACGCGGGCTTGTTTAACACCGGCGAACACCTTGACCAACTGTCTAAAGCTTACGCCCATGCGATTGCGGAATCTGGTGTGGAGTTTGATGTGTTGTTTGGCCCGGCCTACAAAGGCATTCCATTGGCCGCCACCACCAGTGTGGCCTTGGCGCGTGATTACGGCATCAACAAACCCTATGCGTTCAACCGCAAGGAAATCAAAGACCACGGCGAAGGTGGTCAAATTGTAGGCCACACCCTACAAGGTCGTATTTTGATTATTGACGATGTAATTACCGCGGGTAGCGCAATTCGTGAATCGATTGATTTAATTCAACAACATGGTGCAATACCGGCTGGTGTCCTGGTTGCTCTGGATAGAATGGAGCGCGGACAGGGCGATTTGTCGGCGATCCAAGAAGTCGAGCAACAATATGGCTTGCCCGTGATGAGCATTCTAAATCTCAACGACTTGATTGCATACTTAACCGAACAAAACCAAGACCGCCAAGCGCTTGAAGCCATGATGACCTATCGCACCAACTACGGTGTCAAATAAATGACAGCCTCAACCAACCTACGCCAGCTTTACCTCTGGCGTCACGCCAAATCGGATTGGAGCAATCTATTTCTGGCCGACCATGACCGCCCCCTCGCCCCGCGTGGCAAACAGGCAGCAAAAGACATGACTAACTGGATGTTAGACAATAGCGTTCGCCCCGATTTAGTGCTTTGTTCAAGCGCCAAACGCACCCAGCAAACCCTCCAACGCCTCAGCAAACGTATGGCATTAAAGATTGAGATTCTGCCCGAACTCTATCATGCGGAGCCTGAACGCATTCTGGAGCTGATTGGCACAGTGAATAAGCGCATACACAACCTAATGGTGATTGGGCATAACCCTGGTTTTGAGGAGCTGGTGATGCAACTAACGAATCAGAGCCCAGATTCTGAACTGCATCCTTTACTTCAAGCAGACAAAATAATGCCTACTGGCGCGCTCGCCCAGTTTAGCTGGCAAGGTAGCTGGAACAACCAGCCAGAAGCAAAGGTTGAGCTAGAACAAATTATTCGCCCGCGAGCGCTTAACCAAGCAGCGCAAACAGCTGAGTAATTAGCCTCACATCAACCAGGCCTGGTTAATAAGTGCCAGGCCAACCAATACCGTAATCACCTCAAATGCACGTTTGACCAATTTATTGCCTTTGACAATCGACAAATGCGCACCCAAATAACCCCCGATCAGCGAACCCAAAATCAGTGCGGGCAGCCAGCTCCATTGGATATCACCCAAAAGACCAAGCGTAATCGCGCCCGCACCGTTCCAGAATATACCGACCAGCACTAGGGTGTAAGCCACGGCGGCTTTGTAATCTAGACCAAACCAACGCACTAACCAGAGAGTAACAAACAAGCCTGTACCCGAGGTAAGCGAACCATTTAACACTCCGATAAAGAGAATCACCACCCCACCCATAACAAAACCGGATAGATGACGATTCTGTGGATTTAACACCTGACCCAATTCGGGTTTAAGCCATGAATAAATCCCTAAGCCAAGCGTGAGTAACCCCAGTGCAAACGTCGCTAAGCGTTCATCAACTTGTAAAATCCAACTCGCACCTAGAACTACCCCAGGTAAACCGCAGGCCAAAATAAATAGCGCAAACCGCCATTCCAATGTCGAACTGCGCCAATGCCGCGCGCTCGCGCCCAAACCCAAAAACACACTCGCTACCTTGTGTGTCGCCAGCGCCACGCCAAACGGTAACCCCAAAAACAACAAGGCAGGCAACTGCAACAACCCCGCACCCCCGCCAGCTAAAGCGGATAGCAGATTAGCAACCAGCGAAATAAAAAATAGCAGAATCTGGTCAAGCATGAGAACCTAGCTGAACATAAGGATTTGATAAAAAGGCGAACCCTGTTTTAGCAGACTTCGCCTTGTTTTAAGACAGGGTACAGAGGCTAAACCTAACGTGCGGTAATCAGTGTGCCAACACCTTCGTCAGTGAAGACTTCGAGCATCACCGCATGCTCAACGCGACCATCAACAATATGTGCCGCTTTAACCCCACCCTGAACCGCATCCAATGCGCATTGGATTTTTGGCAACATACCGCCATAAATCGTGCCATCAGCAATCAACTCATCGACCATTTTGGCGTTAAGTCCGGTTAATAGCTCGCCTTGTTTATTCAGCAGACCAGCGGTATTCGTCAACAACATTAGTTTCTCTGCTTGTAACGCTTCAGCGATCTTGCCCGCAACCAAATCAGCATTGATGTTATAAGAACAGCCCTGCTCATCAACCCCTACCGGTGCAATCACTGGAATAAAATCACCTTGAATCAACATATCAATTACGCCGGTATTAATTTTTGATACCTCGCCCACATGGCCGATATCGATAATTTCAGGCGCATCCATATCAGGTGTATGCTTGGTCACTTTTAGCTTTTTAGCCATAATCAAGTTACCATCCTTACCCGTCAGACCCACCGAATTACCGCCATGCTGATGAATCAGATTGACGATTTCTTTGTTAACCAAGCCGCCAAGCACCATTTCAACAATATCCATGGTTTCGGTATCGGTTACGCGCATGCCTTGGACAAATTCCGACTCCTTGCCAATACGTTTGAGCAGGTTACCAATTTGTGGACCACCGCCATGCACAACGACTGGGTTCATACCTACTAGTTTCATTAATACAATATCGCGTGCAAAACTAGCCATTAAATGGTCTTCGGTCATCGCGTTACCGCCGTACTTCACCACAATGGTTTTACCCGCAAAGCGTTGGATATAAGGGAGGGCTTCGGCTAATACCGAGGCAATGTTTTGTGCTTGGTCTTTGTTCAGATTCATAGTTTTTTGCACTCTCATGGCCAGTTCGCCTGTTAATTGGTTAATGAAAGTGGTATTTTACCCAGAATTACTACAAATAATATAGGAACTCAAAAAATGCGTGTGTTCGCCAGCTTTATCTTATTGGTTTTGCTCACCTCTTGTGCCAGCCAACCCACAAAAAACCAATCCTTTATCCAGTTCAGCGCACAAGATAAAGCCCTGGCAGAGTTAGCACAGGCACTCGAAAACGAGGGCTATATCACCAAACCCATCAACAAACATCAATTAGAAGTGTTTTATGGCCAGCATGCTTTTATTATGGAACCACGTATTCGACCAGGACACCTGAGTCGAATTATTGTGAGTCAAGTTTATCCCATTAAACCGCAGTACATTAATAACCCCGAACTATTTGTTACCCTGTCAAATCTCAATACCCATCTAACCTGTGCAAAATATATTATGCAACCAGGTAATAAAGCCGCAGAAGTTCAGTCGTCTATCACCTTTATTGATGAACAGGTGAATATGCGTGAAGTGAGCTTGTTTATGGCGTGGATGTTAGGACGAGTGCAAAGTGCCAGCTCGCTATTACCTTCTGGCACCTTGGATATGTTTGAGTTTTAAATGCTCAATTTATTCGCGGAAATTATTAAATTGCAAAGGGCGCTCAAAATTTTCTTGTGACTTTAACAAAGCAATGGCCTCTTGTAGGTCATCACGTTTTTTACCTGTCACCCTAACGGAATCACCTTGAATTTGCGCTTGCACCTTAAGTTTTGCATCTTTAAGCATTTTAATAATTTTTTTGGCTACCGGGGTATCTAGCCCTTGATGAACGATGACAGTTTGTTTAGCCGTTTTAAGCTGAACATCTGGGTCTTTAAGTTCGATCGCACGCAAGTCAATCCCTCGCTTACTTAGCTTAGACGTCAATACGTTATACATTTGATCCAGCTGAAATTCTGACTCAGTGTTCATTTTGATTTCCAACTCTTTTAACTCAAAATTGGAATCAGTTCCCTTAAAATCAAATCGTGTCGTCACTTCCTTATTCGCCTGATCAACCGCGTTAGCAAGCTCGTGCTTATCCACTTCTGAAACGATGTCAAATGACGGCATAACCTGTATCCTCTAAAATCAAAAACCGCTATTCTATCAATCTTGTGTTTTATCAGTCATTTTTTTCAAGTTATCATTAATTTTAAACAAAACAATTAACAGTTCACACCAAATTCTGACACCAATAGCACCAAATAGAATAATTAATAACCCTACCAAAAAGTTTTGTGCAAACATGGCACCCAAACCAGAGATAACAACCAGGCCTAATAACAACCAATAAACCGCCGTAATAATTTTAGGCGTAAGCATGGAATCAAAGAACAAAATAGATTTAAACATGGGGACACTCCTTTTTAGGGCGTTTAATTGTCAAACTACCCACACCGACCATGACCAACATAAAGCTGGGAATACCCTACTCAATGTAGCTAGTAAAAATTCTCATGGTAGTTTATCAGCATTCAGCATGAATTGGCTAAAATCTAATCTAAAACTAAAAAAGATAATGATTCAGATACACGCTGCAATCATGGCCCAACCTGTAAACCATTGACTACCCACCACGACAATGACCTTACGGCTGAATAAGACATAAAATGCAAAACTAAACACAGCTAGCGCAACCACTAGTATTCCCAATGCCACGCCCTCTCCACCAAAACTGGCTTCTTGGGCACTAAATAACCAGATACCAAAATAGGAAAAAACCCGGGCAAGCACAATTTTAACAGTCAAAGGCTGCTTAAAAACAGCGCGCCCGATTTAAGCCAAAGTTCTTACTACCGCCAATAAAAAGCCTATCCAAAAATACTGACGTGTCACGCCTCATCCCTATGTTTGGTTGACCAATCTAATGATAGATTCCAATGATAGTGTTTTTTTATTGAGTGATTAGCAAAACTTTCATTTAATTTAGGGTACTGTTTTGTATAATGCAGATTGTAAAAGTATTTTATTCACGCGGTAACAAGGAAGCGCTGGCTTATGAAATTTCGTTTTCCCGTCGTCATTATTGACGAAGATTTTCGTTCTGAAAACGCCTCCGGGCTGGGCGTTCGTGCACTAGCCGATGCCATTGAAAAAGAAGGTCTCGAAACCTTAGGTGTCACCAGCTTTGGCGATACGGCCATGATTGCGCAACAACAAAACCGCGCATCTTGCTTTATCTTATCCATTGACGATGATGAGTTTGCGAATGAAGATATCAAAGATGATGCGATTGAAAAGCTGCGTTTATTTGTAGGCGAAATTCGTCACCGCAATGCGGATATTCCGATTTTTCTTTATGGTGAAACCCGTACCTCGCGCCATATTCCAAACGATGTTTTAAAAGAACTGCATGGCTTTATCCATATGTTTGAGGATACGCCAGAGTTTGTTGCACGCCATATTATCCGTGAAGCGCGTGTGTATCTTGAAGGCTTGCCACCGCCTTTTTTCCGAGCCTTAACCGCTTATGCCGCCGATGGCTCTTACTCATGGCATTGCCCAGGCCATTCAGGAGGTGTCGCGTTTTTAAAAAGTCCGGTCGGGCAAATGTTCCATCAGTTTTTTGGTGAAAACATGTTGCGTGCCGATGTCTGTAATGCAGTGGATGAACTAGGTCAATTGCTTGACCATACTGGCGCCGTCGCAGCCTCTGAACATAATGCGGCGCGCATATTTGGCGCAGACCATTTGTTTTTTGTCACCAACGGCACCTCAACCTCAAATAAAATCGTTTGGCATGCGAATGTCGCGGATGATGATATTGTGGTGGTGGATCGTAATTGCCATAAATCGGTACTCCACTCGATTATTATGACTGGCGCGGTTCCGGTTTTTCTAATGCCTACACGTAACCATTTTGGCATTATTGGGCCGATACCCAAGTCAGAATTTGACCCTCAAACCATTCGCCAAAAAATAAAAGCCAATCCGCTGGTAAAAGACGTTAACGCCAAGCCACAAATGTTAACCATTACCCAGAGCACTTACGACGGTATTTTATATAACGTCGACACGATTAAAAAAATACTCGGTGAATCGATTGAAAACCTGCATTTTGACGAGGCTTGGTTACCTCATGCAACCTTCCATGAATTTTACAAAGGCATGCACGCGATAGGTCGCGATACCCAGCGCTCCGAAGGGCCAATGGTTTATGCCTGTCAGTCAACCCACAAGTTGCTCGCTGGGTTAAGTCAAGCGAGTCAAATTTTAGTGCAAGAATCACATAAGCGCCATTTAGATCGTGGCCGTTTTAACGAAGCCTACTTAATGCATGTCTCTACCAGCCCCCAGTATGCCATTATAGCCAGTTGTGATGTCGCGGCAGCGATGATGGAGCCGCCAGGAGGTACGTCATTGGTCGAAGAATCCATTGCAGAGGCTTTAGACTTCCGACGTGCGATGCGTAAAGTCGATGAGGAGTTTGGTGATTCTTGGTGGTTTAAAGTATGGGGGCCTGACCAGTTAGCAGAGGAAGGGATTGGTGAACGCGATGACTGGATGCTACGTGCTGATGATGATTGGCATGGTTTTGATAACTTGGTCAATAATTTTAATATGCTTGACCCGATTAAAGCCACCATTATTACACCAGGCCTGGCAGTAAATGGTAATTTCTCAAACAACGGGATTCCGGCTGCCATAGTGACCCGCTACCTATCGGAGCACGGTGTTATTGTTGAAAAGACCGGCCTTTACTCTTTCTTTATTATGTTTACGATAGGGATCACTAAAGGCCGCTGGAACACACTGGTGACCGCACTACAGCAGTTTAAAGACGATTATGACCGCAACATGCCACTATGGCGTGTATTGCCTAAATTTATTGCCAAGTACCCCCGCTATGAAAAAATTGGCTTAAAAGATTTGTGTGACGCCATCCATGGTATGTATCGTGAAAACGATGTGGCGCGTTTAACCACTGAAATGTATACCTCTCATATGGAACCTGCAATGAAGCCTGCAGATGCCTATGCAATGATGGTACACAATAAAATTGAACGGGTAGATATTGATGACTTAGAAGGACGTATTACTTCTGTTCTGCTAACACCTTATCCACCGGGCATTCCTCTGTTAATTCCTGGAGAGCGCGTGAATAAGAAGATTCTGGATTACCTGCGCTTTGCGCAAGCCTTTAACCAGAAATTCCCTGGTTTTGAAACCGATGTTCACGGGTTAGTTCAGGATGAGCGCGATGGCAAGTTGGTCTATTCGATGGATTGTGTAAAACTATAACCCACTCCCAAAACAAGAGCCCGCTTACGCGGGCTTTTTACTATTTATACTAGGGTTATTCGCTGTTTTTACTCAATTAACTTGGCTATCAGGAGTAGAATTTTGATTTTATTAAAGTCAAACTCAATTATGCTCAATTTTAAATTCAAACTTATCGCACTTTCATTAGTATTTGGTTTACTGCTTGTAATGGGCACAGTAACCACTAATCATTACATGCTGAAAAACAGTTTGATTGAATACGTTGATCAACGTGATCAACAACACCTAAAGCGGATTAAAAACAATATTCAATTTGTACTAGAAGAAAAAAGCCAAACCGATCTAGGGTTTATCGACATAGTAACCTGGAAAAAAATTGTAGCCGTATCCACCCGTGTCGACTTCACTGAAACGTTTGTGCCCGTCGATATGTTTTTACAGTATCCTTTTTCCGAGTTTAAACAACGTCATCCAGACTTGGCGGAGCAACGTTTAAGCCTAGTAGACACCAACCAGGCCTGTATGTTTGGACGTCCAACTAAAACCCGAACACTCTATATTCCAATAGAAATCAATAACCAAACTGTTGGCTACATTGGCTATAGTCATCGTGCAGAACTAACTGAAGCAATTGATATTCAACTCGCAGAACGTCAACGCGCACTTTTGACCGTTGGCGTTATCATCGTGGTATTACTATCGGGTCTGCTGCTTTTACCTTTTGGCCATTACTTTATTAAGCCGATTCAATCCATTACAGAAGGGATGCGTCAACTCACCTCTGGCCATTTTGATACCCGCTTAGTGGTCAATCGTCGCGATGAACTCGGTCAATTGCAACAAGACTTTAACCAACTTGCCATTAGCTTAGAAAAGAACCTACAAAGCCGTAACCAATGGATTGCAGACATCTCACATGAGCTACGTACTCCTTTAACCATTTTACGTGGTGATATTGAAGCATTGCGTGATGGTGTTCGACCTCTAAACACCGATAACCTTGATTTTCTTCATAGTGAAGTCTTGCATCTAAATCGTCTGGTTGATGATCTCTACCAAATCACACTGAGTGATGTCGGTGGTTTACAATACCAAATGGTTCCCTTAGAGTTTGGTTTACTTCTAAAGCAAACCATTGAACCTTTCCACTATTTGTCACAAGAAAAAGGCTTGAAATTGATATTAAACCTGCCTAAAGAGCCGATTAAAGTCTGTGGAGATGCCGACCGCTTACAACAAATGATTACTAATTTAGTAAATAATAGTATTGCCTACACCGATGCACCCGGTCAAATCAAAGTCTCCTTGTTCAAAACAAATAAACAACTTAAACTGGCGATAGAAGACTCAGCACCGGGCGTAAGTGACGAAGCGCTTGCGCGACTATTTGAGCGCTTTTATCGTGCTGAAGCATCGCGTAATCGTCGATTTGGCGGGGCAGGTATTGGCCTCGCCTTAGTGGAACAAATTGTCCAGGCACATCAAGGGACAATTAGCGCAAATAAAAGTCCAATGGGTGGACTACTCATTCAAATTGAATTGCCCTTGTAGGAGAAAACAGATGAATATTCTGATTATCGAAGATGAAAAACGCATTGCTGATTTATTAAGTGATTACCTGAAAATGAGCGATTATCAGGTTTCACACCTAAACACGGGGATCAACGCTGTTGAAACCATAAAGCAAAACCAACCTGACCTAATATTGCTCGATATTATGCTGCCCGGAATGGACGGATTAGAGATTTGCAAGCAAGTCCGTAAAACCTCTCAAGTCCCGATTATTATGGTCTCTGCTCGTGTTGAAGAACTCGATAGAATTCTTGGATTAGAAATTGGCGCCGATGATTATATCTGCAAACCCTTTAGTCCCAGAGAAGTTGTGGCACGTGTTAAGGCTGTGCTGCGTCGCCATTACGAGCTTCAAGCGCCAACGGATTGGCTGCTTGATGAATCACGCTCTCAAGTTCAATACCAACAAAAAAGCGTGGCGCTGACATCCGTCGAATTTGCGTTATTCCAAGTGTTATTTGAACATCCCGGTCAAATTTTCTCACGCACCCAGCTAATGAGACGTATCTATCAAGACGGCCGGGTCGTTTCGGACCGTACCGTTGACAGCCACATCAAAAAACTGCGTCAAAAACTTCACCAGGCCTGGCCCGACGACGAAGTCATCCACTCGGTTTATGGCATTGGCTATAAATTTGAAATTTTAGACGACGAGCCTACACTAACGGCTGGTTAGCGTTTTTTTAACTATTTGTTGCGCAACAAAGCGTGCTTGAGCTAACACGGCGGTTAGAAGATAACCGCCGGTTGGCGCTTCCCAGTCCAGCATCTCACCAAGCGCATAACAACCAGGCCTGCTAATTATTTCCCCTGACTGATTTAAGCTCTCAAACTTTAAACCACCCGCACTACTAATCGCTTCGCTAATCGGACGGGCTTTAATGATGGCTAAGGGATAGGACTTTAAACGTGCTGCCACCCGCATAGGCTGTTTTAATTCATTATTGTCCAGTTGCTCACGAAGTAAATTAAGCCGAAGCGAATCAACCCCTGCACGTTTAAAAAAGTTCGACAACGAAAGCTTTCCACGAGGTTTGCATAACTTTTGTTCAAGCCCAGAAAGCTTAGTATCAGGCATTAAATCAAGTTGCGCATCTACATGGCCCCATTCATCAAGACTGTCGCGCAATAGACGCGATGCTTTATAAATTAAGCTACCCTCAATGCCCTGTTCGGTGATTAATAACTCGCCTTTTTGCTGCCAGGTGTTTTGAGGTGTGTTAACTTTCAATATCACTGATTTGAGTGGCTGACCCGCGCACCTATCCTTAAACGCCGGCGACCAATTTAAATCAAACCCACAATTTGCGGGTAAAAAAGGCGCGATATGATCGGCAGAAAAGGCCTGTACCCATTCCCCGTTAGAGCCTAAATGCGGCCAACTTGCTCCACCTAGTGCTAAAAGCGTAAAGTCTGTCGAACGGGTAACATGGCTTTGAGCGGCCTCAAATATAAGCGCGCCAGCATTATCCCAACCCAGCCAACGATGGCGCATCGCAAACACGACCCCCTGCGCACGTAAACGTTTGAGCCAAGCCCGCAGCAACGGTGCCGCTTTCATGTCCTGGGGGTAAACACGTCCTGAACTGCCAACAAACGTAGCAATACTAAAACCTTCTACCCAAGCACGCACGGCTTCAGGAGGAAATGCTCGAACCCAAGGCTCAATTTGAGTTTTAGCCTCAGCATAGGAAGCCATAAAATCATCAAACGGTTTTGCGTGGGTAATATTTAACCCGCCCCGCCCTGCCTGCAAAAATTTTCGCCCCACCGAAGGCATAGCATCATAAACCGTAACGGCCAAGCCAGGATGTTGCGATAATACCTCTGCGGCCATTAACCCACCTGGCCCTCCACCGATAATAACGACTTGCTTCACATGCTTAACCTCAAAAATTTTCGCCATTATAACGAAAAAACCCCGTGCAAGACGGGGTTTGACTGACTTCATCGCGTCAATTAATCAACCGCACTACCTAAATCCAATCCCTTAAGTTCACGATAAATATGGCGCGCATTTCCCGCATAGGTTTGCGCATAAACTTCACGATGACTAAACTGTGATTGATCAATGTTTTCAGCATCGCGCAAGCTACCGCCCTGTTCAATGACGGCTTGCACTTTTTCATGCATCCATTTTAAATAGTCATAGGTATCCCGTTTAACCGTCGCCATATCGGTTGGCACACCATGACCCGGCACAACAATGGTACCCTCAGGAGTAAAGTCCATAAAGCGCTCAAAAGTTTTTACCCAAGCTTGGGTGTCGGTGTAGCTGAACAAGGCCAACATCCGACTTTCATAGGCGTTGTCACCTGGGAAAACCACATTGCGTGAAGGAATGTACAAGGAGGTCGAACCTGGCGTATGCCCCTTTCCAAAATAATGCATCTGTACCACTTCACCGCCGCCCACATCAACATCCATCCGTTCATCAAACACGGTAAATTCATCTGAAATGTCATAGGCCGGAGCGGTTAACTGATGGCCGACTGCGCGAGACCAGCGGTCTTTAATAATATCCCAACTGGCACTAAAATCCGCATGAGCTTGGCGGTTCGAGTAGAAATTACGCACGCCCATGTCATACCAGTAACTGGACCCTAAATGGGCGTGGCCTTGGTGGTTTTCCACCGCCACCCATTTGACCGGTTTATCAGTCACCTGCTGAATTTGGCGGTGCAGTGCCTGCGATAAGGCGGGGTTGGCGCTGCCGTTAAACACAAAAACACCATCTTCAAAAACCAAAAAACTTAAGTTGTTATTCAAGCCATAGTTGCTCGGGTTGTGCCAGATCATACTCCCCACCACAGTATAAACACCATCGGTGACTTTTTGTGCTTGCGGAATATGAATGCGAGGCCCTAAATAACCGGCTTGGCGTTCGGCACGCTCCAGCTCTTGTATATAGTGTAGTAAGGCTCGTGCTAACGGATCTTGTGCCAAAGTCTGAGCGCTAGTCAGTGCGGCGGCACCACCAAGGCCAGCGAGTAAAAAGTTGCGTCGTTTCATCATGATTATCTTCCTTTTTATCTAGTTTTTGTTTTGAATCGTCTATCTTGCAATCGCTTGCCAACTCGTCTGAATTAACTCGTCACGGTAGTCAGCCAGGGGCTTAGGTAACACACCATCTAAATAAAGCTGCAAAATGCGCAATACGGGACCGAATGCCACGGCCGCCATAATTAACGCATCCTGTTGCTTTATCTCACCTTGCGCAATGCCCTGTGCAATAACATCTCGCAACACCATAAATGGCTTGGCAGAACAGGCCGAACGAGTATCCGGCAAAAAGTCCTGATGCCTAGCATAAAGTAAAAATGCCATCACATCGGGAAATTCCAACGCAAAATTAAACATCCACTCTACTAGGGCGCGATATTGATTTTGAACCCGTGAATGTTGCGCAATGATGGCGAGTTGCTGTTGCGACAACGCCTCAAACAAACGCGTCATTAACTCTTTTGCCACACCCTCTTTGTCACCAAAATGTTTATAAATACTCCCAATACTGACCCCAGACTGAGTCACTAAATCGGGAATAGATGTTTTATGAAAACCTTGTTCCACAAACAGCTTGAGGGCACTATTAAGCACTTTAGTTTGTAAGGGTGAGCCTTGCTGATGCTCAAAAAATACGCTAGAAACAACCATGAAGCTCAACACACCAGTAGTAGAATGAACTTTCATTCTATTGTGTTTGTAGTCTTATTAAAAGCATTATTAACCCTAAATATTTCAATCCAACCATCAATAAAATTTTGCTTGGCCAGAAGCTGTTAAAAAAGTTCAAACGCAAGCAAAAAGAGCTCACCCAACGACTGGAGCGCTCGCTATTGAGTTTTTATAGGGCTGATTTATCTTTATGCGAGCCAGATAGGTTTAACTATGACCTCATGCAGTGGCATTGAGGTCATTTCAAAAATTACAATACCCGTTATGGTGTCGGTGTTAATTTTTAGCATATCCTTAAACTCATTATTTGGGTTGACAGAAACACTAACCGGATCTCATGCCAGTTCAACAAATATCATTTTTTATGGGCTAGCTTTCTATACAGCTTATTTTGCTTATCACATTCAGCGTAATCAGCTATCCACCAATAATATCTGGTGCCGATGTTCGAGCAGGTGTTCCGCGACCAGTTGGCAACAGACTAAAAACAAACCCAGCTGGCACTTTGAAATCATCGCATCACCAGGCCTGGTAGTTTTAATCTGTCACGGAAGTAAGATGCCGCGCAGTGTCCATGTGCTGGTGTAGGATGCGGATAATCGTAATTGTTGTAATCGTATGTTTAAAAAAGATAACGTGGGAACCGGACTGAATTTTACGGTAACCTGCTCGAACAAAATCGATACTTTGTGAAGCGTTGTAACGGGATTTTAAACTTTCAATGGTTTGCCAAATGTTGCGAATGTAGGTTTCAGCTTGCATTGTGCCCCATTGTTGGCAGGTATAGTCCCAAATCTGGCCTAAATCATCTTGTGCTTTGGGCTTCAGCTCAATCTTCATTGCGCGATTTGTTTTTTGGTATTGATAAACACTTCTAAATCAAACTCAGCGGCATCACCCGAGTTTTCCCCCTCGATTAATGCTTGGCGTAATGCCGCCATTTTTTGATGATCCTGACGAATCAAGTCGCGAACATAATCCGACGCATTGGCATAGAGCCCGGTCTGAACCGACTCTTCAACCCAGTTTTTCATTTTATCCGGTAACGAAATATTCATGGTAGCCATCATCTTCTCCAATAAAATTTACCAGCTTACCTTATGGCAATCTTTGTCATAAGTCAAGATTTCGTTTGAGACTGTGCAAACGCAAACACAATTTCGCCAACCATTTTGCGCTTCTCAGGCGGCAGGCTCATAAAGGTTTCCACCACCTGGCGTTCTTGCGGGGTCATATTCGCATCCCAGCGTTTGCGCTGTTGTTGTACCGAGCCAGATAACTTCTCGCCAAACCGCAACCAATGCGGATCGACATTCAACCACTCAGCGAGCACTTGCAGGCGATCTTGATTGGGTATCGCTTCACCAAATAACCAGCGTCTAACGGCTTGGACGGTAACAGACTTGCCCCAATAACGTTGGTTAAATTCTCTTTCCAGCACAACAGGTCGGATTTCATAACCCGCTTTTAGCATGGAATCTTGTAGGCGTTGACTAAACATTTGGGCTTCATTCATGTAACAGAAAGTTATATGAAGCCCTAACAAAGTTCATAAGTTTGTTGTTCTAAAGGTAACAATTTGTTATCTTTTTTGTTAGACTTCAGGTTTTGTTTTTAAGACCTAAGTAATATGAATCACCTACCTTCCCCTGTGCCTTATCGCGAAGACATTAACGGCCTGCGAGCTTGGGCGGTGATCTGCACTCTAAATATGCTTTTATCGCATCGGAGCCTGCTATGAAGCAATACCCAATTTTTGTTTCAGTTGTCATACCTGTGCAAAATAATAAAGACACACTTCAGCAGTTTTTAGCATCAGCAACAGACTTTTTAAAATCATTTGTCAGTGATTATGAGCTGGTCGTGGTTGATAACGCATCGTCGGATAATAGTGTCGAAGTATTAAAAGGTTTAACTTCACCTGATGGTCTGCCAAATTTGCAAGTCTATGCGCTGACTAAAGAGGTTAATCGTGATACCGCCGCTTGGGTAGGGCTAGAAAATGCATTGGGTGATTTTGTTGTCGTTTTTAACCCTGCTGAAGATGATTTTTCTGTTCTGCCTGATATGCTTGAAAAAGCCGTTTCGGGAAGTGATGTTGTGTTTGCTAGTAATATACTCAAGCCTAAGCAAACCATTGGTTATCGAATGGCAAATGGTTTATTCAATTTCATGTACAAGCGGTTTAATGGCATTAACCTTGCCAAAGAAGCGCCAGAGTATCGTGTTCTTAGTAAGCGCGTCATCAACTTTATCCTTCAGCATAACCTACCAGCCATAAGCTATCGACATCTTCCTGCAAGTGCAGGGTTTGTAAAGTCTTATATCGAATATAAATCCGAACCTAAAGAACGGCAAACTAAAAAACTATCAGAAAGTATCGAGAAAGGCATTCGACTGATGGTTTCGACCACCCGTGCACCAATGCGTCTAGTTACGGTTTTGTCGCTATTTGGTGCCGGTGCTAACTTGATTTATTCACTTTACGTTGTCTTGATTGGTCTGTATGCAGAAAACGTCGCACCAGGCTGGGTCAGTATGTCGTTGCAGATGTCAGGTATGTTCTTCTTAATATCACTGGTACTACTGGTGCTTGGTGAGTACATCCTTCACATGGCAAGCCGCTCTAATGAAGGGCCGCAGTACCATGTAGGTCAAGAGTTCACGAGCGCAAGAATGACGCGTCTTGAAAAGCTTAACTTAGAAGAGATCAAGCCAACCGAAAAGCAAGGATCTTAACAAGTGGCCTTGTCTGAATCAAAGGCTTACGCTGTTGTCATTGGCGGCGGCTTTTATGGCGTCAATATTGCTCTTTACCTTGCCCAGCAAAATAAGGGGCAAGTTGTTTTGCTGGAAAAGGAAAATGGCTTGCTTACTCGTGCCTCTTATCACAATCAAGCGCGTGTACACAACGGTTATCACTATCCCCGAAGCTTTACAACCGCCTATCGAAGCCGTATCAATCTACCACGGTTTGCTGCGGATTGGCCTGACGCGGTTAAAACCGACTTTACCAAGCTCTATGCCATTGCCCGAAACAACTCTAAGGTCACGGCTAAACAGTTCACCCGATTTTGTAAAGAAATCGGAGCAACGATTGAGCCTTCAGAAGATTACTCGCACTTGTTTAACAACCGACTGATCGAGCAGGCTTTTCTAGTAGAAGAATATGCTTTTGATGCCAGTGTGCTGGCTGCTTGGGCGCAAGAACAACTGAAGTTGGCTGGTATTGAACTGCTATTGAGTGCAAGTGTTACCGAAATTACAAATAAGCAACCAGGCCTGGTGGTCAGTTATGGATACAAAGAATCAATCCAGAAAATAAGTGCTGAAAAGGTTTTTAACTGCACCTACAGTGGTTTGAATCAATTTGGTGGAGATTTTATCGGCACTCACACCAAACTTAAACATGAAGTGACTGAAATGGCATTAATGCAAATGCCCGATAACCTAAAAAATATTGGCATTACTGTCATGGATGGCCCTTTCTTTTCAATGATGCCTTTTCCAGCTAGAGGGTTACACACGCTCTCTCATGTTCGATATACGCCGCACTTTAATTGGTTAGATGAAAAAGGGGTTAACCCTTATGAAAAACTCGCGTTGTATGAAAAGCAAACACGAGTAGATCGAATGGTGCGTGATGTTCAGCGTTATATTCCAGATGTAGCTAAAGCAGAATACCGAGATTCGTTATTTGAAGTAAAAACCATCTTAGTTAAAAACGAAACCGATGATGGTCGCCCGATTTTATTTGAAGAATACCCAGACTTGCCAGGCCTATATTCGGTACTAGGCGGTAAGATTGATAATATTTATGATGTTTTGGAGAGGTTAAATAATGAAGTTTGATATGTTGTTCCAAGGGCGGTTACAAAAGTATCTTGCCGTGCCAGTGGTGCTTGCCATCGTTTATGTTTTTAGCCATCTAGTTTCACGCTCTATTTGGGTTGATGAGGGCACGCTTTTAAAAAGCATTGTCGAAGCTGAAAATTGGCTAACCTACCTTGCACCCTTACAATTTTATGACCAAGCACAGCCAATGCTAGTTTCATTTTTTCATCATTTTGTAGTGCACTATATTTCATTGGAAATCGAAGCGATACGACTTGCCACCCTAATCCTTAGTCTCTTAATTTCAGCACCTGTATTCTATGTTTTCTACAAGGAACGCACTGGTATTTTATTGCCATTAGTTGTGTTCTTAGCCTTTGCATTTAGTCTTGGATTTTACATAACAGAAATTAAGCACTACGCATTGGAAATCGCCACTTCATTTTTAATGATTGCCTTGTTTTATTTAAACCACAGCAAAAAATTAAGCTTTCCAATAACGGTAATGTTTATAGCAGCGATCACTTACATTGGCTTTTCAACGCTGATCCCGGCATTTGTATTAATTGGCTATTTAACCATTACTGCGTTACTAGCAAAACGCAAAGCATTTTTCACGCCTAGCGTAATGTTGTCCTTAGCCATAGCCGCCATGTTTGCACTACTTACCTTGTTGCACATGAAGCATCTCACCATTTACCAAATAAATAACTACGATGCCTATTTATCAAAAGGTTTTTTCGGAGATATTAAGACATTAATTACCGTAGGTGCAGGCGTCCACGGCATAGCCTTAACCCTAGCGGTAGCGATTACAACAATAGCAGGCCTGGTTGCAGATAGAAAATCACTATTTTTCAAGTTTAATTTGATTTTTATCTTAATTATCTTGTTGGTTTCACTCGGCAAGCTAACAGGTTTTTACCCGCTGGCCTCTTCTCGTCATTTAATTTGGTTGGCACCTTTTAGTTTTGTGTTGTTGATCTTTGGGATCATCCATTTTAGTCAAGAGTCATCAGCCACCAAACGGATTCTAGGCTTAATAGTTATCGGGATTATTGCCTTACAAGCGGCAAATGTGGTTTTTAAGGCTACAATCGGACAGTCACCTGAGTTAACCGAAAATAACGCACTTTACCAAAAACTAGCCGAGTTACCAGAGAGCCAAATCGTTTTATTTCCGCTCGCCCAGCCCACATTGCAATACTATCAATTGTTGGATGAAAATTTAAATAAGCATCATTACATTAGCTTTGCTGATAATTTTTCTACACCAAAAGATCCTCTAGGTGCTAGAGAAAGAGCTTTCTCCTTAATTGATGACATTTTTTCTGCACTACCAGATACAGAGTTCTACTATGTTGTATCGCATCATGCGCCATTGTTTTCAGAGAATGTACCTGAATGGCAAACCTGGCGTGGTGAATATGTAGAGGCAAAATTCAAGGAATTTAGGTGTGCACATACGGAAGTATTTAAAGGGCATCAAGTACAGCTCCTAAAAGTAAATTGTGAGGGTAAAAATGAATAACGCACTTATTGGTTATAGCGGTTTTGTTGGTTCAACTTTATTAAAACAAGCGCAGTTTGAAAGCTTGTATCGGTCAACCAATATCCAAGATATTGAGGGCCAGTCTTTTGATACGGTCGTGTGCGCAGGTGCGCCCGCACAAAAGTGGCTTGCAAATAAGGAGCCTGAAGCGGATTTGCAAAAAATTGAAGGCTTAATTGCACACTTGAAAACGGTGCAATGCAAGACGTTTGTGTTGATTAGTACGGTTGATGTTTTCAAATCACCGCTTGATATTGATGAAGGCACGCCAATTGAAGAGCAAGGATTGCATGCCTACGGTTTACACCGCCGCTTGCTGGAGAAATTTGTTGAGTCTCACTTTGAAAACTATATAATCGTTCGCTTACCAGGCCTGGTTGGGCCAGGATTGCGCAAAAACGTCATTTTTGATTTTCTCAATGACAACAACCTCAACATGATTGAGAGTCGTGGCGTTTTTCAGTTTTATCCAATGGTCAATCTTTGGTTGGATATTCAAACAGCTTTAGCCAATAATTTGAAGTTGGTGCATTTAACGGCTGAGCCAATAAGTGTTGCCGACGTTGCCAGCAAAGGGTTTGGTTTAAATTTCACGCACACGCTTGAAAACTCTCCTGCACGTTATGATATGCGCTCGATTCATTCATCTTTGTTTGCTGGACAAAATGGTTATCAGTATTCGCAGAAAGAAACCTTGCTAGCCGTTCGTGCTTACGCTCAATCTGAACCCAAAACTCTCAAGGATGAAAGCTAATGCGTATTGCTATATCCAATATCGCCTGGGATGTGGGTGAGGACGAACAAATCTCTGAACTGTTATCAAAATATCAAGTTGATGCCATCGATATAGCCCCGGGTAAATATTTCCCTAATCCTACCAAAGCTACCGTTGAAGATATTGCCAATGTTAAATCTTATTGGGCTGAAAAAGGAATTGAAATTACTGGCATGCAATCGCTGTTATTTGGCACGCAGGGTCTTAATGTTTTTGGTTCGAAAGAATCGCAACAAGCCATGTTGAATCATTTAAGTGCGGTTGCCCGAATTGCGAAAGGCTTAGGTGCAACACGTCTTGTGTTTGGTTCCCCAAAAAACCGTGACTGTGAAGGTTTGTCCGATGAGCAAACGCTTAGTGTTGCAAAAGACTTTTTCTCTAGGCTGGGTGATATCGCAAATGAGCATGGTGTTATATTTTGTTTAGAGCCGAACCCAACCTGCTATGGCGCAAACTTTATGACCACGGCGCAAGAAACATTTGATGTAGTATCAGCGATCAATCACCCTGCCATCAAAATGCAGCTAGATACTGGCGCAATAACGATTAACAAAGAATCGATTTCAGATGTTTTAGCCTATTCCTTAAATCAAATTGGTCATATTCATATTAGTGAACCAGGCCTGGCGGTTGTTGGGGATAGTAATGCGGATCATGAAAGTTATGCTAGAGCTATTAAGGCGCATTCAGAAAACCCACTGATCAGCATTGAAATGGTCGCCACACAAGATGAATTGCATCTGATTTCAATTGAACGTGCTTTAGCTTTTGTAACGCAAACATATTGGAAAGCATAATGCATTGGCTCATTTTAATTTTAGGTGTGTGTGCAAATGCGTTTGCGAGCGTATTGATAAAAGTGGCGGTGACAGAACCAAGAAAGTTTCCGTCAATGGCGGAGCCGATGGTTGCATTGACAAACTGGCCATTTTGGTTAGGTCTATTTTTATACGGTGCCGCATTTTTACTCTATGCCGCTGCACTGGCGAAGTTTCCGCTTAATGTTGCGCATCCGGTTTTGACAACCGGTGCTGTAGCGATGGTTGCGATGCTCTCAGTGGTGATGTTTAAAGAACCAGTTTATTGGACAACGGCACTTGGTATTCTATTGGTCATTATCGGTGTCGCATTAATTACCGCACGAGTTAGCTAAAGGACAATTATGGAACAAGATTTTGAAAAAATAAAAGCCACATGGCAGGTGCCGAGTTACGGCACCCAACTTTGGCAAGGTAAAAAACGCGACTATTGTGTCGTTATTCCAGTTATTAACGAAGGTGAGCGTATTCGCAGTCTAATTAGGAAAATGCAAGCGGTTAATATTGCTGAAGTAGCTGACATCATTATTGTAGATGGCGGAACAACAGATGGCTCACTGGCCATTGATTGGCTAAAAGCACACCAAGTTGGTGGTTTACTCCTAAAAACGGGAGCAGGCAAACTCAGCGCACAATTGCGTTGCGCCTATGCTTTTGCTTTAGAACAAGGATATAAAGGCATTGTCACGATTGATGGCAATGATAAAGACGATCCAGACCCAATTCCAGATTTTATTCAGGCTTTAAAAGATGGTGTGGATTTTGTGCAAGCATCGCGCTTTATATCAGGTGGTGTTGCTGAGAATACACCGAAATCAAGAGATTTTGCCATTCGCTTTATTCACGCTCCGGTATTAAGTATTGCGTCAGGCTTTAAGTGGACTGACACCACACAAGGTTTCAGGGCCTATAGCCGTAAAATGTTAGTTGATTCTAAAGTTGCCCCCTTTAGAGAAGTCTTCTCAACTTATGAATTATTGGCGTACCTTTCTTATCGTGTGCCAAAACTAGGCTATAAGTGCATTGAGTTGCCAACCGTTCGCCGTTACCCAAAAGGTGAAGTACCAACAAAAATCAGCGCCATCAAAGGTAACTGGTCTGTTTTGAAGGTTTTATTCAAAGCGAGTTTTGGTGGGTATAACCCTTAATATTACATCTAAAGTTGGATGCTTCATGAAGTTAACGTCACGTCAGATTTTTTTACTCAGCCTCATATCAATTTTGTTTTTATTATCAGTCGCTCAGTTTTTAAAAGGGGATTTAGACGACGGTATTGGCGTTAGAAATTTAGAGGCTCCATATCATGTCCTTCTAACAGTTGAGGCTCTAAAAAATAGTCCAATCGAAAATCACTATTTGCTGCCATCAGTGAGTCTTGGCCTTACCGAAGATAAGTTTATTTCATGGGGTGCTACAGTTCCTACCGAAACTGGTGACTATGTTTACACGAGTTTTAACTCTCCTGGATTTATATTGCCTTACCTTTGGTTTGAGATAACTGGTTTAGATGTCAATATTCAAAATCTTGCATACCTAAATTCTATTCTTGGAGTGCTAGTAGTTTTGATTTTGTTAGCAATGATGTTTGAGGTTTTAACAAGATTCTTAAACTATTCCCATGCTAGAGCAGGATTGGTGACGACAATTGCACTTATCCCCGCTATTTTTTCGCACGAGGTTTTGGTATCTCATGGTCTAGTATTCTGGGTTCACAGCTTTTATCAGTTTATTTTTGTAGCAACGTTATATGCGATGTTGCGATGGTTTAAGGCTGATACAAATAATGGCAAAAAGAGTTGGGCTTTGATACTCATTGTGCTTTTATTCTTGGGACCTTACACTGAATGGACTGGTTTTATTTTTAATATTGGACTGTTCTTTGTCCTTATGGCTCTCTCATTTGTGAGAAGTTCCCTTATTCCCAATCCTAAAAGGCTTGCATTGTTAGTTGCTTTCTTAACTACAGTTGCGGGCTGCCTAATGGTGGCACATTACGCGATTGCTGTTGGATTTTGGCCCGCAATTGAAGCGTTTCAGAGCAGGTTTTTTGCAAGGTCTACGACTAGAGGGAGTTTTCCGGGCCTTTTTATAGGCTATTTACAATCATATGGATATTTTTTACTAATATTTTGTGCTTCACTTTTTTATTTGGCTACGAATTATTTTAGACAGCAGACAGCAGACAGCAGACAGCAGACAGCAGACAAATTATTCTAATTTTGCTTTTTCTTGCAATTTTTCCATTGCTAGAAAATTTAATTATGCTTCAACACGCGACGCAATTTTCATTTGATCGTCTTAAGTTTGTAGTGCCATTGGTCCTCGCTATTGGTTTGGCATTAAGCCTGATTAAGAACAAAGCAGCATTCACGCTATTCAGTGTATTTATTGTTATCGCAAGTTCCAATAGTTTGGAGTCCTATAACCAACACCTTGAAAAACATAGTAGTTGGCAATCTGTACATACGCAAAACTATGATTTGTTTGACCGCGTCCAGAATCAAATAGCCGAAACCTATCCACAAACATATAGCTGCTTAAAATTCGCTTCAAATATATCTGTCAGGGGTTATGCCAATTTGATGGTTGAAAGAGGAATATTTGAGAGGAAATCTGAGTCATGGCTTTATTTAAATAAAGGTGAATGCTTAGGTATTTACCTTCAAGCTCAAAATGTTTATCCAGACTTACCTAAATATCTCAGCATTTCAATAATTGACGGTGAAGGTGTCGTTACAAAATTTAAACCGCAACAAGAGCCTGTTAAAGCGTCGATTGATTTAGAACTCTTTTTCCTTTCAGATAGTGATTGGGAAAAAGGAATTTCTCGCAATCAGACAGGTTTCTTTTTGCCAAGTAAACCAAACAATTTATCCAAGTTTGAAGTGGGTGCAATTGTCATCTTCAAAGATGGCTCTGAAAGAAAAATTATTGATACCAAACTAAATGGTCAATACCTTAATGTTTTTGTAGAGGGTTACATTCTCAGCTATGAAGAGGTCGGCCTTCCATCTCAGTTTAAGATCAAATAATGTTTAATTGGCTCTACAGATAAAATTGAAGGGTATCTTTAAATTAAAAGTGCAAGGTATGGTTACATTGGTACTGAACTAGTATGTAACTCTAACCCGTAATACACAGGTGTTTCGCGATCAGTTGACGAAAGACTAAAAGCAAGCCAGCACTTCCAAAACACTGCAGTACCAGGCCTGCTAGTTTGAATCTGTTGCGCAAGCAACAGCGCTACCACGCACAGCGTGGGAGCGAGTTAATCAGGTTAGGTCATCCTGAACTTGTTTCAGGATCTCGGAACGTGTCAACATATATTGCACCAGTTCTTTAAAAATTAAATTGCTTTTTGCTTCACCCTTGGCAGGGTCGGGAAGTTCACACCCGTTTCAATGGTACTCTGATCAGCCTCCTGGGGTATCGGGTTAATACAGACCTCCGCTGGCGGTAATTTGACCAAGGGACGACCTTGGCTAAAGCGTTGCGGATGTTTTGCAAACGCTTCGTCTAACGCCTACTGGCGTATTGTTGCGATTTGCTTGTAATCACCGCTAAACACTTGATAAGGCGTAAAGCCTGCCAGACTGCTGTGGTGATGTTGATGGTTATACCAACTCACATAGTCTTGGCACCAGCGCATGGCATGGTCATAACCATCGAAGCGGCGCGGATAGTCCAGCTGATACTTCAGCGTTTTAAACTGCGCCTCGCTCATGGGATTGTCGTTACTCACTCTGGGACGACTGTGAGAGGCGGTAATCGCCAACTCACCCAGTAGGTCAAGATAACAATGCGCCCTCATTTGGCGGCGCACCGTATTGCGACACAGCGCCAAGGCATCAGCCGCCGCACGTTGTGACACATAAGGCGCTAAGGGCTGTGTCATCATCATACTGACGAGTTCTCGTGTTCGAATGCTTCGATCAGTGCCAAGGCTTTTTTTTGGAGTAAAAGGCAGCCGTCTTTGACCGCAATCTGTTTGAGTAGACGGGCATTTTCCTTTTCTAACTGCTCAATACGCCTTTGATCTGGGGTTTTAGACGGTGCAGGACCGGGCTTGGATTTGGCTAAGCCTTTAACGCCGGATTCGGCAAACTCACGACGCCATTGTGCCAACTGATTAGAATAGAGCTTTTCACGGCGCAACAATACCCCTAGCTCGCCATGTTTACAAGCATCGGCTTGTTGCAGAATGGATAACTTATACTCGGTGCTAAACACACGGCGAGTGCGTTTTTCCAGTTCAGGGTCGGGCTGAATCTGTGGATTAATGTGGGTAACGGGTTTTGGCATAACAGTCTCCTAATGCGCCCTGATTTATATGTTATCTCAAAATCAACTGGCTCAACACTATCTTGACATACAGGGGGTTTAAATCACCCTATGAGGTCTTAACGGTGCGGAATTTAAGGGCGGGTGTTGCAATTATTAGTTGAATTCAAGCTATGAAAAAGCCTAAAACAAAAGCCTGCTTAAGTATAAAACTGCCAAAATAGATTTCGCCTACGACAATTATTCAAAAATGTTTGGCATTGGTCTAATATATAAATATTGATCTTTATATATTATATACTTTACAATAAGTACAAAAATATATATAATAGTCCCTTTTTAAAAGGATAAAAATATGAGAGAAATATTCCGTCGCATAATAATTGATTTTCAAGAACGGACATTACGGCCTACGATCAAACGCGACATTGCTGTTCCAATTCATAGCGACAAGATTGTTACTCTCATTGGTGTGCGTCGTTGCGGCAAGACATCGATTCTTTATAAAATTATTGAAGAGCTTAGAGTGAGCGTTGATACAAGAAATATCATCTATATCAACTTCGAAGATGACCGTTTGTTAGGAACTCAAGTGGGTGATTTGGATGATCTCATCGAAGGTTATTATGAGCTTTATCCAGAAAAAAGAGACGAAAAAGTTTATCTTTTTATTGATGAAGTTCAAAATATTCCTCAATGGGAAATCTTCATTCGTCGAATCTATGACACTCTCAACCTCCAAATCGTTCTCACAGGTTCCTCTTCGAAGCTTCTCAGTAGTGAAATAGCCACTTCGCTAAGAGGTCGCACACTCGCCTATGAGATATTTCCTTTCTCTTTTAAAGAGTATTTGCGCTTTAAAGATATAAGTGTCAATCTTGACTCTTCGAAATCCCTAAGCTTTATCAAGCATAGTTTCGAGGAGTATTTGCTTTGTGGCGGCTTTGCTGAAACGATAAATCAAGAGAGTTCGCTTCAAAAAAGAATATTAAGTGATTATGTCAATCTCATCATCTATAAGGATCTCATCGAGCGTTATGGGATTACCAATATCGCGCTGATTAAACATCTTATCAAATACGCGTTTGTAAATATGGCGACCTCAGTGAGCATCACGAAACTCTACAATGATTTTAAATCCAATGGCTTCAAACTTGGCAAAGAGACGCTCTTTGATTATTTCGGATATTTAGAAGAGGCATATGCGATATTTAGCATTCCTATTTTTAGAAGCTCGGTTCGAGAGGAACAGCGCAATCCAAAAAAAATCTATGCGATCGATAATGGGCTAAGAGCCGTTTATGACGCATCCTTTTCACCTGACTATTCCAAGCTTTATGAAAATCTTGTTTTTTTGGCACTAAGGTCAAAAACCAAAGAGATATACTATGTCAAAGAACGCCAAGAGATTGATTTTTATTGTGTTATTGAAGGAAAAAAGCAACTCATCAACGTGAGTGTGGATATAAGTAATCCTGAGACATTTGAAAGGGAGATCAACTCGCTTGTAGAGGGTATGGAATATGTGGGGATAGACTCAAGCATGCTTATCACTAAAGATCGCGAGGGTTCAATGAGCGTTGGCGAGAAAATTGTATATTTTATACCGCTTTGGAAATGGTTGCTTACGCACAATTAGAGAGGATATAAACTCCCATAAGTGTAATCCCCCATTTATAAGCGCAGTTAAAAGTAGAGGGTTAAGCCGCGTCCAATAAATACCTCGGCGGTACTCGACCAATGGCTGAGTTTGGTCGTTCGTTATTGTATGTCCAAAGCCACTCTGTTGCCAGGTATTGGGCTTGTTCAATTGTTTCAAATAGATGCAGTGCTAGCCATTCGTGACGCACTGTTCGGTTAAATCGCTCAACGTAAGCATTTTGTGTCGGCTTACCGGGTTGGATATACAGCAAGGTAATGCGGTTCTTATTTGCCCAGTCAATCAACACTTGGCTGATATATTCAGGGCCATTATCACAGCGTATGGCCGCCGGTTTACCACGCCATTCGATCACCTGATCGAGTGAACGAATCACCCGCTGGCTTGGCATTGAGAAGTCCACATCAATGCATAAGCCTTCACGATTGTAGTCATCAATCACGTTAAACGTTCGGATGCCTCGACCATCCTGTAAAGCGTCGGACTTGACATCCTCCCCGCCGTGAACGACGGGGATTCCCAACGGCGCTAGGCCGTTAAGAGCGGGTGTGACTCGCGCCTTCCCCCTGGTTCCTGCTTCATCATCAAATCCAACGATTCAACTCCACAGGCTAACCCCCGATGCCCTCAGGCTAACACATTCAAAGCACCGACTACATCGGCGTTTTCAGTGTAGCCACATTCAACACACTCAAACTTGGATTGTGTTAAACGATTTTCTTTGGCTACATGAGCACAACACGGACAGGTTTGAGAGGTGTGTTTGGGGTTAACCTTTAACACATCGCCACCCAACCAGGCCTGGTTATATCGCCCTTGGCCGATTTCGACATGTTTTTTACCTTTAAATCCTCAACCACGACCATGGCGTGGTTTTTGCAAATCACGGTTGAAGATTTATGTAAAAAGTCTAATCGGGCACTGGCAATGCGCTCATGCGCACGAGTTATTTTTTGTTTCTGCTTTTTCCAGTTGGCAGAGAACTTAGCTTTTCGTGCCAGCTTACGCTGTGCTAAAGCCAACTTCTTTTCCCACTGTTTAAAACTGTTTAACGGTTCAATGCAGTTGCCGTCAGATAAGGTGACAAAGCGTTTAACGCCTAGATCAATACCCACGATGGATGTTGATTGATGGCGCTGAATATCGGCTTTATATTCAGTTTGTATCGACACATACCAATGCTTCCCTTTTCTGGAAACCGTCACATTCTTAAGCTCACCGATTACTTGGCGTGAATTGCGGTATTTCACCCAGCCAATTTTTGGCAAGAATACACGGTTGGTATCTTGCTCAAGTTTAAATCCCTGCGGATAGCGAAAACTGTCAGAAGCGCCTTTTTTCTTGAATACCGGAATGCGTTTTAGTGGCTGGGTTTTATCAAAACCATCTTTAAACGCACGTTCGAGATTTTTGAGTGTTTGCTGTAGGGTTTGGGAGTGAGCTGTTTTTAAAAAACCGTATTCGTCAGACTGCTTCCAGAGTGTTAGCCAAAACGCCATCTCGCTATACCAGAGTATCGGTTGCTTATGCTCAAGCCGAAATAAATTCATCGCTAACGCTTTATTCCACACAAACCGGTTTACACCGGCAAACTCAACCATCTTCTGTACTTGGTCAGAATTTGGGTTAAGTCGGAACTTAAAGGCTTTGCGTATCGTTTTCTTCATGGTTATAATTATACAAAAAGGATTTGGTCTATGCAAGTTAATGACGAGATAAGAACAGGCAGGAGCTGCGTTTTTAATCTTCACGCTCATTTGGTATTTGTCACAAAATACCGCAGAGATGTGTTTAGTGACAGGGTGTTAAATGATTTGGAAGAAATCTTTAAAAAAGTCTGCTTGGATTTTGAAGCGGAATTAGTGGAGTTTAATGGCGAGCATGACCACGTACATCTTTTGATTAATTACCCGCCTAAAGTAGCAATTTCTAACCTGGTGAATAGCTTGAAAGGCGTATCAAGTCGCCTTATTCGCAAAAAAAACCATCCCGAAATTCAGAAAAAACTTTGGGGGAATATGCTTTGGAGCCCCAGCTACTTTGCAGGGAGTTGTGGTGGTGCACCCTTGTCAATTATCAAGCAATATATTGAGCAACAACAACGACCACACTAAACAGGCTTTGCTGTTCCGCTTATATCCCCGACCTAAAGGACGGGGTTTTACGCGCTATTGGATAAAATCCATTGACCAGACCTGGTTGATGGCCATCGGTACGCTGAGTGCATCGGGTTTATCGCGTTTAATCCGGCGCTTGGGCTTAATTCGCAAGTTGAGCTCTAACTCTCGGTAAATCCGATAGACACGCTTATGGTTCCACTCAAACAGTTTTACATTGCGCAGGAAGTCAAAGCACAGGCCGAATCCCCAGCCTTTGTTAGCCGTGGTCAAGCGCAATAACCAGTCAGCAATAACGGCGTTCTCATTCGCTAGTTTGGGTTGGTGGCGGTAGCAGGTTTGGCTAACGCCGAAAATATCGCATGCAAGGCGAATACTGATTCCTCGGTTTGCAACAACATTCTGCGCCATCTCTTTGCGTAAAGATGGCTTTACCACTTTCCCTCGAGTGCGGAACGTGTCAACATATATTGCACCAGTTCTTTAAAAATTAAATTGCTTTTTGCTTCACCCTTGGCAGGGTCGGGAAGTTCACACCCGTTTCAATGGTACTCTGATCAGCCTCCGCGGGTATCGGGTTAATACAGACCTCCGCAGGCGGTAATTTGACCAAGGGACGACCTTGGCTAAACCGTTGCGGATGTTTTGCAAATGCTTCATCTAACGCCTGTTGGCGTACGTGGGCGATATCCTGATACTCACCGCTAAACACTTGATAAGGCGTAAAGCCTGCCAGACTACTGTGGTGATGTTGATGGTTATACCAACTCACATAGTCTTGGCACCAGCGCATGGCATGGTCATAACCATCGAAGCGGCGCGGATAGTCCAGCTGATACTTCATTGTTTTAAACTGCGCCTCGCTCATCGGGAGGTCTAACACCACATACAGCGAGAGATATTCGCCTCGTTTTTGAGTCGGCAGTTTAGCAATGTCCCACGTCCACACTTGATTAGGCGCATCGGCACGTAATCTGGGCACACTGTGCGATTGTGGCGGACGTTGTGCGCGACGTTCACCGTTGAGCTGGCTTGCACGTAATACACGATGCATGGTGCTCACTGAACACAAGTATTCACCTTGCTCCAATAAATCATGAAACACTTATGCCGGCGGTTGATTGCAATAGGCCTCACTGGTCAGTGTGTCGAGCACGTGCTGAGTTTCCGCCTCACTCAGTGCCTTGGGTTGCACAGACTTTGCCCGATGATGACCAGGTGGTTGTCTCGGCCCGCAGAAAGCCTGCGCCTTCATTTGGCGGCGCACCGTATTGCGACACAGCGCCAAGGCATCGGCCGCCGCACGTTGTGACACATAAGGCGCTAAGGGCTGTGTCATCATCATACTGACGAGTTCTCGTGTTCGAATGCTTCGATCAGTGCCAAGGCTTTTTTTGGAGTAAAAGGCAGCCGTCTTTGACCGCAATCTGTTTGAGTAGACGGGCATTTTCCTTTTCTAACTGCTCAATACGCTTTTGCTCAGAGGTTTTAGACGGTGCAGGACCGGGCTTGGATTTGGCTAAGCCTTTAACGCCGGATTCGGCAAACTCACGACGCCATTGTGCCAACTGATTAGAATAGAGTTTTTCACGGCGCAGCAATAGTCCTAACTCGCCATGCTTACAAGCATCGGCTTGTTGCAGAATGGATAACTTATACTCGGTGCTAAACACACGGCGAGTGCGTTTTTCCAGTTCAGGGTCGGGCTGAATCTGTGGATTAATGCGGGTAACGGGTTTTGGCATAACAGTCTCCTAATGCGCCCTGATTTATATGTTATCTCAAAATCAACTGGCTCAACACTATCTTGACATACAGGGATCTCTTGAGATCCCGGCCTACGCCGGGATGACGGTGCTGGCGGTGTTCGTCAAGATAGTTATTCTCGTTCCCACGCACAGCGTGGGAACGCGTTAAAGCACATGGGCGCAGCACCGAGGCGGAGGTGCGTGAGATTTTGCGTGAAGCGGTGATGCCTTCGGAGCAGATTGGTCAGGGCTTTGCGCTCCAAGCGCTGGCACAAACTTATGCAATCACTGATAGCGAAGTGGCAACGATCCTTACTGTGCGAGATCAGACACCGGCTGAACCACTGGATTTGTCATGATTGTGCTTGATGCCAATGTTATTGCTGAAACGATGCGCCCACAACCTGACGAAAACCTAATAAATTGGCTGAATCGTCATCCTACTGGGGCTTTGTTTATTACCAGTATCACGCTCGCTGAATTGAGTTTTGGCATTGAAGTTTTACCACAAGGACAGCGCAAAATAGCGCTCACGCAATGGCTGGCAGATGGCAGATGGCAGATGGCATGATTGCGGACACGGCGCATTCGCACGGATTTAAAGTCGCCACACGCGACAGTTCGGCCTTTGATGCAGTTGGTCTGAGTTTAATCAATCCCTGGAGCTGATCACCTATTCTATTGTGACGACCACCTCAGCGAATACGGCAATAAATATCTGGTGCCGATATTTGAGCCGATGTTCAGCGACCAGCTGGCAACAGACGAAACCCAAACCAAGCCATCAGTACAAAAAACTGCCCACCCGGCCTGGTGAGAGCAATTATCTGAATTCAGAGCATTAAATGTTGCCGCAGTTTATGTTCAACCTCGGTGAGTTCGTCTATTTGGAGTTGCGTTAACACCAGATCTTGCTGAATACGCGACAGGTCAAGCGTGCAGAGTTCGTTAATGCAAATTTCGCTGGTTTGTTTGAGATGATCACGCGCCTTAACTTGCACACGCAAGCGACCGCCAACCAAATGAGTGGTTAGTGGAATAACGGTGACGCCTTTAAAGTGCACTTTATCTAAAACACGATTGGCGAGGTTGTTTTGAATAATCAACGCCGGACGCACCTTGCCAAATTCGCTGTTATATTGCTTGCCGAAATTAACCAAATAAATCTCGCCTCGTCGGATCATGTTACTAAATCTTCGACCACCGTTTCAATCTCGGTAAATTCGGTGTAAGCGTCAGCCCCCAATGCCCTCGCGTTTTCGCGTAAATACAATTCGGCTTCGATTTGCTCTCGAACCGTTTCGTATAAATCAATCGGCAATAACACGCTTTTTAACACGTGTTTACGCCCATCTTCAATGTATAGAATCTCGGATGAACTAAGTAAAGCGGGTTTACGTAAGATATCTGATGAATTAACTATTTGCATGGCTAAACTCTATATTTGATTTGATACCATATATTATACATAGACATATTCCTCACACCTATGTTTATAAGGTGGTGATTTAGACAGGCACCAGGCCTGGTGACGCGCGCTGGTTCAACTCACTGAATTCAGCCGTCAGTTATCACAGTTTTGCGGCGATTTACAAATTTAGTTGCAATTCGCGTTTATTCTGTTACTCTATTTGAGCTTTATTGCTTTGCTCTCTCATTAGTGACGACTTATTATCTCTGTGCTAGTTCACAGATTGATTTCGCTAGACCGAGAGCCATACGGAGCTCGGGAACTTTTTAATGACCTTAAATAGCGTCATTTCTACTTTCTTACTGCATCAGTCCAGCATCGATGTCATCACATTCTTGTGTTTAGGTGTGCGCACCATCGCCATAGGATTTGTCCAGACTGCCGTTTTTCCGTTGAATGAGCCATTAAGCATTTATTTAATTATCATTTAAAGGAAATCTTTATGAGCGAAACTACCCAAGATGTAACATTTGAAAGCTTTAACCTTATTCCCCAGGTACTCCAAGCCTTAAAAGATGTCGGTTATGAAACCCCATCACCGATTCAAGCGCAAGCGATCCCATCGATTTTGGAAGGTCGTGATATTTTAGGCATGGCACAAACCGGTACCGGTAAAACAGCCGCCTTTGCTTTGCCCTTACTGTCTCGCGTTGATATCAAAAACACCAACACCCAAATTTTAGTTTTAGCACCCACGCGTGAACTGGCGATTCAAGTGGCTGAAGCCTTCCAAAGCTTTGCCCATCACATGAAAGGCTTTCACGTACTGCCGATTTACGGCGGTCAAGAATATGGCGGTCAAATTCGTGCGTTGAAGCGCGGTGCGCAGGTCGTTGTCGGCACACCTGGCCGTGTGATGGATCACATGCGCAAAGGCACGCTAAATTTAGACAACCTTCAAGCCCTGGTCTTAGACGAAGCGGATGAAATGTTGCGAATGGGCTTTATTGATGATGTGGAATGGGTACTAGAGCAAACTCCGCAAAATCGTCAAATTGCCTTGTTCTCAGCAACCATGCCAAAAGAAGTGCATAAAATTGCCACTAAACATTTAAATAATCCGGTTGAAGTGATTATCAAGCAAAAAACCGGTACCGCTTCAACTATCACCCAGTCTTATTGGTTGGTGAGTGGTTTGCATAAATTAGATGCATTAACCCGTATCTTAGAGGCCACCGAATTTGATGGCATCATTGTTTTTGTACGCACCAAAACCGCGACTATTGAACTGGCCGAAAAACTTGAAGCCCGTGGCTATGCTGCCGCAGCATTGAATGGTGATATTGCCCAGAACCACCGTGAACGTATTGTTGACCAGTTGAAAAAAGGTAAGATTGATATTTTGATTGCGACCGACGTAGCCGCACGTGGTTTAGACGTTGAACGCATCACCCATGTTATTAACTATGACATCCCTTATGACACCGAAAGCTATATCCACCGTATCGGTCGTACAGGGCGTGCGGGACGTGAAGGTAATGCGATTCTGTTTGTAGCGCCACGTGAGCGTCGTTTACTACAACAAATCGAGCGTGCTACTAACAAAAAAATCGACATGCTTGAATTACCTAGCACTCAAGACATCAACGACCAACGTGTTGAAAAATTCAAACTGCGCATTACCGCTGCACTTGAGCAAGAAGGCCTAGAATTCTATCAGCAGATTATTGAAGATTTACAGCAAACGTCAAATATTCCTGCACTAGAAATTGCGGCCGCTTTAGCGAAGCTAGCTCAGGGTGATACGCCCTTCTTCTTGGAAGACAAACCGGTTCGCCAAGCCAGCTTCCGTGATGATGATCGTGGTTCACGTGGTGAGCGTGACTTTGGCCGTGACCGCCCAGCGCGCGGACGTGGTGAACGCAGTGAGCGTAGCTTTGATCGCCCAGAACGTGCGCCGCGTCGCCCACGTGTTGATGGCCCGCCTGAGTCTGGCATGAAGCGTTACCGCATTAATGTTGGCTTTGCCAATGGTGTAAAACCAGGCAATATTATTGGTGCGATTGCTAATGAAGCGAATATTGATGGTGCATCCATTCGCCAATTAAATATTCAAGACAACTTTAGCATGGTTGATTTGCCTGCTGACTTAAGCAAAGCACAATTAGCTACCTTAAAAAAGACTTGGATTTGTGGCCAACCTGCCGATCTAACCGAAGTGCGCGACACAGCACATGCTGGCGCTGCGGCACCACGGCCAAAACTAAGCCGCAAACCAGCGGGGGCGCCGCGTACCAAGCGTACGGTTTAATCGTCTCAAGCAGGCCTGTCTAACTCTAAGACAGGCCTTTTTTAGTGCACTCTTCTAAGCGCTAGTGGCTAGGAAGCCGGTTGGTATGGCACTTCGTTAGTTAACGGTCGTTGATACTTAAATGCGATCAGGTTCTGGATCGTCGTTTCAGCAATATGCTCTAGTGCTTCATGCGTAAAATAGGCTTGATGACCCGTAACCAGTACGTTTGGAAAGGTTAATAACCGTTCAAATTTATCGTCCATAATAATGTCATTGGAGTGGTCCTCAAAAAACAACGCGCCCTCTTCCTCGTACACATCCAAGCCAACATAGCCCACTTTGCGGCTCTTTAGGCTTTTTATTAATGCTTTTGTATCAATTAAGCCGCCACGACCCGTGTTGATAATCATCACATTGGCACGCATTTGATTTAACGCATTATCATTGATCATGTTTTTGGTTTGATCGGTTAGCGGGCAATGCAGCGAAATAATATGCGATTCGGCATAAAGTTGCTCAAGCGATACTTGTTTAAACCCCAGCTCATCACAGTTTTTGCACAAATAAGGATCATAGATTAGGATTTCACAACCAAACACTTTAAGGCGCTCAGCAACTAAAAAGCCAATCCTACCCGCGCCAATAATGCCTACGGTTTTGCCATGCATATCAAAGCCCAGCAAACCATTGAGTGCAAAATTGCCTTCACGAACACGGTTGTAGGCTTTATAAAGCTTACGATTCAATGCTAACATCAAACCAATCGTGTGCTCAGCAACCGCATAGGGTGAATAAGCAGGTACACGCACAATACGAATACCAAACTTAGCCGCCGCCGCCAAATCCACATTATTAAAGCCTGCGCAACGCAACGCAATAAGTTTAATGTTGTACTCAGCCAGTTTTTCGATAGTGGCTTCATCTAGTTCATCGTTAACAAACGCACTGACCGCATCAGAACCTTGCGCATAATGCACCGTAGCAATATTCAACGGCACTTCAAAATAACTTAAATCAACTTCATCATTATCGTAACTATGCAAAGTTTCTTTATCATAGGGTTTAGTACTAAATATTGCGACCTTCATAGACCTCTCCAAAAGTGTTTTATACCCAAACTACCATACTTAACTATACCAGCTTAGCTAGGATAATATAACAATATTACAGGATAGCTATATTACAGGGCGACTAAAACGATAGAGCGCAGCGGGTACCACCAGCATATTTAAAAACGTGGAGCTAATTAAACCAAACAAGATCACCATCGCCATAGGTGCTTGTAATTCACTGCCCGGTTCGCCAGCGGCCATGGCTAAGGGTATGAGTGCCAAGGCGGTGGCTAAAGCGGTCATAAGAATCGGGATTAAACGTTCTTGCGCGCCTTGTTCTATGGCCTCTCGCAACGCAAGTCCTTCGCGGTTTAAGCGACGAATATGGTCAACTAAAATAACCCCATTGCGCGTGGCAATACCAAACAAAGCGATAAAACCGATTATGGACGCCAGCGTGAGTATACCATCGGTAAACCACACAGCCGCCACACCACCGATCAGCGCCAAAGGCAAGTTCAACATAATCAAGCCGGCATCGCGCGCCGAGCTAAAAGCACTAGTGAGAATTAAGAATATCCCAATAATTACCAGCCCTGTAAGCAAGGTTAAGCGTAGGGTGGCCGACTGGGCGCTCTCAAATTGTCCGCCATATTCAATGTAGTAACCGGTTGGCAGGCTCAGTTTGCTCAAATCGGTTTGTATATCTTTCACAACCCCGGTTAAATCACGTTCGGCGACATTGGCCATGACAACGATTTTACGCTGAACATTTTCTCGGCTAATGGTGTTGGGGCCTCGCGTTTTTTGGACATTGGCAATCGCAGAAAGCGGAAGGATTGCCCCGTTATCGAGCTGAAACAGTGTGTTTTGAATCGCCTCCACGGAGGCTTTGGCGCTGTCGTCAAACTTGAGCACCACATCAAATCTCGCTTGTCCTTCCAGTAGTTGATTAACACGAAGGTTACCAAACGCCACCTCAACCAGTTGCGCGGCTTGTTGCAAGGTTAAGCCATAGTCCGCCAGTGCAATACGATCAAACTGGATTTGAACCTGTGGAATTTCACTTTGTTGCTCGGTGGCGACATCGACCGCGCCCGGAATTTGTTGTACCCGTTGTTCGACTTCAGCGGCGATACGCCGAAGCTCAACCAAGTCATCACCAAAAATCTTAACGGCAATATTGGCGCGTGTGCCGGAAAGCATGTGGTCTATCCGATGCGAAATTGGCTGCCCGATCACGATATTAGAGCCGGGTACTTGGCTAAACGCTTGCCTTAACGCGGCTAAAAATTCGTCTCGGCTGCGCTGTTGCATGCTCAGGGTGACTTCAATTTCAGACGCGAACACTTCTTGCGCATGCGGGTCGAGTTCGGCTCGCCCGGTTCGGCGCGCGGTGGCAACTACTTCTGGTTCGTTGAGTAGGATTTTTTCGACCTGGCCACCGATTTGATCCGAGGTTTGCAGCGATGTACCCGGCAGGGTCACCACGCTCACCGTTAAACTGCCTTCATTAAAGGGCGGTAAAAACCCGCGCCCCATCGCAAAAAAGCTGCTGACCACCAACAAAACCAACACAAATGCAAAACCTAGCACCCAACTACTTTTATTTAGCGCCTGGGTTAACATAGGTTGATAGCCTTTTTTTAACCAACTAATCAAAGCTGAGTCATGTTTTTTGGTTAGCACGGCGCCACTGTTGGGTAATAAATACAGAGCGAGAGCTGGCGTTACCGTTAAGGCAACCAGTAGCGAGACTAAAATGGCTACAATATAGGCCAATCCCAAGGGTGCCATTAAACGTCCTTCTACCCCATCTAAAAAGAAAAGCGGCAAAAATACCAGGATAATAATCAACGTGGCAAACACAATGGAGCTTTGAATTTCGCGGGTGGCTTTGCCTATTACTTTTAAAGCGCTGTGCCTTGTTGCTTGAGGTTGTTGATTATTTTCGCGCAAGCGTCGGACAATATTCTCCACCACTATAATTGCATCATCAACTAACGCCCCCATTGCAATCGCAATGCCCCCTAAGGTCATGGTGTTGATTGAACCGCCTAACCAATAAATCACCAACACCGCACTCAGCACCGATACCGGTATCGCGAGTAATGCGATGCCGGTTGCGCGCAGGCTCATTAAAAACACAAACATAATGGCAACCACTAACACCGCGCCATCTCGAATCGCCAGCATTAGGTTATCAATGGCGGTATCGATAAAATCTGCCTGGCGAAATACATTAGTTTCAATGCTCATGCCTTCGGGTAACGAGACTTGGATATCTTGTATGACTATATCTAAGCTGCGCGTTAATTCCAAGGTATTGACGTTAGGCTGTTTTTGGATGCCCAATATCACCGACGGCGTTTGATTATAAGCGGCCGTGCCGCGTGCTGGGGCGGAGCCAATCACCACATCGGCAACATCTCTGAGCAAAACCGGCAGGCCGGTGCCACTGGAAACCAAAACCTGCTCGATATCCTCAATCGCTCGTAATTGCCCCACACCTTGGATTAAGTATTCCTGTAGGTTTTCAGTCATAAAGCCACCTGAAACCTTGGCGCTGGCTTGGTTTAGCTGGCTAACGAGTTGTTCAATGCTTAGGTTATGCGCCGCTAGGCGTTCGGGCGAAACAATGATTTGAAACTGCTTGGTTTCACCGCCATTCGGTATGACTTCGGCGACGCCCGGCACCGCCAGTAAACGCCTACGCACCACCCAGTCAGCCATGGTTTTAAGCTCCATGGCGGTATGCTGTTCGGAAGTGAGCGCGACAAACATGATTTCACCCATAATGGAAGAAATAGGCGCCATCACGGGGGCGGGCATACCGGGGGGTAGCGATGAGACAGCAGCTTGTAATTTTTCCGCGACAATTTGTCGTGCAACGTACACATCCGTGCCCCAATCAAAATCAACATTGACTACAGCGATGCCAATCCCAGTATTGGAGCGCACTCTGCGTACCCCAGCAGCTGCACTCATGGCTGATTCAATCGGCATAGTCACAAGCCGTTCAACTTCTTGCGGTGCCAGGCCTGGTGCTTCTACAATCAAGGTAACAACCGGTGAGGTCAAATCGGGAAACACATCAATGGGCGCTTGTTTTGCCGTCCAACTGCCCCAAATGAGTAAGGTTAAAACGGCGGCTAATACCAATAATCGGTTATTGAGCGACCAGTTAATCATGCGGCCAATCATAATAAGTTCCCTTGTTTAATGTGCATGGCCGTGACCAATCTCATCCTGTGAGCTCGATGCCAGTTTGACAAAGTAGGCGCCTTGAGAAACGACACGCTCACCGTTTTTAACGCCACTTAACACCTCAACCCAGCCCGCATCGCGCACCCCTAATCTCACTGGGCGACGGCTAAAACTCTCACCCGTTTCTTGCACATACACCACCGCAAATCCATTGTCATCAATAACGGCACTGGCAGGAATCGACAAGCGTTGCTTAGCGGGTTCGACATAAACGTGAACTGGATAGCGTGCGCCTATCAAATTGGGTGCTTGATCGGCCGAGTATTCAAAAATAAGTTCTAGCGTGCGTGTTTTTGGGTCTATCATCATACCTTGCGATACTAGCTTGGTATTATTTTGCTGGTCGAGCGTATAGATTTGGTTTTGGGCTTGAAACCAAACGCCGTTTGGCTGCTTAATAAGGCTGCTAAACTTTTCAGGAACCTGTACCGATAACCAGCGTTTGTAAGGACTCGCCAGCGTTAGCAAGCTATCGCCAGCTTTAACAAGCTCACCCGAACGCACATTAATAGCGATGATTTGCCCCTCAATCGGCGAGAGGAGCTCAATGCCCGTCAGGTTTTGCTGTAGTCCCTGTTGGTTGAGTCGCGCTTGTGCCGTTTGTTGCTCAACCCTAGCTAACTCATTGTTTTTTTGTGCCTCAAACAAGCGTTTTTGTGGCACAGCACCTTTTTCATATAAGCTTTGCATGCGACTTAAGTCGGCTTGCGCTAGCGCCAATTTGGTTTGGGCTTGATGCAATGCGACCTGTAAATGACCAAGGTCTGTGCCCTCGGTCAACCTAGGCACCACCACACCTAATTGACTTTGTTGTTTAAACGTTTGACCTGGAAATATCGGGTTAGCGGTTAAAAAATAGCCGTCGGAAGGCGCACGTAACTGCACATATTCGGTAGCAGGCGGTTGGATTTGAGCAAAGCCTGTCACCGCCTTGCGTAATGGCCGCTCGCTAACCTGGGTTAGGGCAAAGTCTTGCTGCCATTGCTGTTCTTTTAAATAGGTAATCTCACCTTCATGCTGCTCAGGTAGTTTGACCTGATTCGGATGGGTGAAAACCTCCACTTCGCCTAAATCGTGGCGACTGATAAACGCATCCGTCTTTAGCTCAAACACCAATTGAAAACGTCCAGGGTGACGTGGCTCAATTGCAGGCATAAAAATGCCTTGTCTTGCGGGCTGGGTGACACGAAACCTGGCTAGTGTTTTATCATTTTGCTGCAGGTAAATAGTCAGCTCACCCTCTTCAATCGGCCTGAAATTATCTAATCGCGTAAAATGGGCAATAAAAACTGAAGGCTGCCCCACCACCAATGGGGCAAACTCGACAAACAACTCGGTATGCTCGTTATGATCGGTAAACACGGCCATCACCAAGCTGTTCTCAGCGGCATGTTCATTGGCATTACTCGCATGACCAGGCCCTGACCAGGCCTGGTGCTGAACACCCAGCACCAGCAAAGCGATCAAACATACGTTCAACACGGGCGAATTAATGTTGGTGATCATGCTGACCGTCTCCGTGGTCATGATGATGTGTCGGCTTAGTCGGCTTAGTCGGCTTAGTCTCGTTTTCTACAGCGGGTTGTGCATAAAATGCTTCGGTTTCTTGAGCTTGAGCTTGTGGCACTGTACGTTCAGGGTGAGGGTGGCCATGATCGCCTGGTTCATGCGAATGCGATGCCTCACCATGTTCATGCGTAGCCGATCCATGTGGATGGTCGTGATCGCCACATCCTGCTAGAGCCAAAATGATTCCTAGGCTTAGTGTTGTTAATAGACTTTTCATGCTTAATCTCCTAATAAATATTGCAAGTGAATATAGTGTTCGCGCGCTTTAAACGCACTGTTCAAATAGTTTTTATGATGGGTTAATTGGGCGCGATAGACATCCAACAGCTCGATCATGCTCAATTCACCAGCCTGATAACTGGCTTGCGCCATCGTGACCATCGGCTGGTTTTGTTGTTTAATCAGACTTTGCCAGATTTGGGCTTGCGCTTGCTGCTGGTGTAAACTTGCCAGGTGCTGACTAAGCTCAGCTTGCAGTGTTTGTTGCTGGAGTTGGCGTTCGGCTTGGGCATTAATCACCTGGGTTTGTGCCAAAATAAGCGCTTCTTGTTTACGACTAAACAGCGGTAAACTCATTTCTAAGCCCAGTTTAAAACCCTCAACCTTTTCGCGCGCTTCGCTTATTTGGCTATAACCTACGCCTAGCCTAAAATCTGGCCAATATAATTGCTTGGCGGCGGCTTGTTGATGAGCCAGGTTCAGGTTGGTTTGGGTTGTCATCAGTTGCAGATTCAAATTTTGTTCAATATCAAACGTCTCTAGATTATGCGCATCTGGTAAGAGTTGAGCATCAATGCTAACAACCGGCCTATCGAGCAGGCTAGACAGGCTTTGTTTATAGGCCTGTAAAGCACCGTAAAACGCCAGCTTTTCAGCTTCAATTGCGCCTAATTCGGTTTGCATGCGCAATAGATCGAGTTTAGACGCATCACCCAATTGCCATCTTTGCTCAACTCTCAATGCCATTGCGCTTAATTGTTGGTGGTAATGTGCGAGTACTTGGTGGTGTTGCTCTGCGAGGTGCGCTTGATAAAAAAGCCTGCGCAAGCCTAAGGTCCAATTTTGTTGGGCTAGGTTCAAACCAAAGGTTTGAATCTGGTTTTGCTCTTGGGCTAGTTGCTTTTCAATACCACTCATACCCCAGGGCTTTAAATCTTGCTTAAGCCATACGCTGGTTTCTTGCTGATTGCCGGCTGAGCGACTGGTTCGTTCCTGGGTAATCTCAAGCCTAGGGTCAGCCCAGCGCCCCGCTTGGTTTAGTTGGGTTTGCGCGGCTTGCTGTTGGTTTTGTTGGATTTCGATTAAATGCGGGTTTTGTTGCGCATAACGAATTAAAGCCTCTTCGCTCAAAGGCAACGCTGAATCAGCAAACGCCACATTGAGGGGAGCCACATTAAGCGGAACCAACAAGCAAAGCAATATCAAGACATGTTTGAGGCGCATCATACCAACCAACCTATTAACCACTCTAAACTATGGTGCTCAATAAACGTAAATAACAAAATAAAACCTATAATTCCCCACAACAAAGCCTCCAGCACCCCACCAAACCCAACGGGCTTGGGATGAACTAAACGCTCTATACGATAGAGGGATGACGAGCCGGTAAACGCCAGGCCTGGTGATGCACCCGCACCGTCGCGGCTCAAGGTTAATAGCACCTGAGCAATATCCAGGCGATTAAATCGCGCTGTCAAACGATCATCGACCTGCGCCTCTATATTAAATTGCCAATAACGCCTTAACGCCCTGGGGGCAAGGTGAAAGCTCAATAAAATTTCAAACACCAGGTTTTTTAAAAGGTCTTGGCGACGAATATGAGCAACTTCATGTGCCAACACGATGCGTTGTTGGTGCTTAGTGAGCAGGCTGGTGAGTTGTTGAGACCAAAAAATAACAGGGTGACGAATGCCGATTACAAACGCTTGGGGTTGACTATGCTCAAGCTTGGTTAAGCATTTAGTTGAACCGGCCAGCCTTGCGAGACTGCGCACCCTTATATGCTCTACCAGCAACCCCAGCCAAGAAGGTATCACGCTTAGCGCAATCAACAAAACCCCACCAAGCCCTAGCCAAAACAGTGACTGAGATGCAAAATCTATTGAAGCCTGATTCACACAAAATAAAGAGGGTTGGGTTTGTGAACAGTGTTGTGTAATCCAACCCAGATGTTTGGCTAACCAGACCAAACTTAACGCAACCAATAAGCTGAGGGGCAAGGTTAAGGGCAGAGACGCTAGCAGCCATAATTGTCGGCGCTGACTAGATAACGAACTTTTAGCAAGCCAGTTTGACAATACGGATGTTAATCCATTTGCCACTAACCACAATAAAAAAACCAACACCGCAACAAGGCCGAGCACTGCCGCTAAATCCATGGCTTACTCCTTGGCCTTTAAGCGCTTAATTTCTTGCTCCAAGGCGTCAAGTGTTGATTGATCTAAGGTTTCTGCCGCTTGTAGAATCGCGGCAACTGACGACTGGGAGTTTGAGTTAAAACGCCCAAATACATCGTGAATCAGATTAGCCATTAAATCCTCACGTGTGACTTGGGGCGTATAAATATACTCTCGCCCCTGCTTTGAGCGCGCCAACAGATCCTTCCGATACAAACGCTCAAGCGTAGATTGGATGGTGTTGCTTGATATACCACGCGCCGAACCGGCTTGCTCATATACCTCTTTGACAGAAGCCTGCTCTAGCTGCCAGAGGCACTCTAAAACCTGAACTTCAAGGTCGCCCAGCAATGGCGTTGGATTAGGATGAGTCATGATGATGTCAACTTAATGTTAAATGGTGTTGTAGCTTACAATCGTTAAAACCGACTGTCAATCGGTTTTAGAAATAAATCACCATCATCATAGAAAACACCATAGCTAGCTTGACAAACACCCTCATTTTGAACTCGCTTGAGGGTCGCCAGCCAACTTTGTGTGCGCATGAGCCATTCCCAACCTGCGCTGGTATGATAAGGATGTCGCTTTACCCCCGCTGATAAGACGGGGATGCAAGCATTACAAGCGGCGTAAATCCAAATAGGATTTTAGTGACAGATCGGTCCAAGGGGCAACCTGATCACGGAAGGATTTTTGTGATGCCCAGACTTTTTTGGCCAGCGGATCCCGCGCTGCTGCCGCTTCCACCACCTCGGCACTGGCTTGTTTTAGCTCAAGCAATACATCCTGCGGAAAGCGTCGTAACTGAACGTTATGTTGGTTGACTAGTGTATTGAGCGCTTGTTGATTACGCGCGGTGTATTCTGAGAGCATGGTTAAGTTTGCCACTTTCATTGCGTTACGCACAATCGACTGTAAATCCGGCGTGAGCTTATTGAATGCCTTTTCATTAATCATGCACTCAATCACGGAGCCGGGTTCTTGCCAGCCAGGAGTATAGTAATATTTTGCAACACGATGAAAACCGAATGCCAAATCGTTATACGGCCCAACAAACTCCACCGCATCAATCAGCCCGGTTTGCATCCCTTGAAATAACTCACTGCCCGGCAAGTTTACCGAAACAGCGCCAATTTTTTGATAGACCTCTGCACCCAGGCCTGGTATCCGAATTTTTAAACCCCGCAAATCGGCTAGACTGTTGATTTCACGGTTAAACCAACCCCCCATTTGAGTGCCCGAATTACCAGCCGCGCTCGGAATCAACCCAAAGGGTTTATAGGCTTCTTCCCATAACGTCATACCACCACCGTAGTACAACCAACTGTTCATTTCTTCAGCCGTCAACCCCATCGGCACGACAGTAAAAAAATCCGCACTAGGCAACTTACCTTTCCAATAGTAAGCCGTCGCATGGCCTAATTCTGCCTGCCCCTGTGATACTGCATCAAACACTTCAAACGGCCCGACGAGTTCACCCGCACCGAATACACTAATTTTAATCCGCCCAGCCGACATCTGTTCAATCAGCTGCGCCAGCTCATTCGCACCCGTGCCCAAACCTGGAAAATTTTTCGGCCATGCCGTAACCATTTTCCAGTTGAATACCGTTTCACGCTCAAGGGTTACACCCTCATCACAATTGGATTGGCAACCCGCCAACCCTGCCGCGCCCAGTGCGGCGATGCCCGCTAGTAACTTACGTCTTTGCATTTATTTCGCCCCCTTGCAAAATCTTCACCTCATTATAAGACAGACTGGTGACAAGGTATGGAACAAATCTATAGCTTGCAGTATGATGGTTGGTTTTTAACTCATTTTAATTCGACTATGTATCTTTCCCCCTTTTTTACCGAACAAGCGGGTGCACTTACTGTTGCGCCAGACCAAGCCAGTCGTTTTGCCAAAGAAATGGCCGATGACTTTAATCCGCTTCACAACCCTGAATCAAAACGTTTCTGCGTACCGGGTGACTTATTGTTTGCGCTGAGTCTAGCTAAACTCGGCTTAGCGCAATCTATGCGCTTTAACTATACCGGCATGGTAGGCAAGGATACGCCCTTAGTCTTTCCAAACCGCATGGCACAACAAATGGTCATCAAAGATCAAAATGATAAAATCTATCTTGAAATAGAACAGGCAGGCGCTATCAGCCAAGATATGGCGCTTATTGAAGCCTTTACCAAAGCCTATGTAGCGTTTTCAGGCCACAGCTTCCCCCATCTCTTAGTACCGCTGATGGAACAGAATAATGTGATGATTAATCCAGAAAAGCCTATGGTGATCTATGACAGCATGCTGGTTGAGTTTTCAGATCTCAATGCCCAACACCCGACGCTTAAACTCACGGAAACCTCATTAGTAATGAATGGCAAACGTGGCAAGGTCAAAATAGCCTTTGACACCTATGAAGGCGAACGAAAAATTGGTCATGGCTATAAAACCATGGTGTTGAGCGGCCTGCGTGATTACGATCAAGACGCCATTGACGACCTGGTTACGCAGTACGAAAACGCTAAAAAAACCTACTTCGATCAGTAAAAGCAAGACACCTCCCCTGTTAAGCATTTCATGGTTATAATAATTCCTCGCTTTCACGTTGAATTAAGGTGTGACCTATGCGCTGGATGGTTTTGTTGAGTTTTGTTTTTACTAGCGCACTAAGTTGGGCAGCAGAGGATTGGCGCTCTAAGGTGGTGACTCAACCATTAAATGAAGTGGTCATTCTATTATCTCAATCCTTTAGCGCTGAGGTGATCAGTCCAAATCGCACGGCGTTATCCAGTGAGCTCAACGCACGAATAAATCGCGTTCACACTCGCCCTGGCGTCGCTGTGAGCACGGGACAAGTGTTGATTGAACTAGACTGTCGCGACTCACAACTGCAACTTGAACGCTTCAATGCGCAACAAAAACAAACCCAAGCCAAGCTTGACTTAGCCGAGCGGCAGGTTTCTCGGCTAGCGCAATTACAGGCCCGAGATCTCACCAATCGCAGCCAGCTGGATGAAGCGCAAACCCAAGTCCAGCAACTTCAAGCCCAACAACAACTGCTCAATACCGAACAAACGATTACCCAACGTCAAATTTACCGCTGCCAAATTCGCGCCCCCTTTGATGGCGTGGTACTCGAACAAAAAGTGGGGCTAGGACAATGGGTGAATGTGGGCACGCCATTGCTTGACCTGCTGCAAACCCAGTCCGCTGAGATAGAAACCCAAGTGCCTTTTAATTGGCTACAAAACACCGAAATCACAACCAGGCCTGGTCAGCTGAATGCGTTATTTCGTGCACAAGGCTTCGATGATCAACCCGTTAGGTTGTTACGCCAAGCGCCCAATATTGAACCCCGCAGTCGCTCAGTAAAGCTCTGGTTCTCCTCTGACAACCCATTACCGATTGGTCTAAGTGGTCAGATTTTCCTCACCCAATCTCAAGCCTATTTACCAACCAGCGTGATTGTTCAACGTGACGAGGATTTAGGGGTGTTTGTGGTCGAAAATAATCAACTGCAATTTCGCGTTTTACCCCAGGCGCAAGAAGGCCGCCCCCATAGCCTTCCAGCGGACTGGTCAAATAACATCGAGATTGTGACTCAGGGTCAGCAGCGCCTGAGCCGAGCGCATACACAATGATTAAGCGTTTTATCAGTAACTCGGTGCTAGCTAACTTGGTGTTTGCGCTGGTATTGGTCATCGGCGCGATGTCTTATATGGATATGCCACGTCAAAAAGACCCGACGATTAACTTTAACTGGATCATTATTGTCACCGCCTTGCCCGGTGCCAGTGCGGAGGACATTGAAGCACGCGTTACCCAGCCACTTGAAGATGCGTTGCGTAAACTCAATGACGTCAATTTCGTATCTAGCACCTCGCGGGTCGGGCTATCCAATATCTTAGTACGCTTTCGTGATTTAGATGATCGGACCTTTGACAAGCGTGTTAATGATTTACGCCGCGAAATTCAAAACAAACGCCCAGAGCTTCCTGCCGATATCGTCGAACCCATGGTGATTGAAATTACCAGTGCGAATGCCTATCCCTCGGCTACGCTGGTACTTAAAGGGCAAGCGTTTGATGAAACCTTGCGCGCACAGGGTTTTCAACTTAAACGCGAACTTGAACGCCTGCGCGGTGTGGATCGGATTGATACGATTGGACTCGAAAAGCCCGAACTGCAGGTGCGGATGGATTTTCAGCAGCTGGCAAACTTAGGGCTTAGCCCCCCCTTAGTCGCCGATATGATTGCCGCTCAATGGCAAGACCAGGCGGCGGGCAAATTACGTGTCGGTCAACAACAATGGCTTATTCGTCATATTGGGCAAAACCCTGATCCTCAGGCGCTATCGCAACTTCCCCTCCCTACAGCTCATGGCGAGGTGTTGCTCGAAGATGTTGCACAAATTCTACGCGCACGCCAAGATGCCACCCAAAAGGTATCGATGAATGGCCAACCTGCCATTATGTTAGCCGTGATGAAATCCGGTTCAGCCAACACCCTCGAACTGATTGAGCGGCTTGAAGACTTTATCGATGACTACAACCAACACTATGACGCACAAGGTCTAACCCTAACCCTCGCCGATGACCAAACCCAATCAACTCGCGATGCGATTTCCATGATGCAAACCAATGCACTGCAAGGGTTGGCCTTTGTACTACTTGTCAGCTGGCTGTTTTTAGGCTGGCGCATTGGTGTCTTAGTCGCGATGGCGATTCCGTTCTCGCTAACAGGCGTGTTTATTGTATTAAACATGACGGGGGAAACCCTGAACTTAACCGTACTACTCGGTGTGATTATTGCCTTAGGCATGCTGGTGGATGTCGCTGTTGTCATGATTGAAGCGATGCACCAGCATATGCACCGAGGGCGCAATACGCTCGATGCCGCGATTGAGGCGATGCGCGAAGTCGGCTGGCCGCTGGTCGCTGCGGTGTTGACCACCATTGCCGCGTTTTTACCCCTGATGTTATTGCCCGGTATTTTGGGCGACTTTATGCGCATTGTGCCGCTGGTGGTGACCATTGCGTTAATCATTAGTTTGATTCAGGCCTTTTGGATGCTACCTTCACAAAGTCATGCGCTTCACCTCAAAGCCGACCAAAGCCGCCACATTAGCCCAGGGCGTGAGCGCCGTCTGATGAAATTACGCAACCTTTATGGCCGCGCGCTGGTAAAAAGCTTTCGCCATCCTTGGCTGACCTTAATTCTATTGATCAGTGCCTTTTCATCCGCTGTTTATCTAGTTACGTCTGAACGGATTACCACCAACTTTTTCGCCTCCGACACCTTAGAAATTTTTTACTTAAATGTCGAGATGCCGACAGGCACACCCTTGGATCAAACGCTCGCTAAAACCCGAGAGATTGAACAACGCGCTCAGGCCTGGTTAAAACCCGAAGAACATCGTGCGTTGGTCAGTTATGCTGGGCAAATGTTTACCGAAACCGAACCCTTAATCGGCGAAAACTACGGTCAAGTGTTTATTAGCTTAAACCCTAGGCAAGCCAATGGACGAACCGCCGATCAGATCATTGATGGTTTACGCGATTATATTCAAGCCAATGCGCCCGTTCCCGCTGAAATAAGCGTATTAAAGCTCTCTGGCGGACCACCTAGCTCTAAACCGATTAGCGTCAAAGTGCGCGGTGATGACTACAATCAAATTGCAGCGGCCATTGCCGATCTCACTCGCGTACTGGAGACCCTACCTGGCGTTAAAGACATTCAAAATGATGCCACCTTGGGCAGCCCACAACTCGTTACCCAACTGAACATGACCGCGATCAGTCGTGCCGGACTTGACCCTATGACCGTGGTGCGCAGTCTCAGGTTGTTGACCGATGGCGAAGTCGTGGCACAAATGAATGACCGAGGTGAGCAAGTTGATTTGCGTGTAAGGGGTGCGTTGGCGCAAACGGACGACATCCAGGCCTGGTTAGCGACCCAAATCGCCACCCCAAACGGCCAACGTATTGCATTAAGTGAGCTGGTCGACACGGAAATCCGTCAAGGGTTTGTCAGCTTACGCCATCATAATTTTAGTCGCGCGATTACCTTAGAAGCCGATATTGACCGCAATCAAATCGACACCTTGCAGGCGAATGCCCAGCTAAAAGAGGCATGGGAAACCTTGGCTGTGAATCATCCGGGGATTAATTTAGACTTTTCCGGCGAACTCGATGAAATCAATGAATCCCTTAATGCGATGTTGATGTTATTTGTGATGGGGGTGGGGTTAATGTATTTAATTCTGGGCGCGCAGTTTAGAAGCTATTTCCAGCCGCTTATCATTCTGCTGACCATCCCGATGGCCTTTACCGGCGTGGCTTATGGCTTGTGGATTAGTGGGTATCCCTTAAGCCTTTATACTTTGTATGGCGTAGTGGCCTTATCTGGGATTGCGGTAAACTCCGCGATTGTATTAATTTCTGCCGCCAACACGCGTCGCAGCGATGGCATGCCCCCTTTGCACGCAATTGTCTATGCCGCACGCCGTCGCTTGGTGCCTATTTTAATTACCACCTTCACCACGATGGCCGGCTTAATGGGGTTGGCGATTGGCATGGGCGGGCATTCGTTAATGTTTAGCCCAGTGGCTACCGCCATTGTTTGGGGCATTGGGGTGTCCACCCTGCTAACCCTGTTTACTATTCCGCTGATTTATCGACTAACCGTTAGAAGAAACATCAGCCACTAAAGGAGAAGACACCACCAAGTCGGTTGCCGTGCCGATTTATCAAACCACCTCGTTTGCGTTTGATGACGCCCAGGCCTGACTAATCCTTATCGGTTGGGCAGGTCGCGCAACCTAGCGAACGCTTTTGAGTCAGATTTAAATACAACATCACAGCCGCCAGTGTCAGCAATACTGTGGCTAAAATCAACGGCCAAAGCCCAGCAATCATCTCCCAGCCCACCGCCAAAGTGATCTCACTATGCGCATCCAGTCGCTCGACCAACTCCCAATTAGCCAAATGCCCATCCAAATAAAACAGCAGCAACCCCACCGCAACCAACAACGCCACAAAACACATACTCGCTCCTTGTTTTAAATTGGTTAAAATTGATAATGATAACGACAGGCCATGATCAATATCTGTTGATCATCAAGGGCATACACCAACCAATTCGCCTTGCCCAAAAGCCCGACCCGCTTTGTATCAGTGGCTCAGGCTTTGCCGATCCCTGCGAACGGTGTCCGTAAGGCGTCCTGTATAAGCGCTATTTGATAAAAGGGTGAACAATGAGTAATTTACCCAGCTGTCCACAATGTAGCTCTTAATATACCTGTAAAATGAGCAAAATGCTTGCTTGTCTAGAATGTGGGTATGAACGGTCACAACAAGATTCCAACAGTGATGATGAAAAGGTCTTTAAAGATGTAGACGGCACGATTTTGCAAGATGTCGATACTGTGGCCGTAATCAAGGATTTAAAAGTAAAAGACTCATCACTGGTAGTGAAAGCCAGCACTAAAGTTAAAAGTATTCGGCTGAAGGACGGTGACCACGCTATTAATTGCAAAGTTGATGGGTAGCTCAAATGATTTTAAAAACCTCTTAACTTGTTAGCCAGCAATCAAGGAAATTGAAAACTAGCCTCACTCATTCCTAAAAATATTGAAATGAAACGCAGGCATGGTAAACTCTTTACGCTATAAACTAAACTTATCACCTCTAAATAGGGCAAACCATGAGCTTACTTGCGTTTAACCTCCCAATAGTGGCGTTGCTCCCCTTTGTGGGTGCGGCATTAGCCGCTTGGGCATCCAAGATTAATCGCGTTGCATCGGCCTGGACCGCAGCAGCGATTACCATATTGGCATTGGCTTTTCTTGCGCCATCCATGCATCTTCCTTTTCAAGGCGAAACCCTAGTACAAAGTTGGGCTTGGATGCCCGCGATTGGGCTTGATTTCGCTTTCCGACTTGACGGGTTAGCCTTGCTATTTGCATTGCTAATTCTCGTCATCGGTTTACTGATCATTATTTATGCGCGCTATTACTTATCCAACAAAGACTCCATGGGGCGGTTTTATGCCTACATGTTGATGTTTATGGGTTCGATGCTGGGTATCGTATTGTCTGAAAACCTCATTCAGTTAGTGGTATTCTGGGAGTTAACGTCTTTAAGCTCCTTCTTGCTTATCAGTTACTGGCAGCATCGCAAGGACGCGCGCCATGGCGCTCGAATGGCTTTAGCGATTACCGGCGCAGGCGGTTTGGCTCTATTAGGTGGGGTATTAATTCTTGGACATATCGTCGGCAGCTATAATCTCACCGACGTATTAGCCGCAGGCGACATGATTCGCGCGCATGAGCTGTATGTGCCGATTCTTGTGTTAATCCTGCTAGGGGTATTTACCAAGTCTGCCCAGTTCCCTTTCCACTTTTGGTTACCTCACGCGATGGCGGCACCGACTCCGGTATCGGCTTATTTGCACTCAGCGACCATGGTAAAAGCTGGTATTTTCTTGCTAGCCCGTTTCTTCCCGGCTTTATCTGGCACACCCGAGTGGATGTGGTTGGTTGGCGGCGCAGGGTTAATAACCTTTTTGATTGGCGCTTATACCGCGCTGTTTAAGGATGACTTAAAAGGCTTGCTCGCCTATTCAACCATTAGTCATTTAGGGTTAATCACCCTGCTATTTGGCCTTGGCACACAAATGGCCGCTGTGGCTGCTTTGTTCCACATCATCAACCATGCCACCTTTAAGGCATCGTTATTCATGGTGGCTGGGATTATTGAACATGAAACCGGCAGCCGCGATATGCGTAAACTGAGTGGTTTAATGAAATACATGCCACACACGGCGGTGCTAGCGATGGTGGCCGCTGCCGCGATGGCAGGGGTTCCGCTACTAAACGGCTTCTTGAGTAAAGAAATGTTCTTTGAACAAGCCGTACTTGCTGCTGAAACCAATGTCTGGGCGTGGTTATTACCAGTGCTCGTTACGATAGCGGCTATCTTCTCCGTAGCCTACTCGCTGCGCTTTATTCATGATGTATTTTTTGGTGGCGAACCAAAAGATCTACCCAAAACCCCTCACGAACCACCGCGTTTTATGAAGATCCCTGTGGATTTGTTGGTGGTTATTTGTTTGGCGGTCGGCATTATCCCAATGTTTACGGTAGCGCCAATCTTAGCGGTTGCGGCAGCCGGCACTCTTCAAGCTGTGCCACCTGAGTATAGCTTGTCGATTTGGCACGGCTTTAACCTACCTTTGATGATGAGTATCATCGCACTCGTATTGGGCGTGGGTGCTTACTTTATCCGTCATAAACTGTTTGAAATCCATACTAAATTGTTTGAACGTTTGGATGCACGAGTGGTTTATCATGCGATATTGAACAACACCCTCGCGTTTGCACTCAAAATAACGCGTGGCTTTGATAAAGGTTCACTTCAAAACGCAGCGGTCTGGATTATCGGTGCCTCGGTAATTGCGGGTGCCATTGGCTTTATGTCATCCAGTGCCAGCCTTTTTGGTTCGCGTGAAATGTTGCCGGTTGATCCGGTTACACTGGTGGCCGCCGTCGCACTGATGATTGCTACCCTAATGACGGTCGTTTGGCATGCACGACGCCTGGTTTCACTGATTACACTGGGTGTCATCGGCCTGGTGATTGCCTTGGGCTTTGTCAAGTTCTCTGCACCTGATTTGGCCTTGACACAATTGTCGGTTGAAATAGTCACGATTGTGCTATTGCTCCTAGCGCTCTACTTCCTGCCACAAACGACACCGAAAGAAATTGGTCGCTTTAGAATCGGTCGCGACGCGGTGATTGCGTTGTTATCGGGCATTGGCGCAACCCTGCTTACGCTAGCGGTGCTGACGCGCGATTTTGCACCTATTTCTGAATACTTCCTTGAGAACGCCGTGCCGGGCGGCGGTGGAACCAACGTGGTGAACGTGATTCTAGTTGACTTCCGTGGTATTGACACCCTTGGTGAACTCGTGGTACTGGCGCTGGCCGGCCTGGGTATCTATGCGATGTTGCAGGGCATGAAACTCCCCGCGCCAAACAAAGATATGTATGGCCGTTACTGGGATACTGATAGCCATCCCGTTATTATGCAAACCTTAACCCGTTTGTTATTACCCTTGATGTTATTAGTCGCGGTATTCATTTTCTTGCGTGGTCACAACCTACCGGGCGGCGGCTTTATAGCTGGCTTAATTGCGGCGGTAGCGATTATTGTCCAGTACCTATCCAACGGTATCGTTTGGACAGGTGAGCGTTTGAAAACGGATATGCACTGGGTCATTGGCTTTGGCTTACTGATCGGTACAGGTACGGGGATTGTCTCCATGATGATTGGCTTCCCATTCTTGACATCGAGCTTCACCTATATCACTTGGCCGGTCGTTGGCAAGTTTGAGGTGGCGAGTGCTATCGCCTTTGATATTGGCGTGTTCCTGGTAGTGGTCGGCGCAACCGTGCTGTCACTCGTTCAGCTCGGACGATTGAGCAGTGCGTCCCACGAGCCGCATCAAAACTCGATCCCCGCTAAAAAACAGGAGGCGAAATAATGGAATTATTGATTGCCTTGGTCATCGGCGTGATGACCACAGCCGGGGTTTATTTGACACTCCGCGCACGTACCTTCCCAGTGGTGCTTGGCTTAACATTGCTGGCCTATGCGGTCAACGTGTTCTTGTTCACCATGGGGCGTTTAACCATTGGTCAACCCGCTGTCATTGACGCGGCGGCCGCTGGTTATGGCGACCCTTTACCGCAGGCTTTGGTACTGACCGCGATTGTTATTGCGTTTGGTATGACTGCATTTTTAATTGTACTGGCACTTAAAGCACGCGGAGAGCTAGGGAGTGATCATGTCGATGGTTTGCATTTAGCACCAGACGAAGCGCCTTATGAAAAGCCTGAGCAAATCAAGCCTTCACAACAAACGCAAGTGACAGAAACAACGATGAACTCACAATCAAACCAGGAGGTTAAGCCATGATGCAATTAACGGCTTGGCCAATTCTATTACCACTTGTTGGTGGCTTTTTAGTGCTGTTTGCACGCTTTGGCGGCTTACGCCTGCAGCGTTCACTTAACCTTCTGATTGTTTTGGGCTTAATTTTCTTAAGCATCGAAATGGTTAAGGTGTCGATGACAGGTGTGCATCAAGTTTACTTATCAGGTAACTGGATCGCACCTTTTGGTATCGTATTTGTACTCGACAAGCTTTCTGCGATGATGGTGTTGGTAACCTCGATCCTCGCACTGGGCTCTTTATGGTATGCGATTGCGACCAAGATAGATGAAAAAGGTTCACACTTCCATGTGCTGTTCCAATTACAGTTGTTTGGTTTAAATGGCGCATTTATGACAGGTGACTTGTTTAACCTGTTCGTATTCTTTGAAGTGATGCTATTGGCCTCTTATGGTTTGCTATTGCACGGCTCTGGGCGCTTGCGTACCAAGGCGGGCTTGCACTTTGTAGTCATTAACATGATTGGCGCAACCCTATTCTTGTTTGCAATCGGTGCCTTCTATGGCGCGGTCGGCACATTGAATATTGCTGACTTGGCAGCGAAAATCGCGGTTGCGCCGCCGGAAAACCAAGGGTTAATAGCGGCCGCAGGTCTGCTATTGCTTATTGTGTTCGGGCTTAAAGCCGCGATGTTCCCGCTTTATCTATGGCTACCCGCCGCCTATGCCAATACCTCGGCACCGGTCGCTGCCTTGTTTGCCATTATGACCAAAGTGGGGATTTATTCGATTGTGCGTGCCCACGGTACAATATTTGGCGAAACCGCAGGCGAGCTTGCTTTCTTCTGGACGCCTTGGGTACTTGGCTTGGGCTTGCTGACCCTTGTATTGGCCGCGCTAGGTGTAATGGCGGCGCGTGGTCTGCGTGAACAGATTGCTTATCTTGTGCTCGCCTCGGTCGCGATACTGTTGGTCGGCGTCGGGCTTAATTCGCCCGAAGCCTTAGGCGCGACCTTCTATTACCTGATTCACTCTACACTCGTCGCAGGCGGTATGTTCTTGCTTGCTGACGTGATTGCACGGGGTCGTGGTCCTATTGATGATAAATTCACCTCCGCACCGATTATGCCTAATGCGGTGCTGGTAGGCTCGATGTTTATGTTTGGTGCGGTTGCGATGACCGGAATGCCACCGTTATCCGGCTTCTTCGGTAAGGTGCTTATTTTAGGCGCGGCACTAGATCACCCATGGCTCTATAGCGTCTTTGCTGTGGTGCTGGTTGCCAGCTTAATGACCATTGTGGCGATGGCGCGTTCAGGTTCTTTACTGTTTTATCGCACCCAGCCTTGTAACGAATTACCTGGCGAACCGGTGAATAAATCCGCCTTTGTCGCTGTGGTCGGTCTATTAGCTGCTAGCCCTTTGTTAGTCATTTTTGGCAACCCGGTTAGTAGCTTCACCGAACTGGTTGCGCTGCAACAATTTGATAGCATCAGTTATATTGAAGCCGTTTTGACCACACCGGCTATTGAGAGGGTTAAACCATGATCAACAAAATATTACCTCACCCTATTTTAACTGTTGTACTCTGGCTCAGTTGGTTGTTACTCAATAACAGCTTTGATCCTGGGCATATGGTGCTAGGGTTGATTTTAGCTATTTTTATTCCCTGGTTTACATCAAGCTTTTGGCAAGAGACAGTATGCCTAAAAAACCCCTTAACCCTGCTTAAGTTTTTTGGGGTGGTTATGTGGGATATCGTAATCGCCAACATTGCTGTCGCTAAATTAATTTTAGGCAAAAACGACAAGCTAAAGCCGGCGTTTTTTTATATTGATCTAGACGTTGAACACCGCTTGGGCATCAGTATTCTCGCCAACACGATTTCACTCACACCCGGTACGGTGTCCTGTGACCTTAGTGCTGATCGTAAACGTTTATTAATCCATGCCTTGCATGTTGAGGACATAGACCAAACCATCGCAGATATTAAACAACGCTATGAAAAGCCGCTGAAAGAGGTATTTACAAAATGTTAGACATTGCACTACCGATTGCATTTACGCTAGTTTCTGTTGCGCTTGCACTCAGCTTAATGCGCTTAATTATTGGCCCTGATTTACCTGACCGCATTTTGGCACTTGATACCCTTTATATTAATTCGATAGCACTATTAATTTTGCTCGGCCTCTATCTAGGCAGTGCTTTGTATTTTGAAGCGGCGTTATTAATTGCGGTTATGGGCTTTGTTGGCACCGTTGCGCTCAGCAAATATTTGCTGCGCGGCGATATTATGGAATAAGGATAAAAACATGTTAGAAACCATTCTCGCCCTTTTAATCATCATCGGTGCCTTCTTTACCCTAGTCGGCTCGATTGGTCTGTATAAGTTACCGGACTTTTATATGCGTTTACATGGTCCTACCAAAGCAACCACGCTTGGCGTAGGTGCTATATTAGTTGCATCGGCTCTTTACTTTAGTTTCAAGCCAGGTGAAATCAGCCTGCATGAAATACTGGTCATGGTATTTTTATTCATCACCGCCCCCGTTAGCGCGCATTTAATGGCCAAGGCGGCGATCCACATCAAGCTTAAACAAATAGAGCGCACTAAAAACACGCCCTATCAACCAGATAACAACAATTAAACTGCCGTTTTTCCAACCAGGCCTGGTTGGAAAAACCAGTAAATCAAACCTAAGACAAAGCCCACTTTAACTGCTAAAATGGACTTTTATTTTTATTAGACCATTCCTCATGAGCCAAGCCCAACTAATTCTGTTTGACAAACGCAATCAACCCATAAAAGAATATATCGTTGCTGTTGCAGCGTCTGATGGTCTCGACATTAAAGGCGTACAGCTGGTTGCATCCCCTGCTAAAGGAGAGAAGTCATTAATAACCGCTGGGTTGCGCATCCCGCCACTTGAAGCCTATAACTACGACACCAAAAAAATTGCCCACGCCACTTTAGACCTGTTACTCGTTAATGAAGACGTTTTAACGCTTGAGCAATTTATTGAACGCGCATCAGATGATGAAACAGTTCGCCAAGCGCTTAAAAAATCAGCCAATAAAGCGCAACTTGCTGTTGAGTCTCTCATTAGTGAGTTTACCGCTTCAGAAGTTATTAATCTTGTTCAAGAAAGCCGTAACGACGCACTTTTTAAATTAAAAAACCATGATAAAGAGCTAAAAGCTAAGCGTGTACTTTGCCTTGATATTGAGGCGACTGACATTTCAACCAGTCCTGAAGCGGATGTTATTCAAATATCGATTTGTGACTTTGAAGGTAATGAGGTGCTTAATCAACTGATTAACCCCGGCTATGACATTCCTGATAATGAAAAACACAATATCACTACCGATATGGTTCAAGGTGCGCCCTTGTTTTCGCAATGTTGGCATAATATCCATCGTATATTATGTGAAGCGGATATTGTGCTGGCTTATAGTACCGAAAGTGATTTTGCTTACCTGCAAAACTCTGCCTCTAAAAAAATGCTCGATTTCGAATTAGATTACAACAAATGGTTAGATGTTGCTGAACTGAGTAAAGAGTTGGTCGGTGCAATGCGCTGGCATTCTGAAAAAATGTACTGGTTTTGGAAGACTCCAAAACTTACCGCTTCGTATGAGAAGGTATTAGGAAAAGAATTTCCAGGTGATGCGCATGATGCTCTGGTCGATGCACAAGCCACTGCTGAGTTGATGCGTGCCATGTTAATACAAGGTCGCAATTCGCAGGTACAAGAGAAAAAACCAGCCATTGAAGCGAAAAAAGCGCTAACAAACAATTTATTTGCTCAGGCTTTTGCTAAAGCTAAACGCAAATAAGGGAGGTTAAATGAATTTTTTGGATTTAGAAAAAGCTAAAAAAGGTGACCGGTTTGACTGGCAACCCTTTAAAGATCAGCTGAAGTTTGATCGAGACGGCTTAATGCCCGCTATTGCTCAACAACATGATAGCGGTGAAGTGCTGATGCTGGCTTATATGAACTTAGCCGCGCTCGAAGAAACGCTAACCACAGGTCGCGTGTGTTACTGGTCACGCTCACGCCAAAACTACTGGCGAAAGGGTGAAGCATCAGGGCAAATCCAACTGTTAAAAGAAGCGCGTTTAGACTGTGATGGTGATACGTTATTGCTGCTTGTTGAACAGACAGGGCCTGCTTGTCATACCGGACGATCGAACTGTTTTTATAATGGCATCAAGGGGGATAAGCTTGAAGTTTTGTCTAATCCACTCATTGATCCTGCCGAACTCTACAAACACTCACATTAAAAAACGCTTACAAATAAAAAGCCCGGAAATCCGGGCTTTTGGCTCTGAGGAGAGTTAAAACCTTATAACTTAACGCATTGAAACAACAGGTAACTCGCGTGCTTCAAATGTCCAGGTGTTTTCTTGCTCTGCTTTAACTTCTTTAACCGTAACCTGCGCTTGTTGCTCTGCAGCTGGTTTTTGTGCATCTAATTTACATCCAAACTCCCAACTAGGTTGTTCTTGGCTGGCCATAGCCACACCCGCAAACATCATAGAGGCTAAAACTAGGCTTGTCTTTTTCATGGTTAACTCCTTAATTTAAAAAAATAGAACGTTGCCGCTTGCTTTTCGATTTATGAGTAGAATATCACATAGAAATAATTTATCAACACATCAACAATAAAAATATTAGAAAATTATTATATTATAATATGTGGGGCAAAAATGCGTTTCAATCTAGCAGATACTCTCATTAACCGCTACACTCTTTATTACTCTACAAACCATACAAAAAACCTATATGAATTTAAATGTTCCACTTACATTGAGTATTATGGTGAGCGCACCCAACTGGACTGGGCAACTCAACTACCCAAAGATCAATGTAAAATGGCAGGCGCTGTTTCGCCAAATGCAAACACGAATTCCCCAGTCTATCAAACCCCAGCTCATTACGGGTTATCGGGACGGTATAGAGCAACTCAGTGTTGAATTAGCCCATCAAAATGACTTCACCACTCAACTACTACTTTGTCAAAAATTTGGCCAATTAACTAAGCTTGTAGCGAATGAGAAAAGGCTTAAAATAGACCGCATCATATCATTGGGACGTGCTAAAGATGAGTTGCTGCTCTCACCTTCTCCGCAGGCAACCAGAGATAACTTAATGCTCAATTATGCCGATATATTATTAATCGGCTGGCAGCCTGACCTAAATACCGAGGAGGGGCGCGCCGGGTTTGAGTTAATATCTCAAGCAGCACAAAGCTTAAAACCTGTTATTTGGATGGATAATCAGGGGGAACTGCACTGGCTTAAACTCAACCAACTGGATAATGCCAACCTACTTATACTTAAAGCCGAAAACCATTCAACAACACGTTTATTAAGCTATTTTAAGTCGTTTAATAGTCTTGAACAAACCCCGTTTGAATCGACTTTGGCCCAGTTGTTTTTGATGGCAAAAACCCAAGACCCACAAACTAATCAACAAATTAACGAACTGTGCGGAAATCAAATTCCCGAAAAATCATCCCTGAAAAATAACGTTCAAAAACAAGGGTTATGGTTTCAACTTAAACAACGTTTTGACCATTTTAAAAACCCTATGCAATTAAAAGTCAAGGATAAAGATGTACAAACAAAAACCTTGCTAACAGAAGCCTTTGATGCGCATAACAGTCAAGCAGAGCAAGCAGGGGACTGTTATCGCTACAATGTTTGGATGCTATATGGATTTGCCGCTTTGGCTGTAATTTTAGCCGTCAGCGCTGAGGTATGGCAGCTTCACTGGTTGGCTTATTTTGAGTTAATTGTTATTGCGACCATTATTTACCGTGTTTACTGGGCTCGTAAATCGCAATTACACGAGAAATGGATGCGCCATCGCTATATTGCAGAGCAATTACGCTATTGCATTATGGGCCATCCGCTTATGGTGGTACCAGAGCCCTTTCGAAGCCCACAATGGCAAGTCAAAAACAATCAACTAGCCCTTAAATCTGCAGAAATTTGGTTAATGCAGCGTTATCTCATGGCGAGTGGTCTACCCTGTGAGGATGGAAAGATTTATACACCGACTTATCACACTCATGCACTAGTTGAACACATGCAAGTCGTAATTGACAATCAAAAAACCTATCACCAACGCCACTACAACCAAAAGCATTTAGGCCATCATCGCCTACATCGTTTAACTGAGATATTTTTTGTTTTTACCTTTATCGCGGTATCTATTCACTTATTTATACATGACATCTGGTTATTATTATTCACCGCAGCCTTACCTGCTGTTGCGGCCAGTTTGCATGGCATTCTGACAAAACTTGAAATGCAACGTATTGCTAGTCAATCGGCTCAACTTTACCAACAACTCGACGAGTCGGACAAGGCATTTAAACGTTTTATTCAATATGCCAAAGAAAGTGATGATGACTGGCATCAGTGGCTAAGCCTCTACGCTCTAGCCAGCTCGAATGGAAAAATAATGTCCGACAATATTAGTCAATGGCAACACTTAATTCAAAAGCAGAGCATTGATATCCCTGCTTAAGTTTAGCGCTTTTAAAAATGACTGCGTGGATTAAACGGCATTTTTTCAGCCATGGTCTGATAGAACATCTTGGATTGTTCATCCAAAACCGGAGGCGTATGAATTTGAATCACGACATACTGATCACCCGGCGTTTTACCTAAACCACGCCCCTTAATGCGAAGCTTTACACCCGACTGGGTGCCTGCTGGAATCGACATGTTTACCTTGCCTTTAAGTGTTGGGATTTGAACTTTAGTTCCCAGCGCGGCTTCCCAAGGTGTCAAAGGTAAATCCAAAATCACATCCTCCGATTCGACACGGTAAAGTGGATGGTTTTGTAAATCAATTTCTAGATAAAGGTCACCATTTGGTCCGCCACCACTGCCAGGCGCTCCTTGGCCGGTTAAACGAATTCGCTGTCCCTGTTTAATCCCAGCGGGGATCTTAACTTTAATTTGCTTAGTACGCTGATAAACCCGCCCTTGTTGATCTGCTTGTGGGATTTGCAAATTAAGACTGCGCTCATTACCATTAACCGCTTCTTCCAAACTGACTAGCACTTTTACTACCTGATCCTCGCCCTTTTGATGAAAGGTTTGACGACCACTATAACCACCGCCAAAGCCCTGGCCACCAAAACCACCTTGACCACGAAATAAAGATTCAAAAAAGTCACTGAATCCACCCGTCTGGCCACCACTAAACATGCCCTCAAAGCCAGGCGGTGGCTCAAAGTGTTGACCATTCTGATAGCCTGAACCAAACTGATCAAACATTGAACGTTTTTCTTTATCGCTCAATACCTCATAAGCTTCACTGATTTCTTTAAACTTTGACTCATCGCCTGTTGGTTTATCAGGGTGATATTTAGCGGCCAACTTACGGTAGGCTTTTTTAATTTCCGCATCGTCCGCAGAGCGCTCAACACCTAATATTTTGTAATAATCTTTGTATTCCATAACCTAATCCTTAAAAATATAGATGCTCAATGGGGTTTACCTGTCGGTTTTTCAATGTTTTCTTTTAAATAACCGCTTTTAGACGCATAATATCCGTATTAGAAACTAAAAAGATTAATTATGACGTTAAATAACTGCGAAATCACCATTCGCCCGAATGGTGCACTACAAATCCTATCCAAACAAGAAGCGAATCAGCTTTGTGATCAATCAGACAAAGGTCTAAACGACCTGTTAAAACGTTGTTCATTAGCAGTATTAAATACAGGCAATAATCTTGACAGCGGTGAGAAACTACTCGAAATGCATCCTGATTTTGATATCAAAGTTCTGTCACGAGGGCGTGGTATTGAATTAACGATATGCAATCCGCCAGAAACAGCGTTTATTGATGGCGAAATGGTAGAAGGTTTGCGCGAGCACTTGTTTGCCGTGGTGCGTGATCTTATTTATGTACGCAATAGCATTATAGAGTCGGGCTTATTTGATTTAAATAGCTCCGCGGGCATCACGAATGCGGTGTTTCACATCCTGCGAAACGCGGAAGTATTACGCACCAATGAAGAACCCAACCTGGTTGCCTGCTGGGGAGGTCACGCCGTTTCTCGACGCGAATATGAATACTCACGTCATGTTGGTATTGCACTTGGCGAACGCCGACTCAATATCTGCACAGGCTGCGGGCCCGGTGTGATGAAAGGGCCCATGCGTGGGGCTGAAGCCGGCCATCATAATCAGCGCTTTACAAACCGACGTTATATAGGGCTGTCAGAGCCTGGCATTATTGCCGCCGAAGCGCCGAATACGGTGGTTAACGAGTTGGTTATTTTACCTGATATTGAAAAACGTCTGGAAGCCTTCGTACGCTTGGCTCATGGCATAGTTATCTTCCCAGGCGGGCCTGGCACTTTGGAAGAATTGCTTTATATTTTTAGCATCATGCTTGATCCAAAAAATGCTGATATGCCCTTCCCATTGGTATTAACAGGCGATCTTGGCAGTCAGGCTTACTTTGACGAGGTCAAACTTTTCATAGCACAGACACTAGGTCAACCCGCATTAGATCGGCTCACTATTCTGCTCGATAAGCCAAATAGTGTTGCCAGTTATATGCGCGAACAAATGGCGATCGTTAAAGACGACCGCAAACTAACCAGCGATGCCTATTATTTTAACTGGCAACTGCACATTGAGCCAACAATACAAATGCCGTTTGAACCAACACACGCCAGTATGCGTGCGCTTAATTTAACTAAAAACCAACCTATACATTTGCTTGCTGCTCAATTGCGTTGTGTATTTTCTGGCATAGTCGCTGGCAATGTTAAAGCCGAGGGGATACGTGCTATTGCTCTGCATGGCCCCTTTGAACTCGGCGGTGATCCAGAAATCATGCACGCACTTGAACGTTTACTCAGTTTTATGATTGAGCAAAAACGCATGAAAATTGATGCCGACAACTACATTCCCAGCTACAGACTATTAAAAGGTTAATGCATGACATTCTCTGAACTTGAACTTGATGATTTATTACTTGATGCTATTACCCAACAGGGTTTCAATCGCCCCACACCGATCCAACAAGCGGCCATACCTGCGCTAATGGCGGGAAAAGATATACTGGCTGGCGCAGCAACAGGAACGGGGAAAACAGCGGCTTTTGTATTACCCGCCCTACAGCATTTAATTGATAACCCTAGTTACACGCGCTTACCTCGTATTTTGATGCTCGCCCCCACCCGAGAGCTGGCTCTACAAATTCGTCAGGTAGTCCGTGATTTAAGCCAAAACATCGCATTACGCTCAGTGGTTATCACGGGTGGACTTGCGCAAGATAAACAGATAGAACACCTTACGCACCCCTTCCAGATACTCATTGCAACCCCAGGACGCTTGCTCAATTTACTTGAACAAGACAGGGTGCAACTCGACCACCTAGAAATGGTTATTATTGATGAAGCAGATAGAATGCTTGATATGGGTCAAGGCCCTGATGTTCATGCCTTGCTAGACGCCATTCCCGGCGATTTTCAGGCAGGTTTGTTTTCCGCCACCCTTGCGGGCACAGGGATTCATAACTTTGCTGAAAAGACGCTTGACAACCCCACCGTTATTCAAGTAGATGCCGCCAATATGCAGTCAGCCCAGGTTCAACAAATGATCTACTTTGCTGATGACCGTGCTCACAAAGAACAACTATTGCTTACGTTGCTCCAAGATTCAAGCTGCAAAAGTGCCCTCGTGTTTTGCAATAAAAAAGAACGCGCCATCTCACTGACTCAGTGGCTACAGGCACAAGAAATTAGTGCTCAAGTATTGCATGGTGATTTTATACAAGCCAAACGACTTGAGAAAATTGGTAAATTCAAAGAAGGGAAGATTCAGACTCTCGTTGCAACGGATGTTGCCTCTCGTGGACTGGATTTATTAAATATAACCCACGTTATTAACTACGACCTCCCTCTGCGTGGTGACACCTATATTCATCGCATCGGTCGCACGGGTCGAGCCCAGAATGTAGGACTAGCAATTAGTCTGGTCGAGGGTCACGAGCTCAGAACCCTAGAGCGGATACACTATCACCTTCAAGCCAAAATACCGGTTAGTAAAATTAAAGGCCTTGAAGCGCGCTTAAAACCCAATAAGCTGAACGACAAGAAAAAGCCTCACAAGAAAAAAGCGGCCAAAAAAGCCGCTAAAAAGAAGACCTAATGATTGCGTCAGGCACTAGCAACCAGGCCTGGTTGCTAGTGCCTGGGCTTAAAGTTTTACGTTAAAACTCAGCCCACTCATCCCCTGATGAGGTTACAGGTTTTAAAGGCTTGGATTGCACCGAGGTTTTCGGCGCTGCTGAGCGCTTTAAGCCAGGTTTAGGCAGCGTCTTTCCCTTGGAAACCACCGTGTTAGGCCTATTATCTGTTTTAAAGAAACCCATCTGCTGACTTAACAAACTAGCCTGCTCTCGCATACTTTCAGCCGCTGCTGATGTTTGCTCGACCAAAGCGGCATTCTGCTGAATACCTTGATCAATAGAACTGATAGCTACTTGTAATTGTTTCACGCCCTCGGACTGCTCCTGTGATGCATGAGAAATTTCAATCGACATCCTTGAAGCACGTTCAATGGAACCGGTTATTTCAGTAATGACCTCACCTGACTCGGTGGCCAACTTTGTACCTTGATCGATGCGTGCAACACTCTCATTAATCAGGCTGGTAATTTCCTTGGCGGCTTCGGCGGACTTTTGGGCGAGTGCTCTTACTTCACCGGCTACCACGGCAAAGCCGCGGCCGTGTTCGCCAGCGCGTGCGGCCTCAACCGCCGCATTTAAAGCCAACAAATTGGTTTGAAAAGCAATGCCATCAATTAAACTCACTATGTCCGATATTTTGTGGCTAGACTGCTGGATGGCGCCCATGGCTTCTATTGTTTGCGCCATAACACCCGAAGCTTGTTTTGCCTTGACTTCAATCTGTCTTTCAACCTCTGTAGCTTCAGCCGAATTTTGCGCATTATTTTGCACCGCAGCGCTAAATTCTTCCATGGTCGCTGAGCTTTGCTCAATCGCCGCAGCTTGTTTTTGTACACGGTCACTTAAGTCCATTGAACCCTGAGCCACTTCCAGTGCCGCATGGTTAACTGAGTCTGCCGCCGAAACTGCGATCGATACAATTTCGTTTAAACGTGTTACAGAACGATTGATCGCCTGCGTCAATACTCCCAGCTGCCCTGGATAATCTGCATCGATCTTTTGCGTTAAATCACCTTCCGACTGGGCAACTGAAATGCGTGTAATATCATCAATCGAATCACCTAGCGCCTGCATCGACTCGTTGATCATGGTTTTGAGTTTTGCTAAATCACCCTGTGCATCTTCCTTGACGCGATCATCAAACTGGCCTTGACGCATGTTTTCCATTACACGTATAACACCCGCAATCGACTGATTTAGAGAATGGGTTGATTCAGCAACGCTTTGCATCATATCACCAAAGTCACCCGGCAAGTCCGTACTGACCTTAACGCTAAACTCACCCGCCTTGAGCGAGTTCATTACGGTTGATAATTGAGCCATCGTTTGGTTAATCGAATCCGCACTGCCGTTCACTCCCTGCTGCAACCTAGCGAGATCTCCCGCAAAATCTCCCTCAATTCGCTGACTGAAGTCACCCTTAGATAAGGCTCCAACCACCTGGTTTGTATTGTTAAGCGCTTTTTGTAAATTCGTCATTAAGTTGTTTAATGCATTGGCCGCCTGACCGATTTCATCTTTAGATGCATGGTTAACTTTAATCGAGAAATCACCTGTATCATCAATTTTTTGTAAAGTAGCCACCATGCCATTAAGAGGACGGGTTATCGCCCTAATCATAAATAGACCGATCAAAATAGCCAGCGTCATAGCAATAAACAAAATAATGCCCATGGTGTATTTATTTTTCTCGGCAATTTCAACCGCTTCTGCAGCCTGCTCAATACCCGTTTGTTTGCTGCGTTGGGTTATGGTGAGGAAGGTTTCTCCCATGGCATTAGAAATGGGCACCATACGCTTGACTGTTGCATCATAATCACGCATTAGACGGTCTAATTCCGTTTGCGTTCGCGCCTGAACCATTTTGTCAATTAAATCATCTAGCTCTACATAATTAGTCCGCCAGGCCTGGTACTCACCTTGCAAACGAGCAAATGTTTGTGCGCCTGCCTCTGACTGCTTAGGTATTGCGGCAAACTCAGCCCAATATTGATCCACAATTGCCCAAGAGTTTGCGCGAGCATTTTGAATAGCCCGAAGCTCGGCTGGAGCGGTTTGGATATCGTTATGTCGAAATACACTGATCGTTTGTGCTCGGATATCCATCCGCTCGGTATTGAGCACACCGAGTGTTACCGCACTAGGCAGGCGCACATTAGAAAAGTTTTGCATACCGCTAGACCAAAGAACAAAGCCTCTAATCGCATTAAAACCACTAAACGCTAAAGCAACTAGCATTAATACGACAAACAAAATCAGTTTACTGCGAATAGTAAGATTGTTTATCCAAACCATGACTCTCTCCTTTTATTTAATTTTTATTAAGGTTTAATTATATGCTTTAAACACAATCAAACGAATCAATTTAATTTATACATACGCTTAATATTTTTGGACGTGGCATAAAAAGCCTGCAAAAGCAGGCTTAAGAAAGCTTGAATAGAGCTAGAGCTGACTGGTTTTAGTGTTTTACAGCACTGGGGTTAAAGGATTGAATTTCACGGAAAATACCTTGGTTGGCCAATAAGTCAATATTTAAGACAATAACCATGATCTCATCAAGCGTCGCCAGCCCCCTTACATACTCTTCACTAACACGGTTACTCTCACCAAACGATGGCGCACCTTGAAGCTCTTCCAAGTTAACGTCATGCACATCCGATACCCCATCAACCACTAACCCGATGGTTTTTTGTGTAGAGTGGTCCGCCCCTTCAACATGATGATTAACATGGGTGATAATCACCACAGTAGTTTCATCATAAACAGGCTCGCCAATATTAAAGCGTTCGCGCATATCGACAATCGGTACGACCGCACCACGCATATTGATGACCCCTTTCACATAATGAGGCATGTTCGGTAGACTGGTAGGCGCTTCCCACCCTCGAATCTCTTGAACTCGCAAAATATCAATACCATAGGTTTCTGCGCCAAGGGTAAAGGTTAAATACTGGTCTTGGTCAGCGTGCAATCTAATATTTGAAGTATTTGCTTTACTGTTTTGTTCTCTGGCTTGCATTAGAACTTACTCCATTCGTCTGAGGCTTTTATTCTAGCCGATTTAGGTGAGGGTAAACCAGCGGTTTTTTTAGTTTTTACTGCCACAGCTTTATTAACAGGTTTTGATAGCAACTGAGGCGCTCGCGTTGCGCGAGAGACTTGAGCTGCATTAGCCGTAATGATTAAGCGGACGTACAAGGCCGAACCCAAAAGCAGTTTGACATCCTCCCCGCCGTGAACGACGGGGATTCCCAACGGCGCTAGGCCGTTAAGAGCGGGTGTGACTCGCGCCTTCCCGCTGGTTCCTGCTTCATCGATTCAACTCCACAGGCTAGCACCCGATGCCCTCGGGCTAACACATTCAACACACTCAAACTTGGATTGTGTTAAACGATTTTCTTTGGCTACATGAGCACAACACGGACAGGTTTGAGAGGTGTGTTTGGGGTTAACCTTTAACACATCGCCACCCAACCAGGCCTGGTTATATCGCCCTTGGCCGATTTCGACATGTTTTTTACCTTTAAATCCTCAACCACGACCATGGCGTGGTTTTTGCAAATCACGGTTGAAGATTTATGTAAAAAGTCTAATCGGGCACTGGCAATGCGCTCATGCGCACGAGTTATTTTTTGTTTCTGCTTTTTCCAGTTGGCAGAGAACTTAGCTTTTCGTGCCAGCTTACGCTGTGCTAAAGCCAACTTCTTTTCCCACTGTTTAAAACTGTTTAACGGTTCAATGCAGTTGCCGTCAGATAAGGTGACAAAGCGTTTAACGCCTAGATCAATACCCACGATGGATGTTGATTGATGGCGCTGAATATCGGCTTTATATTCAGTTTGTATCGACACATACCAATGCTTCCCTTTTCTGGAAACCGTCACATTCTTAAGCTCACCGATTACTTGGCGTGAATTGCGGTATTTCACCCAGCCAATTTTTGGCAAGAATACACGGTTGGTATCTTGCTCAAGTTTAAATCCCTGCGGATAGCGAAAACTGTCAGAAGCGCCTTTTTTCTTGAATACCGGAATGCGTTTTAGTGGCTGGGTTTTATCAAAACCATCTTTAAACGCACGTTCGAGATTTTTGAGTGTTTGCTGTAGGGTTTGGGAGTGAGCTGTTTTTAAAAAACCGTATTCGTCAGACTGCTTCCAGAGTGTTAGCCAAAACGCCATCTCGCTATACCAGAGTATCGGTTGCTTATGCTCAAGCCGAAATAAATTCATCGCTAACGCTTTATTCCACACAAACCGGTTTACACCGGCAAACTCAACCATCTTCTGTACTTGGTCAGAATTTGGGTTAAGTCGGAACTTAAAGGCTTTGCGTATCGTTTTCTTCATGGTTATAATTATACAAAAAGGATTTGGTCTATGCAAGTTAATGACGAGATAAGAACAGGCAGGAGCTGCGTTTTTAATCTTCACGCTCATTTGGTCTTTGTCACAAAATACCGCAGAGATGTGTTTAGTGACAGGGTGTTAAATGATTTGGAAGACATCTTTAAAAGCGTTTGCTCGGACTTTGAGGCCGAGTTAATTGAGTTTAATGGCGAGCATGACCACGTACATCTTTTGATTAATTACCCGCCTAAAGTAGCAATTTCTAACCTGGTGAATAGCTTGAAAGGCGTATCAAGTCGCCTTATTCGCAAAAAGAACTACCCTGAAGTTCAGAAAAAACTTTGGGAAAATACGCTTTGGAGCCCTAGCTACTTTGCAGGGAGTTGTGGTGGTGCACCCTTGTCAATTATCAAGCAATATATTGAGCAACAACAACGACCACACTAAACAGGCTTTGCTGTTCCGCTTATATCCCCGCCCTAAAAGATGGGGTTTTACGCGCTATTGGATAAAAAAACTTTGTAAATGGATGGAACCATCCGTTTCAAGCTATGACGACCAAGATGTATTATAACCAGAACAAGACGTTTACTAAAACTACATATTGCCACAAACCCTAAACCTTTGCACTCTCCCTTATCACCATTGTCGCATAAGAACCCGGGCGCAAGGTAAAACTGATTTGTACACTATCGGCATCGAGCCATTGCCAAGCCATTTCCTGTGGCAAAACACGCAGTGCGCGCCGATCTTGCTTTAAACCTATGTCAGCCAGCCCGGACATCCAGGCCTGGTTGTGATCCAACACAGATTGCTCTAGCTGTTTAGCCTGATGCTGGCTAGGCAAATCACCCGCTCCAACCAGTGGCGCAGTAGGGTGAATGTCCAAATCAACTACACGCTGAGCCAGATCGACAGAACCATCATCCACAAACCACTTGTCCGAACCCTCAAGCTGAAACACGTCACCGCCAACTGCTTTATTCCAACAAGCCTGTTCAACTCTTTTTGCTACAATTAGGTTAAATAAATACGACCGAGCGGCAGAAATATAAAGACTGCGCTGAGCAGGTTTGAGTCGTGTCAATTCTCCATCGAACAACCGCTGCGCCATCACAAGGTTGTTTTCGTTACGACCAAAACGCTGTTCGCCAAAATAATTGGGCACACCCTGTTGCTGGATTTGCTTGAGGCGGCTTTCAAGTTCGATTTTATCACCCGTAACATCGCGCAAAGCGAGGATAAATCGATTACCACTAAGCCCGCCGGTTTGCAGTTTGCGTTGATGGCGAGTGGTTTTGAGAATGCGCATTGAATCAAAGTTAAAATGCTGAGGATCAGGATCGGCCTTACCGGGCAAATACAAACTAAACCATTGACGCGTCACAGCATGGCGATCTTTTAAACCCGCATACCCTATATCACGAAGTTTTATCCCCGCCCATTTAGCCAGTTGTTGCGCAACCCAATCGGTGTTTTCGCCATCCTTTTCCAGCCAAACCCACAAGTGTTCGCCTTCGCCACTGAGTTCAAACGCAATCTGCTCCTCAACAATAAAATCTTGGTTTTGGCTTTTAAGTTTAGCCGTTATAGTCGGTTCGCCATAGGCATAAGGCAGGGTTAAGAAATGCATTAAGATTGTCCAAAAAAAAGGCCCGGTATGCAACCAGGCCTGGTTATAAAAAGCTGGCTAGTTTTACGGCTTAGGCTTGCTGCTGGATACCCGCAATTAACCAATTACCTTCACCCGCGGCTAAACGACGGATATGCCAAACTTCATTAAACGCATGCGCTTGAGCATCACGCTCTTCTTTAATAAAACCACTAAAACGTATGCTGACAATAAAATAATCACCTTCAAACGACTGATCGTCCAACTCGCTGTAGAGCGTGTCGATTTCCGTGTGGTTTTCACCTGGCACCATATCGTGCATCAGTGTTTGTATTTCCGCAAATAATTCAGGCGTGCAATAGCTTTCAATCTCACTCGCATCTGCTTGATCCCAGGCTTTTTGTACCGCGACAAAATGTTGTTTTGCGCCCTCTACAAAGGTGTCGGCATTAAACCAGCTTGGTGACTCAACATTGTGCAACGCATTAATACCTAATCCAGAACCGATAATCGAACCACCACTATTCGGATTGTAACTGGGGGGAGCGTCCTGCTGAGCTGTTTGACGATAGGCATTTGAATCATCCATTGGCTGACGCGCAGCACCCGCTGGCTGCATCGAACCTTGCCCTGCTTGGCGACTGCGAAAATGTTTAAACAACATAAACGCACCAAAGGCTAACAAACCAAATAACAAAATATCCATAAACTGCAAGCCCTCAAAGCCATCGCCAAACAGCATAGCCGCCAAAAGGCCACCCGCCGCCAAACCTGCTAAGGGCCCTAACCAACGCGACGCACCAGACGCGGGTGCAGCCTGTCGCCCAGGTGCCGCTTGCTGCTGCTGTGCAGGCTGCTGACGTTGAGCAGGCTGCTGGCGTTGTTGTGAAGGCATAGAATGCTGTTTACCAAAACTACCCCCACCCCCAAAACGTTTGGCTTCTGCTGGCTGTGGCATCAATAAAGCAAACGTCAGCATAAAAGCGCTGAACGAAAGCAAAACATGTTTAATACTTTTCATTGAATTCTCCGTTAAATTAACCAATCAATTGTATCGGTAAACCCCCAACATAACAACCGGTACGAGGAAAGAGCCTCAATCATTCAAGATTATTGTCATTTGCCTAGTGTAGGTTTGCTGACCGTCACTCTGAATAAAGCTAAGAGTAATTTGGTCTAAATCAGTGAGCGTCAGTTTGTATGTTTGTGCATCAATCGCAACGATATCAACCTGCGGGTTTTGGTCACGAAAATAGCTAACGGAATACTCATAACCATTAGCAAAAACAGCACAGTTCTGTGGTGGGACATAAACATAAATTGTTGTGCCATTCGCAAGGGTACCGCTCGCATCACCCACCAACCGATAAGGCGCTTGTGATAAAGAAGGGGTACTAAACGTCCATTGCCAGGTTTGTGTAGTGCCCCCGTATTGGTAGTCAATTTTTGCACTATAATGACGCCCCCACTCCAAGCGCTCCCTTGGAAAAGCCGCTAGCCATTTTTTATTATCAGTTTGCCAGCTATTTGCGCCAGGATCAGGTTGTGGCGTTTGATTGGTCAAGATTCTTACCAACTCAAGCGGCGAGCTTTTACCCTGTTCTGTCAGCACAAAACTATCAGCAATAATCGCATAGTCATTTAAAACTAACGGATTGACCTGAATAGATACCGGGTTACCCGATACCGAACACTCCGGCAAGGGATCCGGCGACTCTAGATAAAATACAGGCGGCACGGTTGCGCCCTGAGCGGGCCAAAACACCACATCCTTACTCTGCGCTCTCATCTGAGAAAGTGCATGCTGATAGGTCGATGCCTTTATTTTCGCGATCCCATCGTTACAATAAAAAAACGAGCCAGAGTGCACCGCCTCACCGCCTGATCGACATAGGTTTTCGATCTGCGCAATACCTGATTTCGTCGTCATCGCTGCCCAAACAAGATTAGTTCGAGGGTTCTGGTCAAATTGTGCGTTAAAACCAAAGCCAATTTCATTGCGATCAAAATCCAATAGGCTCATACGATGGTAAATAGCTGTCATCAAATCATCAATAAGCTCAAGTTCGTTGGATTTGTTATAACTAATATTTTCAGATACAAACGGGCTTTTATAACCTGCATTATCTGCACGGTCTTTAGCCGAATGGCCGGTAAAAAACAATGAGGACGAACTTGTTTGAAAATGCCCGGTGATGTTTTCGTTTACTTGATAATTTGTATGACCTAACGCAGCCTTTGAAAGCGTTGAGTTCGCTGAATAACTCAACAAGCCTGCATAATCGCGTAAATAGTTTAAATAACTTAGTACCGAGTCAGTAGGCGGATTATAGAGAGAGGGTTGTTCTGCAGGTTGTTCTGCAGGTTGCTTGCCTCCACTCTCAGAGCCAGAATTGCAACCGATCAAAACCAAAGACAAAACAAGCGCAATACCTTCCTTCATAGCCATCCTTATTTGTATCTACAAGGCTTCAAACATTGCTGTTTGCAAGGCTTGATCACTTAATACTATTGGATTTCCAAGCATACTGCCTGCTCTAGAGTTTTGCAACACAGGATCTAAGTTATCCTTGGTTAAACCAAAGTCTGCCAACCCCTGTGGAATCGTTTTCGCCACTACGCCCTCGATAGCCACAACCAGGCCTGCTAGATCAGCACGCCCCGTCAGGAGCTTAGCAACCTGTAAGTACTTCGCTAACGGAACACTTGCCTGTTCAGTGTTTAAGTTTTGCAGAGCCTCAATGTTTAGCCGCGTAATAGGGGCCAGCAACCTTGCACACACCAAGCCATGCGGCGCATCGAAAAAAGCACCGATTGGACCCGCTAAACCATGAACCGCACCCAAACCCGCATTAGCCAGTGTCATGCCCGAAAAACTAGCAGCAAGCATCAGTCGACCATAACCTTGTTTTTTCGCCGCTTCATCCGTTGACTCAATCAGCTCAAATGCACCCTGGAAAAGCCTTAACCCCTGCCAAGCGAGTGCATCCGTCATAGGGTTGGCTTTGAGCGTTACATAGGACTCAAGCAGTTGTGTAAAGGCATCCATCGCGGTTGGGTAGAGTACCGACGGGGGACAATGAGGTAAAAACCGGGGATCTAGCCAGGCCTGCTTGGCCAATAAACGATCATCGCGAAAGGACTTTTTAAACACCCCTTGACGCGAAATAACCGCATTTTTAGTGGTTTCTGATCCGGTACCTGCCGTGGTAGGAATGGCAATGAATGGCACAGGCGTTAATGTAATTTTACGACCACAGCCCACGCCTTCTAAATAATCAACCACCGAAAAACCTTCTGGTAGCAGGCCTGCTATAGCCTTGGCCGCATCCAACACACTGCCCCCGCCAAAACCAATCACCAACTCAATATCGGACGGAGCCGCGGCTACCAGCGCATCAATGGTTTCCGCTGAAGGCTCACCTCGCACCACAACCCTATGGACATCACGCTGATTTAAAACATCAGCCAAACATGAATCAACAAAATTTTGATCAGCATAACCACTGGATACTAGCATAAGTTTATGTTGAGTTTGTGCCAATATGGAATTTGCTAATTTGGACTCCGTACACCCCCAACCAAACTCTATAGCGGGCATTGGTGCAAAAGAAAACGGCTCGATGAACATAACCTGACTCCTATCATCTGTGTATGCTTTTAAATAGCCTACTATTTTGTCGCTTTTGCAGCAAGCAATGCGCGAATAGTGTCCATTTGCGAATTGCCGTGTTGTTTCGCCTCATCATGACTCAGTTCAACACCTGGCCTACCTTCCCACTGAAGCGCATCTTCGGGAAGTTCGAACAAAAAACGACTAGGCTGGCAAGGCGTATCTTCACCGTATTTACGGCGCTTTTGCGCATAGCTAATCGTAAGACTTCGCTGCGCACGTGTAATACCTACATAGGCCAAACGCCGCTCCTCTTCCAGGCCTGGTGATTCGAGGTTTTGCTTGTGAGGTAGCATTTCTTCTTCAACACCAATTAAAAAAACATGCGGAAACTCCAGCCCCTTGGACGCATGCAGCGTCATTAAGCTGATCATATCATGCTCTTTCTCTTCCTCATTACGCTCCATAATATCCATCAGGGTCATGTGCGAAACGATTTTTGCCAACTTGAGCTCGTCGCCATCCTCTTCTTGGGCCTTAGTGACAATGCGCTCAATCCAAAGCAATAGATCACGCACGTTTTCAATGCGGCGCTCAGCCGTTTTAACCGATGAAGCGGTTTCCATTAACCAGTTGTCGTATTCAATTTTGTCCAACACGCTGCGCACAAAGGTGACCATTTCTTTGCCTTCAACCAACTCGGCTTGCTTGACCCAGTCCAATAAGACCAGTCCAAACAATTGTACACGTTTTAGCGACTTTTCTGACAACACTTGGGTTAAGCCAAATTCCTGAGTAGCATCAAACAAGCTCACCCCACGATGCGTTGCGTAGGTGGCTAGCTTTTCCAGTGTACCCGCCCCAATTTCACGACGCGGGGTATTGATAATGCGCAAAAAGGCCACATCATCGTCCGGATTAACAATAAGTTTGAGATAGGACATCACATCTTTAATTTCAGCACGATCAAAAAACGACTGACCGCCCGATAAAATATAAGGTAGGTTCTGTTCACGCAACGCGCGCTCTATAAGGCGGGCCTGGTGATTACCTCGATACAGCACCGCATAATCACGATTTTTAGTTTTGTGCTTAAATTTATGGACAATGATTTCTGATACCAGGCGCTCAGCCTCTTGATTTTCATTGGCACAGGCAATCACTCGAATGGGGTCACCTAAACCCATTTCACTCCAAAGTTTCTTTTCAAACACATGCGGGTTATTAGCAATTAATTGGTTGGCACTATTCAAAATACGCTGGCTAGAGCGATAGTTTTGCTCCAGTTTGACTAGATGCAAACCAGGGTAATCTTGCTCAAGCAAGGCTAAGTTTTCCGGCTGTGCACCACGCCAGGCATAAATAGATTGATCGTCATCCCCCACCACGGTCAGTTTGCCATTCATCCCAACCAGTTGACGCACCAGCTGATACTGAGTGGCATTGGTGTCTTGGTATTCATCCACGAGCAGATAACGGACTTTATTTTGCCATTTTTCTAAAATCTGTGGCTGCTCATTAAACAAACGCACTGGCAAGCCAATCAAATCATCAAAGTCCACCGCATTATAGGCGTGAAGTTGCTTTTGGTAAGCCCCATAGAGTCGAGCGCGAGATTGCGCCAAGGCATCTTCCGCCATCTCAAGCGCAGTCTGTGGGTCCAAATGTTGGTTTTTCCAAGCTGAAATATCCCATTGCACCCCATCCAACTCTTCAGGATCTAGCTCATTCTTTTTCATCAATTCCTTTAAGATTTGTCCCGTATCGGTCGCATCCATAATCGAAAAATTGGCTTTGTAGTTGAGTGCTTTATATTCGCGGCGAATAATATTCAAACCCAGGTTGTGGAACGTAGAGACATTAAGACCTTTAGCGGGCGTATCGACCATTAATTTCGTGACACGCTCCCTCATCTCTCGGGCGGCCTTATTGGTAAAGGTCACCGCGTAGATATGGTGGGGTTTGTAGTCATGCTTACGCACGAGGTAGGCAATTTTTTCGGTAATAACGCGCGTCTTACCACTACCCGCCCCTGCTAACACTAGCAAAGGCGTGTCAATATGCAATACGGCTTCAAGTTGTCGCGGGTTAAGACTATGCATTTTTTACAAAACTTTAATGTTTAAAAGTTGAGTATGATAAAGCAATTTAATAAATTAAGAAGTCTTGATATGCCCTCTGCACAGGTTTTTAATCGTCGAGGGTTTCTGCGCAACCTTGGATTAGGCTTAGTTGCACCAGGCCTGGTGACGCTGCACGGAAACCTGGGTCCTGGTTACTCACCGCAGTAATATCTTACTCGCGACAGGTGCGAACACAGCCATGGGCGATATTTTGTTAACACGATTTGATACCGAGAATCCACAACAACCTAGACTACTCGCTAAACTTCAATGGTAGCATGGGTTAAAACCGCGTGGTGTTAAACACTCGCAATCCAAAACCAACCATACAGCATGTATACGGGAGAAAACCAATTCGCTTATAATGAGCTGAACCACTTATTGGAATTTATCATGGCACCTATCGAAGAGCTTAAAAAAGACCTTAGTTTTGAAACTCAACTTATGGGAAAAACACTAAAATTTAACACAACATGGGGTATTTTCAGCCCACGTGAAATAGACTCTGGCACAGACTTACTTTTACGTCATTTGACTATCAAACCTAATGAGGTTGCACTCGATATTGGTTGTGGTTATGGGCCAATCGGCCTAGCGATTGCGGCTAACGCGCCTGATGGTGAAATACACATGGTCGATAAGGACTTTGTTGCCGTCGATTATGCCAATAAAAATGCACAGTTAAACCAACTTAACCATGCCAAAGCTTATCTTTCAAATGGCTTAAGTAACGTGCCCAAAAATATTGAATTTACGACCGTTATTTCTAATATTCCCGCCAAAGTAGGTAAAGAAATGCTCAGCATTATGTTACACGACATTCATGCTCAGCTCGCACCGGGTGGTCAACTTGTTGTGGTAACCATTAACGGTTTACGCGACTATATGAAACGTAACTTTAATGAGGTGTTTGGCAATTACGAAAAAGTGAAGCAAGGTAAAGACTACACGATTTCACGCTGCATAAAACAATAAACCCGGTGAACAAAAAACCCGAGACAAGCTCGGGTTTTATAGAGGCTAAAAACGCAACCTAACTTATCTTACTACTTGGTTCAATGAACCTGAAGCGTAACGTGCTTGCATTTCTTCTAGACCGACTGCTTTGATCTTAGAAGCATGGCCTGCACAACCGAATGCCTCGAAACGCGCTTTACAAATACCCATCATCGCATCTTCAGCTGCTTTGTAAAATTTACGTGGATCAAAGTTTGATGGGTTTTCAGACAAATGCTTACGAATCGCACCGGTAGATGCCATCCGTAGATCGGTGTCTATGTTTACTTTACGCACACCATACTTGATGCCCTCAACAATCGCTTCTACCGGTACGCCATAAGTTTGCCCCATGTCACCACCGTAGTTGTTGATAATGCTCAACCACTCTTCAGGGACAGAAGAAGAACCGTGCATTACAAGGTGAGTAGTAGGAATGCGCTCATGAATCTTACGAATTTGATCGATTTTTAATACATCATCAGAAGGCTTAGAGGTAAACTTGTAAGCCCCATGTGACGTACCTACTGCTACTGCTAAGCAATCAACGTTGGTATCTTTAACAAATTGTGCTGCTTCTTCAGGATCAGTTAATAGTGCTGAATGATCTAGTTTTTCGTCAGAACCGTGGCCGTCTTCTTCACCCATCATGCCCGTTTCAAGCGAACCTAAACAACCTAATTCACCTTCTACTGATACACCACCCGCGTGAGCGATCTTAACCACTTCAGCAGTGATACCTGCATTGTACTCATAAGAGGCGGGGGTTTTCATGTCAGACATCAAAGAACCGTCCATCATCACCGAAGTGAAGCCTGACTGGATAGCGCGCAAACATACACCAACATCAGAACCGTGATCTTGGTGCATAACAACAGGAATGTGTGGGTACATTTCAACGGCGGCAGCCACCATATGACGTAACATTGGCTCACCCGCATATTTACGCGCGCCAGCAGAACCCTGAAGAATAACAGGAGAATCTACAGCCGCCGCCGCACGCATGATAGCGCGTACTTGTTCCATATTGTTTACGTTAAACGCTGGCATACCAAATTGGTATTCTGCTGCGTAATCCATTAATTCACGAAGTGTAATCATCGCCATCTGCGATACTCCTTTGTTGGTTTCAAAAAAATTGTTTAAATATTATAAAGCCGAGTTATGGAACTTTGACAATCTCAAGGCGGTTTGTACCACCCATATTACCGCGTTGTTCTCCACGGGTCAAAACAACCAAATCACCCTCACTAACAATGCCAAATGACTTAAGTTGTTTCAAGACATTTTGTTGAACTTCTTCATCACTCAGGCCGGTGTAATCAACGACTGAAGGATAAACCCCACGGTACATACATACTTTGCGGCGTGTTGACTTGTGCGGTGTAAGCGCAAAAATAGGCATACCAGAACTGATACGTGACATCAATAAAGGCGTGTTACCCGACTCAGTTAATGCAGCAATACATTTAACATTAAAATGGTTGGCTGCATACATAGCCGCCATCGCAATCGTTTCATCAACTGCGCTGAAGTACTCTTCAATACGGTGTGTTGAGTGACGTGTTGAACGTGACTTCTCAGCTTCGTGACAAATACGCGCCATCGCATCTACCACCATATGCGGAAATTTACCTGTTGCAGTTTCACCTGACAACATAACCGCATCCGTGCCATCCATAACGGCATTAGCTACGTCAAACACTTCTGCACGGGTCGGAATCGCATTCTCAATCATGGTTTCCATCATTTGAGTCGCTGTAATGGTGATACGGTTTAACTGGCGAGCACGTTTAATGATTTTTTTCTGGATCGCAGGTAATTGCGCATCACCGACTTCAACCCCCAAGTCACCCCGTGCAATCATCACCACATCCGATGCCAAAATAATACCATCTAAAGTCTCGTCATCTGCAACCGCTTCTGCACGCTCAATTTTTGACACAATACCACAAGTTAAACCAGCTTGTTGCGCAAGGCTTCGGCAGTATTCCACATCCTCAGCAGAGCGCGGGAATGACAGTGCAAGATAGTCCGCTTCAATTTTAGCGGCAATAAGGATATCTTCCTTATCTTTTTCGGTAAGCGCACTGGCTGAAAGCCCGCCCCCCATCAAGTTAATACCTTTGTTGTTAGATAGCTTTCCGCCCACAGTAACGGTACATTCCACGCGTTCACCAACTACCTGATCTACTTTCATCACAATACGACCATCGTCAAGCAATAAAAGGTTACCCGGCTTCACATCGTAAGGTAGGTTTTTGTAGGTTAAGCCGACTTCCTCGTGATTACCGTTTAGAGGATCTACATTATTATCTAATGCAAATTTATCACCCTCTGTCAATTCAACTACACCCGATGCAAAGCGCGCAACACGAATTTTGGGGCCTTGCAGATCAACCAAAATGGCCACTTCACGGTTTAGCTTCGCTGCAATTTCACGAATATAGCTTGCACGTTTAAGGTGGTCTTCAACCGAACCATGCGACATATTAATACGAACTACATCAACACCGGCTTTAATAATACGTTCAGTCTCACCTGGACGATCGGTTGCTGGCCCCAGTGTGGCTACAATTTTTGTTCTTCTTAATGAACTCATAATAACGCTATTTCCTTTTTACGAAATTAAAGGGCTTAGGCTCAGTAAGATGGCTCGCAAAATAAACTGATCCCCCAGTTGGGGAAAAGACCCATCCGGTCTAATTCAGCAATTTACTTCCCGAGACACCCTGTTACTTACCTTAAGCCAAAATAATAAAGCCCAGACCTGGACAACCAGGCCTGGTTACAAAACGCTTAGTTAGCGCGTTGCTCTAGCATTTCTACCGCAGGTAGCTTTTTGCCTTCCAAGAACTCAAGGAATGCACCACCACCGGTTGAAATATACGAAACACGATCCTCAATACCATACTTATCTATCGCAGCTAGGGTATCTCCACCACCTGCAATTGAGAAAGCATTGGATTGTGCAATTGCATTAGCGATAGTTTGTGTACCCCCACCAAACTGATCAAACTCAAATACACCGACCGGACCATTCCAGACCACGGTACCGGCGTTTTTGATGATTTCTGCCAGTTCAGCCGCTGATTTAGGACCTATGTCAAAAATCATGTCGTCATCAGCCACTGCAGACACATCTTTAGTTTCAGCTAGCGCTGTTTCTGAGAACTCTTTGCCTGTCACAACATCTTGTGCGAGAGGAATCGAAGCACCACGAGCATTCATTATTTCATTTAACTTGTTTGCAGTTGAAACTAAATCATCTTCACAAAGTGACTTGCCTACATTATGACCCGCCGCTTTAATGAACGTATTAGCAATCCCACCGCCCACAACCAGCTGGTCTACTACCGTCGATAAAGACTCAAGCACCGTTAATTTGGTTGAAACTTTAGAACCGCCCACAATCGCCACTAAAGGGCGAGCCGGATTTTTTAATGCCTTCGTTAAGGCATCCAGTTCCTCAGTTAACAACAAACCCGCACAAGCAACCGGCGCGTAAACGCCTGCGCCATGGGTAGAGCCTTGAGCGCGGTGAGCCGTACCGAAAGCATCCATCACATATACGTCACAGAGTGCTGCATATTTTTTAGATAATTCTTCAGTATTTTTCTTTTCACCCACATTAAAACGTACGTTTTCAAGCAACACAAGTTCGCCGTCCGCCAGATCAAAACCGCCGTCTAGGTAATCTTTAATTAAACGTACTTCCTTGCCTAATTTATCAGACAAGTTGGAAGCTACCGGCGCCAATGAGTTTTCTTCGGAAAACACACCTTCTTCTGGGCGTCCAAGATGAGACATAACCATTACTTTTGCGCCAGCATTCATTGCCGCTTCAAATGTTTTCATCGATGCACGAATACGTGCATCAGAGGTTACCACGCCATTTTTTACCGGAACATTTAAGTCAGCACGAATTAATACGCGCTTGCCTTTTAAATCCAAATCAGCCATACGAATAAAAGACATATTCGGCTCCTTATTATTTGCTAACGTGTTCAACAACGCGCATCATGTTGCAAGTATAGCCATATTCATTGTCATACCAAGCTACAACTTTAACGAAAGTACCGTCTAGAGCAATACCTGCGCCCGCATCAAAAATAGACGGATGTGGATTGCCACGGAAGTCGGTAGAGACAACAGACTCATCGGTATAGCCTAGTACACCCTTCATTTCGCCTTCAGATGCCGCCTTCATTGCTTTGCAAATTTCATCGTAAGTCGCTGATTTTTCAAGCTCTACGGTTAGATCTACAACGGACACGTCAGAAGTAGGCACACGGAAGGCCATGCCCGTTAGCTTGCCATTTAATGAAGGTAATACCTTACCTACCGCTTTGGCAGCACCAGTTGAAGAAGGAATGATGTTTTCTAGAATACCACGACCACCGCGCCAATCTTTTGAAGATGGGCCATCAACGGTTTTTTGAGTAGCGGTTGCCGCGTGAACGGTGGTCATCAAACCACGCTTAATACCAAAGCTATCATTGAGTACTTTTGCCACAGGCGCTAGACCGTTGGTGGTACAAGACGCCGCTGAAACAATCGCTTGACCCGCATATTCGTTGTGGTTAACACCATAAACAAACATAGGCGTGTGATCTTTAGAGGGTGCAGACTGAACCACCTTTTTCGCGCCCGCTTTGATGTGTGCTTGGCAAGACTCTTCGGTTAGGAAAAAACCGGTACACTCGATAACCAAGTCAACGCCTGCTTCGTCCCATTTTAGGTTGGCAGGATCACGCTCAGCGGTTAAACGGATTTTCTTGCCGTTTACAACCATGTGGTTACCGTCTATCACAACATCACCAGGGAAGTTACCGTGAACTGAGTCATATTTCAACATATAGGCCAGGTAGTCCGGCTCTAACAGGTCGTTAATCGCAACCACTTCAATACCTGGGAAATCTTTTGCTGCCGCACGAAACGCCATACGGCCGATACGACCAAAACCATTGATACCAACTTTAATTGTCATAGCTTTCTCCTATTTGTGAAACTGAACGCAGTTTAAAACTCACGCTCAGTGTCATGCCCTTATTTCGGGCTATATTTAAAATTAAACGCAACTTATCTGATTAAGGCTTGTGCTTTTGAAACCACGTTTTCAACCGTGAAACCAAATTCCTTAAACAATTCGCCAGCGGGTGCTGATTCGCCGAAGGTGTCGATACCAACAACATCGCCTTCTAAACCAACGTATTTACGCCAGAAATCAGTTACCCCAGCTTCTACTGCAAGACGTTTTACGCCTGGCACCAATACCGAGTCTTTGTAAGCTTGGTCTTGGGTATCAAACATATCAGGGCATGGCATAGAAACTACACGTATATTTTTGCCTTGCTCGGTTAAATTAACTGCGGCTTTAACCGCCAACTCAACTTCTGAACCTGTAGCAATGATAATTAAATCTGGGCTTGCTGCAGCGTCAACTAATACATAGCCACCCTTCTCGATGTTTTTGACCTGCTCGGGTGTACGTGGCATAGGTGTTAAGTTTTGACGCGAGAAAACCAACGCTGTTGGCGCTTCAGAACGCATCATAGCCATTTTCCAAGAAACCGCTGATTCAATGGCATCGCAACCACGCCAAGTTTGGAAACGTGGGATCATGCGCATAGTAGCGATTTGCTCAACCGGTTGATGCGTAGGACCATCTTCACCTAGACCAATCGAATCATGGGTGTAAACATAGATAGTGCCAATTTTCATTAATGCCGACATACGAAGCGCGTTGCGCATGAATTCCATAAACATTAAGAAGGTTGCACCGTAAACCTTAAAGCCGCCATGAAGAACCATCCCGTTCATCATATGCGCCATACCAAACTCTCGCACACCCCAAGAAATGTAGTTACCGTTAGCATTGTTTTTATTTACTTTAACTGTACCAGACCAGTTGGTTAGGTTAGAGCCGGTTAAGTCTGCTGAACCACCAAACATTTCAGGTAATAATGGCCCCATCGCTTCGATAGTGTTTTGTGACGCTTTGCGAGATGCAATATTTGGCATATCGGCTTGCACCTTAGCAATAAACTTATCCATTTCCACTGCAAAGTTAGCCGGTAGCTCACCTGACATACGACGGTTGAATTCTGACGCTAGCTCTGGGAATTCTTTTTTATAGGCGGCGAACATGTCGTTCCACTCCGCTTCTTCAGATGCGCCTTTCGTCGTGTGATCCCACCCTTCATAAATATCTTGCGGAATGACAAATGGCGCATGATTCCAGCCCAAGTTCTCACGGGTTAGCGCGATTTCTTGATCGCCTAGTGGCGCGCCATGGCAGTCATGCGTACCACACAGGTTTGGCGAACCAAAACCGATGGTAGTGCGGGTACAAATTAGGGTTGGTTTGTCTTGAATCGATTTCGCTTCATGGATTGCTGCGTCAACCGCTTCGGCATTGTGGCCATCGACGCCACGAATAACATGCCAACCGTAGGATTCAAAACGTCCAGGGGCGTCTTGCTCCATCCAGTCGCCGATATGGCCGTCGATAGAAATATCGTTATCATCCCAAAACGCAACTAGCTTACCTAAACCTAATGCACCAGCCATCGCACAGGCCTCATGCGACAAGCCTTCCATTAAACAACCGTCACCCATAAATACATAAGTATGGTGATTAACCACAGGGAAGTTCGGACGGTTAAACTGTGCGCCTAATGTGCGCTCTGCAATGGCCATACCCACGGCATTGGTAACACCTTGACCCAAGGGGCCGGTGGTGGTTTCAATACCATCCGCATAACCGTACTCTGGATGTCCTGCCGTTTTTGAATGTAATTGACGGAACTGCTTAATGTCCTCGATGCTCAAATCAAAACCGGTTAAATGAAGTAATGAATAAATCAACATGGAGCCATGACCATTTGACAACACAAAACGGTCACGATCGGCCCAGTTTGAGTTTTTTGGGTTATATTTCATGTGACCGTTCCACAAGACTTCAGCAATGTCCGCCATACCCATAGGGGCACCGGGATGTCCTGATTTTGCTTTTTGCACTGCGTCCATGCTTAACGCACGAATGGCGTTAGCGAGTTCTCTACGAGTTGGCATATCAACTACCTCAATATTGAAAAAATTCGGGATTCTGAAAAGCGTGTCGAAATAAAAATGACTTTTTCAGAAATAACAGTCTACCATTGTCGCTCAAAATGAAGAAATCTTCAAGTGATGCAACAATTTTGCAAAAATTTAGCACACAGGCTAAACCTTTAGTTTTTGCTGACAAGACTTACAAAAACAGCATTAATGCTTGATTTTAACTTATCTAAATGACACCTTTTTTACGGCTCCCTCATACAAAGACAAAACAACCGGAATAAGCAAAAGAATTAGCAAGGATGCAAATAATAACCCAAATGCAATAGACACCGCCATGGGAATCAAAAACTGCGCCTGCAATGACGTTTCAAACAACAAAGGAGTCAAACCTGCAACCGTAGTCAAGGTCGTCACCAAGACAGCCCTTAAGCGCTGCACTGAGGCCTCTTCCAAAGCATCATTAATTGCCATTCCTTCCTCACGTAAGCGCTTATAAAAACTGACTAAAATAATGGAATTGTTAACCACAATGCCCGCTAATCCAAAAAAACCAAACATGGATAACAAGGTTAAGCCTATACCCATAAAATAATGGCCTAAAACAGCACCAATTAGCCCGAGTGGAATCGCCAACATTACAATCACAGGCCAAGTATAAGACTCAAACACCCAAGCTAAAATAAGATAAATCAACACCAAACCAATTAACAACCCCATCAACATATCACTCATGGTTTTTTGTTGATTGCGTGCTGTTCCTTCCAAGCTATAACTAACACCATATTTCGCCATAATTTCAGGCAACACATCCTGCTCTAATCCTGCGAGGATGCGATTCGCATTATTAACCGCACGATCCACATCACCCAACACCGTGACCGCTAATTGACCATTATAATGTCGCATAACATCAAAGCCTTGCTGGGTCTGCCAATCAACCAGGGTACTAAGCGGTACCTGCTGCCCAGCCGGACTGGTAAGCTGCATTTCATTCAAAATAGACAATTGAGCCTGACGATCGCGCGGCAACATCACCCGTACTTCAATCTCATCCTCACCCAATGTATAGATTTGTGCCAAACGCCCGGAAAATGCGGAGCTTAACTGTGAACCGATGGAGGCATAACTAAAGCCCAAGGCTTGTGCATAGGGCGTCATCTTAAAGATCAACTGTTCACGCCCAAAAGGTAAATCATCAGAAACACCACTCACTCCGGCGATATCATCCAGTGCTTGCTGAAGGTCTAATGACGCTTGTTTTAAAAGCGCAGGCGGTGCGCCACTAAACTGCACCTGAATATCACGCCCTGGAGGCCCGCCTGTTTGAGCCACGACATTAAAGTTCTCTAGGCCTGGTTGCGGTGTTACCCGTGCATTCCACTCACGCATAAACACCGCGTTACGTGTATGACGCCGTTCCGAATCAACCAGCTCCACATTAATCAAACCAAACACAGATCCAGAACCCCCAGAACCTTGGTTATAGGCCACGACCGCCGTATCAATAACTCCTGGTTCTAACGCAGCCTCAGTATCTCGCAATGCTTGATAGACATGATCAACAAAACGCGCAGTCACCGCTTGATCGGTACCCGCAACAAACTGAATAGATGCATTAATCCGATTCGACTCAGGTGCCGGAAAAAACGTGAAACTTAAACGCCCGCCCGCTAACAAACCCACCGTCAGTAAAATAAACCCAAAGGTCACGGCGAGTGCGGTTGCGCGATGGGCCAAAACCCAACGAATAACCCGACGATAATGATTTTGTCGAAAAGCCAAAAAAATCTTATCCCATTGACACCGCCAACAAGGCTCATCATCTCTGCGCTGGCCGAGTTTTCGGCCAAAGGCCAAACCAAAGCGTAAATGGCCGGGCAAAACTAAAAAACACTGTACCAGCGAAACCAAAATAACCGCGACAATCACCATCGGGATCGCAAACAAAATAGCACCAATTTCAGCGCCAATCATCATCAAAGGCAAAAAAGCGGCAATCGTGGTTAAGGAGGAAGCCATTACAGGGGTAAACATTCTGCGAGCCCCGCCCTCCGCCGCTTCCGCCGCCTCCTCACCCTGCTCATAATGGGTCAGCGCATCCTCACCCACCACTATCGCATCATCAACAATAATCCCCAAGGCCATAATCAAGCCAAATAGGCTGATCATATTGATGCTTCCTCCGCCCAAATAAAGCACCATTAGCGTTGCTAAAAACGAAACCGGAATACCCACAGCGACCCAAAGTGCAACCCGACCATTCAAAAACACATATAAAATCAGCAGCACTAAAATTAAACCGCCCATCCCGTTTTTCACCAACAGCATAATGCGATCTTTAACCAATGACCAGGTTTCATCATAGACCTTCAGCTCGATCCCTGCGGGTAGGCCGGGTTGGGTTTCCTCCAACCAGGCCTGCATGATTCGAGATGAGGTCAGGGTATTACCGGACTCAGCGCGCTGCAAAGCCATCTCAATGGCCGGGCGTCCATCTACTTTTAAATAGGCCGAGTCTCTTACCGGACGCAGACTGACATCTGCCAAGTCCGACAAGCTCACGCGCTCAGTAGCACCCACTTTAATCGGCAAATCAGCAAACCCCCGCTCATCACGCTGCTGTTCAATTGCGCGAATATCACGCGCACTGTCCCTATCGCCCATACGGCCCGCCGGCAAATCTCGGCTTAAATTAGCCACCTGGTTCGCCACCTGATCGAATCCCATTCCATGCTGCGCAATCTGTTTTAAATCTAACTCTATGGCCATCTCTTCGGCTGGACGACCACGAAAATCAACCTTATCGATACCACGATTTAACAAATCACGCTCAAAATCCCTGACCCATGTGCGTAACTGCTCCTCCTCACCCTCTTGCCCCAATACCAATACTTTAGCAACTGGTTCGTAACGTGTAATGCGCTCTACCGTTAAACTCTGAATATCCTGTGGCAAATTACGCAACTCCGCAACCCGCTGCCTGACTTGATCAATGGCCTCAATCATATTGGTGCCTTCGACAAACTTTAACGTCACCACCGAAACGCCCAAGGAGGACGTTGATGTCATTTCATCCAGGTTTTCAATATTGCGTAATACCCGCTCTACTGGGTCCGTGACACTGCTTTCAACATCTTGCGAATTCGCGCCCGGCCAAATAACCCTAACCTGCGCATAATCCAAATTAAAACTCGGAAAAAACTGCACATTCAATTTAAACAACGCCACAACACCCAACAAGATCATCAAAATCATAACCAAATTGGCCGCCACCTTGTGACGCGTAAACACACCAATCACACCCTGTGTTTTAAAACTCAATTCACTCATGGCTCGCTCCGACCTTGCTCAGGCACAACACAAGCAACCCGCAGCCCAGAAATGGCATTAGGTAATCGCGTTACGCTGAGCTGGTCGCCCGAACTCAAATCACCCTGAATTAAAGCCCACTTACGCCCTTGATGCTCCGTTTCGCCCAGCAACTCAATCGAACGTCTAACCAGCCTCTCATCCTCAACCAAATACACCTGCTTATTTGCATAAACCGCACTATAGGGCACCGCAAAGACCTGTTCGATACGTGGCAGCTGAAGCCTAACTGACCACAAATCACCAGGCCTGGCGGTTAACGCCTCATCAAGTGTAAAAAACGCATCAATACCTGAAGCAGCGGTTTCGCCAGCCAAGCGATGCAGTGGCAAGGCAAAAGACTCACCAAACTGATTGAGATACGCGAACACGGGCTGCTCCAAGACAAGAGCCTGTTCAATTTTTTCACGATAAATGACCGGAAGCTTGGCTCTTAATTCAAGACTTTTTAACGGGTACACCTCCAAAATTCGACTATTCGCAGCCAAGTTTTCACCCTTAGAGGCATGAACAGCCACAACACGTCCATCAAAAGGGGCAATTAAGCGTGCGCGCTGATTAGTTAACAGCGCACGGTCAAAGTTAACCTGAGCCCTGGCTAAACGTGCCTGTAACTGAGCTAACTTAGCCTGCTGCTGATCAACCACCAACTGACTATTAACGACCACTAACTCTTGGCGCAACAGCGCTTCACGCGCCTGATCAACATGGGATTCAGATGCCAAGCTACGCTGCTGTAACTCACGATTGCGATTAAACTCCGCTTGCCTCAACCCCAGCAAAGCCCTCTCCCTGTCAAGCCGATCACGCTCGGTCAATTGCAACTGTTTTTCAGCATGCAACAAGGCCTTAGATTCATCCAATTCTGCCTGTGCACTCGTCAAATAAAGCGCAATCTCATCGGCATTAAAGCCATATAAAACATCACCCTGCTTAAACGCCTGTCCCGCTTTTAAAGGCAGCTCTGACAACTCAGCTGCCAGGGGTGCTAGGTAGGCCACCCGCTGATGCGTTTCGACCGTACCATACAGCACCACCTCTGGAAACCAATCATCAGGGGTCAGGGTCATCACCTCTACTGACCAAGCTCGCTCATGAATTTCAACGGGAGGCGCTTGCGGCTTGGTTTTTTTTAAATACTGAAAGCCAGCTATCGCCAAAACGACAATGCTTAATGGCAGTAAAACTTTTAACATCAGGGGTCTTATCGACATAGCTAACCTGCAGACTCTTTTTTATATAAGTTTAAATTGCGTTTATTTTGACAGATTTTTATAAAACTATTAGGATTGAATAGGGTATTTAGCGCTTTAAAACCAATAGTAAACCCATTAAAGAGCATAGTGACATGAAAAAACTCAGCCTAGTTATCGCCTCGCTAGGCCTAGCCAGACGACAAAGCGACCGGTTATCAGGTCGGGCAAATTCGTGGGGCATTTAATTTTAAACGACCCACTCTAAAAAAAGCTAAAGAACAACAAGCATCAGCAAACAACCAGGCCTGGTTGTTTGCTGATTAGTCCTGCCCCCACTGATGATGTTGAGGATCTAAACGCAAACTAACGGGTTCTTGATGAACAATCACATCGGCTTGCGGAATCGCCTGCTTAATACGTTCCGTCACTTCTTCTGCGATTAAATGCGCCTTGACTAAAGGCATGCGATCATCCAACTCCAAATCAAACTGAATAAAAATATTAGGGCCAGAACGGTAGGTACGTAAATCATTAAAGCCTTCCACCCCGCGATGACTCCGAATAATGTCACCAACCTGCTCGCGCATGGCATCGGGTAACTCAATATCCAATAACTGATTGGCTGACTCTCTCGCCAACTTATACGCACTCCAAGCAATCACCAGTGCAATCACCATCCCTAAAGCAGGGTCAACCCAATCAAAGCCCCAGACCATCAACAACAAACCAACAATCACCACACCGTTGGCCGCTATATCCGAAATATAATGCAATGAATCTGACTTAATCGCCGTTGACTGAGTTCGGCGCACGACATAACGTTGAAACCCGACCAATATCAAAGTCAAGACCAAAGAAAACACCATGATAGCCACACCCAATGTAATCTGCTCTACCGGTCGAGGGTTAAACAAACGCTCTGTGGCATAAATAAACAAATAAAACGCCGAACCCGCGATAAAAATACTTTGCGCTAAGGCGGCAAGAGGCTCAGCCTTGCCATGACCAAAACGATGCTCATGATCAGCAGGAACCTGGGCATAACGCACTGCAATCAAAATCATTATCGAGGCCAATACATCAAGCATCGAATCGAGCAACGAAGCCAAAATACTCACCGAGTCGGTCAACCACCAGCCAACGAACTTAACCACAATCAAGGTCAAGGCCACGGCGACTGCCGCATAGGTTGCAACCCTTGTTAAACGTGCATTATCCATCACTATACTAGTCTGCTATCTTTGCCATAATTAACAACTGTGTTTTGAAGTTATCTAATCGAGCTAGACGCTGCTGCTCAATCGCCTGCGCCATCTTTTCACCTTTTAAGCCATCAGCGGCTAAAACCGAAGCATCAACCTTCTTGCAAGCCTCAAGTGCACCCAACCAAAAATCTTTTTGCGGATAAGACTGCTCCTCAAACCCTTTACGCCCTAAATGATCGGCTTCACAGGCAACAAGCAAAAGCTCAAACCTATCTGGCTGGCGAAATGCATCGCAGCCCTTCAAAACCTTCAACATATCGGCCAACGACATCGACAGGCCACCGCGATGAATCCAACCATGCCATTCTGTGACGCGTAACGCAAGCTGCAAGGTTGACTTTGGCACACGAAACAACTGTCCCCACTCCTCAACAATCGGCAGGCCTGCTTGTTCATGCCCAGGATGTTTCGGCCAAGATGCAGGATTGGTCATCCCCTTGCCCAAATCATGAACCAATGCTGCAAAACGGACATCTAACGAATCCGACAGCTTCGCCGCCGCATCCAATACCATTAAAGTATGCACGCCCGCATCGCCCTCAGGGTGATGCGTTTCCGATTGAGGCACCCTAAACAAACGGTCTAAAGCCGGGAACAGCACGGCTAAAGCTCCGATTTCTTTTAAACAGGCAAAAAACAAACCAGGCCGGCTTGTCATCAAGGCTTTAGTCACTTCTTGCCAAATTCGCTCGGCCACCAAAGCACCTAACTCGCCCTCGTTTACCATTTGACAAAGCAAATCATGAGTTTCTGGAGCAAGCTGGAAACCAAATTCAGCGAGCTGCGCTTTAAATCGCGCCACCCGCAAAACCCGCAAAGGGTCTTCTACAAAAGCAGGCGAAACGTGGCGCAATACGCGCTGCTCTAGGTCTCGCTGCCCACCATAAGGATCAATCAACTCGCCCTGATTGGTTAATGCCATCGCATTGATCGTTAAATCCCGACGCAACAAATCCTCTTCAAGCGTGACCACCGCAGAGGCATCAATTTCAAAACCATGATAACCATGGCCAGCCTTACGCTCTGTTCGCGCTAAGGCATATTCTTCTTGCGTCTCGGGGTGTAAAAAGACCGGGAAGTCGCTACCAACCTGCTTACAACCTAAATCAAGCAAATCCTGCGCATGAGCACCAACCACTACCCAATCTCTATCTTGAATAGGAATATTGAGTAATGCATCCCGAACTGCACCACCAACAAGATATACCTGCATAGTTATTTAAAGTCAGTCTGTTTACGACCTGCAAGCTGCCTAAAATAATCCAACCGTTGTTTGATCGGTTGATTGGCAACATAACTTGACAGGGCATACTCTAAACTCGCAGGTTCAAAACCGAAACAGTCAATAAAGTCCTGCTCACTCACCAAGTCAACAGCTAAAAGCTTTTGCTGATAAGCCGTCACCGTTTTAAAAGGCGCTAAAGGGCCGAGCAGTAGCATAAACTTGGCATTTAATTGGCACATGGGCACAATCAACGCTTTCTCAATGCCCATTAAGGTTTTCACCCATTCCGCTAAATCTTTAATCGTCATACGTTCACTACCCACGACCTCTAGTTTAGTGTTATGGTGGTGACGATTATTTACGCTTAAAACTAGACCTTTAGCAAAATCCTTAACCCAAAGCGGCTGCACTTGGGTTTGGGCATGCGCTATCATAGCGAAAGCCGAACGGGTTAGCTGCTTAGCATAGCGTGACGTCGAATGATCGTTTTCCCCAATTAACAACCCCGCACGGAATAGGGTCGTTGAGATGGAAGCCATATTATGGGTAATCGCATCGGCCTCACCCAACGCCTTAAGCCAAGCGTTAGTCGCTTGACTCGCATTCGCACCAATTTGTGAAAGCTGAAGAACACGCTTAACTTTAGTCTGCTCAGCAACTTGCTTAACTAACTGCGCCAAGCCAACGATTTGATCCTCATCAACTGATTCGGTAGGACAGGTTTGATCGGCAAACAAATTTATAACAACATCCACGCCCTTAAAACAGGCCTTAAAAAAAGATTCGCTATACCCGTCTTCAACCGCAAACAAGCTAACATTTGGCAATAAATTTAATTGGCGAAAACGCTCTGGACGGCGAACGACAACACTTACTGCATAGTTTTGCGAAGACAATTCACGAACCACCTGCTCACCAACAAACCCCGTACCACTTAACACGCAAACCCGCGATAGCTTCTGATCAAAAACTGATTTCATAGACATCATCTCTTCTTATTTTATTAAAGCATGTGCAAATGCTTGCAATTATTATGCATACTACCATTAGGGGTCAAGCAAGCAAAAGCGATAAGCTGATATTTTGCATTTAAATATTTGCTAAACTATCGGATTGAAACTTAATAAACGGATTTAAAAAACGTGGAAAAAATTACTGTTTGTGCTTATAAAAGCAACAAAAAAGAAGAACTCTATGTATTTGTTGACCAAACAAAAGGGCTCGACACCCTGCCAGCGGAGTTTCTAGTCATGTTTGGCGAAACCCAGTTCGTTACTGAATTCGAACTAACACCCACAAGACGACTTGGGCGTGAAGATCCTGCTAAAGTTTATGAAGCCATTAAATCAAAAGGCTACTTTGTCCAAATGCCACCGAATGAAATTGAAAAACTAAGCGACATGCCACCACCGCCAGAAAGATTAGACAACATCTATTAACAGTTAAAAAAACCAACTGAATACGTTATAATCAAACAAAATTAACGAGAAGTCTTAGACTTATGATTATACAAATAGCGAATATAAAAGGTGGGTGTGGTAAAAGCACGTTAACCACAAACCTTGCCGCCCTTCTAGTCAACCAAGGTAAGGATGTCATTATTGTTGACGCTGATCGACAAGCAACCTCCTCTAACTGGGCGCTGGACCGAAATGAAACAGACAAACCCAAGGTCAATCACGTTCAAGCTTTTGACAACATTCGAGAAACCTTACTCGACCTAGCTAAACGCTATGAGTATGTTCTAGTCGATGCCGGTGGCCGCGATTCACGAGAGCTACGAACCGGAATGACCGCCGCCAACCTGCTTATCATCCCGTTCAGACCATCGCAACCCGATTTAGACGTTTTGCCGAGCTTACAAGAAATTATTACACTTAGCAAAGACTACAACCCAAATTTAAAAGTGCGAGCAGTATTAACCCTTGCGCCCACAAACCCCTCGGTGAAAGAAGTTGAGGAAGCTAAAGACTACCTCAAAGATTACCAAGACATACATCTACTCAAAACGATTGTTCGTGATCGTAAAATCTATCGTGATGCCATCAGCCTTGGTTATGGCGTAGTAGAAATGAACAATGACAAAGCAATCGAAGAAATTCAACAATTATCGGAGGAAATCCATGGTAACTAGACGTAAACCAAGAGCCACAACGGCCGCTGCAAAAGCTGCAGCTCCCGCAACGCAAGCAGCAGCTGAGGTTAAAGAAACCGCAGCAGCACCAGAGCAACCAGCGCCAGCTAAAGCGCCTGAGCCAGCCACTAAGCCTGCACCTGCCAAAAAGCCAGAAACCCCAAAACCTGCAGAAAAACCAGTAGAAGAAAAACCGAAAATCATGCCTTCTCGCCGCGTTTGGCCTGACTAAGCTTTTCTGGCAACAATTAAAAAAACTAAATAAAAAAGCGCAATTAAGCGCTTTTTTATATTCTAGCGTCTGGCTAGTTACACATGTCTAAAATCTAAACACCTGTAAGATTCTGAATTGCACGTGTCGCCGCTTCAGCCGCGGTATTAATATCTGCTTCATTACCTGCGAGAATAAGACGTCCATACGCACCAACAGCCCGCGCCTCAATAAGGGTGATATTCGCTGCTTTTTCAGCCTCATTCGCTGCATAAACGATATAACCCGCTGGTTCAGTTTCCATAATATACATACTCTGACCAGGCAAAATCATCGACCCACGACGATTGTCACGGTTAATCAATACCGCATGATCAGGCATAATAGAACGAATAATCTCGTTCCACATAATATGACATTTTTGACGCGAATGCACTTCAGTGCCCAAAAAGCTTAAGACTTTTTCACCGGCTTCCAAAACATCACTCTGATCTCGATGGTGAATAACCATCGAGCCATAAGCACGTTCGACCACCTGCTGACCTAAATGAACATTTGAGCCTTTCAGTGCAATATCCGTCAACCGATGAACGGCCATTCCCGGTGCAACTTCCATCCATAAACAAGCATCACCAGGAACAGGCAGAAATCCCTGTGCAGCGGTTCCCATGTAAGAAGCTATTTGTGGCTGCAACGAGTTAATAGAAATATAGGTTCGCAGTTTAATCATAAAGTTTTAACCTTAGGCCAAATTTAGTCTATTTGTGCTAAGAGTGCACGCAATGCAACTGTGCGATTACTCAGCGACTGTTTTAACGCCGGCATAAGTTGCGCAACCGTTGCATTTTGTCGAAATAAATAAAACACCGAGTCATAACCATAACCCTGATCACCTCGCTGTTCATGAAATATATAACCCGGCCACTCTGCACTAACGCAAACAGGTAAAGGATCTAACGCATAGCGTACATAGGCCATAGTACAAACATATTTAGCATGACGATGACCTTCAGGCACATCGCGCATGACAGCCAATAGCTTTTCAACATTCTGTTGGTCTGTGGCATTATCACCGGCAAACCGCGCAGAATATAGCCCAGGTGCACCATGTAAAGCGTCTACAAACAATCCTGAGTCATCACCAATCGAAGGCAAACCTGTACGATGCGCAGCAAAACGCGCTTTCAATATTGCATTTTCCATACAACTCAAACCGGTTTCTTCAGCCTGCCCTTCAAAAAACTCAGACTGTAGATACACCTCATAGCCCTTCACAACCGACTGCATTTCAGCCAGCTTGCCAGGATTGAGCGATGCCAGAACCAATTTCTTGGAGGGTTTAACCAGGCCTGGTTGTCGTTTAACAGGCTTTTTTAACATAATTACTCAGGCATAACCGACGAGTGATGATGCGCAATTTTCCAATCACCATTGCGATGCTCATAAACAAATGTATAGCGTGCAGACACATCTTTAGTACCGCTACTATCGGTCAAACGGAATGAATAAATGCCTGCATCCGTCAACTTGTTACAGCCTTTTTTTACATTACGCTGAATAATTGTGCCGTATGGCTTTTTTTCTAGAAAATGTGAAAAATAATCTTCAATCTCGACAAGATTAGTACGCGCTAAATTTGAAACCGTCGGCAAAAGTACCGCGTCATCAGAATAAAGTTCAGCAACCGCTTTTGGGTTACCTGTTTGCAACGCATCATTCCATTTTTTAAACAATTCCGTTGCTAGCTTTTCATCTACCGGTGCACAAAAGTTTTTTTCTACCGCTGAAGGCGTATCAATAGGACGCATAGACACTCCGGTGATCGCTTCAGAAGGGTTACGTAAAGCACTATTTAAACTTACACGATTTTGTTTGCTATAGTCAATGCCGGGCGTACCGGTAATTTGGATTGGTTGAGATCTCATTCAGATTTTTCCTTATACGAAGTATTTGCTTATTTTAACCGTTCTATCCACGAACCGCTTGTAAATTATTCTCTTGGCTGCTGAAAATATTGCGCACCCTTCTCCTGTAACAAATCTAAAAAAGCACTTGCAATGATCGATAAAGACTTACCTGTTGGATAAACAATATTTAACTCTTTTTCAAGTGGAAAGCCTTCAACATCCAAAATAGATATCGGACCTTTGGCGCCATCTAAATAAACTGAGTGCATAGGCACCACTGCAATACCTAAATGGGCAAATACAGCTTGTTTTATGGTTTCCGTACTCTCGAGGGTCAAACGTACATTTAATTTTAATCCCGCTTGACTAAACTTATCCTCTACAGCTGAACGTGTGCCAGACCCGATTTCACGCATTAAAATAGGTTGCTTGGCGATCTCAGAAAGCGCAATATTTCGCTGTCCAACTAGAGGGTGATCTTGATGGGCTATCAGCACCAATGGGTTAGGTGTGAAAGGTATATCAACCACATCAAAACTACTTGGTGGCTTTTGGCCCATTATATAAAGATCATCAAGGTTTTTTTCAATCCGCTTCAAAAGCGTATCTCGATTGCAAACGGTAAACTCTAATTCAATCTCAGGGTAACTCTTAACAAACTCACCCAAAGCAAGTGGCAAAAAATATTTTGCGCTCGTTACCGCAGCAATTCTTAAACGCCCTTTGCGTTTACCCTTAAAGTCATTTAATTTGATTTCGAGATTAGATAAGTTGTCCAAAATTTCACGACAGGCTATCGCAACCTGTTCACCCACCTCAGTAAGATAAATATTTCGGCCAATTTGCTCATAAAGCGATACCCCCAACGACTCCTGAAAACTCTTGATTTGTGTTGAAACCGTTGGTTGCGTTAAATATAAAGCCTCGGCAGCTTTAGTAAAACTTTGATAACGTGCTACTGCCTCAAACACCTGAATTTGCCGAAGGGTTAGGTGACGCACCAAATAGTTAGAAATATTTTTTTCTTCTAACTTGGTTTGAGCAATAGCCAAAGGTATACCCTACTTAAATTTATAGCCTGAATGCAACTCAGCATTCACGCTAAAAACAAAATGGTGAAAACCTTTTTTTATATCATTATTTAACTCTTCCATTAAATCAGGCATCTGCTCTTCCGGTAACATCAACAAAAATAAGACGTTGCTATCCGCATCAAAATGACCCGATTGCAAACCTGAATCACCCTCGCCATTTACCGCAAAAAACGTAAAAGACTTAATGCCGAGCTTGCGAAATATTTTCTTCACTCTTGGCTCTAGCGTATTAGACGTGATGATTTGAATCATTTTTTGGTGACAATTCATATTGACTTCCTCTTAACCTATATACCAAATTGATAAGTTGTAAAATAAGGGAATTCCTACCAAAACGTTGAAAGGGAAGGTAACCCCCAATGACAAGGTAAGGTAATAAGATGGATTCGCTTCAGGCACCCCCATACGCATAGCAGGCGGTACAGCAATATAAGACGCACTTGCACCTAAAATAGCTACTAAAAATGTGCCACCTACACTAAAGCCGAGGAAACTTGCTGCAACCACCATTCCAATCGTTCCACCGATTAATGGCATAATGATACCAAAGGCGACTAGGGTAACACCCACCTCTTTAAACGCCTTCATACGTCTCGCTGCTTCCATTCCTAAATCCAGCAAGAACAAACATAATACACCCATAAAGATTCCATGAGAGAAAGGATAAACCTTTTCCATCGCTTCAGGGCTTGAAATCGCACCAATAAACATCGCGCCGATGAGTAGAACAACACTGCCATTGGTTAACGCCTCATGCAACAGCGACTTCCAAGGAGTTGAGACAGCTTCAGAGCCATCCAGCTGCTGCAATTGGCGACGTGCCAATGCGGCTAATAACAAACCAATGATAATGGCAGGAGTCTCCATCACCACCATCATAATAATAGGATAGGTTTCATACTCAATGCCGCTGACATCTAAAAACGCAATAGCAGTAAGAAATGTCCCTGCACTCACCGAACCATAATGGGCGGTAATCGCCGCCGCATTCATTCTGTCAATTTTATCGCGAAACCTTAGGATCATATAACCAATAACAGGGGTTAAGAATCCTAGCACTATAGCCCAAATGATAGATTTAATAGCCAAACCCAACTCAGCGTTAGCAAGCTCAGCACCCCCCTTAAGACCAATAGCTATCAAAAGATAAAGCGATAAGCCTTTTGACAAGCCATCAGGAAACTTTAAATCCGATTTTATAATCTTGGCAAACACACCCAAAGCAAAAAACAATATAGCCGGTATTAATATCGCATCTAAACCCATACTAACCTCCAAACAATAAGAAAACTCGGGAGTTTGTCCCCGTTGAACCATTACGCCAACTCAAAAGATTAACCTAATGCTCAAGCATGATATTTAAAAATACACATCAAGTAAAATTGGTATTTCTAACAGAACCCATTTACTCAAGCAAATAGGTTAATATAAACCATCTTCCTCATTGGACTTATTCAAATAGTTTCTAACCCTATCATTGGTTTCAATAATGTCAGGTTCTTTAAAAAATCACAAAATTAATAAGTGCATGAACAGCTAATGCAATCAGCAGTCCCTCAAAGAGCTCAAGCACAAACTTTGGAAGAAAATCAAGGTATTGAATATTAATGACGAAAAAGGTGATCACCAATGCAACCACTAAAACAGACAGCTTGGTATACGAACAGGCTAAACGATTAGTGGAACTCTTGTCCAGTCCACCCAGGTAAGCCATACCGCCGAAAAAGCTCGACCCCATACTACAAACCCAAATCGATAACAAGCTGTTATTACTATCGCACTTACGTTTTAAAGGAACTATTTTTTCAATGGCTGCATTACTCATTACCTGCGCAATAACATTGATAATAGCCAACATTAATGCAAAACCTATGGCATACAAGGGGGCGAGGGTTCAATAAAAAAGGCTGGTCAAGCCAGCCTTTTTTGCACTGATAAAAGCTATTTAAACTGCTGATAAATCACATCAATTTTAGCAGCCAAACCCCTTTCCGCATCAGATAAGTCTTCTCCAACCGCATGGATAACCAGACTAGCATAATCACGACCAAAACTCATATTAGGGTGTATATCTAAAGTCTCTGTCACATTAGCAACCTCATCTAGGAAGTCACGTAACGAACTGTAACCGTCAAATAAATACTTAACCTCAAGACTCGTTCCCGTCCGACTCTCCTTCCAGCTACCAATCATACAAGTCCTCTGGCCATAGGCTGAGGTGCATGCATTCTTGCCATATAATCAGCTGACCAATGGCGAATACGGTTTAATTGAGCCACTTCCTCTTCGTATAAGCGACCAAATAATTCAGCGTCAGCCACCATACTCAGATTCGAGCTGAGTGCGTAAGCTTGCTCATAAAGATTAATTAGCTGCAGTTCATTAAGCTCACAGATTGATAAGGCTTCTATAATATTAAATGCAGGCTTTGCTGGACTTAATATTGAACCCGAAGGTAAGGCACCATGATCAACCATGCGCTCAGTTAACTCTGAAGCATGACGAAACTCTTCATTTGCAAGCTGTACAAATTGTTCTGCAAAATCATTTTCAGTGCGCTTCTGACAAAGCGCAGCATGAGCAAGATATTGTTGAGCAGCACTAAACTCAAGACTCATCGCACGCCCGAGAAAGCCAAGTACCTGGGGGTTCATTGTCCCCATTGAACGCATCTCTGGTCTAGCGTACTGACCTACACCGGCCATTACACTAGCTCTAGCTTGTTTCTGATAAGTCATAATTACTCCTCAAACCTAGAAATAAATCTAGGTTCAATCACATTACAGACGGGTAGCTGGGCTAAGACCCGCAACTAATACCGGCTCAACTTCTTTGTGAGGGCGAGCAATAATATGAGCAGCAACTAGGCCGTCACCAACACGTTCACACGCATCTGCACCAGCACGAACAGCTGCGTTTACCGCACCCGTTTCACCGCGAACCATAATAGTGACATAACCACCACCAACGAATTCACGAGTAATTAAACGTACTTCTGCTGCTTTAGTCATCGCGTCAGCTGCTTCAATAGCAGGCACTAAACCACGCGTTTCGATCATACCTAACGCAATACCGTATTCTTGTCCCATTATAAAATCTCCATATTGATAATAAACGCTGTAATGTTTGAGTTCGTAACAGAGTTAAAATCAAAATTGCCTAAAATTAAGCTTGAACAAGGTTACCGTTAAGAACCGGTTCAACTTCTTTATGCGGACGAGCGATGATATGTGCTGCAACCAAACCGTCACCAACGCGCTCACACGCATCAGCACCAGCACGAACAGCTGCGTTTACCGCACCCGTTTCACCACGAACCATAACTGTTACATAACCCCCACCAACGAAGTCACGAGATACTAAACGTACTTCGGCCGCTTTAGTCATCGCATCAGCTGCTTCAATAGCTGGAACTAAACCACGCGTTTCGATCATACCTAAAGCAATACCATATTCAGTTGACATAATTTTCTCCAAAAGATTAATTTAACAAATTACATTAAAAAGTGAGTTCGTAACTGTTAAAAAAGTTAAATAACAATGTTATTTACGTCCTGCAAAGTGTGTTCAACAAAAATCAAACACGCCAAAAAAACTAAGCTAATCCATTACCCAGTTATCAATAATTCCGCTGATAGTAAGATCCGTTAAGGTTTTCTCATCACCGGAAGCTGTGCGAGCTGCAGAGTTAGCAATGGTAAAAACCCACTCGCCAACTTTACATCCGATAGGGTCAACAGCAGCTAAACGACTACCGGATACACTTCTTAAAACTTTAACAGGTAAATGTCCCAAATTATCTAAACGGCTAGTCAAAATAAGATTATGCGTTACCTGATGAATTTCCACTATTCAGCCTCCCAGTAATCAACAATACCAACAATAGTAAGGTCACTGGGATAAGCCTTAGTTCCGGTAGCATCTCTTGCTGCAGATGAACCAACACACAAAACCCAGTCACCCGGCTTACAACCTACGGCATCTACCGCCACCATAGGTGTACTACCTGGCTTATCTCTGACCACTAACAATGGCTTATGATCCATTGTGGGAATACGATTCGTTGAGACAATAGCTTTATCAACCAACATTATTTTCATATATAAACTATTTCCTTGGAAGCAACCAAACCTAACTAATAGTTATCTAGCTTTACTTGGTTATGTAATGACAGCATATAAACAAGCATCATTATTAACCTACCTTGATCATAGCCTAGATTTAAATCAACTTCTCTAAGTGCTTTCTGGGTATAACCCTGACTCATAACATACTGAGACTCACAAGGAGAGTTTTTAAGTAACATCGCTAGCCTTGCTAAATCAATTTTACCTTGACGCCCCTGCCTGCTAACAATCAAGCTGCTAAACATTGCGTTTTGTTCGACTTTAATATCTACACATAACTCATTTAAACTGCGACTTGAAGCCTGCTTATCAATGCGACTAAAACTATTAATCAACACTTGATTTCCAGCATGAGAAACCTGCAATCTAGAACTAAAACCTTTTACGATAACTGCACAACTATTAATTACAGTGTCCAATAAAGAACTAAAACAACCGCCATTAAAATTACACTCTGAATCATTTGTACTTACATGCCATACATGATCTGGGAAAGACTCAAAATCCGACTTCCACTCAGCAATAGAATAATTTTCTGTTGAAACCACTAGATTCGAAACAAAAAGCAACTTTAGATAAATAAAACTAAAATCTACCTTTCTTAACCATGAACCTTTAAGGTCAGAAGATTGAAGCAAAATCCCTGTTTCTCGATATACAAAAAATCGAGTGTTTTCAGCAAAAAACTCATCAAACTGGTTAGATTTAAGCGTTCTAACAATATGCCTAATACTAGCGTTTAACGTCTGTTTCTTTAGCGTAACAAATTTTAAGAATAACTTAGTGTTTATAAGATAACTACCCATCCAAACAAGATCATAATAATTTAATGTGCTTGCAAAACTGGATGAATAGTTTAGTTTTTCTTGTTTTTTCTGAAGCTTAGACCTAATAAATCTATTAGTAATTACTTTTCCCGAAGGACTTCTAAGCTTCATAAAAACCTACTTAACACGTTTCTTATTAAGCTCTAGCACCGCCTGACACGGTTACAGTGGAACCACTTTTGGTGTTTCCTGCAGAACCTGTAATCGGGCTGTCTGATACTTTTGGGTTCTCGTTTGGTCTAAAGCTGCTTGCCCCTGCATTCATTGCTGAACGATTTCCAGGAATCGAAACATTACGCTTTTTAGCCGAACGCCCTCCCGTTCCGCTGACTTTGGCATCTCTACCCCACGAATCGCCAGTAATGGAATGCCCACTATCTGAACCATCGCCAGTTATTCTAGAAACAACCTTATCTGCTTCACTTAATTCCTCAGAGCCAACAATAATATTCTCTGGCTGCTGAAGTGGAGGTACATAACCGTAATTATGCATAGGCATGCTTACAGCCATCATAGGCATAACTTGATTCATCATTGCTGGAAAATCTGAATCGCCCATATTGGCTGGCGCACTCACCTGACACAAAGCTGAAGCATGATCAGAACCTACATAAGCTGTACCGCTCACTGATTGACAAACACCCTTTTGTGCACCTGTCAACCCCATAGGGCCTGGTTGAGCGCCCGTCATCGGCCGTCCAACATTCATTTGAGTTGCTTTAGCTTGTGCATCAGGCTTAAGTACTGTTTTGCTAACAGCACAACCTTCCGTAGCATCAAAACTTAAATAAGACGAGCCTGTTACACTCTTACACAAACCTGCACTTGCCCCAGTAATCTTACCACCGAGACCTGCACGGTCGCCAGTAATCTTTTGACCGTTGAAAGTTTGCGATTCAATGCTTTTTTTGACTGCCGCAGTCAGTGAATCACCGCATCGTTCTTGACGAACTTGCTGGGATTGATACTCACTGCCAGTTAAACTTTGGCAAAAACCAGCATTTTCTCCTGTAACAGGCGAATTAAAATTTACGTTAGTACCTGACACATTATTGCCAGCGCTTGTAGAGCTTACATCACTCTTTAGGGGTGCTGACATAATTGAGCTGCGCATTTCACGAGTTTGCTTATTGGCAATAGGTGCATTGTTGAACACATATTGACTGCCTGTAATATGACGCTGCTCACCTGCTTCAGTACCCGTCATGTCTTCACGTTTTTGCATTGAAGGACCAGAAACCACTTGATTCCTTGCTGTACGTGACTGACTGACTTTTGATACACCCGCAGGCGCTCTTGTACCACAAAACTTTTCACCCTGATCAGCAGGCATATACTCAGTACCGGTTACATGACGACATTGACCAGGTTCAGTACCCGTCACTGACTCAGACAAGCCTACTTCAGTGCCACTTACTGTTCTACCCGAAATTGTTGATGTCATCGCTACCTTCCGTATAGATGGATCAGGTTTAAAACTGCATTTTGCCTGATATTCATCAGGACCTGTATATTCTGTTCCAGAAATTACACGACATGAACCGGCTTGCGAGCCAGTCATTTTATGCGTATTCGCTAAAACAGTACCACTTACTTCTTGTTCATGAGACGTCATCGCAAACCCAACCTTACTTGGTGAGTTGCTCTCGGACTTTTTTGACATACGACCTGACGGGCGCATAGAAGTAGTAGCTTTAACCTTACCCTGAGTAGCACGTTGCTCACGAATTTGACGAGCAATATCGCGACAGCTTGCATCTGGATCCATTGAGGTTGCAATACAGGTTAATGCACTGTTCTGACTCATCTTCGCTTGCAATTTCGCCTTACCTTCACAAGCCGCTTTTCTGTATGAACGCGCAATTAATCGCCCTTTAGGTTGATTGGTTGCGCTAGACTTTACAGGATTAACTTTTGCACGGTTTGTATTCGCACTCATAGGCGGTACAAAACCACGCTCAACGTTAGCGACTGCTTGAGCCGACGACGCCTCAATAACTGGCTCAATCGGCTTTCTAGGCTGACGAGTCGGCTTGGTAGTGTTACTTGAATTACCTTTTACCTGTTGTTTTCGACGCTCAATTGATGCCTTTCTTCCGGCTGACAAGATAGCCTGCTGAGGATTAACATCAAATGATCTTGCGGGACTAGACGGAGCAAACGTTGGCTCACTCCGCGCAGGCGCCGAACTCTTTACAGGTGCAGAGGTACTCTGAGCAAGGGCAGCATAATCAATCTTTGCGCCTTTGCCCTTTGTTAATGCTTGTCTTCTCGCGCGAGATAACGCGCGACCGGACAAGGCTTGAGTATTATCACTCATGCATAGCCTCCTAAGAGTTGGCCTTACTAATTACAGACCACGTGGACGGTAAACAACAAACTCGTGACCTTTGCACTGAGTATAGTTGTCATAACCAACGATGCGGATCATGTGATCAGGATAAGCACGCTTACACTCTTCAAGTTCAGCTAGGACCAAGTTAGGGTCACGCATACCGAAGAAAGGCAGTTTCCACATACCCCAATAGTAAGCACCACCATTCTCTGGAGTATCATGCTCAAGAGAAGGCGCCCAGCCTTGGTTAATCATATAAACGATTTGTGCATAAATTTCGTCTTGTGTTAAAGGCGGCAAGAACGAAAAAGTTTCATAGGTGCGCGTAGTGCGGAAATCACCTGAAGCCATTACTGACATAGAATTCTCCTTAGTCTAATTTTATTGGGCAAAATTAAGTGTCAAGTTTATCGACAGTGTCGAATTCAAACTTAATTTCTTTCCAAGTTTCTAGTGCAACTGCAAGCTCTGGGCTATAACGTGCTGCATCACGAAGAATGTCTCCACCTTCACGCTCTAGTTCACGACCTTCGTTACGTGCTTTAACACAAGCTTCCAAGGCTACACGGTTAGCTGCGGCACCCGCTGCGTTACCACCTGGGTGACCTTGCGTACCACCACCGAACTGAAGAACTGAGTCATCACCAAAGATGTTAACCAACGCTGGCATGTGCCATACGTGGATACCACCAGATGCTACTGCGAACACGCCAGGCATTGAACCCCAGTCTTGATCGAAGAAGATACCGCGTGAACGATCTTCAGGAACGAACGCTTCACGGAGCTGATCAACAAAACCTAAAGTAGAAGCACGATCACCTTCCAACTTACCAACAACAGTACCGGTGTGCAAGTGATCACCACCTGACAAACGTAAGCACTTAGCGAGTACGCGGAAATGGATACCGTGATTAGGGTTACGGTCAATTACAGCGTGCATTGCACGGTGAATGTGTAACAACATGCCGTTCTTACGACACCAGTTAGCCAGTGACGTGTTAGCTGTGAACCCACCGGTCAGGAAGTCATGCATAATGATACGCGTGCCTAGCTCTTTAGCATATTCAGCACGCTCCATCATGTCTTCACAAGTTGCAGCCGTTACGTTTAGGTAATGACCTTTAACTTCGCCAGTTTCAGCTTCAGCTTTATTAATTGCATCAGCAACAAATGAGAAACGATCTCTCCAACGCTGGAAAGGCTGCGAGTTAATGTTTTCGTCGTCTTTGGTTAAATCCAAACCACCACGCAAACACTCATAAACAGCACGACCGTAGTTCTTAGCTGACAAGCCTAACTTTGGCTTGATAGTACAACCCAACATAGGACGACCGTATTTGTTTAAACGATCACGCTCAACTTGGATACCAGCAGGCGGGCCACCACAAGTTTTAATGTAAGCGATTGGGAAACGGATATCTTCAAGACGTAAAGAGCGCACTGCTTTAAAGCCGAATACGTTACCAACTAAAGAGGTCAATACGTTTACAACTGAACCTTCTTCGAAAAGGTCTAGTGGGTAAGCGATGAATGCATAGAATGCATCTTTATTACCAGGCACCTCTTCAATTCTGTAGCAACGACCTTTGTAGAACTCCATGTCTGTTAACAAGTCAGTCCAAACAGTAGTCCAAGTACCCGTTGAAGACTCTGCAGCGACTGCCGCAGCGGCTTCTTCACGTGGAACGCCTGCTTGTGGAATAACTTTGAAACAAGCCAATAGGTCTGTGTCAAGTGGAGTGTAATCCGGTGTCCAATAGGTTAACTTGTAATCCTGTACACCGGCATTAAATGTTTGATTTGCCATACTTAAAATACCTCTAATTTAAAGGTTGTTACGAACTCACCACTAATCATACTTAAGGCACCACTTCCTTACCAATTGAAATAACTTATGCAACCCATTGCATTTAATCAATACCACCTCAATGATTTCGACAACATAAACTATAACTTATCCCAGTCCTAGCACACCCCATAGTCCACAATAATTTCATAAACCACAACACAAGCATCTAAACCCCATACAAAACGCCTGCTACTTGCAACCTATATTGCAACATTGAACTTCAAAACATCATTAACTCTATTTATTGCCACACTATTTCGCGCCCAATAACCAACTAAAAGTATCAGGATTTACATGCTATGACTTTTTCATTAGAATAGCGTATGCTTATTTCATTTAACAAGGACTAATAAACATGAGCTTTACACTACCCGATCTAAACTATGACTACAACGCACTAGCAACTGCAATTGATGCACAAACCATGGAAATCCACCATACCAAACATCACAATACCTACATCACTAATCTAAACAATGCAATTGCAGGTACGGATAATGAAGGTAAAGACCTTCTAGATTTAATTCATAATGCGGGTAGCATTTCACCTGCGGTCAGAAACAACGGCGGCGGACATTGGAACCACAGTTTTTTTTGGAATCTAATGACTCCTGACAGCATGGGTGCGCCAACTGGTGATCTTGCAGATGATATAAAAAATACGTTTGGTGATTTTGATAACTTCAAAGCACAATTCGCCCAAGCAGGCTTAACCCGCTTTGGTTCAGGCTGGGCTTGGTTAATCGTTAATGCTGAAGGTAAGTTACAAATCACCTCGACACCCAACCAGGACAACCCACTAATGGACGTCGCTGACGTTAAAGGCTCACCAATACTTGGTTTAGATGTATGGGAACATGCCTACTACCTACGTTATCAAAACCGTCGTCCGGACTATATTAACGCGTGGTGGGACATTGTAGACTGGAACAAGGTCGCTGAACTTTACCAAACCAATAAATAATATTTATCGACAACCAGGCCTGGTTACAAAACCAGGCCTGGTTGTTTTAACATCTAAAACTAATCAACAGGATCATTTCATGTCGAGTAGAATTTATTGCAATGCACAGTTTTTACCCAAACCTGGAAAAGAAGCCGAGTTATTCAAAATACTGCAATCACTAGAACCCAATACCTTGCGCGAAGACGGCTGTATCGAATACCGTGTTACCCGCCAATTGAAAAGCCCTTTTGCCCAAGGCACCAGTTTCCCGATCGTTTTCCAAGAAATCTGGCAAGACCTCACCAGCTTCGAGGCCCACTGTCAGCGCCAAGAAATCCAACACTTCTTCCAAACCACCTGCCTAGCCGAAGACGGCCTAGTAGAAAAATGGAATGTATGTATCTATACAGACGAGCCAGAGAATTATGACAAACCCAAAATATAAGCAATGAAACAAACAAGTTAGGTTAATGCTCAAAAAGCTGCTGGTACCACCCTATTACTTCATCTGCGGTACGCTCAGGCGTTAACTCGGTACTCACAAACCTTAATCCCTGCACCGACAATCGACTACGTAAACCTGCATCGCCCAAAACCCGTGCGACCGCCTGAGCCAAATCAGCCGCTGCACCCTTCTTAACTAACAATCCCGTTTGCCCATCCAACACCACCTCACGGGTGCCTCCGGAATCGGTAGCCACCACAGGCGTACCCACACACATAGCTTCAATCGCAACGCGCGGCAAGCCCTCACCACTCTGCGAAGCAGACACCAACACATCGCACCCACGAATTATCTGAATGGCATCATTACGGTAACCGGTAAAATGAACCCGATCCACCAGGCCTGCTTGTTCAATTTTTTGCTTTAAAACTGTATTTTTGTCAATCGACCCTACCAACACCAAATGCGCATTGAGCGCTTTATCCAGCAACGCAAAAGCCTCGACCAAGGTCAACACCCCTTTTTTTAGACTATTGCGCGCAATACAACACAAGGTTAACGCACCTTCTGGCACCCCATAACTGACAGGCAAAACCGCATCGCCCGCATACCACTGCGGGTTATGGCCTTTACGAATTGTTTTCGCTTTATGGACAGGGAACTTAAACCCTAAAAACCGCGTGCCTATCAAAGCCTGACGAATTGCCTCCGCGACACACATCACCCCATCCAAACGTGGGCTGAGAAATGTATGCCAAGACTCCGGGCGCAAATAGCCTACGCCTGTGGTAACGCCACGATATGCCAATAACTTGGCACTGGACTTTTTACCCGCCCGCAGCATACATGCAACCGCACGCGTATTAAACGCATGAACAATATCAACCGAATTCATTATCAGGGTCTGCCTAATCAATTCGGTTGCTGGCCTATCAAACCGCGACTTAATTTGAATCGGCTGAACCTCAACCCCATGCGCCAATAACAAGGGATAAAAACGACCATTCGGATTCGCCATTACCAACAACTTCTCAACCCGCTGATTTAATAAAATATACAACTCTGTCTCAGGCCGATCCTGACAATCTGTTATACATAAAACTTTCAAGCTTTATTCCTTTTGCTTAAAATGACCAGTACTTCATCTTCTGCCTAATTTTAAGCTTTCGAAGCACGTTTAATGGCTTAGGTTTTAAATTTTCAAATGTCTGTAAAACAAAGCCTTCCTCAATAGCATCAACAATACGCTCACTTGAAAGCCCATCCCGAAAACTATGCAACTCATCACACATCTTAGCTGCATCAAGAGATTGCTGATCATTTTTTAGGGTCGAAAGTAAGGCTGACTCTAGTTGCTCTGGATCATCAAAATCAGTGAGATGCGGCCCTGGATTTCGAGTTTTAAAGGTCACAACTGGTTTATTTAAAAACATAAATTCATACATTATTGATGATGTATCACACAGCATAATATCGGCTTGCTGCATGGCAAAATATAAATCATCTTCAGGAAAAAAATATTGATAACACTCTGATCTAATCGAACGATATTTAACCACAACATCTTGAGCCATTTTGGGATGCAAAGTAACGAACACACGCCATTTATTAGTTTCAACAAGCTGGTTTATCGCTTCAAATAAAACGGGGGCGGCGGTTATCGAAGGCGAAAAAGTAGAAGCAAAAAACACCGTTGATAAAGAATTGTCCAGCTTTAGGTTTTGTTTTTTTTTCGCATTGAAAAGATTATCTAACTTCGACCAACCCGTTTTTGCTACCGCAAAGGTTTGATAATACTGAGCTAAGCGCTTAAACTCCTGCGTATCCGCATCCGCTTGCGTGCAATACAAATCAAACCACCCCCGAATACGGTAATGATCACTTGTTTGCTCAGTTTGTGCGCCACGCTTGTTGCGTGCAATACCATGAAAAACCTGAACCTTAATACCTGGTAAATAATAAGGCACCCAATCACCCGCAACAAACACCACATCAGGCGCATAATCAATAGCCTGCTTATTTGAAGGCAACAAAACCTCATTCAAATTAAGTTTAGGGCTGACCTCTGGTGAGAAAAACCAAGCAACCTCACCGCCCTTTTGAAGAATAACATCCTGCAAGGGCCTAAAAATAGCATAACAGTAAGCTGCATTAACAAAAAAAACATATCTTCTAGCCGACATCATCTTTTCTCTTCGTATCTGCTTGAGCACTCAGCAGCCATAATCCGACATGCTTATTAAAATTAGTTTGCATATAGTCCACCGCCACGATAAACCCTATCCTGCCGTCTAAAAAACCGCCGCGTAAAATATAAATCAAAAAAAACGTCCACCAAGCTCGTAAAACCACAACCAACAAACTACGATTTCGCTTACCCTTAGAAAAATATTTTTGACTTCCCAACCAGGCATACTTCGCTAACTTTTCTAAGGCATGACCATAATCACGGCAGGTATAATGCAACAACAACCCCTTGATTCGGCCAATTTTTCCGGGGCGATGATTTAACTTCTCATGCACCAAATCCGGACTATAAAAACTCCCCTCTCGACGAACCAAACGTAAAGGCGACCGCGCACTGCGTCCAAAGCGTAACAACTTAGCATGGCGCACCACACCCCACTTAATTTTAAACCCCACCTCAAGCACCTCGGTGCGCTGTTTAAAATCCAGCAAAGCCTGTTGTGCCGTGTCATCCAAAGCCTCATCCGCATCCACAAACAAAACCCACTCAAAGCAAGCCTGCTCCAAAGCACGTTGTTTTTGGACACCAAATCCTGGCCAGTCTGTTTGCCAAACCTTATCGGTATAACGCCGAACAATCTCCAGCGTACCATCCGTGCTGCCACTATCAAACACAATAATTTCATCAGCGATCGGCGAAACAGAACGTAAACACCGCTCAATTCGATCTGCCTCGTTAAAGGTAATAATGCAAACCGAAATTGTTTGCTTATCCACTATACGCTCCTTGCTGAATGCATCAGCATCGCCCAAACTATAACCAACATAAACGCATAGACCATTACCCCACTGTTATGCGCAAAAAACGACTGGGTTAAACTAAAGTCGATATAACACACACACAACACCGCGCCCGCCGTAGCATAAGCCCGAACGGAAGAGCGCGGATGATTAAAAAAGCCTAAAAACAACCGTAAAGGCAGGAAATAAAGCACCAACAAGGCCAATAAACCCACTGCACCAAACTTAACAAACCGTTCCAGATACTCATTATGAGGATGGTCAAACTGCTCAACAAAACCATCCAGCTCACCCTGCTCAATCAGTTCGAGCTTGCGCTGCTGATAGCCACGATTCCCAACCCCATAAAGCGGATTTTCTTGCCCAATCACCCACGCACCCCGCCACATTTCTAGACGCGCACCAACCGATGTAGCCACCTCGCCAGACTGATAATAAGCCCCCACCTCTTGCACCGCTAAATCAACCCTATCCTTAACCCCTAAAGCCGGTTGAAGATAAACAAAAAACCCCGCCAATAGCAAAACACCCGAACCCAGTGCAATATGACGCCAACGAAAAGAGGGGAATAAGCCACGACAAATAATCAACAAAGCAAACGGAATCGCAATCCAGCCTCCACGGGTTCCGGAGAGCAAAGAAGCAAGCAACCCAAACACAAACCCGAGCACCAACACTAAAGCCCAAACAGCCTTATTCTTTTGCTCAAACGCCCACCCCAAACCGGCTAAAGAAATCAAACCAAACAACAAAGCAATGTTGCCAAATTGAATAGCATTAGTAAACCCTAAATCAACACGAGTCAAATCTAATAAAACAAGAATATACACACTGTGCAACATGGTCAAAAAACTGCCAACCACCACCCCCAACCAAAACAAACAGGGCTTTGGCGCAAACCTCAACAAAAACAACAACCCAATGAGAGCCGCAAAAAACCGCAAAGGCTGATCCCAGCCACGCACTCCATAATCAAACACCCAGCCTTCTAACAGCCAAACCAAACCATAAAGCGCTAGAGCCAACACAACAACCAAATCCTGACGTGTCAGACTTTGCCAACTGCTCGCCCTAAACAACCAAAACAACCCAGCTAAAAAAAGCATCACTGCGCCATACGAATAACCGCTAGGCACAACCAACGCCAAAGCACAAAACAGAAAAACAGCGAGCGAAGCATACCCAACACCAAGATCACTCGACTTAAATAAAAAACGACCGGCCAACAAGACTACCAACCCCGGCCCAATAAAGTCGTGATGCTGTCTTTAACCTGTTCCACTTCAATCCGCGCCATTAAATCTTCACCTTTTGCCCGCGCCCCCCATTTCTGCAAGGTCAAGGGTTTTGCGGTTTGCTCAACGATGGCCTGCTGATAAACCTCAACCACCAAATCACCATAACAATAAGGCCCGGTCCGTGCAGGGTTGCTATGCGCATACAAACCGACCACCGGCGTGCCCACGGCATTCGCCATATGCACCGGCCCCGTGTCCGGTGCAAGCACCAAATCAGCCTGCGCAATCAAGGCTAACAACTGCTTTAGATTACTTTTGCCCACCAAGTTAACCAAACTGCATTGTGCATACTGCTCAATGTCAGCCGCCAACTGCTGTTCCAGCGCCGTATTCGCCCCGCATATAAACACCTTATAACCCTGAGCCGCCATCCAATCGCCGATGGCGGCATAACGAGGCGCTAACCAATTGCGCTCGGCTTTAGACGCTGCCGGGCAAATAACAAAATTCTTACTTGAAAAACCAATTCGCGCACTCGCCCAGGCCTGGTCATCAGGCGCAATCGGAATCTGCCAAACAGGGGATTGCTTGGGCACACCTAAAAACGCAGCAAACTGCATAAAGCCATCTAACACATGCTCACCCACACGCGGCGCGATTGATGCGCTCATAAACAAACTGTGCAGCTCTTTTGCACGCGCCTTATCAAATCCGACCTTAACACGCGCTCTAATCATTAAACTGGCGATATTGGCACGTAATGCCACCTGCATATGCAATAAATAATCAAAGGTTTCACCCGCCAACTCGGCTTTCAACTGCCGATAGGCGCGCCAACCCTGTTTTTTATCAAACACCACAAAACGCACACCGGGCAGCCCTTTTAACAAGCTATACTCCACCCGCCCAATAACCCAAGTTAACTTGGCACCAGGATAATGTCGCGCAATCGCCTGCACCGCCGCCACCGCATTACACACATCGCCAATCGCCGACAAACGTAAAACACAAATCGACTGAGGAGCAGGCCTGCTTGTCATGCTCAAGCTTCCCCGCGTGCCTTGTTAATAATCCCCGTGGTGGATTTACCTGCAACAAACGACAAGACCTTAACCTCCCCGCCTTGCGCCAATACAAAATCCGCGCCAACAATGGTATCAATTGAATAATCGCCGCCCTTGACCAACACATCCGGACACACCTGCTGAATTAACCTTAGCGGCGTATCCTGCTCATCAAACTCATCACCAAACGGCACCACCCAATCCACACAAGCCAACCCGGCTAATACCGCAGCACGATCCTCTAAACTGTTAATTGGCCGCGCTTCACCCTTTAAACGCCTGACCGACGCATCCGAATTTAGCCCCACCACCAAACGATCGCCCAAAGCCTTCGCTTGATTCAAATAACGCACATGCCCCGCATGCAAAATATCAAAACAACCATTAGTAAACACAATACGCTCGCCATTTTGCTTCGCAAACCCAATATGCTGCAACACCGCATCAAACGGCGCAAGATAACGGTCACCCTGAGCATTTAAATATTGATTCAATTTCGCCGCCAATTCCTCTGGCGAAACCGTCGCCGCACCGAGCTTGCTGACCACAATACCCGCGCACAGGTTCGCCAAGGCCACCGCCTGCTCGGCATCAAACCCAGCCGCCAACATCACCGCCAAACTCGCAATCACCGTATCCCCCGCCCCGGTCACATCACTCACCTCCAGCACCTGTGCCGGCTCATGATAATGCGTGGCTGCAGTGATATAACTCATCCCCTGCTCACTGCGCGTCAACAACATCGCACCGATTCCCGCCTGCTCAAGCAACGCTCGCGCCGAAGCCACCATACTCGCCTCGGATGCCATATCACCACCGGCACCCAAAAACTCCTTAACATTCGGCGTAATCACATCCGCACCGGCATACAGGCTTAAATCAGCTTGTTTGGGATCGACCAACACACGCCTACCCGCGGCTTTAGCGGTTTGAATCATCCTGCTGATTTGCGCCAACGACCCCTTGTTATAATCACTAAAAACCACCCAATCAAACCCAGCCACCAGGCCTGCAAACACCTGGGCGAGGTGTTGTGCACTGGCGGGCGAAAACCGCTGCTCCATATCCAAACGCACCACCTGCTGATGACGTGATACCACGCGCATTTTGGCAATCGTCGGTTGCGCCGCCTGACGATAAAGTGACGACTGAATATGCTCCTGTGCTAACAATCGCTGCAAGCTATCACCCTCGGCATCCTCACCAACAATCCCCAGCAGCGTCACCTGTCCATCCAAGTGTGCAATATTGCGCGCCACATTCGCCGCACCGCCCGCCCTATCCTCAATCCGCTTAACATGCACCACCGGCACCGGCGCTTCCGGCGAAATACGCTGGGTATCACCATAATAATAGCGATCTAACATCACATCGCCCACCACCAAAATCTTAGCGCGCGACAACTGCTGCAAAAGATCGAAATTCAACATCATCGCCCTGACCCCTTTAACTCACCCAACTCACCCAACTCACCCAACTCACCCAACTCACCCAACTCACCCAACTCACAAGCCTCATCCAGCGCCTCGCACCACCAATGGCCAATAAACAAATGCATCTCCTGAATGCGTGCGGTTTCGCTACTTTCAACACACAAAACCTGATCGGCGATTTGCGCCAACCGGCCCCCACCGCCGCCGCTCAACGCCAAGGTGGTCGCGCCCAGATGCTTAGCCGCCTCCACTGCCAAATTCACGTTCTCACTTTTCCCCGATGTGCTTAACGCCACCAGCACATCCTCCGGACGCATTAAAGCCGACACCTGCCGGGCAAACACCTGCTCAAACCCAAAATCATTCGCGCAAGCGGTTAAAATCGAGGTATCGGTGGTCAGCGCCAAGGACGCCAAGCCCGCTCGATTATTCTTATAGCGCACCACAAACTCCGCCGCTAAATGCTGGCTATCGGCTGCACTCCCGCCATTACCACACCAAACCACCTTGCCGCCCTGCTTTAAAGTATCCATCAGGGTCGCCAGCATACTTAACGCGCTAGGCTGATAACGCTGAGCGTTATTAAATAAGGCAAGATGACGCGCAAGCGCATCAGAAAAACTTTGGGAAATTGCAGTCATAACCTGGCTTTTTAAGTAATGAAGAAAAATAAAGTTGCTAGAATAGTGGCTTATTATAACGGATAACACATCCTGCGATGACGAATTTATTGCAAAGGCTCGCTCCATTGAACGCATTTCTCTATACACTGCTAAGCTGGCTAGCCTTACCTGTCATTTTACTGCTACTTGCCCTGCGTAGCCGAAAAGATCGCCGTTACCGCCAACGCTGGGGCGAGCGCTTTGGACACCTAAACAAAACTAGCTACCTAAAAGCACAAGCAGGCCTGGTGGTCCACTGCGCCTCCGTAGGCGAGGTCGAGGCCGCCAAACCCCTTATCAACAGCCTACTAGCTCGTTACCCCACGACCCCAATAACTGTTACCTGCACCACACCAACCGGCTCAGAAAGAATTCAAAAACTCTTTGCCGGCCGCGTAACCCACTGCTACCTACCCCTTGACACCCCCGGCTCGGTAAACCGCTGGCTTAAAAGCCTACAACCCCGCGCCCTGCTGCTGCTGGAAACCGAGCTCTGGCCCAACCTACTGATCGCCTGTCGAAAAGCCAACATTCAAACCTTTGCAGTCAATGCTCGGCTATCCAAAAAATCCGCCCGTGCCTACCGACGTTTCTACTGGTTTACAAGCCTAATCCTCAACAACCTTGATGGCCTTTACACCCAAAACCCTGCCACCCTGCGCCGCTTTAAAGCGCTCGGCTTCGCCAACAGCGCAGGTGTTGCTGGCAATCTAAAATTTGATTTGCAAATCGACCCCACCCTGCCCGGCCAGACCCTTAACACCGAACTCAAAACCGCCCTTAACAACCGAACAGTTTGGGTTGCAGGCAGCACTCATGCAGGCGAAGATGAAACACTCATCCAAGCCTTTCAACAACTTAGCCCCCAACACCCACAACTCCTACTTGTGCTCGTACCGCGCCATCCCGAGCGTTTTGAACCGGTCGCCTCAGCGCTCAAAACCGCGAAACTCAGCTACCAACGCTTTAGCCAAATGCAAACCCTTAACCCCAACACCCAAGTTGTGCTTGGCGACACCATGGGCGACCTAGTTCGCTGGTATCAAAGCGCGGATTGGGTGTTTGTTGGCGGCAGCCTCATCGAACGCGGTGGCCACAACCCAATCGAGGCCATGATTTTTGGCAAACCGATTATGTCAGGACGTCATATTTTTAACTTTGCCGACCTCTACCACCAACTTGACCAAACAAAAGCCCTCGCCTGGACCGAAAACCTCAGCCAACTGACCCAGCAAGCGAAAACCTGGCTTAAGCACCCAAACCAAGCCAAACAAGCAGGCCTGGTTGGGCAGCAACTTTTCAACCAGCACAAGGGCGCAACCCAAACCCACCTTCACCACCTCAGCCAACAGCTAGGCGAAGACCTGCGCCATCAAACCCTGACCTGCACCAAGCAAGCCCAAATCCTCACCGACCAGCGCTACATAAGCGAGCTAAACGGCCCGCTCTTGGAGGCCTTCAACCCCGACTACTGGAAACAACACAACGCCATAATCGGCTATTCTCAAGGTCGCAACCAGGCCTGGTTTATTTCACACAACCAACACACTCTACTTCTGCGCCACTATTATCGAGGCGGCTTGATAGCTAAAATACTTAAAGACCAATTTTTAAAACAAGCGTCAATCCACAGCCGAGCGTTTCAAGAATTCAAACTCCTAACCTGGATGCGCGCCCAAGGTCTACCCGTGCCCAGAGCCTGTGGAGCCAGCTATCGTGCCACCGGCTTAACCTATCGTGCCGATATCTTGGTCGAAGTCATTCCCAACAGCCAAGACCTCTTCACCCACCTCAGCCAACAACCACTCCAACCCGAGGGCTGGCAACAACTAGGCGCAATGATCGCCCACTTTCATCAAGCGGGCGTATATCACTCAGACTTAAACTGCCACAACATACTCATTAACGTCTGCGCACCCAGCCAACAGAATACAAAAACCTGGTTAATCGACTTCGACAAATGCGAACGTCGCCAACCCGCAAACTGGCAAGCAAAAAATCTAGCGCGCCTCAAACGCTCACTGGACAAAGAACTAGCCAAAAACCCAAGATTCCACTTCGCCAGCCAAAACTGGCAAACGCTAAAGCAAAGCTACCAAACACAACGCAAAAAAATTACCCCCCCCTACCCTTGAAAACAGCGCGTGCTATCTCTATGATACTCATGCATTTATAAATTAAAGTTAATACCCCCATGAAACGCAAACTACTTATACTAACCCTTGCAGGCCTACTATCACCTCTTACCGCTATCCATAGCGCACCTAACAACAATAGGGAATCTCGAATAACCTCCGCCCAAAACCAGGCCTGGTAAAATAGTTCCATCGTTTAAATTTTGACAGAATATGTTGTGAAAACCAAACGTACCGCCTTAAAAACCGACTTGTTTGCCCAAGTGCATCATCAAGATAAACTCAATCATTTGGGTCATCCATGCAAGTGATTGCCCAGCATATTGACTTCGATGCCTTAGCGCAGTCGATAGCATCCTATATTGACTATGGCGACCAAGCGAAAGGCGGTCGCCCCCTTATCTACTTGACGTGATGGTTCGGATATTGGTTCTCTAGCACCTGTACAACCACTCCGATGAAAAAATAGAATACAAGCTACTTGATCGAATGAGTTATAAATGCTTTTGGGGTTTAGTCGACGCACTCACGGTGCCTGATCGCTCCACTATTTGGACGTTCGAAAACCGCCACCCCCGCAGACTGGTCAGCGGCCAAACGTCAACAAAAAGACCTCGATGCAACATTGGCCAAAAAACATGGTCAAAGCACCTTTGGCTATAAGCTGACAGTGAACGTCGATAACCAACACAAGTTTATTCGTGCCTATCACCCTGATACTGCCGAACCCCATGACACCAACCACTTTGATAAGATGCTGTATTCCAATACCCGTCAAGACATCTATGCCGACAGTGGCTACACAGGTCAACAAAAACGCAATAACTGTATCGCCAAGGTGCGTGCACGCGTAGAGCACAGCTTTGCCTCCATCGCCCACATGGGAGCCAAATGCATCCGCTCCATTATTCAGGCTCGCGCCAACTTCAAAATGGCCATGATGGCGTTGTGCCACAGCATGACTTGAAAGCCAGCCGTGCAAGGCCGTCTGGCAGGCAAAGTGTATCTTGGTGCCGCTAAAATGGCATGGAGAGACACCAAAACGTACAAAAAAGAATTAAATTCACGCAAAAAACCCGCTGTTAATTGGTTTTTAGGGCAAATAGCGTTTTAAGTTAGGGTTCTTCAAGGTTCCCAGCCATATGTATTATTTAGAAAATAACTCTTGCTAAAAATCTTCTCGGCCATTTGGTTAGTATTTTGGCTTTGACGACGCTACCTAAAAGGCTATGTTTTTTGGCCTTGGTAGCATGGTAGAATTTAGTCATTAAATCATAAAACTAGGCACTGGGTATGGAGCTTGAGTTTAAAGCGAATCAGTTTAAGGCGCTGGGGCATCCGGCTCGGTTGCGGATTTTGAATCTTTTGCGCCGTCAGGATAGTTTGTGTGTGTGTGAGTTGATGCGGGTTTTGGCGTTTGCGCAGAGTTTTTCTTCGCGGCATTTGGCGATTTTGCGCGATGCAGGCCTGGTGGAAACCGAGAAACACGGTACATGGGTGCATTATAGCTTGACGGCTGCTGGGCAGGCTTTGTTAGTTGATGCTGGCTTGGATCAAATCGAGATGTTGCAGGCGGATCTTGCGCAGTTAAATCAGTCGGATTGTGCTTCTTGTTAAGGAAGAGGATGCGGTTTTTTGGCAGGCGTTGGCGCAGGGCGGTGGTTTGTTTGATTAGATAATGCCTTTACGCTGGGCCAGGAATCCGAGTAGGTAGAATATGCCAACCACGGCAATACCTAGCCAGGTTTCGTCGGCTTTGTTGAATAAATCGACTAGCAATGGGGTGAGGTATTGGGTGATTAATGCGAAGCCGAAGGCGCAAAACAGGATAAACAGGGTGACTTTTAGAAGGAAGTTTAGCCCGCCTAGTTGCTGTTTGAACAGGCTGATCATGGAGTCGCCGTAAATCACTAGCAGGGTTGCCATCATGGCTAAGCTGATCGCGTAGAGGTGCGGCTGGATTAGGCCGGTGATGAATAGTGAAATTTGTGTTAAGGCGTCGGTTAATACATTCCATTGCATAGCCCTCTCCTTTTGGCTTTTTTTGTGTTACGTTAAGGTTGTCGGTTGCATTGGTATCGCTGGCCCTGGGGGTCTTCGATGACAATACGGTCGAGATTTTCAAGCAAAATTTTGTTTTTTTGACGATGGGGCATCGGCGGCAATAAGGCTTCGAGTTGCGAAATCAGCGCGTATTGCATTTGCACTGCTGCTTGACCTGATGGGGTGAAGGTAACCTGCTCGACTTCTAGAATAAGGTGCTCACCCTCACGCTGCCAACGACCTTGGCTTTGGGCGTTGACCGTTGGGCGCATAAAACCAAGGTTAACACTGGCTTGTCCACGCGAGGCAAAACGGCCTTGTTGGGTTAATAGGTTTTGGCTGTTGAGCGTGACCTCAATCGGCTGACCCAGCATCGAAATCGCTAGCGTCGATGGACAAGTCCAGCTGCCTTCTAGCGGCAGAGGCGTTTTTGCTTGGCTTGCCAGGCTAGCAAACAGCAGGAACGGCAAAACAAGCCATTGCATTTTTTCTTACTCCTTGCTAGCGGATAGCGTCATTTTTAGGCTGTGGGTTTGGCCTGCGGCCAGGCTATAGCTATTTTGCAATGCATTACCCGCTTCGACGCAAACCATGGTTTGGTAGTCTGCATCGGGCATATCCGCAAAGCCTTTCGCGCCCTGCTCGCCTGGATTCCAGACAATCGTGCTGGCGCTGTTTTGCTTTTCCATGATGATTGTGCGACCTTGGTCCTGTATTTCAACACCGCCAGCATGATCAACGTACACGCAATCCATCGGTGCTTGAACCGCAAGGGTATCTAGTTGGGTAAACTCGGCAAAGTCACGGTTTTTGTCAAAATAGCTCGCGCCTTCTAAGCCTTTCACAACCAGGCCTGGTGCTTGGGCGACACGGAAATAGCTGTGAAGCGCTTCCGATACGGTCCAATCTTGTTGGCTACGATTTTCGCCTTTGAGTTCGACGTCTAGTTTTTCGCCTAGTGTAACGATCAGGCTGAGTTTAAAATCATGCGGCCAGGCTTTTTGGGTGTTAGCATTCGGTGTGAGGCAAAGGGTGACTTGGGTCGCCTCACCGACAGAACACACAGCTTCGACTTGCCACAGCTCATAACGCGCTATGCCGTGGGCTTTTTGATTAGATTCGGTTGGGTGGGCACCAAACCAAGGCCAGCATACCGGCACGCCACCACGTACGGGTTTGGTGCCATCATAGACAGCGGTTGGTGATACATACAGCAGGTCTTCGCCGCCTTGCGGTATGTAGCTTAGCAGCGTGGCTCCGTGGGTGGTCAGCGTAGCTTGGCCGTAGGCGTTTTTAAGTTCAACCATAACCAATTGGTCTTGTTGGTAAAAACGCAGGTTTGGGTGGTTAAATTGGTTTTTGATTTGGCTCAGCATGAATGGTTTCCTTTTGAAGATTTGGGCATCTAGGCGGTTTGTTCATGCGCGTCTTCGAGGTGCGCTTTGGTTTGAGCTTGCATAGTTAATCCCAGCTTCTTGAATAACTGATGATCGTGATCCGCTTCAGGGTTGTCGGTGGTGAGCAGTTTATCACCGTAGAAAATAGAGTTAGCGCCGGCAAAAAAGCACCAGGCCTGGGCTTGTTCGTTCAGCTCCATCCGCCCTGCTGATAAGCGCACATAGGACTTGGGCATTAGAATTCTCGCGGTAGCAATTACTCGAATAAACTCGAATGGGTCGGTTTGGCCGCGCATAGTTTCAAGGGGCGTGCCTTCAATCGGCACCAGCAGATTAATCGGCACCGAACCAGGATGTTGGCTCATGGTTGCGAAGGTGCGCAGTAGTTCAGCGCGGTCAATGTGTTGTTCGCCCATGCCGATAATGCCTCCGGAACACACGTTGATGCCGGCTTGTTGCACCTTGTCGATGGTGTCAAGCCGATCTTGGAAGGTGCGAGTGGTGATGACTTTTGAGTAGTAGGCTTCGGAGGTGTCGAGGTTGTGGTTATAGTAGTCCAGGCCTGCTTGTTTGAGCTGTTGAACCTGTTCGTCATCCAGCATACCTAAGGTCATGCAGGTTTCCATGCCGAGGTCGCGCACGACCTTGACCATTTCCAATACAACCGGAAAATCTTTTTTGTTTGGGTTGCGCCAAGCCGCGCCCATACAAAGTCGGGTTGCGCCTTTGGCTTTGGCTTGCATGGCTTTGTCGAGCACTTCTTGCACCGCCATCATTTTTTGTTTTTCTAGGCCTGTGTCGTAGCGCGCGCTTTGTGAGCAATAGGAGCAGTCCTCGGCACAGCCACCGGATTTAATATTAACCAGGGTGCTGATCTGCACTTCGTTAGGCTCGAAGTACATCCGATGCACCGTGTGGGCTTGGAACATCAAATCATTGAAGGGTTGTTCCATAATGGCTTTGATTTGAGCCAAAGTCCAGTCGTGGCGAAGTTCTCCGAGTTGCTTCATATTTTGTTTTCCTTGAGTCAATTGTTGGTTATTATAACCCCAACGTATTGACTAGGTGTGAGCAGATGCATTGGCTTGAACGCTGGATTTTTCCGCCCCGCTGTGTGGTGACGGATAAGCTGACCGAGCGCTGGGATATTGCAGCGCATTTGGTGGAAAAGTGGCGCCCCCAGCTTGCGTTATGTCCGCGCTGCGCAGAAATCAGTCCAAAGGGCTTAGTCTGTGGACGGTGTTTGAGCACCCCACCCGCGTTTAGCCGAACGCAGGTTGCTTTTTTATTTGAGCAGGAACTACGTGATTTGGTGCATCAGCTTAAATATGGTCGGCAGCTCCATTTAACGCGACTGTTTGCTGAGTTGATGGCACAATCGTTTGACGCAGCGGGGATTGAGGCATTGGTCCCGATCCCGCTTCATCGTTCACGTTTACGCGAACGCGGCTATAATCAAGCGTTAGAACTCGCACGAATGTTGAGCAAACCACTTGATTTGCCGGTTATTAATGCGTTGAGTCGGCCTAAAGCAGGGCTGAGCCAAACCCATTTAAACGCCCAGCAAAGGCGGCAGAATTTAAAAGCGGCCTTTGCTTTTGAACCTGAAAGCTTGCGTGGGTTCACTAGGGTGGCGTTGGTTGATGATGTGATCACCACGGGTAGCACGATGCAATCCGCTGGCGCTACCCTAACCCATGAGCAACCAGGCCTGGTTGTCGAAGCCTGGGCGTTAGCAAAAACATCATGCTAAACGAGGGATTAAGTAAAGGTTTATCTGACAGTTTGAAACCAAAACCAACCGGATGGAGGGCTAACCGATGAAACAGATTTTGATTGCACCGGATAGTTTTAAAGGCTCGATTAGCGCAATTGCGTTTTGCCAGATTGCCGCCCGAGTAATTGCAAGCCATTGGCCTGAAGTTCGGGTTATTCAACGTCCGTTGTCGGATGGCGGCGAGGGCTTTGTGGATGCATTTGTCTATGCAGGTTTGGCAAAGCGAGTTAGCATAGAAACACTCGACCCCTTAGGTCGGGCGATACAAGCCGACTTCGCTTGGCAAGCAGCCAGCCAAACCGCGATCATCGAAATGGCGCAGGCATCCGGCTTGCCTTTACTCGCTGGCGATGAGCGTGATCCACTCAATGCCAGTAGTTTTGGCACAGGCCTGGTGATTCAGGCGGCCATCAACCTGGGGGCGCAGCGCATTATTTTAGGCTTAGGCGGCAGTGCGACTAACGATGGCGGGTGCGGCGGGCGGTATGGCGGGTGGATTTATCGGTGTGCTAAATGCCCAAACACAAAGCGGTTTTGATTTACTGGCGAAGGCGAGCGCACTTGAAGCCTTGTGTGAACCAGGCATCGTGGACGAACATACCGCGATGCAACACACCCCCCAATGGCTAGAAAACACCCTTTACAGCGCATTGCGTTTGTTTAAAACCTAATATCAGGCAAACACATCCAGCCCTTTTTTATCCAAAATAGTGAGCAAACGCAATACTGCGCCACTGGGTTTTTTTATGCCTCGCTCCCATTCCGAAACCGAGTTTTTGGTTACATTTAAATAGCGTGCTAACACGGGTTGTGAAACCTTATATTTGCTACGTAAGGCCTTAATTTCTTCAGGTGAATATAGGCGCAGAGGAGCTAAACAACGTGCATCAAAATCACGCATCGTTTGCTTATCAACCGCGCCGACCTGATGTAAAGCCTCCATTGTTTCATGAATAGCCGCTAATGCATCTGTCTTATATGCCTGTGTCATTCTACTTAACCTCAAAAATTTGATTGATAGCCATTAGCTGTTGAATTTGTTCAGCGTCAAGAGCCAATACTTTATCGGCCATGGCTTTAAAAGCCTGCTTAATCGCTTTGATAAGCATTTGATTTGTAATCTTTTCTCGTTTAGCAAAGCGCTCAAACCAAGCATTTTTATAGATTTTCACAAGTCTTCCCATTAAAACTAAACAAAAGTATACATCTTAGAGTGATACTTTTAAAGCATTTTTAGAGGTCTAGTCCGTTTGCATTGCCCAAAGCGGGCTGACGCTATCGACGGCTGCGGGCATGAGCCATAGCACTTGGTAGGGTTGCAGGCTGAGTGGCTGTTGATTGAGCGAATAGGGTTTTTTATCCAGCAGGCGCTGTTTAATTCTCTCAAAAATTTGTTCGCTCATTTTATTTACCCCTTGCTGATCCTGTTACGCATTATCCAACTCAACCGCCTGCTCCTCTTGATGACGATCAAGGGTTAAGCCATTCATTTCAGCATCAAACGCAATAAAGTACCATCCAGATTCGTAGAAACCAACCACTCAGACATCGTTACTCCTTTGGGGGGTTATTTATCCTTTTACCTTTGTAGCAAGTTGGGTTCGATGAAATAAGAATGAATTGTGTTGTCTGGTTGCTGCATGGGTGAATTTGGTGAATCTTGGCTAGTTCTGCTCGCTAGAATCGGTTTTTCCGTTGAATTTGCGCTAAAATAGCTGACTTTGGATTGAACAATAAATGGATTTTGCTATGAATCGTCTGCAACGGATTGGCTTTTTAAAACAATTACTCACTGAACGTGTGCTAGTGCTCGATGGTGCAATGGGCACGATGATTCAGGGTTTAAATCTGTCGGAAGAGGATTTTCGTGGCGAGCGGTTTGCACACTTTCACATGGATATCAAGGGCAACAATGACATCTTGGTCATTACCAAACCTGAGGCGATTTGTGACATTCATTTAAGCTTTTTGCGCCAGGGCGTGGATATTCTCGAAACCAACTCGTTTAACGCCACCACCATTGCACAAGCCGATTACGATATGCAAGACCAGGTTTATGATATTAATTTTTGCGCCGCGCAGGTGGCCCGCCAGGCCTGCGATATCGCGGAGCAAGAAGATGGCAAGCCGCGTTTTGTCGCCGGGGTGCTCGGCCCAACCAATCGCACCGCTTCGATTTCACCGGATGTGAACGACCCGGGCTTTCGCAACACCCATTTTGATGAATTGGTCGAAGCCTATATTCAGGCGACGAATGCGCTATTAGAAGGTGGCGCGGATGTCATCTTAATTGAAACTATTTTTGATACCTTAAACGCCAAAGCCGCGATTTTCGCGGTTAAGCAGGTAGAAGATGCGCTGGGCGAAGAGGTGCCGATTATGATTTCGGGCACAATTACCGATGCGTCTGGCCGAACCTTGTCGGGGCAAACAACCGAAGCGTTTTATAACGCGGTGCGCCATGCCCAGCCTTTAAGTATTGGCCTAAACTGTGCGCTTGGCCCAGCTGAACTGCGCCCTTATGTTGAAGAACTCAGCCGCATTTGTGAAACCTATGTGTCGGTTCACCCGAATGCCGGCCTGCCGAATGAGTTTGGTGAGTATGATGAAACCCCTGAGCAAATGGCCGCTGAAGTACAAACCTGGGCTGAAAGTGGCTGGCTAAATATTATTGGTGGCTGTTGCGGTACCACTCCTGAGCATGTCGAAGCCATGGCAAAGGCGGCGCAGGCTCATCCTCAACGCACCATCCCTAAGATTAAAGTAGCCTGCCGTTTGTCTGGGCTTGAGCCGATGACGATTGATCAATCCACTTTGTTTGTAAACGTCGGTGAGCGCAATAACGTCACCGGCTCGGCCTTGTTTAAGCGTTTGATTATTGAGGATAACTACGAGCAAGCGGTTGAAATCGCGGTCAAGCAGGTTAACGACGGCGCGCAAATTATTGACGTTAATATGGACGAAGGCATGTTGGATGCTAAAGCCTGTATGACGCGTTTTTTAAATATGATGGCCGGCGAACCCGATGCGGCACGGGTACCGGTGATGATTGACTCATCAAAATGGGAGGCGATTGAGGCGGGTTTAAAATGCATTCAAGGCAAAGGCATTGTTAACTCCATTTCCTTGAAAGAAGGCGAAGAAAACTTCCTCGCTCAAGCTAAATTAATTCAGCGTTATGGCGCGGCGACGATTGTGATGGCGTTTGATGAGGATGGCCAAGCCGATACCTTTGCGCGCAAAAAAGAAATTTGTCAACGTTCCTATGACTTGTTGGTGGCGAATGGCTTCCCGCCCGAAGACATTATTTTCGACCCGAATATTTTTGCCATTGCGACGGGTATTGATGAGCACAATAACTATGCGATGGATTTTATTAACGCGGTGGAGTGGATTAAAAACCATCTGCCCCATGCGTTAATTTCAGGCGGGGTGTCTAACGTATCCTTCTCTTTCCGTGGCAATAATCCGGTGCGCGAAGCGATTCACTCGGTTTTCCTCTATTATGCGATTCAAAAAGGCATGGATATGGGCATCGTTAACGCCTCACAAATGGCGGTGTATGACGACCTTGATCCAGAACTGAAGCAAGCGGTTGAAGATGTGGTTTTGAATAAGGATGATGGCGCGGCTGATCGTTTACTGGAGGTGGCTGAAAAATTCCGTGGCGATGGTTCGGTGCAAAGTAAAGAGTCCGATATTGCATGGCGTGATGCTAGTGTAGAAAAACGCTTGGAACACTCGCTGGTTAAAGGCATTACCGACTTTATCGAAGCCGATACCGAAGAAGCCCGCACCACCCTCGGCTCACCGCTTCAAGTGATTGAGGGGCCGTTAATGGACGGCATGAACGTGGTCGGCGATTTATTTGGCGCGGGCAAAATGTTCTTGCCACAGGTGGTGAAATCCGCGCGGGTGATGAAACGCGCGGTGGCTTATCTACAACCCTTCCTAGAAGATGAAAAAGCCTCAGGCCAAGCTAAGGGTAAGATTGTGATGGCAACGGTGAAAGGTGATGTGCATGACATCGGCAAAAACATTGTCGGCGTGGTGTTGCAGTGTAATAACTTTGAGGTGATTGATCTGGGGGTGATGGTACCGGCGGAGAAAATTTTGGACACCGCATTAGCTGAAGGCGCGAATGTGATTGGCTTGTCAGGTCTCATCACCCCCTCACTCGAAGAAATGGTGCATGTGGCCAAAGAAATGCAACGCCGTGGTATGTCGATTCCGCTGTTAATTGGCGGTGCGACCACCTCGAAAGCCCATACGGCGGTGAAAATCGAACCGCAATATGATCATCCGGTGGTGTATGTAAAAGATGCGTCGCGGGCCGTGGGTGTGGCGCAAAGCTTGATCTCCAATGACCTCAAAGCCGCCTTTGCCGCTAAAATTCGTGAAGAATATGTGCAGTTACGTGAAGAGCGCAAAGCACGCGCTAAACAAGTCAAACGCACGCCGCTGAACAAAGCGCGTGAAAACCCGATCCCTGTAGACTGGACAGACTACACCCCGCCCAAACCGAGTTTTTTGGGTAAAAAAGTATTCGACCATATCGAGCTCGCTGATTTGGTGCCCCGGATTGATTGGTCGCCGTTCTTCCAGTCTTGGGATTTGCACGGCCTCTATCCACGCATTTTAGACGACAAGATTGTTGGCGAAGAAGCGAAGAAGGTGTTTGCCGATGCAAAAACCATGTTGCAGCAAATTATTGACAAAAAATGGCTCACCGCTCGTGCGGTAATCGGGTTTTATCCGGCGAACGCTGTTGGCGATGATATTGAGCTTTATACTGACGAAACACGCACGACACAACTTTGTCGCCTACACAACCTGCGCCAACAGGCGGAGAAAAAGGCGGGGCAATATAATCAATGTTTAAGCGATTACATTGCGCCCAAAGCCTTGAAAAACCAACCAGGCCTGGTGCTTGAGGATTACATTGGCGCCTTTGCGGTGACGGCAGGCATTGGCATTGATGAGCATATTGCGCGCTTTGAAGCCGAGCATGATGACTATCACTCGATTATGATTAAAGCCCTCGCAGACCGTTTAGCCGAAGCACTGGCTGAGCATATGCACGAGCTAGTTCGCAAAGAGTTTTGGGGTTATGCGAAAGATGAAAACCTCACCAATGAGGAACTCATCAAAGAGAAATACCAAGGCATTCGCCCAGCACCCGGTTATCCCGCCAACCCAGAGCACTCCGAAAAAGGCACGCTATGGGACTTGCTAAAACCGGATGAAGAAATTGGCTTGGAGCTGACCTCCAGCTATGCCATGACCCCCACCGCGGCAGTATCAGGCTGGTATTATGCCCATCCGCAAAGCAAGTATTTTGGTGTCGGTTCAATCGGCCGTGATCAAGCCGAAGACTATGCGCACCGCAAAGGCTGGACGATTGCTGAGGCTGAAAAATGGCTCGCCCCTAACTTGGGTTACGACCCAGAAGATTTTAACTAGGTTTTGCTAGTAACCGCTTAAAAAAGGCTATGTAGGTCGCCACCCTGCGCTTTATCGCGATAGGTAAATGGGTAAACTGTTTCTTGGCTTGTCGTTGAGCGCGAGCGGTGTAAATCCCTCTTTCAAGAGGGCGCGAATCTGGTATCGTTCACCTTGGGTCAGTTGACACTATTTCATTATGGTTTAGCGCTGAGTTGGGCATAGCGTTGAAACAGGTGGTTGATGAGCTCCTGCGGGGTTTAAGAATCTACTTTACTCTGGGTGAGGGTGGCGGTATAAGCCTGTTTAGGTGAATTACGCTCAGTTGGAAAAGCTAATTCGAGCTTTCGTTCTTTTAACAACAAGGGTAAGTAATTTTTTCTAAGCAGCTCTGTTGAGCGATTCACTATATCTGCTAACACAGCAATAGATACATATTGGCCTTGACACAACTCTAAAATAATGGAGTTTAAAGTTTCTTTTGTTACTTTTTTCTTGTATCTAGGCAGGTCTGCTATGCTAAATAATTGTTGTTTATAGAGGTCGGACAGCATGTCAAGATTGTCAACAAAGTGGTATTTGTGAAAGGCATGATTTGATATTAAACGCCCATGTTCGTCTCTTGTAAAAACTAAGCTTGGGGGATTAGCATTCAAGCTTGGGGGATTAGCATTCAAGCTTGGGGGATTAGCATTCAAGCTTGGGGGATTAGCATTCAAGCTTGGGGGTGACCCAAATAAATCTTCTGTTTTGGGCAGAAAGTTATCAATAGCGGTTAAATGATAAGCTGCTCCTCGACTATGCCCCGACTGAGTCAACCAACTCTTTTCCACTAAACTTGAAAGTGCCTTGCTAATATCGGCAGGATGTTCTGATGATAGTTCTAACAATCGCTCATGGGTGACCACTGTTTCGGTTAAGGCAATCCCTAAGGCTAGCTGCCCTAAATACCCAAGCTGTGAAAACGCCAACCCAAAATGCTGCGAAAGTGTTGCCATTGCACCTTGTGGAAGTAAATCTGTCATCCAAAGGCGTAGTTGGGTTTGCTCAGAAGGGCTGAGCAACTCTTCAAGCTGGATTGTCAACCCTTTTTCGTACACAAAGACGCCCATTTTTTATCTAGCACCTGCATAGCCCTGATCCATTGATTTTCATACGCTACGGGCGAGTAATGATCATTCGTGCTGTGCATTCTTTGGTGGTTGTACCAGCCAATATAATCGGACACATCGTGTAACGCTTGTTTGCCTGTGGTGTACGTTGTGCGATAGACGCGTTCTTTTTTCAGGCTGGCAAAAAAGCTTTCCACTACCGCGTTATCCCAGCAATTCCCGCGCCGGCTCATGCTGGGTTTAATTCCCCAGTGCTTGAGCAGGCTTCGATAAGCTTTCGACACAAACTGGCTGCCTTGGTCGGTGTGGATAATCAACCCGCGTGTGGGTTTTCGGTTCCACAGTGCTCTCAATAACGCTCTTTTGACCAGTTGGGCATCCATTCGGCTGTCCATGGCCCAGCCGACCACACGGCGTGAATACAGGTCTATAAACACCGCTAGGTATTGCCAGCCTTCAAGCGTGCGAATGTAACTGATGTCGGCGACCCATTTTTGATTGGGGCCTTTGACATCAAATTGACGTTTGAGTGCATTGGCGGCAATCCGGCCATCGTCAATATGGGCTACATTGCGATTACGGTAACGCTGGCGTGTGACGACGTTTAGCCCTAGCGCTTTCATACGCTCGATGATGCGCCGGCGACTGACTTCCAGCTTATGCTCGCGTTTGAGCGCGGTCTTAATGCGCCGTGCGCCAATTGTTTGGCGATAGTGTTCAACCAGTTCACTAATGTGTTGGTCGAGTTGCGTCTGCTTGTGTGCTTGGTGCGCCTGTCTTTGCTCACGCTGTGACTGATTTTGTAAATGGCTGGTGTAGCTGCTTCGCTTGATCCCGATCAATCGGCACAGACGACAGACACTGTAATCCGCTTTGTGTGTATCAATCCAGGCGTACTTTGCTAGTTGTGTACCGCAAAGTACGCCGCCGCTTTTTTTAGCAGTTCAACATCCTCCAAGGCCGTTTTTAATTCACGTTTGAGCCGGCGATTCTCTGCTGCTAGGTCAATCGGTTTATCCACAACAGGCTTCGTTGAATCGTTGTCTTTATTGGCGCGACGGTATTTGTCAACCCAGCCATAAAGCGTGTTGTCTTTGATGTCTAAATCGCGCGCTATTTGCGCAATCGTTTTTGACCCTTCAAGCGCCATTTCAATCGCTTGTTGCTTGAGTTGGTCGTCATAGCGTTTTGGGTGTTTGATTGTCATGTTCCATTCCTCGTATTTCAGTCACATTTTAACGTGTCTTTGTGTACGAAGGATTGTAGCCAGTCCAAGCTGAGGTTTTTTCCAGTGTAGCTGTTTACAGTTTTCATAGACTTTGGGTAAACCCGTACCGGATTTTTCACCAACCCCAATAAAGGCAAACATTTGATGAAGATGACGGTTTCGGCAGTCGGGATGGCCACCTTTTATAGCCTCTTCAATAGGTACGCGCATTAATCCAGGATTTCTAAAGCCAATTAAATCAGGTCGTTTCACAATTAAAACCGAGGCTCTGCCTTTATAGTCTGCATGAACCAATACATTGCACAAGCCTTCTCGCACGACTTCATGTAACGCCGTGTTTTCTTGGCGAATGCCATCTTTAATTTCAAAGGGCGTTTTTAACCCCTGTTTTAATTTTTGGTAAACCAATTGATAAAACTCAAATAAGTTTCCCGCCCAAGTGCCATCTAAAGTCACGCGATCCACCCATCTTTGTTCAGTTTTGGCTTCGGGTCGCTCTTGGTAATCCAATTGGTAATACGGAAAAATACCTCTAATTAAATAATCCTGCCCAAACATGAGCAATCCTGCAACGGTAAGACCTGATTCGCCCGTTTCTCGATTGCGACTCCAGCCGCCAATGCGCTCAAGAAAAGCAAGGTCATCCAGTTTATTAAAAGGATGTGTTGGCTGGCGGACAGAAAACATTTGGCGATAATCTCGTAACGACTCGCCTGACAAGTCATGGATTTCGTAACCGATTAAGATGCGATTGTCCTGGGTTTCATTAACTTGTTCTGATAGTGCGCGTTTGATCTCTTCATCTGACATGCGTTGATTGGCTTCATTAAAACGTCGGTAGCAATTTCCAAAGGGTTGGTTATTTAAATACACCGGTTTTTGTGTGCGCTGTGCTTGTGGAATGGTAATTTTTAATATGCGTTTTCCATCAATTTTTAGTTCTGCAATGCAGTGGTTATTTAAAATGTTCACACTGACTTTTTGACGATTATTGACCGTATCAACAACTTGCTTATGAACCGTTTCAAGGTTCTCTAGGCCGACGACAGAAAACCGCCCTTTTTGTTCTTTGATGCCTAGTAAAACTATCCCTCCATAGGTGTTGGCCATGGCAGAATAGGTTTCCCAAAAATCATTGGGTAGGTTGCCTTTACCATCTTTACCTGTTGCTAACTTACATTCAAGACTATGGGTTTCTCGCAATGTTTGAACATCCTCTAGGTTTTGTACTTCCGGAAAGCCTGTCATATTATTTATCCTCGGTAAGTTGGGCATAGCGTTGAAACAGGTGGTTGACTCTTTCTAGCGGGGTTTTGAAACCTTGCGATTGGTGCCTTTGTCGTCAGTTTTAACCGGCAGTTCGAAGCTAGCGACGCGGAGGCGGTTAACACCAAATATTTCAAAAAGGCATTTAAAAAACTCTGCGATTCGGCGTTTTCCTTAACGGCATGGGTATAATCTTGCACAAACTTATGGGCGCGATTTTTTATGTCTTGAAATGAAAGGAGCATCAGTCCATCCTAAAATACGCTAGTCATTTATCAGTAATTTAATAGATGAAATATACCAAACTTTCGCGGTTTTAAGTAGTAACCGTAATTTAAATTTACGCTACAAGCAAGTCCACTTGTAGCCCCAAAAATAGTTCATTTGGCGTTTTGCCAGGCCTGGTTGTAAATAATAGTTAAAATAAATGAAAATAGTTATTGATTAGATTAGCTGTATGTGTATAATAGAAATCGTGATCAAGTAGTCAGCTTTATTATTTGGAGTTAGGTTATGAATGCGAATTTAAACAAGTTAGACGGCGCGACGCAAAGCATTGTCGTTGCCTGTTTAGTGTTTTCGTTTGTAACGATGCTTTTAGGTGCGTACCTCGCCAGCTAAGCACTAGCGACCAATAACTATCGCTTTATTGTTTGTTTATGTCTCTTTAGTCCTTAACTCGGCAGCCTTTTGGCTGCCTTTTTTTGTTCTGGGTATAGTTATTAGTCTTGCACAAAAAAACCCCGCACTATTATTTCTATAGAGCGGGGTTAGTGGGTTTAAATAAAAGTATCAATTGATGAAATTTAGGAGAGTGCGTGATGATACTTTTATCTCGAGGATGAACCCTAGCCAAATTTCGGCAGGAACTCCCCATGACCGTCCTAAACGAATTTAAGGCGGTCGCAGCGAGTACCTAATTAGTTAGCTTGATTGACATAACGTTCTAAGCGATCTCCATTTAAAGGAATGCCTGAAGCGATTTTTTTGGCTTCGGCTAATACATGGTCTTTGTTGAGCGCTTCACCAACTTGAATGACGCCATACATACCCATCATTTTGTGCGGTGTGCAGTAATAGAGATGAACGCCTTCGTCTGTAAAGGTGAGCTTGCCACCAGTGTAACCAACTTCCCATTTTTCACCAGAGGGCGTTATTTCGCTGACGGCATTATGACCCGGTGTGGTGTCTTGAAAGTGAACGGTGTCACCGATATTGATTTTTAAGAATGCAGGTTCATAGACCATAATGCCGTCGGCTCCAGCATTAAGCATTTTTACAACATGGGTTTCGCCTGCTATCGCATAAGGACTTGCAAGCAGCAAGGTTAAGGCGCTTGCTTTTAAAAAGGTTCTTCTTTGCATTTTGTTGCTCCACAGTATAGATAACTATTATTTTCGTTATATAGCCAATTAAGGCTTGAAAAACATAGTAACAATAACGATAATAGTTATCAATAGTTTTTTGTTATTTTTTATGTCATATAGGGTTTATATTATGTTGCGTGTAGTTTCCCCTCTTTTGTGTTTGTGTATTTTGCTGCTTCCAGCAGGCTTGCAAGCTAAGTCTTTGGATATGCAAAAAGCGATGATGGCTTCACCCATGCCAAATTTAATGATGTTGTTAATGAATAACCGAGAGGTTTTAGCGCTTGATTCGGAACAATTGCAGGCACTTTCACAGTGGCGTAAGCAAAACCAAGTCAATCAGCAACAGTTAACGCAGGATGTGCTCATGCTTAGAAAACAACTGCACGACCTTTCGTTGGAAGAGGACCGGGGCGAGTTAATTGATCGCCTAAGCCATGATCTTTTAGTTTCGCAATCTGAATTGATTAAGGTTAAATCTCGTTGCACTAAGAATGTTCGCTCGGTTTTGAACCCAGAGCAGTGGCTGCAGTTAATGGAAATTTATCAACAGCGCCGCCAAATCACTCAACCCGCATCGGGTTCGATGGAAGCGAAAACATTTATACGAGTGAGTCCTTTCCCAAAATACATGCTGGTGGTTATTATGCATCCTGACAAATTAGGCCTAATGCCAGAGCAGGACAAGGCACTGGATCAATGGCGAATAACTAATATGAACGACTGGTCTATCCTGTTTGAAGAGGTGCACGAGCTAGAGCGAGAAATTACCCGTAAATCGTTAGAGGGTCAAACCAAGCAGCAACTGACACCGATTTACGATCGTCTTCTATCTGTACGCCGCGAAATGGAAGCAAAGTCCATGGCCTGCGCTGATAATATGCGAAATTTACTCAAGCCTGATCAATGGCAAAAGGTCGTTGAAATCTATAAGACGATGTTGTGAGTGATGGTTATGACTCAGTCAATCGAACAGCTTTATTTTGATAACCATCAATGGTTGCGGACATGGCTAACTCGTAAGGTGAGTTGCCCCGTGTTAGCAGCCGATTTAATGCAGGATACTTTTGAGCGTTTGTTGCGCAGGTCTCAAGTGTCTAATAATTTTCAGCGACCGCGCGGCTATTTGACTCAGATAGCCAAAGGACTGATGGTTGATTACTGGCGTCGAAAAGATATAGAGCAGGCTTATCTTGCAACGCTTGAATCCTACCCTGTAGCACAAACCTTGTGCGAACAAACGCGTTATGAAATGCTGGAGGCCTTGCTTTTAATTGACAAAGCCCTGAAGAGATTACCTGCGCGGACGCGAGAGGTTTTTTTGAAAGTTCAGCTTGATGGTGTGAAGTATCGAGAGTTGGCACAACTTTATCAAGTTACTGAGCGAACAATCAAGTCGGATGTGGCTAAGGCCTTGTTTGCGTGTTTACAGGTCGATTTGGAAGGGTAGATATTCACTAAGAGTCATAACATGTTGAAATCATCTAAAACGAATCAGATTCCTTTACAACAAGCGTGCGAATGGTACGCGCTATTATTAGCGCATCCAGTACCCGAAAAGGACAAGCAGGCCTGGTTGGGTTGGTTAGGCGAATCGGTTGAAAATAAACAGGCTTGGCAGCGTATTGAGGATTTTAACCTTCGATGTAGTGTCTTGCCTTCGGCTGAGATTGTTGATCAAAGCTTAGCCCAGAACTCTAACCACGCTCAGCTCGGACGGCGACAAGTCTTATCATTATTTGCTTTAGGTGGTTTGACTACACTCGGTGGCTGGGGGGTTTATCAAGCTAATTTAGATCAAGAATTGGTACAGCAAATAGCCAGATGGGGGGCGGACTTTAGAACCTCTGTCGGCGAACGACAAGAATTAGCCTTGGCACAGGGTGGTCATCTTTGGTTGAACACCAACAGTGCGATCAATCTTCAACAAACAATACATCATGCAGAGCTCACCCTATTGAGGGGTGAAATTTATTATCAATACCGTGATGCACATCAACCAGGCCTGGTTGATGTGCATCATCCATATGTTCAGGTTTTAAAACAATCGTCACGCAATTTGGCTTTTAGTATCAGCCATCAGCATAAAAATAGTAGCCTAGCGGTCTTTGCGGGTGAGTTGGTTTTGCAACATCGTGCAACCGGTGAGCAGTATCGAATACAAGCTAATCAGCAGGTTGGGTTTAACGCGAGGCAAACAGGTATTGTTCAGCCGGTTGAGGCCTATCGACAAAGTTGGTTAAAAGGGGTGCTTGTCGTTGATAACTGGCCGTTGCAACGGGTAATACACGAGCTAAGTCGTTACCATCGGCAAACAATTCGGGTGGATAGAACCATACAAAACAAGCGTCTACTTGGCCGCTACCCATTAGATCAGCTAACAAAAACTTTACATATGATTGCAAACAGTTTAAATGCCCGATTAGAGCAGCCACGTTGGCGCGCTTGGCAGTTAATCGCTAAGGGCTAGTTAATGAAATTTATTAGATTGCTTTATCAATTGCTAATACAAGAACCGCTTATAAGATTATTGTTGGCTATCATGGTGCTTGTAGTCACGATCAAATACATGGAAAATATTTATGATTTTGATCGATTGAGCGCTAAGGTATGTGGTTTTATAAATGATACCTATGCGTCATTAGGTGGGTTAATGTAGCCCTACCCTTTTAGGCCATCCACTCTGGGCGTGAGTAACCAGCGGTGAAATAGAATCACAAAGCCTAAATAGGGCAGTGCCCAGACCAGTGCACTAAGACTATAGAGCTGGGCGGTGTATTCAGGCCAAATCGGTATCGCGATGGATCGTAACACGGTGGCGAATAAAATAAGCAACCCGCCAAATCCAATCCAGTTATTGTCGATTAGCTCGCGCCCGGTATGGGTATGAACCACAATCACCAACACGACATAATAAGCCAGCCCCAATGCCCCCATGGTTAATAAGTGGCGAAAATGGTTTAGTGCGACAAATTCATTAAGTAGTCCGCTAAAACCGATTAGCCCATAACCTGTCGCCAGCAACACCAAAATCATAAACAGAGGCCAAATAAATGGGCGCGTCACAATAGAGGTGTCGGTGTTAAAAAAATCACTTAGGGTACTTAAAATGCCCGCCATAGCCGCAAAGGCTAACCAAACCAATAGACTGTTGTTAGGTACTAAATACTCTGCGATGGAATAGATAAAAACGGCTAAGATGGCAATATTGTAAAAAGGCTTGCGGGCATAAAATACATCATCTATACCTTTTTGTTCCATCCACTCATTAATCCCGCGCATCGTAATTAACCTAACAGCGACCAATACCAACATCATAAACACGCCTACCGAAAGTTTGAGCAACATAAAACTATCCAGTGCCAGCACATTTAGTTTGGCCGCAAAATAAAGCGTTTGGGTCACACTAACCAGCATAAACATCGCTAACAAACTATATTGGCGCTTTAGAGGATCGGCCAAAATCGGTTTGACAACGAGCCCTACTACAATCAGCAAAAGCGGGATATTGGTTAGCGCCACCCACAACACTCCCAGCCAATCCATTAGCCAAAAACTGACTCGACCTAGAATCCAAAGCAACACCAAACCCAATAAAGGTTTGCCGACAATAGGCATTACCTCGTCCATGAGCTCTGGCACAGCGGTAAGAATAAAACCAATCATCATAGCGCTGGTCACACCAAACAGCAGTTCATAAATATGCCATTCCAGCCAGTTTCCGGTAAAGTTTAGTGTAAAAAGCCCCGCCCACATAGCGCTCCAAAGCAACATATTGATGACTAAATAAATCGGTGCGAGTAGAAAAAACGGACGAAAGCCGTAAGCTAAAAAAGCCGGAATAGCGCCTTGAGGATAGGCATGGTAATGGCGTGTTTCGCGTGTTTCGCGTTGTTCAGCGGTCATGGTGTAGTGAGCTTCCTATTTAATTCTTAGCGTCAGGTCAAAAACCTGTTGCACTAAGGGGTCTTGAATCAATGATTGGGTTTGTTGGTAGATATAGTCATGATCGCGTTTGTTAAGGGGGCGCTCTAAAACCAGATGCTTAATAATACGACCGGGTTCAGAAGCAAGAACAAGCACTTCGTGGCTGAGCTTAATGGCCTCAGCGAGGTCATGCGTGATAAATAAAATCGCGACATGGCGTTGCTCAACTTCATCTATCAGCCGTTGATGTAAGGCTTGCTTTAGCCCCATATCTAAAGCAGAAAAGGGTTCATCCAAAAACAGTAAATCAGGCTCAACAACAAGCGCGCGGGCAAACGAAACCCGTTGCTTCATTCCGCCACTCAAATCCTTGGGAAATTTATACAAGTCCGATTCCGTTAAACCAAAGGCATAACCCATTTGTTTTGCTTTTTGAAGGCGTTCAGCTTTGGCTAGGCCTTTTGATTTTAAACTGAATGCAATATTGTTGAGTGCGTGTGTCCAAGGCAATAAACGTGGCTCCTGAAAGGCAAAGGCTTGATGTTTAAAGCCATTTTGTATTTTGCCAGCCGAACAATCAATCAGTCCTGCGCACAGGTGTAATAGCGTCGTTTTACCACAACCACTGGGGCCAACTACCGATAAGACGCGTCCGGCCTGCAATTGAAAATTAATATCTTTTAAAACATTCACCGGCCCATAGTCATGACTGAGGTGATTAACCATCATGATCGCCAACTTTCCACCTCGCGTTTTATCGGCTCAAAAAAAACATACTCAATGATTAACAATAACAACACCATGCTGATGATGAGCGCCATGGCTAAAGCAGAATCAAAATGACTGCGTGCCACCGCTAGAGCACCCCCCATACCGTCCTGAGTAGAGAGCAATTCAGCCATAATCACAATTTTCCAACTCATACCTAATGCGCCAATCCAAGCCGGAAAAAGATAAGACAATACATGAGGAAAATACACATCGGTTATTCTTTGCCAAATCGGCACTTTAAAACTTTTCGCCATTTCATTGTACTGACCCTCAAGGGTGCGCATGCCTTGCAAAGCACCGATAAACACAATGGGTAAGGCGGCTAACACGACGGTGAAAATAACACTTTGATCAGACATGCCAAACCAAATCATCGCTAACACAATCCAAGCAATAGCCGGTGTGCCCATAACAATCGTCACCAGCGGTCTACTCAGTATCGCCGTGCTCACAAAAGCCCCTGCTAACATGCCAAGCAAGCTACCAAACAATACCGAAATAAACAGCCCATAGAGGGCGCGTTGAAATGTGGTGTTCAATGCCTGCCAAAAATCACTTTGCAGACTGAGTTGCCAGAGCGCTACAAAGGTTTCTTTGGGTGAGGGAAGGGTTAAACTGCCATAGAGCTGGCTACCAAAATCCCAAGCAGCCAGCAAAAAAAACAAGCTAGCCAAGGCGGCCCAACCGCTCCACACATAGAGCGGAAAATCTTTTAAGATTTTAATTAAAAATTCCATGGTTTATTAGGGCGCATACTGATAATAAAAATGATCATCTGGCTGTTTTTCGCCCACCAGTGCTGGGGTGTGTGCCATCAACTTGTCAAAAAATCTTGTCAAATCTTGTTTGGCATCTGCCGCCGATACCACCTCCATCCTAACCCAGCTTAAGGAGTCTTCGATTGCCTCAGGTGTTAAGCGCTCAATATACTTGGCAATCAGAATACTGGCCTCTTTAGGATTGTCGGCAACCCATTGGGTTGATTCTTGGTAGGCTTGATAAAACGCTGCGACTAATGCGGGTTGATCTTTCACACTTTTTAGCGCCACCATGCCAGCTTGCGGAATTTTGGGCGCTTGTTCAAATACACGCCCCCATTCAGCCTGTAAATCGACACTGCGATAAAGTTCAGGCGCGACCACTTTCATAGGAAAGCTTTGGGTGCGTCTTAAGGCCATTGAAATCGCGGGTTCAGCTAAGAGTGCATGATCCACGCGCCGCAACATTAACAACTTCACCGCATCCAGCGGATTGGCGACATAGCGCAGTTTAAAATCTTTTTTCGGGTCTAAACCTTGCGCACGCGCTAACTCTTCAAACACAATGTCGGGCATATCGGCGCGAAACGGAATAGCAATCTCCTTGCCCTTGAAATCCGCCAGCGTTGTTAAGCCATCTTCACGCGACACCATCCATAAAATCCCCCAAACCGAGACATTGATTAATTGCAATTCCACACCACGGTTATAGAGGTTTGCTGCGACATTAGTGGGCATCGCAACGAAATCGGCCTTAAAGTTAGCCTTATCCATTGCCATGAGCTTAAGTTGATCAGTTGAGCTCCAAGGTTTAAAACTCACCTCATGCGCAAACTCGGATAAAGCACCGGTTGCTGCCATATGAATCAGCGGATTGGATACGCTGGCAAAGGGACCAGAGAGCACCAGATGATCCCGTTTTGTGTCTACGGCTTTAGCCGCTAATGTTGTTAGATTTAAAGCTAAAAAAATAACTAGCCAAGTAAAATGCTTCATATTGTTTCCCCTAGAATTGATAATTTGCGCCTAAATAAAAATAACGCCCCACATCACCACCGGCTTTCAGATCGACGGATTGGTCTGCTAGGTTGTGAATACCGCCATAAACACGCATTTGCTTATTAACGCGATAACTGAGTCCAGCATCCACTAACCCATAACCCGATAACCTTTGTTGATTGGCTTCGTCGATAAATTGTTCGCCAATATAGCGTCCGGTCAGGTTAAGCGAGAGCGGTTCAATAGGCTGGTAATCTATGCCCATGCTGGCAGAAAGTTCTGGCGTATAGGTGAGGTTTTTATCGGTCATTTTATTGATCGGCTTCATCCAAACGGAGTTAAGCCTCATTGCCCATTGTGGGTTAAATTGATAAGCACCGGACAGTTCGAGGCCATTTATCTCAACCTTATCCAGGTTTTCAGAGGTGTAGTATTTATTTGGCGCGCCGTTGTTTTTTGCCACCAGTTCAATCTTGTCATGAATCACGTTTCTAAAGGCCACCAACTCGCCCTTAAACCGCTCACCGGTATGTGCCAGCGCTAACTCAAAGGTTTCTGAGGTTTCAGGTTTCAACCTATAGGTATTTTGTTTCGGCCCAAAAATGACCTCTGATCCAAATCGACGCGCATCTCTAAAATATGGGGCGACCACATAAAGTTCAGCAATATCCGGTGCACGATAACCTTGCGAAAAATTGGCGCGAATACGCGTTTGCTCAGTTAAGGCCTTCAGCGCTCCTAATTTAAACGTTGTTTTTTGATCCGCATTAGAAATGTCATCATATCGCGCGCCAACATTCGCACTCCACCCCTGACCCAAATCAATTTCGTCTTGGATAAATACCGATTTATACTCTACAACCTTGGTAATGAAATCAGTTGACTGAGGGTCGGGATTAATTGCACTCGAATGGCGCGTTTCTTTACGGTATTCTCCGCCAAACGTAACCAGATGGTTGTTCAGATTGAACAGGTTGACCGTGGCCTCAATGGCATCAATTTGGACGTCTGCGCTGAACTTTTTATTATCTGGGGCGCTAAACGTCTTAGACGAGGTCACATTACGTTTTTCGTACAGTGATGTATAAGCTCTTAGCTTCAATAACGCGTTTTGGTCAAAATCATGCGTTAAGTCGATAGCGACATCGCGACGATTATTATCATCCACCGACTTAACCGGCGTGTTATTCACCATAACGGGATCGCCGGCATTCGGAAATCGATGCGCGCCGATATAATGGCCTTCGCGGCTTTCAGCTGTCCAGCCCAATTCGATGCCTAATCGCGTTTGATCATTAAATTCATAACTCACACGACCACCTAAACTATTGACCTGCGCATCATCACGATAAGTCACACCCTCTTGCCCTGACACAGCGGAAACACCAGGCACATTAACAACCGCATGATTTTGCGGATTTTTTGCGACCTGAGTATAGGGTAGGGTTACTTTGAACGGAGTGCTGTGAATAAATGAACCATAAACACCGTATCCCCACTGGCCTTGCCTACCTAAATGATGAAAAGCGATATTTTTTTGCTGCGCATCCCCCTGACCATTCTGCCCATATTGCACATTAAGACTGGTCTGGGGCTGATCAACCGATTTGGTAATGATATTAATGACGCCACCCATGGCATCCGAACCGTAAAGCGTGGACATCGATCCTTTTACAATCTCAATGCGCTCAATCATGCCCACCGGAATACGGTCTATCTCATAAGGGCTTTCCGTCTCGCCCGGTAAACGCTTACCATCAACCAAAATTAAAGTGCCATTAGCTCCCGCACCCCGTATTGAAATGGACGACTTGGACACACTACTGGGGTGCGGAAAACGTGCATACTGTAAAGTGAGTGACGGTTGTTTTAACAGCACGCCACGCAAGGTGGTTGCACCGGTTTTCTCAATATCCTGCCGGCTAATAACCTCAACTGAGGCAATCACGCCATCAATATTGCGCTCGGTTTTCGTGGCGGAGGTCACCATAATCGGTGCAAGATGGTTGGCGGGTGTCGCCGCGCTATGAATTAAAACGTGATGCTCTTTAAGTTCAGCGACCAGGCCTGAACCTTGAAGAAGCGATTTAAAGCCTTCTTGTGCACTGAACTCGCCTTTTAAGCCTTGTGTAGTTTTACCCGTTATCAGCTCAGCGTTTAAGCTTAAACTCAGACCCGTGGTCTCTGACCATCTGATCAAAGCCTGCGCTAACGTACCTGCTTTGATGTCAGCCGTGTGGTATTGAGTCTGTGCTTGTGCATAGGCGGGGGCGACCAGCCCCGGTATAAAAACAGCCCCCAATGCACTACTAAGAAAAAGGGCGCTTGCTAATGGGCGGAGTTTGAGTTTTATTTGTGTTTGCATAGTAAATCACTTCCTTGGCAAAAATATTAAAGCAAATGCTTCTCATAAGTAATGCCGAGTGAGATTCAAAAAGGGGAAATAGGTTTGGCTGGTTCTAATTTGCGAGCGCGGTAATGGATTGCTAGGTTGTTTGAACAATGTCTGCATCATATGGTGTTCTGCTAGTCACCATGTTATTTGATCAGTAGGTTAGATTGCTCTAAATAAATACGGCCTTGAGTGAGGGTCTTGTCGTATTGGGCATTTTCGCTGGTTTGATGCACCTCTTCGAGCACCTTAGCGGTTTGCTGAAGGTGTATTTGAATGCGTTCAATCGCGTTTTCTAAGGTATAGGTTAGTTGATGAATTTCTGCCATATCTTTTGGCGTGAGTGTATCTTTTGCGATGATTTCGGACAGCTTGGGATTATATTGCTGCAAATTGCTTATCGCCTGTTGATAGGTCTCAGACGGCACGCCTTTAAAATGCTTAACAGCGAGATCCTGTGCTTGCACTGAGCCAAAACTCAACAAACCTAAACTTAAAGCGGTGACCGTTAATAGTGATTTTTTCATTTTTGAGATTCCTTGTAAAAAATTAAAACAACAAAAAAGGTGCCGGTGCGCTGAGGAATGCTCTTGCCCCGATAGGAGCGACGCCGGTGTGCTGGAGAAGGGTGTCTATTTCATCTGCTCAAGCAGGGCAGGGTTGAGTTGCGCGGGGGGGACAAAGGTAAACATAATGCTGGCATCGGCATCGCGTGCCGCCATCCAATAAGTATGGCTCGCTGACATTAAAATAACATCACCTGGATGATAGGCGGTTTCTTTGCTGGGATCGAGCGTTTCACCCACGCCGTGATAAATCACGCCTGATACCACAACCCCGAGTCGAACGGCTTGAGTGCCTGTTTTGTGGGGCGGAGTTACATCCCCTTTTTTTAAAGAACGCAGCATGACTAAACCCTGCCCCTGTTGGTCGGTGGCGAGCTGGGTTACGCTGCCGGCTGACCTGGCTTGAGAGGGTATTTTGTGTAGATCAGCTTTCACCGTGTTGAGTGTGGCCGTTTCGGCATGAGTCGCAAAAGGCATCAACATAGCCGTGGCGAGTGTTAGGGTTTTCAGTGGATTGAGTAATTTCATTGTTACTTGAAACCAAGAGCTTTAGCACGGCGATAATCGCATAAAGCACCACTAAGCTCAAAATAATCGCGGCCACGACTAATCCATTTTGTTGTAAAAAACCTATGCCAATATAAAACGCTAAATTTAATCCTTCCATGGTTGTTGCTCCTTTAAACTTTGCCTTCAAGCATTTTGATGTAGGCGGGTTTGAGTAGTTAATCTTTCATTTTCCAGGCGAACCAAGACTCTTGTTTTGGGTCGATAAAGGGGTAGGTTGGCACTAGGTCACGGTTGTAGTCAAACTCAATCAGCATGGCTGAACCTATTTTGGTTATCAAGGGGCATGAGGTATAGCCATTAAACCTGGCGGTAGGTTCTCGGCCTTGAATGACCGAAAGAAGATTGTTGACGACAATGGGCACTGACATTTTGACGGTGGCAGCGGTTTTACCTAAGGGAGTGCCGTTGACATCACCACAACCAAAGACTTCCGGATAAAGATTGTGTTGCAAAGGTCTCAATATTACGTTGCTGTTTATGCACCACTTTAAGTTTTGCCTTCGTGTATAATTGGTTATCTGTATTTAATTTTAAATATTAAAAACCTAACGAAACCCTTTCACACATTTCACACTTAAAATAACAGCGACATGCCACCACGTCATCATCTTACAAATATTAAACTCGGTTATGGTCTGCGTGACTTTATCCAAAAAGAGGGCTATACCCCACAACACCTTGGCAAGGATGTGATTGCGGGTTTGACGGTGGGTATTTTGGCGATTCCTGTGTCTATGGCGCTAGCGATAGGGGTTGGCATTTCGCCAATTTATGGACTTTATACCGCTATCGTTGCCGGCTTTGTAACGGCGCTATTAGGGGGTTCGCGTTTTAGTGTAGCAGGACCGACTGCATCGCTCGTTATTCTGCTGATTCCCGTCAACGAGGCCTACGGTTTGCCGGGTATTGCGTTGGTATCTTTCTTGACCGGTTTGCTGCTGGTTTTTATGGCGCATTATCGGTTTGGTCGCTGGATAGAATATATTCCTGAAACCATTACCCTCGGCTTTACAACGGGTATTGCAACGATCATTATCCTTTTGCAAATCAACTTCTTTTTTGGTCTTGCACTGGAAAACCTGCCTAGCCACTTTATTGATCGCATGGGCATAATGCTTCAAGCATTATTGACCCAAATCCATTGGCCTTCCAGCCTTATTGGCTTGGGCACATTAGCCTTTATGATCGCTTGGCGAAAAATTGGCATTCGCTTCCCAGGCCATTTACCCAGCCTTGTGATTGCTGCACTCATTGCGTTTTATTGGAACCAGCAAGGCGCTCAGATTATAACGATTGGTGATTTGTTTGGTGAAATCCCTCACCACTTACCCATCTTTCAAGGCGTTGAAGTGTTCCAACAACTCACATTCATGGAGCGCAGCGCTATTTGGGAGATGGTTAAATTTCTGCTACCCATCGCTTTAACACTCGCTTTATTGATTGCGATGGAATCATTATTTTGTGCTGCGGTGCTTGATAATCAAGCTAACACCCGCCATTCGCCCAATAGCGAACTTCAAGGCCAAGGGGTTGGCAATATTTTTTCAGCTCTGTTTGGTGGCTTTTCATCCAGCGGGGCGATTGCCCGCTCGGTCACTAATCTGCGCGCGGGTGCCGCCTCACCTGTTGCGGCCATGGTTCATTCGCTGGTTGTTCTGTTTGCTATTTACTTTTTAGCCGGTTTACTCGCCCACATTCCACTTGCGGCTATGTCAGCACTTTTAATAGTCGTCGCTTGGAATATGAGTGCGTTTCCACGGGCTATTGCACTTATTCGTAGTTCTGATCGTGGTGATCAACTGGTTTATTTAGCCTGTTTTAGTTTAATACTCCTGGTTGATATTGTTTATGCGGTGATTGCGGGGATGGTATTGGCTTCTGTGCTATTTATCAAAGAAATTGCTGAAATGACTAAGCTGCAAAATATTAGCGAACATAAGCGCTATAAATCCATTGAGTTATCTGAAGGTTGGGTCATGTATCGCATCCAGGGCCCGCTGTTTTTTGCTGCGGCTGATCGCATCTTCGCTGAACTGAGTGATGAATTGGCGCATCATAAAGGCGTTATTATTCAGATGGATGCGGTCACTATTCTTGATTCCGGTGGTTTATCTGCATTGCGACGTTTTATAACCCGCGCACAACTTCACGGGGTTAAGATTTATGTCAGTGAGTTGCAATTTCAACCGCTTCGCACATTAGCACGCTATGGGCTAGATAAATTTGGTTCACACTTCTTGCTGTTTGCCAGTTTAGAAGAAGCTCAAGCGGCCAGTCTTAAGGCCCTCAGCCAGTCATCCAATGGCTAGGGGTTTTGAGGGTTTCTGAAAGGTGATAAGTCCATTTTATGTGCCAGTAAAAAGCGCAAGCTTTTTTTCCCATTTAATCTCAGGCAAAATACAAAAAAATTAAGAAGGGTTTCGATAATGGAAATTACGGTTTGGTCAGGGTGGCTAGCAGGTATTGCGATTGGATTATTTGTGGTACTTCATTTCTGGGTGCTAGGTAAGCCCGCTGGTTGTTCGACGGGTTATGGCAATCTGTGTGGCTTGGTGTGCAAACGCGTTAAGTTTTTTCGTATGGGTGAGTACACCGATCTTAATAACTCAAAACTTTGGTTTTTGATTGGCATTCCGCTGGGGGGGTTGATTTCCGCCCTAACCTCAATCGATAGCTGGCACTTTAGTTTTGACATGGGAATGTACGAAGCGGTATTGCCACAAACCTACTCCGCTAAGGCTATATGGTTAATTTTTGGTGGCATACTACTTGGCTTTGGTGCACGGCTTGCGGGAGCTTGTACTACGGGGCACGCCCTGGTGGGGGGCGCGATGCTTAACCCAGCCAGCCTGTTAGCAGGCGCGGTGTTTTTTGGCAGCGCATTGATTACCACTCATTTATTATTCGGGCTCTAAATTATGACCATGACAAAAAAAGTAAATATCATTGCCTTAGGCATGGGGGCCTTGTTTGGCTTTTTAATGAGCCGAGCCGGTGCAACCACCTATGACTTTCATGCTAAGATGTTTTTGTTTCAAGATTTTCAGCTGATGGAAGTTATTGCAACAGCGATTGTGGTAGCCATGCTGGGGGTGCTCACGCTAAAGCATTTTCAAGTCCGTGCGGTTGTAACCAAAACACCGGTGGACTTTGTAAAAAAACCTTATCAACAGGGTCTTATTCTGGGCGCATTGCTTTTTGGCATCGGCTGGGGCATGACCGCTGCCTGCCCAGGAACCATTCCTGCAATGATCGCAGAAGGTAAAGTGGGGGCGATGTTTACTTTTGTTGGTTTATTGCTTGGCACTATGGCTTATGGTGTATTGCAAACCTATATGTTACACGAACACCCTAAAAGCTAATGTTTCGCCCCTTGGCGTTCTGCGGTTTCGTTAATAAGCAAGCCGCAGGCTGTTGTCTACACAATTACGTTAGCATTCTGCTTGTCACCAGGCCTGGTTATCCTGATTGAGCTTTCAACCTCTAGGTTCTTAGCAACCCACTGAAGTACCTCTTTGTTATTTAATTGATTTTTCATAATGTTTTTCTCAAGTGGGTTTGTTTTTCCAGTATAATCCAACCTTTTGAACGTTTCTAACAGGCTTTTTCTTCATGACCACCGATCATATTCGTAATATCGCTATAATTGCTCACGTTGACCACGGTAAAACTACTCTAGTTGACAAACTTCTTCGCCACTCTGGCACCCTTGATGACCGTAAAGATCAAGGCGAACGCGTAATGGACTCTAGCGACCAGGAAAGAGAGCGCGGTATTACAATATTGTCGAAAAACACCGCCGTAGACTGGAATGGTTATCGCATTAATATCGTTGACACACCCGGCCATGCTGACTTTGGTGGTGAAGTAGAACGTATTTTGTCGATGGTTGACTCTGTTATACTTTTAGTTGATGCCGTTGAAGGTCCGATGCCTCAAACTCGCTTTGTAACGCAAAAGGCACTTCAACAAGGCTTAAAGCCGATCGTCGTTGTCAACAAGGTTGACCGTGATGCAGCACGCCCTGACTGGGTAGTCGATCAAACCTTTGACTTGTTTGATCGTTTAGGTGCAACCGATGAACAAATGGATTTCCCAATTTTGTTTGCTTCCGGTTTTAATGGCTACGCGGGTTATGATGCGGATGTACGTTCTGGTGATATGACTCCTATCTTCCAAACCATCGTTGATAAAGTTCCTGCACCGAATGTTGATCTAGGTGGCCCTTTCCAATTGCAATGTATCTCTTTAGCCTACGACACCTACAAGGGTGTTATCGGTACTGGACGCATTAAGCGTGGTGCAGTTCAATCAGGAATGTCGATTGCGGTTGTTGATACAAATGGCAACAAACGTAATACGAAGATTGCTGAATTGTTTGGTTTTAAAGGCTTAGAACGCGTCAATATTTCTGAGGCACATGCTGGTGACATCGTCGCTTTTAGTGGCCTTGATCCATTGAATATCTCAGACACCCTGTGTGATCCAAACCACCCTGAAGCCATGCCTGCTCTAACGATTGACCAACCGACCGTCAGCATGACTTTCCAGGTTAATAATTCTCCGTTTGTTGGCCAAGAGGGTAAATTACTGACTTCACGTCAAATTCGTGAACGTTTAGATAAAGAGCTTCTGACTAACGTGGCTTTGCGCGTTGAAGATACTGAAGACGCCAATAAGTTCCGCGTTTCTGGTCGTGGTGAACTGCATTTATCAGTATTGATCGAAAATATGCGTCGTGAAGGCTTCGAACTAGGCGTGTCTCGCCCTGAAGTAATCTTCCGTGAAATTGATGGCGAAGTCTGCGAACCTTATGAAACACTCACCGTTGATGTGCCTGAAGATAGCCAAGGTACAGTAATGGAGCAACTCGGTATGCGCAAGGCTATTATGTCGGACATGATTCCTGATGGCCAGGGTCGTGTACGTATTGATTTCACGATTCCTTCACGTGGTTTAATTGGGTATCGCAGTGAATTCCTTACTGCTACACAGGGTAATGGTCTTATATTTAGTAGCTTCTCTCACTACGGTCCGAAATTTGTAGGCAGCGTAGGCGAGCGTACGCGTGGTGTTTTGATTGCAATGAGCACAGGCAAGGCACTTGGTTTTGCGCTTTTCAACCTCCAGGAGCGTGGACGCTTATTCATCGGTCACGGTGACGAAGTTTACGAGGGTCAAGTCATTGGCTTGCATAGTCGTGAGAACGATTTGACGGTTAACCCCCTGAAGGGCAAACAGTTAACTAACATGCGTGCATCAGGTACGGATGAAGCTATTGTGCTTACGCCGCCAGTGCGCTTTACCTTAGAGCAAGCGCTTGAGTTTATTGATGATGACGAGCTGGTCGAAGTAACGCCACTTTCTGTTCGTATTCGTAAAAAGCATTTGACTGAAAACGAACGTAAGCGTAACAGCCGCGCACCCAAATCCTAAGGTTAGTTATATGCTATCACTCTACCCACCGATAGAGCCTTACCATTCTGGCTTTCTTGATGTGGGTAATGGCACTCAATCCGCACCATGCACAGGCGATGGCTCGGATTGAGTGCCACTACTTTATCCAAAAAGCGTTTATCGCAGAAAATCTGATTATTCAACAGGCCAATAAGCTTGTTGATATACCCTGTATTAGGGTGCATGGCCGTTACGATATGGCCTGCCCAATTAACCAAGCTTTTGCTCTGCACAAAGCGATGCCTCATGCTGAGTTGATTGTTTGTCCGCAGAACGGTCACTCTGCTTTTGAAGCTGAAATAACCAGCGCATTGATTCATGCTACTCGCCTTTTTGGTCACCAGGCCTGGTCATAGCACTTAAGTTGTTTAATTTTTAGCCTTAAGTCGTTAGAATAGCGTTATATAACCAAAGCGAACACTTTATGGATCAGCAGCCTACTCACATTCTTGTTGTTGAAGATGACCCTATAACCCGAATTACGTTAAGCAAGGTTCTTGAGAAGTCAGGATTTTCTGTTATTCTCGCTGAAAATGGTCGGATCGGCTTAAACAAATTTATCAAACACAGCCCACAACTTGTGCTGATGGATGCGATGATGCCTGAGATGGATGGTTATGAAACGATTACCGCCATCCGTAACTATGAAAAGGATCGTGCTGTCCCGATCCTAATGCTTACCTCACTTGACGACCTTGAATCTGTTGATCATGCTTTTGAAGTAGGCGCTACTGACTTTATTACCAAACCGATTAACTGGTCATTACTTAGCCAGCGTGTTCGTTATGCCATTCGTACTAGTCAAATTGAAGACGATTTACGACGTAGCAAAGCCCAGCTTGCTTATGCTCAAAAATTAGCCAAACTCGGCTATTGGGAGTGGGATGCGGTTCATGACAATGTGTCTGGCTCCCCTTCGGCATTTCAACTTTTTAACCTACCCCACCAAACCAATATTAACATGGAGCGATTTCTCTCCAATGTTGTACCCCAAGATTTGTTACTGTTACATCAAACCTTTAGCGAAGCCGCTCGCGGTCAATCTCACATTGAAATTAACTTTCGCGTTCAAGCCACCAACAACCTTATTAGCCACATAGAATGTCTAGGTGAGGTTTATTATGATGAACAAGATGTGATGCAACGAGTTGTGGGGTCTGTCCAGGATATTACCCGCCTTCATCGTGCCGAATCGCTGATTGACTACCAAACTCGCCATGACAACTTAACAGAACTGGCAAATCGCACCTTCTTCACTGAAGAATTGGTTAAACATTGTCAGCAATGTGTTTCATGTTTAAGTGCGGTTGTTATTTTTGATATAGATCGCTTTAAAATTATCAATGATAATTTAGGTCAGAACCATGGTGACGAACTGCTTGCTGCTTTAGCACTTAGAATCCGTCTCATCACCCGTGAGGGCGACTTTATTGCTCGCCTTGGCAGTGATGAGTTTGCAATTTTAATTCGCACCTACAAAAACACCAACGAACTTAACCAGTTGGTTCATCGCATTTACCAGGATCTCAAACAGTCCTTTATGATTAAAGATCAGGAGCTATTTTTAACCTATAGCATGGGGATCGCTATTTTCCCTGATGATGCCAGCGATGCTGAAACAATATTACAAAAAGCCAATATCGCACGTGGACAGGCCAAACAAACAGGCGGTAATCAAGCCTTATTCTACCGCGCTGAAATGAATGCTGAAGCCAAGCAACAACTGTTACTTGAAAATGATTTGCGCAAAGCGCTTAAGCAAAACCAAATTAAAGTTTTCTTTCAACCTCAGGTCGATGCACAGACCTTATTGCCAGTTGGCGCAGAAGCCTTGGTTCGTTGGATGCACCCAGAAATTGGCATGGTTTCACCTGTAATCTTTATTCCCCTTGCAGAAAGCACCGGTTTAATTGTTGAAATTGGACGCTATGTTATGGAGGAGTCAATTCGTCAATTGGAAGCCTGGCATGCTGATGGCTTCACCGATATGCGTGTAGGGGTTAACCTGTCCGCACGCCAGTTTAACCTTACCAATTTACTATTAGATGTTGAAACCCTGCTCAGCAGCACTAAAATAGATCCTAAGTATCTTGATTTAGAAATTACTGAAAGCTTTGCGATGAGTAATGCCGAGCATAACATTAGCGTTTTGCGCAGTTTAAAAGCGATGGGCGTGTCCATATCCATCGATGACTTTGGTACGGGTTACTCATCTCTTGCTTATTTACATAAATTTCCTATAGATACGATTAAAATTGATCGATCGTTTATTCTAAATCTAACAAGCAAGGAAGGCCAATCCATTGCCCGCACAATTATTGCGATGGCTAACGCACTCGACTTGGAGGTGATTGCCGAAGGGATTGAGGATGACACACAGGTTCAATTTCTCCAAGAAAAAAATTGCAATATACTTCAGGGCTTTAGGTTTGGTAAACCCATGTCCGCCCAAGACTTTATGGCCTATTTGCGCCAATTTAAAAAACCTATAGGAGCCGCTCAATGAGTCAGATTCTCGATTATGATAATCTCAATATGTTAAAAGACGTAATAGGTGATGACCTTAAGGCGATTTTAAAAAGCTTTAATGAGATTACACCTCAGCTGATCGGTCAGTTGGCTCAGGCGATCAATCAACAGAATGCGCCTGAAGTGCGCCACCATGCACACACACTTAAAGGCAGCGCAGCCAATGTCGGTGCTATTGAGCTACCCGCTCTTTGCTATGAACTTGAAAACATGGGGCAAGCTGGCGAACTTAAAGGGGCCGAGGCGATATTTAGCCAGATTCAAACCAGCTATGCTAACCTAGCATCGGCCGTTAACGACTACATAAACACTGAGCTTTAAACACTAACTAACCCTACACTATATTAAATCGAGAAAACCTTATGCAATACCAAGTTACCGAAGATGAAGCTCAACGAGCTAAAAACCCTCATCATATTTATAATTTAAATATATTTTTAACCCATCTTTTTTTGTCCTTAACGATTTTAAAAACAACCGGCAACCCGGTCATGTTTATCTTAATCCCGTTAATATCAATGTGTGTCTTGGCCTATATCTATTACCGAGGTCAGCAAAAAATCAAACAGGATACCTGGTTTGTAGCAGCTCATTGGGTACTTGCATGGCGCCGAGGCCGAATCCTTATCGGCAGTTACATTGTTGGCCTCACCCTCGTTGCTATCTACAACCTCACTCAATGGGTTATGCCAGGCGGACTTAGCATGAACAACTTTGCAGACGATGGGAGTTCAACGCCAATATTTCAGATTATCACTATGTTTTTCGGTGGTGCCATCGTGTTTTTTACCGTGCTGATTACATTTTTGCAAACCGGTATTTCCGTTTATGACTGTAGCAGAGGCATCGTAGATAAAAATATTGCAAAATACCTGCCGCGCACTGAAAACGCCAACCTTGAGCTGGGTGAGTATGATGACCGCCCTACGGCTCAAAAACCGAATACAGAAAACCCTCATACAGAAGATAAAAACACATGAAAATGCGTCCACTTTATTGGGTGATTTTGATCGCTGTCGCTTTATTCATTGGCCTTATGACTCTTGCCCCCAAAGAAGAAACTTTTAACCAGGCTCATTTGCCGTGGAATGCAAGTTATGACGACCAAGGGCGCCTACATGCTTTAGGCATAGTGCTCAACGAATCCAACCTAAAAGAGTTGACTGAGCTTTATGGCCGAGATATTGAGATAAAACTCTTTCAGATGTCTGACGGTGAACGTTCAGCAGAAGCCTATATTCACTCCGCTTATATTGGCTCTATTCACGGGTCTTTGGTGATTAAACTGTCCATGACCGATGATCAATTAAACCGCTATTATGACCGCGGCGCCCGCACAACCATTTCAAAACAGGGTGCGCGTGAAGTCCAACTTAACAATGAAGACACGCTCGAACTCTTCAATTACCCTATTGGTGAGCTTACATTAGTACCCCGTCGTCGTCTCACTGAAGTGGCCATAGAGAGGCGGTTTGGACAACCTAGCCGAGTCGTAGAGAACGAGGATTTAACAAAAAGCCTGTTTTTTGATGACAAAGGACTCGAGTTAATACTAATTGAAAAAGGCAACGATATTTTACGCTATACCCAGGCACCTACTCAATAACCTAGTTAACTCAAGCCACCACAGACTGAGTAAACTGCATCGCCTGCAGATAACATTGACTTAAATCGGCAGGCGTACAGTCACCAGGTAGCACAAAATCGGTTTGACCCAGCTCTAGCCCTTTTACTGACTGTAAAATAATGCCTGCCGTATTTTGTCGAGTCATTAATGCTTCATATATCACCTCGTCAAGATTAAGTTTGGCAAGCAACTCACCCAATTGTTGATCCATTAATGCATCAAAAGCCGAAAATAAACCCACCGTAAAATAACGTTCTTTAGGTCGAAGACCGAGCTTGTCGGCCACTAATTCACAATATTTAGCACGGGTTAACGAAGTTTGATAGAGTTCTTCTGGCTTATCATCGACACCTGAAAGCACTAGCATACTCGCCCAGCTTTTAAGTCGATTTAAGCCAAAACGAACGACCGCATCATGAATGGAGGTAATTTTATGGTTACCCTCAAGGTTTTGAGCCAAAAATTTTAATAATTTTTGGCTCAATGAGACATCACGCGAAATAATATTACTCAGCATTTGCATATCAACATCAGGGTCATATACGCTCGCTAAAAGCTCTAAAACACTAACCTTGTTAGTCGGCAGACGCTGGCCTTTAATAATCACTGGTTTGGCAAAAAAATAGCCCTGAAAATAATCGAAACCAATTTTTTTACAGAATTCGAAATGCGCTTGCGTTTCAACTTTTTCGGCTAACAACTTAACGCCTTGACCTTTAAGACGTTTGACATGCTCTATTAATTGGCGTGGCCCGACTCGCAGTATGTCAACCTTAATAATATCCGTTAACGACTCAAGTGGTTGCAGCTGAGCGTTAAACACGTAATCGTCTAAAGCAATAACATAACCACTAGCACGCAATTTTTTAACCGCAGCCAGTAAACTTGGCGTGACTGTAACGTTTTCTAAAATTTCAATAATGACCTTATTGTTAGGAAAAAACGGTTGATATTCGCGCAGCAACAACCCTTCGGTAAAGTTAATGAAAACCTTATGGTTGCCGGCGACGTCCTTGATACCAATATCGCCAAAAGCATGCATCATTACCTGCGCTGAAGCACTATCGCCACCAATAATAACGGCATGATTATCCTCATGATTGGCACGAAATAATAACTCGTACGCAAAGGTTTTTAACGCTATATCAAAAATGGGCTGACGGCCAACGTAAACATCAATTAAATTAGTCATGCTCGCTCTACCCTATCTTAGGGCTACTTAGGGCTACTTAGGGCTACTTTGGGTTGATCTTCAAAAGACAGTTAATCTCCCCGTTTTACGCTAGGCAGGTTTAAATGCATCGGGCATGTCGATTTCTTCACCGTCGAACAAGAACTTTTCCATTTCTTCTTGCAAAAAGCTGCGTGCTTTTGGATCAAGGCTAGATAAACGGTATTCGTTAATCAAGATTGTTTGCTGGGCTAACCACTGTTTCCATGCTTCTTTAGATACATTGTCAAAAACCCTCTTCCCCAGCTCCCCAGGAAAGGGAACAAAGTCCAAACCTTCTAACTCTTCTTTAATTTTTGCACATTGTACTTTTCTTGACATTTTAGATTCTCCGCAGTGATAGATTAGTTATTCGATTGTAGCGCTATTTTTTTAATTATTTTCTTTATGGGTGCTGGCAAACCTTGATCTAAGGCTTGCCAAGGCAACATCCAGATAAACGCGTCTATGCCTTCTTTAACCGCTAGGGGTTTTTTGCCTTGTATTGGCTTGATAGTTAAATGAAAGTGGCTAAAACTATGGGCAATACTTTGCCATTCTAACAAAGAATTGGGTTCGACCCCAGCAAGCAGCAGCTGATTTTTATCACCAAAGGCTGGCAAACTATATAAGCCGCCCCAAATGCCCTTTTCGGGGCGTTTAACAAACGCTAATCGTCCTAAGTCATCTTGCAGAATAAGCAGCCAAGTCTCTTGAGTAGGTAGGGCTTTTTTAGGCTTAGGGCTGGGTAGGTTATCGACAAGTGAATAAAGGTGAGCCTGACAGCCAGAGCTCAACGGACAGCGCTCACAACCAGGCCTGGTTCGTTTGCATAGCGTTGCGCCTAAATCCATCATGGCTTGTGTATAGTCTGCAAGCCGGTGATTAGGCAATAAAGCTTCCGCTTTTAGCCAAAGTTTAGTTTCTACCGGCTTACACCCTGGCCAACCCTCAATGGCATAAAACCGTGATAAAACCCGCTTTACATTACCATCTAAAATAGCATAAGGCTGCTCAAAGGCTTGGGCTAAAATGGCGCCAGCCGTTGAACGCCCAATGCCTGGCAACGCTTGAATCTGTTCAAACTCTTTCGGAAACTGACCCATAAATTGCTGTTGAATGATTTGTGCCGCACGGTGTAGGTTGCGCCCTCTTGCGTAATATCCCAGCCCTGCCCAATGCGCCAACACCTCAGACTGCTTCGACGACGCTAGGGTTTGTATATCAGGAAATGCACGCATAAAACGCTCAAAGTAAGGGATCACCGTTTGCACTTGGGTTTGTTGTAACATGACCTCTGAGACCCAAACCTGATATGCACTTCGTGGATAATGCCAGGGCAAACCATGACGTCCATGCTGATCAAACCAATCAAGCAAGACCGCCGAAAAAACGAAGTTCTTAGTCGTCAAACTGACGATTCCTCACTCATAAACTCATTTTTTAATTTAACATAATGGGACGATGAGTAGGTAAAAAATGCCTTTTCATCATCCGTTAGCGGGCGCATTTGCTTTACGGGCGAACCTAAATATAAAAATCCACTCTCAAGGGTTTTTCCAGCTGGAACCAAACTATTCGCGCCTATTAATACGTGCTTTTTTATATGTGCATTATCTAATATCACCGACCCCATGCCAATCAAACACTCATCATCAATAATACAGCCATGCAAAACAACGTTATGACCTACGGTAACATCCGCACCTATAATCGTTTTCGAGCCTTTAGAGCGTGATGATTCATGGGTAGCATGCACCACCACACCATCTTGAATATTTGAGCGCGGGCCAACTTTTATGTCATTCACATCGCCACGCAGTACCGCACAGGGCCAAACACTGACATCCTCAGCCAATTGGCATTGGCCTATCACCTGTGCCGACCTATCCACCCAGCAGGTCTGACTCAGTTCCGGTAGGATTCCTTTGTATTTTCTAATAGCCATCGTTTATTTACCCGCTCATCTCGTTTAAATAAAAAAGCCTGATAAGCATAAGCTGACCAGGCTGTCGGTTAAACATACACAACCACTTAGTTTTGCGCTGCTAAACCTTGCACATGGACATCCATCTGTGGATATGGGATAACAACTTCATTATCATCAAAGGTCAATTTAACTTTTTCAATATAATCGAATCTTACTGACCAATAATCCGCCGATTCAACCCAAATACGTACAGTAAAATTAACACTGCTATCGGCTAGCTCAGACACCACAACCAATGGTTTTGGATCGGTTAAAGCACGACTTTCCTGCTTGATTAGGTCTAATAAAATTTGTTTCGCTTTTCTTAAATCACTGTCATAACTAATACCGAAAACAAGATCTATGCGTCGCGTCGGCTTGGCAGAGTAATTAATCAAAGGAGAAACATAAATTTGACCATTAGGAATCGTTACCTGTCGATTATCGCCTGTTCGCATCGTAGTACTAAACAACTGAACATTTTCTACTGTGCCCATTTGACCGGCCACCTCAACAAAATCACCCACTTTAAAAGGCTTGGTCAAAATCAGCATCACGCCCGAGGCGAAGTTGTTTAATGAATCTTTTAGCGCCAAACCAACGGCCAAACTGGCCGCCGCCAAAATAGCCACAACGGAGGTGGTATCAAAGCCAATATAACTTAAAATACCAATGGTAAGTAGAAGGTACAAAAGACCTTTCACTACCGACTTAGAAAAGCCAATCAAAATCGGCTGAACTTCAAATTTTGTTAACACCTTGTCAAGCAAGCTTAATGCCCAGCCAATCAGCTTATTACCAATGTAGAATGCAACAACTGCAACTAAAATATTGATACCGAATGGAATGATGTATTGGTTTAAAATAGTTTCCAAATCCACTTTAAGCGCTCCTTTGGCTATTTTTTAAACTAATTATGTTCTGATGCAAGCCTTAACTGTAACAAGCCCTTGCATTCCTGTAGAATAGTATAATTGATAAAAAAGTTTTAGTTAACATTAATGAGGAATTGCCCATGGCACGTGTCACCATAGAAGACTGTTTATCCCATGTAGAAAATCGCTTTGAACTTGTTTTAGTCGCGTCGAAACGCGCTCGTCAACTAGGTAATGGTTCAGAGCCTACCCTAGCCTGGGAAAACGATAAACCCACTGTGCTTGCATTACGCGAATTGGCTGAACAAACCATTAGCCCAGAAATTATCTTAGCTGATCCAGACACACCGCCTTTTTTCCGCTAATCTTAATCTGCTAAGCGGTAGCGTTATGAGTACACCCAGTTCCTTAGACGGCTTACTTGATAGGGCCAATGCTTATCTTGCGCCCGAACTGGTGGCGCAAGTTGTGGCGGCTTACGAGTTTGGTGCACTAGCACACGCGGGTCAAACACGTAAAGCGGGCGGGGCTTATATCTGGCATCCGGTTGCTGTTGCGGAAATTTTAGCGGAAATTCAACTTGACCATGAAAGCTTAATTGCGGCCATTTTGCACGATGTCATTGAAGACACCCCCTATACCAAACAAGATATTATTGATCGTTTTGGCCAATCGGTAGCTGAAATAATTGATGGTGTCACCAAGCTTGGCAAGATCGCATTTGATACGCCACAAGAAGCCCAGGCTGAAAGCTTCAGAAAAATGATGCTCGCCATGTCTCGTGATATTCGGGTTATCTTAATTAAGCTAGCTGACCGCTTGCATAATATGCGCACGCTAGGTGTCATGCGTCCTGAAAAACAACGCAGAATTGCACATGAAACCTTAGATATCTATGCACCTATTGCGGCTAGATTGGGAATTAATGCAATCCGCATTGAGCTAGAAGACCTAGGCTTTAAGGCCCTTTACCCAAAACGCTATGCAACCCTTGAATTTGCGGTAAAAAAAGCACGCGGTAATCGCAACGAAATTATTGAGCAAATTGGCGATGCGATTCAAACTAGAATCAACCAAGAAGGTTTTAAATCTAACGTAGTGGGCCGCGAAAAGCATCTATACAGCCTGTATAAAAAGATGAAAAAGAAAAGGCTTTCATTTGAAGAGGTGTTGGATATTTTTGCCTTTCGGGTGATCGTAGAAAACGCTGACGACTGTTATCGAATGCTTGGGTTGGTTCACTCGCTTTACAAGCCGTTGCCAGGAAAAATCAAAGACTATATCGCGATTCCTAAACCCAATGGCTACCAGTCTTTGCATACATTGCTATTTGGCCCTTATGGTGTGCATATCGAGGTTCAGATTCGTAGTGAAATGATGCATGAAGTGTCTGAACATGGTATTGCTGCTCACTGGCAATACAAACAATCGGATGCGGATACTCAACTGAGTGCTGTGAATGTTCGCGCCCAGGAATGGGTGCGCAATCTGCTCGAAATTCAACAAAGTGCAGGTAACTCGCTCGACTTTTTAGAAAACGTTAAGATTGACCTCTTCCCCGATGTGATCTATGTCTTTACCCCTCAGGGTGAAATCGTTACGTTACCGAAAAATGCGACCGCAGTTGATTTTGCTTATGCTGTGCATACCAACCTAGGCCATGCCTGCGTTGGCTGTCGCATAGATCGACAGCTCATGCCACTGCGTAGTCTGCTTGAAAGTGGACAAACCGTAGAAATCATTAAGTCTAAGGAAACTCAGCCCAATCCAACATGGTTAAACTTTGTGACCACCGCTAAAGCACGCTCACAAATTCGTCATTTTCTTAAAAACCAGCACTCGCAATCCGCGTCCGATCTAGGCCAAAGGCTACTTATCAAAGCCATGCGAATCCATAATATGTCCTACTCAGGTTTAAGTGAGGAGCTGATTGAACGCCTAGTTAAAGAGCTTAAATTAAAAGACTGGAATCAATTACTTGAAGAAATCGGCTTAGGTGAACGCATGGCAGGTTTAGTGGCTAAACAAATTCATGACGCGCTTCTAGGTAAAGAGGATCATATTCCCAACACCCTTGACCCTAGCGGCCAAACCCAGCCCCTGGCTATTTCAGGTACGGAAGGTTTGGTCGTCAATTACGCCCAGTGCTGCCATCCCATACCAGGTGACGACATTATTGGCTTTATATCCAGTGGAAAAGGGTTGGTGATTCATCGTCAAGAATGCAAAAATGTTAAGCACTATCAGAGCCATCCAGAAAAATGGTTAGATGTTGACTGGGATCCACATGGTGAGCAATTGTTTGCGGTTGAAATCCAAATAGAAACTAAAAACCAACGTGGTGCGCTGGCTTTAATCGCGTCTGAAATTGCCAATACAAAAACCGACATTGAACGGGTGCGGTCTGAAGACAAGGATGAGACCTATAGCCAAATGAACTTTGTAGTCTCAGTACGAAATCGTGATCATCTCGACGATCTTCTTCGCTACTTACGACGAATTCCCATTATAGACAAGGCGCACCGCGTCGAAAACCTAGATCATTAACCTTAAAGGACAGTTTTATGCGTCAAATTATTTCTACGCCCAATGCACCCGCCGCAATCGGCACCTACTCACAAGCGGTGCGTGTTGGGGATACCGTTTATCTTTCAGGGCAAATTGCTTTAATTCCTGAAACCATGGCGCTAGCAGAAGGAGATATTTCGGTTCGCATTCACCAGGTTTTTAAAAACCTTAACGCGGTTTGTGAAGCCGCCGGCGGTAGTTTGCAGGATATCGCTAAACTGAATATTTTCTTAACCGACATGGCTCATTTTGCCAAGGTTAACGAGATTATGGCACAGTATTTTGAGCAACCTTATCCCGCCCGTGCGGCGGTTGCTGTTAAGCAGTTGCCAAAAGATACCGATGTGGAAATGGACGGCATTATGGTCGTCTCTAACTACTAGGACATTTGCACCCAAATGCTAGCTCAAATGCAAGTTACCGCCCTCAAAGGGGTCGGTGAAAAACAAGCCGAGAAGCTAGCCAGGCTTGGTTTACACGTGGTTCAAGACTTGCTGTTTCACCTGCCACACCGCTATCAAGATAAAACAAAAATTACCCCGCTTAATCAAGCGATTATCGGCCAAGAGGTCTTGATTGAAGCAAGCATTAAAACCCAGCGGCTGACTCAAGGCCGTCGCCCTACCTTGTTGGTTGAACTCGAAGACGACTCAGGCACCCAACTTGGATTACGTTTTTTCCATTTCCAAGCCACTCAAGCACGCCAGTTTAAACGGGGCAACCTGGTCAGAGCGTTTGGTGAGTTACGCAGCGGGCTAAATGGACTTGAAATAGTTCACCCCCATTACAATGTCTTCAGTACTGAAGCGCCTCCACTAGAAACAACACTCACCCCGGTTTATCCTACGACAGAAGGCTTGGGCCAAATCACACTAGTCAAACTCATAAAACAGGCTTTAGCGCTATTAAAACAGTACCCTTTAATCGAGGGGTTGAACCAGGCCTGGTTATCTCGCTGGCAATTGCCGGCCATTAACGAGGCACTCTTAACCTTACACCAACCCCAACCCAGCGATGATTTAAGCCAAATAAAACAGTTTGAACATCCTGCACAAGCACGATTGATTGTTGAGGAACTAATTACCCAACAACTTTCGTTACAATTGCTGCGCCAACAACAAATTCAACGGATTGCGCCTCATTTACCCGCCAGCCAAACCGCCAATGCATTACTGACCAGCCTGCCCTTTACGCTTACCTCTGCACAACAACGCGTATGGCAAGAGATTGCCGATGATCTCAAGCAATCCAAACCTATGCAGCGACTGGTTCAAGGTGACGTAGGTTCAGGTAAAACCATTATCGCCGCACTCGCCGCGCTACAAGCCGCTGATGCGGATTATCAGGTCGCAATTATGGCGCCCACAGAAATTTTAGCCGAACAACATCGCAATCATTTTGCCGAATGGCTCGCGCCGCTGAATATTGAAATGGCCTGGTTAAATGGCCGTTTAAAAGTGGGCGAAAAACGCAAGATGCTTGCCAAAATTGTCTCAGGGGACGCTAAAATTGCCGTTGGCACCCACGCGCTATTTCAAGAAGCCGTTGAATTTAACCGACTGGGCTTGGTTATTATCGACGAACAACATCGTTTTGGTGTTCACCAGCGGCTCACCCTGAATCAAAAAGCAAAAACCAAAGAAATTGAAAACTTCGCCCCGCACCAACTTACCCTGACCGCCACCCCTATTCCACGCACCCTGGCAATGACCGCGTATGGTGATCTCGATATTTCGGTGATTGATGCGTTGCCACCGGGTCGCCTGCCCGTTGATACTGCCGTGCTGGGCAATCAAAAACGCCATCAAGTCATGGCGCACCTTTACCATGCCTGCAAGGACGGTGTACAAGCCTACTGGGTCTGTCCGTTGATTGATGAATCCGAGTTACTCGATGCACAAGCTGCACAAACCACCTTTGATGAATTCAAGCAACTTTGGCCGGATATGCGGGTTGGCTTAGTGCATGGGCGATTAAAAGCCGCCGAAAAAGAACTCGTTATGCAGCAATTTAAAGCGCATGAACTGGATCTACTCGTCGCCACCACGGTCATTGAAGTCGGTGTCAATGTACCCAATGCTAGCTTGATGATTATTGAAAACGCTGAGCGCTTGGGCTTATCGCAACTTCATCAATTACGAGGGCGCGTTGGACGCGGCGCAAAAAAAAGCCATTGTGTTCTGCTTTATCAATCACCCTTATCGGCTAGCGCGAAAGCGCGATTACAGATTATGCGTCAAACCAACGATGGCTTTGTGATTGCTGAGGAAGATCTACGGATTCGCGGCCCAGGTGAGGTACTCGGCACACGCCAAACGGGCGGTATGACCTTGCGAATCGCTGACATTCAACGCGACCAGGCCTGGATTGAACCCGCTCAGCAGGCAGCCACACAGATGCTAGAACAAGCTAGCTTACAGAACTCGACTGAGGAAATAGAACTATTACAACAACGCTGGATTGGCGAGAAAGTTGAGTATAAACATGCCTAACCCCCCTCGATACCAACGCTACCAACCCAAACGCTGGTACCCGCCCTCCATGATTCAACGCCTCACAGCCAACGCCCAAAACCAGGCCTGGTTGTCGGACACGGGCTCACTGACCCAAAAACTACGTCAATACTGCCCAGCGTTGCGGGTCGAGATTATTTCCGAAGGATTTGACACGCCCCACCATGATGAAGCACAAAACCTAAGGCTTCCAACTCAGCAGCAGGCCTGGTTACGCCAAATTAGGTTGATGTGCGGTGATCAGCCACTGGTTTACGCACGCAGCGTCATGCCTCATTTCACCATGCGCAATCCCTGGTGGCATATCAAACACCTTGGCCATCAGCCGCTAGGGGAAGTGCTATTTAACCAACCCCAATTAAAACGCAGTGACTTTGAGTTTTGCCGAGCAGCATGGCCTAAACAAGGCTCGACCTCTCCGCTGCTAGCAAGGCGTTGTTGTTTTTATAACCAAAACGCGCCCCTATTGCTAACTGAAGTATTTTTAGCGCAAACTTGGCGTTTGGACAGCCGCTAAAGCAGTTTTAAATTCGCATAGGCTTTTACCAACCACTTTGAGCCTGCATGCTTAAAATTTACCTGAATACGTGCATGATCACCCGCACCTTCAGTGGCCATAACGGTCCCTTCACCAAATTTTTGATGGAACACCCTTTGACCCAAGGCCAAACCCGATTCATTGAGTTTGCTGGATACCGTTTTAGACGCACCTGACGTTCCCCAGGCCCGCGAAGTTTGTACCTGCGCACCCATGCGCACCCAATCCACACACTCTGCCGGCACTTCTTTGATAAAGCGAGAAGGCGCAGGATAGATTTCTGAACCGTGTAAACGACGGCGCTGAGCGTAACTCATCACCAATTTTCGCTCAGCACGGGTTATACCGACATACGCCAAACGACGCTCCTCTTCTAACCGATAAGGATCATCATTTGAGGCTTGTGAAGGGAACAAACCTTCTTCCATGCCCACCATAAATACCAGCGGAAACTCCAGACCCTTAGCGGCATGCAAGGTCATCAACTGCACCGCAGATTCCCAGGCATCGGCCTGATTTTCGCCCGCTTCTAGGTTTGCTTGAGCTAAAAACGCCAATAAAGGATGGTCTTCATTCGCCATTTCTAGCTCATTATCAGTTTCAGCTTTGGGCTTTTTATCAAACCCCGCTGCCGCATTAATCAATTCATCCAAGTTTTCCAAGCGAGATTGACCCTGCTCAGACTTATCTTTTTCAAAATGGGTTTGTAAACCCGAACGCGCAATCACTAGCATCACTTGATCTTGCAAGCTTTTGCCCGAGCAGGCCTGCTCAAGCGTCTCAATTAAATCAACAAAACCGGCTAACGCACCTTTAGCCCGCGCCGTCATACCGGATGCTAATTGAGTTTTGGCCGCTTGCCATAAAGACAAACCCAAATCCCTGGCAAGGTCACGAACCTGTTGCATGGTTTTTTCGCCAATGCCACGGGTGGGTAAATTAAATACCCGCTCAAACGAGGCATCATCATCCCGATTAACGATTAAACGTAAATAAGCCAATACATCCTTAATTTCGGCACGATCATAAAAACGCAAGCCACCATAGATGCGATAAGGCACCTCGGCCTGAATCAGCGCCTGCTCAAACACCCGCGACTGAGCATTTGAGCGATACAAAATCGCCACCTGCTTGCGTTCACCACCCTGCTCAACCCAGCGTTGCAATTGTGTAATCACATAATTGGCTTCATCAAACTCATTAAATGCCTCATACACCGAAATAGGCTCACCCGCATCGCCGGCACTCCATAAGTCTTTACCCATACGCTCCGAATTAAACGCAATCAACTGGTTAGCGGCTTTTAAAATCGTGCTGGTCGAACGATAGTTTTGCTCTAAACGTACTAACTTAACATCACTAAACTGCTGTTCAAAAAGGCGAATATTTTCAATTTTGGCACCCCGCCAACCATAAATCGATTGGTCGTCATCACCCACTACAAATAATTTACCCGTTCCACCTGCCAAAACACGCAACCAGGCATACTGCAAACTATTAGTATCCTGAAACTCATCGACCAAAATATGACGATAGCGCTGTTGATAAAAACTCAAAATCTCAGGGCGCTTTAACCAAAGTTCATGCGCGCGCAACAATAATTCAGCAAAGTCAACCAGGCCTGCTTTTTGGCATTGCTGTTCATAGGCCTGATAAATTTGCAGCATTTTTTTGACATAAGGATTAGGGCCTAGATCAATATGATGTGGGCGGCGTCCCTCTTCTTTTTCGCCATTAATATAGGCTTGAACCTGCTTAACTGGCCACTGAGTTTCGTCCAATTCTAAGGCTTTTAACAAACGTTTAATCAAGCGTTTTTGGTCATCGGAATCGAGTATCTGAAAGGCCTGAGGCAGGCCTGCCGCCTCATAGTGTTGACGCAACAAACGATAGGCAATACCATGAAACGTGCCCATAGTCACACCCTGCGCCTGCTGACCAATAAGTTGCTCCATCCGCCCGCGCATTTCACGCGCCGCTTTATTGGTAAAAGTCACCGCTAAAATGTTAAAGGGCGACAGTTTCATCACCTCCGTTAACCAGGCAATGCGATGCACCAAAACCCGTGTTTTACCGCTCCCAGCCCCTGCTAAAATCAGCGCATGACGCGCCTCTAAAGACACAGCTTCACGTTGCGCATCATTTAAATCATTTAATATAAATGTAATATCCATCTCTCATTCTTTTGCTAGTCTAATAGATGAGATATATGCTACGCTAAATAAAAAGAAAAGCCAAAACATGGGGTGTTTTCAAAAAAACTTAACATTAACCTTGCACAACGCACAGCATTAGTGCAATAATTACTGGTATGTACTTTAATGGGTAAAAGTGGACGTACTACTTTTAAAAAATACAACTCATAAAGAAATAATTGAGAACTGCTATTTCCCCTTCGGATTAAAAAACATTCCATACAAATAATCTTCACACACAGATTCGACTGAAAGGTTTTTGTATTTAAGATAATGAAAATTAAGGAGTTACCAATGAGTGACAAAATTATTTCTACTTCTGACGCCAATTTTGAAACCGAAGTTATAAGTTCAGAATTACCGGTATTAGTTGACTTTTGGGCTGAGTGGTGTGGTCCTTGCAAAATGATCGCTCCGATCCTTGATGATGTAGCGACTGAATACGCTGGCAAAGTAAAAGTTGTAAAATTAAATATTGATGAAAATCCATCAACACCCCCTCAGTATGGTGTTCGCGGCATTCCAACGTTAATGCTATTTAAAAATGGCCAAGTTGATGCGACCCAAGTGGGCGCCTTGTCAAAATCACAACTTTGTGGCTTCTTAGACAATAACCTGTAAATTCTTTTTGTACACCGGTTTTAACCGGTGTACTTCGATTGACGCTCCAACTCACTTCCATCATTTCTAATCCGCCTTCTGGCTTTTCTATTTTATTTATTCAAACGAACACAGAACCATTATGAATTTATCAGACTTAAAAAAATTATCCGCCGCCTCGCTTCTAGATCTAGCCACAGAACTGTCTTTGGATAGCAACCTAGCTCGCCAACGCAAACAAGACATTATTTTTGCCGTCCTAAAAAGTCACGCTCAAAAAGGTGAAGACATTTTTGGTGAAGGCGTATTAGAAATCCTGCCAGATGGCTTCGGGTTTCTGCGTTCAGGCGACGGTTCTTACCTAGCTGGCCCAGACGACCTCTATGTGTCGCCAAGCCAGATTCGCCGCTTTGGTTTACGAACCGGAGATACGGTTGAAGGTAAAATCCGTCCGCCTAAGGACGGGGAGCGCTATTTTGCTTTATTAAAAGTAAACAAAATCAACTTTGAAGACCCAGAGGTTGCACGTCGCAAAATTGCATTTGAAAACCTTACGCCTCTGCATGCGGACAGTCGTATGCGAATGGAAATTGGCAATGGCAGTACCGAAGATATTACACCGCGCATTATTGATCTTGTCGCACCAATTGGTAAAGGTCAGCGGGGTTTGATTGTTGCCCCGCCAAAGTCCGGTAAAACCGTGATTATGCAAAGTTTGGCTCAATCGATTGCAGAAAACTATCCTGAATGTTATTTGATTGTGCTACTGATTGATGAGCGCCCAGAAGAAGTAACAGAAATGCAACGCACCGTCAAAGGTGAGGTGATCGCCTCAACCTTCGATGAACCTGCAACACGCCATGTTCAGGTGGCTGAAATGGTTATTGAAAAAGCCAAACGCTTAGTTGAGCATAAAACTGATGTGGTTATTTTACTTGACTCGATTACACGTCTAGCACGCGCCTATAACACCGTAGTACCGGCTTCAGGAAAAATCTTAACCGGTGGTGTTGACGCAAATGCGCTTCATCGCCCTAAACGCTTCTTTGGTGCCGCACGTAATATTGAAGAAGGTGGGTCATTAACGATTATTGCGACCGCATTAGTCGATACCGGCTCAAAAATGGACGAAGTAATCTTTGAGGAATTCAAAGGAACAGGTAACATGGAACTTCATTTATCACGCCATATTGCTGAAAAACGCACCTTCCCAGCAATCAACTTGAATAAATCAGGTACACGTAAAGAAGAGTTACTGACTACTCAAGAAGAATTGCAAAATATTTGGGTTCTACGTCGCTTCCTTCATACCATGAATGAAATTGAGGCGATAGAAACCTTGATTGATCAAATGAAAGTTAGCAAAACCAATGCGGCTTTATTTCAATCAATGAAGCGTTAACAAACTGTTTTTCAAAACTTATTTTAAATAAAACCCAAACGAGGTCTTGATTTTAACTTATTCTCTGTTAGAATCTCGCCTTTAATTTTAAACCCCATTAAACTTGGACCGTCAATATGAGAGCAGACATTCATCCAGAATACAACGAGGTGGTTTTCCAGGATATTTCTACTGGTGAAACTTTTTTAACTCGTTCAACCCTAAAAACTTCTGGCGAAACCATTACACTAGACGGTAAAGATTTCCCCTTGGTTCGTGTTGAAGTATCAAGTGCTTCTCACCCGTTTTACACTGGTAAGCAAACACTTGTTGACACAGAAGGTCGCGTTGAGAAATTCCGTCAAAAATACGGTTCACTTCGCCGCTAAGCCAAAAGGTCTTTACCTTATTGCAAAAAGCCGCATTAGTGTGGCTTTTTTGTTGTCTAAAACAAACCATCCGAGCTCGTTTAGCGTTAAAATAGAACCTTTTGATTTTTTTGAAAAGGACTCCCTAATGCCTGCATTACAAAACGACCGCTTCCTTCGCGCACTTACTCGCCAACCTGTTGATCGCACACCTGTATGGATGATGCGCCAAGCTGGACGTTATTTACCAGAGTACCGCGCCAGCCGCGCGCAAGCTGGGTCGTTTATGGACTTATGCCGCAACGCCGAATTCGCCTGTGAAGTTACCCTGCAACCGCTTGAGCGCTTTCCGCTTGATGCTGCTATTTTGTTTTCCGACATTCTCACCATTCCAGACGCGATGGGCTTAGGACTGCGATTTGAAACTGGTGAAGGTCCTGTCTTTGACAAACCCATCCGTAATCTAGCCGACGTTAAAAAACTCTATGTACCCGATATGGCATCTGACCTTGGCTACGTGATGAACGCTGTTAGCACTATTCGCAAGGCGCTTAATGGCCGCATACCGCTCATTGGGTTTTCTGGCAGTCCTTGGACGCTGGCGACCTATATGGTTGAGGGCGGCACAAGCAAAAACTTTTCCAAAGTCAAAGCTATGATGTACGACGAACCGGCTACGATGCATCAAATGCTTGATGTGTTGGCTGACTCGGTTATCGCCTACCTTAATGCACAAATTGAAGCGGGTGCACAGGCCGTTCAGGTGTTCGATACCTGGGGTGGTGTCTTAACCCCTCGTGATTACAAAGAGTTTTCACTCAACTACATGGCAAAAATTGTTAATGGCCTAAAACGTGAACACAACGGCGAAAAAATTCCCGTAATCTTATTCACCAAAGGCGGCGGGCAGTGGTTAGAGGCGATGGCTGATACCGGCGCGGACGCACTCGGCCTTGACTGGACAACGGATATTGATGAAGCCCGTCGCCGCGTGGGTGATCGTGTTGCACTACAGGGAAATATGGACCCGAGCATGCTGTATGCCTCACCTGAGCGTATTCGCAATGAGGTCGGCATTATCCTTGAAAAATACGGTCAAGGCTCAGGCCATGTGTTTAATCTAGGCCACGGTATCCACCCTGAAGTTAAGCCTGAGCATGCCGGTGCCTTTATCAACGCGGTAGTTGAACTCAGCCCGAAATACCATAAATAACCACTTAACCGATGCTTTTACAGCCAGGCCTGGTTGTAAAAGCATCGGTTATGCCGCATACTTAACGGTTTTGCGGTTTGGTTTGCTTGCACTTCAGATCGCTTCACTTACTGCGCCTAGCGCTAAAGGTCTGAAGACAATGTTATTTAATGAATTAAACCTCCACCCATCACTGGTGCAAGCTGTCGCCGACGAAGGCTACACCACCCCAACCCCGATTCAACAACAAGCGATTCCTCTGGTTTTACAAGGTGACGACCTGATGGCGGCCGCGCAAACAGGTACAGGTAAAACCGCGGGGTTTACACTGCCCGTTCTACACAACCTAGCCAAAGGCACCCCACCCAAAGCCAACCAAGTTCGCGCACTGGTTTTAACCCCCACCCGTGAGCTTGCTGCACAGGTTCATGAAAGTGTAGTTAACTACGGCAAGCATTTAAACCTACATGCCGCTGTGGTATTTGGTGGGGTCAGCATCAACCCACAAATGATGAAACTTCGTCGTGGCGTTGATGTTTTAGTCGCAACACCAGGGCGCTTACTTGATTTGCATTCACAAAACGCAGTTCAATTTGATCAACTTGAAGTCTTAGTGCTTGACGAAGCCGACCGCATGCTTGACATGGGCTTTATTCACGACCTTAAACGCATTGCCAAACTCCTACCGAAAAAACGCCAAACCCTGATGTTTTCGGCCACCTTCTCTGATTCGATAAAGCAACTCGCGCATCAGTTTTTGAATGCGCCTAAACAAGTATCTGTTGCCCCACCGAACAGCACGACTGAGCTGGTCGTGCAAACGGTTATTCCGGTAGATAAGGCGCGTAAGACTGAATTATTGATCCACCTGATTGCCGATAACCAATGGCAACAGGTACTAGCCTTCAGTAAAACCAAGCATGGTGCTAATCGCATTTGCGAAAAATTGATTCAAGCAGGCATTCCTGCGGCCGCACTTCATGGCAACAAAAGCCAAGGCGCACGTACTAAAGCGCTAGCTGACTTTAAAGCCAATAAAATTCGCGTCCTGGTCGCCACCGATATTGCCGCACGTGGCATTGATATTGACCTATTGCCACATGTTATTAATATTGACTTACCGAATGTGTCTGAAGACTATGTACACCGCATTGGCCGAACGGGTCGTGCGGGGTCTAAAGGCGAAGCCTTGTCATTAGTTTGCGCGGATGAGGTTGAACTGCTTGCGGGTATTGAGCACTTAACCGGGCGCTTACTACCAAGACGCTTTGAGGCGGGTTTTGAACCTAATCACAATGTGCCAGAAACCTCTATGGATCGCAAACCAAGACGCTCTCCATCACCTTCTGACGGTGCACGCAATGGTAAGCCAAACCCACGCAGTGGTACAGGGCGTGGCCGCCAAACAGAAGGTAAACCAGCCAGCCCTAAACCAAACCGCTGGCCAAGTCGTGATCGTAAATCCAACTCGAGTGCGGCCAAAAGCCCAGGTTAACGAAAAATGTTAATGAGTCGCTGGACATTGTCTGGCGACAAGAGCTGTGAAAGCTCAACCTGCCATTGTGGATCACGTAATGATCCTGTCAGCCTAATCGGTATCTGAACCCCTTCTAACTTAGCCAAAACCTCTGGCGGTTGTTGATAGGTGAACTGTAAACGACTATCAATTTGTGCACGTGGAATATGGACACGGCCAAAAGCCCGCGCGTTAAAACGCATTGAATCTAATTCGGCCTGTTGGATATGATAGATGCCATCAATCGCCTCACCACTCAAACGAACCTGATCCAACTGGGTCACATCCCCTTTTTCCGAGCCTTGCCCTGCTAGTAACTTATTAATATCTAAAGAATGGTAGGCACCCTGGTTTAATTCGGCGGAGAATAAACCATTAAGATGGTATTTAATCGCGTCCAAATTACTACCTTGGGTGCGCAAATCAAATCGACTCGTTAACTGGCCACTGAGCTGATCGTAGCGAGCTAAATCCTGTAAAAAGTCCTGCGCATCTACCTGATTGATTCGCCCTTTAAGCTGATAAGTCGGTGTGGTTTGATTGACATTCACATTTAATTGGCTCAGCCACTCCCCACCGTAAAGCTGGGCATCAAACGGCGCAAGTTTAAGCTGGCCATAATTTGAATTGACCCCCAGCGTGACCTGTTGCATTTTAATTTGCCAAGCTTGTAACTGCCCGACAACAAGCTGGCCTTGCATTTTGCTCTCGCGAAGTGTCGTCACCGGCACAGCTAGGGGTAAGTAGGTCTGCGTTTTTTCTTGCGCCACTGGGTCTGTTGACCCTCTTGGCCCTATTGGCTCAATGGCTTTGGCTGCATAAAAGTCCATATTAAGCTGATCAAGCTTTAGGTCAAACTGATAGAGTGGCGCTTGTTCAGTAAAGCGATAAGCCAAATGCCCATTCAGCCGTGTATTATCAATCAGCAGGTCAATACTATCCAACGACCAGGCCTGGTTAGCCCATTGCATCGCTAACTCGCCTGAAAACCCTGTTAACGCCTGCGGTTCAATAAAGTTAGGGGTGCGCACATTCATCTGATTTAACCAATAACGCAGATTAGCCCGATCGACCTTCAACACCGCTTGGTAGGCTGAATCATCCGGCCTACTTTGTACCGAGGCATCTAACGCGAACGCTAAGTGTTCAGACTGCAATACCAAATCGACCAATTGCCATTTACCTTGGTTTAAGGAGCCATTAAGTTCAGCCAAACTCAGGTTAAACGCCCAATCATCACGCTGATCTGTAGCGGGCCAGCTGATAAGACTTGAGCCAGAAAGTTGGGATAACTCTAACTGATTAAGTTGTTCTTTTAAGCGCAAACTAGCTTGATAATTAAGCGCATGTGTCTGTTGTGTTTTTAGGTTGGTGACCTGCGCCTCAAGTTTAATCGCCATGGGATCTGTCAAATGAACCGGCGCTGCATCGAGCTGTAAGCCTGTGATATCCAACGCCTGATCCTCTATCAAATCGCGCCAGATAAGCTCACCATCAATAATTTTAAAACGATCAAGATTCAGATCATACTGCTCAATCCATTTAGCAAGGGGCGCAATCATCGCTGAGATCACTTGGCTTTGCGCGGGTAGTTGGGCAACTGTACGATAATGCCAATCCGCATTCAATGCAGCCTGCTTCTGCCAACTTAGCTGCCCATCAAGCTGGCGCGTAACCACTAAACGCGGGCTATACCATTCGATTCCAGTTAAATTCAACTTGCCACGCAATAATAAATCCGCATAACTTATCTGTAAATTCAATTGATCAAAACGCAGCAAGGGCTCTATGAGTTCCGCATCCTCCGCATCCCTATCCCGTCCAGGACGCTTAAGCTGGCTGTGTTCAATGGATAGTTGTAATGGCCATACCCCGGCTTTTAAATCACCATCAATACTAAGTTCTAAACCTGTTTTAGCGTTGATTTCTTGCTCAATCATCGGTTTATATTTATTAAAGTCCATAAAACTAATAGCAAGAATAAAGCCGATCACTAAAAACAGCGGCACGGTTATCGCTACAATCACTAAAATTTTTAACAGGCGCTTGACTACAACCATGCTATTGCTCCTCGTCAGGATGGGTCTAAAAACTGTTCAATAAGGCTGTTTAAATAGGTTTGGCCTTGTGGGGTTAGTTTCAGCCAGTCCCCGCTCAATAAAATCCAACCCTCTTGTTGAAGCCTTGCTAAGATCGGTTGGATGCGATCCAGACTTAAGCCGGTGCGAGCACTAAACAAATCCAGCTCAAATCCTTGCTGTAATCTTAACGCATTCAACATAAATTCGAACACTAAATCATCGGCCCCGACCTGTTGCCAACGACCAGGCCTGCTTCTATCGGCTTGTTGCATTGTTTGTAGATACGAACCCGGTGAAGCCGGCATTTGCGTTCGCCAAACTTCACCCGTTTGCGGCAAACTAATTTTACCGTGCGCTCCCGCACCTAATCCAAGGTAATCACCAAACTGCCAATAGTTTAAATTATGGTGCGCCTGCCGCCCCGTTTGGCTAAATGCCGACACTTCATAATGCTGATAACCCGCTTGCTTAAGCACCGCTTGACAGGCAAGCTGCATCTCCCAAGCGAGGTCTTCATCAGGTAAACGTGGCGGCTGGCGATAAAAAGGCGTATTGGGTTCAAGCGTAAGTTGATAATGGGAAATATGGCTAGGCTGGGCGCTAATCAAACGCGTTAGGTCGTCTAAGGCTTGCTCTAGTGTTTGGTTTGGCAGTGCAAACATCAAGTCACAATTAAAATTGCCAAACCCAGCTTGCTTGGCTTTTTCAATCGCTGACCAGGCCTGGTTGTCATCATGAATACGGCCTAACGCATTAAGGTGCTGGGGGTTAAAGCTTTGAATACCCATCGACAGGCGATTAATACCCGCCTGGCGAAAACCGATAAACTTAGCTTCATCCACCGTACCCGGATTGGCTTCAAGCGTAATTTCAATCTCAGGTGCAAAGCCTAAAAGCGCACGAAGCTGGGACATCAACCAATCCAACCCTTCAACCGACATCAGGCTGGGCGTACCTCCACCAAAAAAAATTGAATGGATAGGCCGCCCCCAAATCCAAGGCAACATCTGCTCACATTGTCTCACCAAAGCATTTAAATAGGCCTGTTCTTGCTGCGCCAAATCCTGCTTAGCTTGATGCGAGTTAAAATCACAATACGGGCACTTTTGTACGCACCAAGGATAGTGAATATACAAAGACAGCGGTATCGCTTGAGTAAACTGAAGCATTAGGCCAATTGCGCCACTAATGAACGCAAAGCTTGCGCACGATGACTGAGTTTGTTTTTTTCAACTGGGTCTAATTCTGCGGCGGTGCAATCAAATTCGGGGATATAAAAAATAGGATCGTAACCAAAACCGCCCTCACCGCGGGGATGGCGCAATAACTGTCCCTGCCAACGCCCTAAACCAATTAAGGGCGTAGGATCATTGGCGTGACGAACACAAACCATCGCACAGTAGTAGCTCGCTTGACGCTCAGCGTCGTCGATTTCATCCATTCGCTCAAGTAACTTATTGAGGTTCTGCCGATCGGTGGCTCCTGTGCCCGCGTAACGTGCCGAATAAATGCCTGGCTCACCATTCAAGGCCGCCACTTCAATCCCCGAATCATCGGCTATAGCCGGAAAACCGGTTTTGGCTGATGCAAACCGTGCCTTTAAAAGCGCATTTTCAATAAAACTTAAGCCGTTTTCACCTGCTTCTTCCTTAAAAAATTCGCCCTGCGGTCGAACATCTTTACCGGGTAACAAGGCCAGCATTTCCTTAAGTTTGCCCTTGTTATTGGTGGCGAGTACCAAGGTTTCCATTACACTATTCCTTTAGCCGTCCAGACATTAAACTGGCTGCAATGCCTGCTTTTGTTTTTCAATCAACGAAAATATCGCTTGTTGACCGAGCGTCATCATTTCATTCATTTGCGCCAGGTCAAACGGCGCCGCTTCCGCCGTACCCTGTACTTCAATAAACGTACCCTGCTCGGTCATGACTAAATTCATGTCGGTACCGGCATTTGAGTCTTCAGCGTAATCCAAGTCCACAACCACCTGACCCTGATAAACACCGACTGACACCGACGCAATCTTATGCACAATCGGATTGGTTGTCAGCTTACCCTGTGCGATAAGTTGCTCAATGGCCAAACTCAGCGCCACAAACCCGCCCGTAATCGATGCGGTGCGTGTACCGCCGTCAGCTTGAATCACATCACAATCAATATAGATCGTCCGCTCACCCAACTGGCTTAAATCCAAGGCTGCGCGCAATGACCGACCAATCAAGCGTTGGATTTCTAAGGTGCGCCCGCCCTGTTTACCGGCACTTGCCTCACGGCGCATTCTTGTTCCGGTCGAGCGCGGCAACATCCCGTACTCAGCGGTCAACCAGCCTTTGCCTTGGCCTTTTAAAAACGGGGGGACCGAGTCTTCTATGCTGGCCGTACAAATCACCTGGGTATCACCAAATTCGATTAGCACTGACCCTTCGGCATGCTTGGTAAAGTTCCGGCTTATTTTCACGGCTCTTATTTCTGAAGCCTTTCTTCCGCTTGGACGCATTGCTGTTCCTTTCTGCTCAACCTGTTAAAATGGCGCTTATTATACCTTAAGCCTTATGCGGCACAGAAACTAACCGCTAGCCATTAGCATTAAAATAGGAACGAATTTATGAAAAGTATGACGGCATCGGCGCACCTGAGCCATGACTTTGACGAAGGCCAAATCCATTGGGATATTCGAGCTGTCAACCAACGCTTTTTGGAATTAAATTTTCGCCTGCCGGAGGCTGCCCGTGCGCTAGAAATGCCTTTGCGTGAAGCCTGTAAAAAAGTCTTACAGCGCGGTAAACTCGATATAGGCCTGCGCTATGAACTTCACCAAAATCAACAAGGTTACATGATAGACAAGCTGCAATTACAGCAACTGAGCCAAGCGATCAACCAAATCCAACTCACCTTGCCAGAAGCCACACAGATCAACCCGCTAGACCTACTCAATTGGCCAGGCCTGCTTGCCAACTCACAAGCCAGTTTAACCGACTACCAAACGGAAATTTTAACTAGCTTTAACCTAGCACTCGAACAACTCAATCAAGCCCGCGAACGTGAAGGCGCTCAGCTAGCCGAAATGCTAAACCAACGCTGCCAAGCGATACGCCAACAACTGGCCGACCTTAACCCCCTATTACCCGAAATACTGGCACAACACCAAGCCAAACTGCGCGCACGCGTGGCTGAAGTGAGTGAACAGTTTGATGAAACAAGATTAACGATGGAATTCGCTATTTTGGCGCAAAAAGCCGATATTACCGAAGAAATAGATCGATTACACACCCATTTAGATGAGGTCGAGCGCGTTATAACGCAACCTGACGCGATTGGCCGACGACTTGACTTTTTAATGCAAGAACTCAATCGTGAAGCCAATACCCTCGGCTCCAAATCGATCGATGTGCGCAGCACCCAAACCAGCGTCGAACTCAAAGTGCTCATCGAACAAATGCGCGAACAGGTTCAAAATATTGAATAGTTTTTTACCCGTCCAACAATGTCTTATACAAAAAGGACATCAACTTTAAGCTTTAAAGATAATCTGTTTTGAATCTGTTTTGGGTGTCCTTTAACTTATTTTATTAAAACCAACGACTTCACCACCGGATCAAGCCACGACTCTCAGACCTTCGAGACCCTATTAACGGGCAGCGAAAAAGTCGTGTATGCCGATAGTGCCTACAAAAGCCAAGCGCACGACAAACTACTCAAAACCAAGCGGATTAAAAATAACATCCTGCACCGTGCTTATCGCAATACAGCGCTCACCGAACAACAAAAGCAACACAACCGATTAGCCTCAGAAGTACGCTACATCGTGGAGCGCACCTTTGGTGTATTAAAACAGCACTATGGAATGGCACAAGCCCGCTATAACGGCCTAAAGCGCAATGCGGCAAAATTAACACTCATGTGTATTGGATACAACCTAAAACGCGCAATAAACATACAACTGAGCTAAGGCTCAAGGGGTGCGTGTATCCAAAAAACAGGATATGCGCACAAAATAGCAAAAAACCGTCATAAAAGTGACGTAAAACAGCGAAAAAGGACTAAATTGCAAGTTCTATATTCAAAAAAGTCGAATTTTAGAATTTAACTTTAGAAATAGCGGGGTTTTGCAAAGATCTCAATATTAAAGACCACCATCGAAAAAGCCTGATTTCTTTGCTATTGGATCGAATATAACCACTGTAATGACGATTAATGCAAGGTTGATAATTAGTTAGCAGATACTGATGCCGATATTATTTATCACCTTGTTTTCCGGAACGTGCCAACATACTTTGCACAAGTTCTTTAAAAATTAAATTGCTTTTTGCTTCACCCTTGGCAGGGTCGGGAAGTTCACACCCGTTTCAATGGTACTCTGATCAGCCTCCTGGGGTATCGGGTTAATACAGACCTCCGCTGGCGGTAATTTGACCAAGGGACGACCTTGGCTAAAGCGTTGCGGATGTTTTGCAAACGCTTCATCTAACGCCTGTTGGCGTACGTGGGCGATGTCCTGATACTCACCGCTAAACACTTGATAAGGCCTAAAGCCTGCCAGACTGCTGTGGTGATGTTGATGGTTATACCAACTCACATAGTCTTGGCACCAGCGCATGGCATGGTCATAACCATCGAAGCGGCGCGGATAGTCCAGCTGATACTTCAGCGTTTTAAACTGCGCCTCGCTCATCGGGTTGTCATTACTCACTCTGGGACGACTGTGAGAGGCGGTAATCGCCAACTCACCCAGTAGATCAAGATAACAATGCGCCTTCATTTGGCGGCGCACCGTATTGCGACACAGCGCCAAGGCATCGGCCGCCGCACGTTGTGACACATAAGGCGCTAAGGGCTGTGTCATCATCATACTGACGAGTTCTCGTGTTCGAATGCTTCGATCAGTGCCAAGGCTTTTTTTTGGAGTAAAAGGCAGCCGTCTTTGACCGCAATCTGTTTGAGCAGACGGGCATTTTCCTTTTCTAACTGCTCAATACGCCTTTGATCTGGGGTTTTAGACGGTGCAGGGCCCGGCTTGGATTTGGCTAAGCCTTTAACGCCGGATTCGGCAAACTCACGACGCCATTGTGCCAACTGATTAGAATAGAGCTTTTCACGGCGCAGCAATAGTCCTAACTCGCCATGCTTACAAGCATCGGCTTGTTGCAGAATGGATAACTTATACTCGGTGCTAAACACACGGCGAGTGCGTTTTTCCAGTTCAGGGTCGGGCTGAATCTGTGGATTAATGTGGGTAACGGGTTTTGGCATAACAGTCTCCTAATGCGCCCTGATTTATATGTTATCTCAAAATCAACTGGCTCAACATTATCTTGACATACAGGGGGGTATTCAGAATTAAGAAATGGTTTTAAGTTGATTGAAAAAGTGCGGCATTTTCCTGTTTGCGCTGATTCAATGTCTTGTTAATGCTAGACACTGTCGTTTTACTGATCCCTTGTTGCTGTGCAAGCCAACTAAACTGGCTGAGTGTTTCAGCCACGTCTTCAATAACCTCCTTCGCATCATGCCAATTCGCAAAACCTGCACCTATAGCAAGTTTTTGCATCACCTTAATCGGCGGCGCTTTACCATATCCCCCAAAGGCGGTGGCATGTTCGTTAAATGGGTGTGGACTGTAGGTAACATCGTAAAAGGGTGCCGGATTCCATTGGCCATCGTCCGCTTGTAAAAAAGCCCAGTTTTTACTGTGGTCGTCTTGGTTAGACGACAGCAGGTTAAAAATGGCGCGGCGAAATTGCAGTTGTCCAGCAGCTGGAGATTTACACAGCTGGCGACTAGCTTTGATTAAGTCAATATAATCTAAACTTGGCGTTCGAAAGTCTGCATCCAGCAGCCCGCAGGCGCTGTGCATATGCAAGCGGCCTGAACTGTGCTTGCTGCCTAAACGGGTCTGTTCAGCGACATAATCGAAACGCTTGAGTGCTAACCACGCAGCCGCACCGCTTGTATGCGGCGCTTCAATCAGCTTCCAGAACGTTGGTTGACACTTAGCCTGCTCTGCCATTTGCAAATAAACCGCTTCACACAAACCTTCTTCATGCCCGAGCGCTAGATTTTTCGAGGTAAACTTAATTAGCCAGGCTTCATCACCTGGCTGTGCATAGGTTCGACAATGTTGAGTTTCCCCAGCAGGCATATAAATCTGCGCCTTGGGCCTTGCCCCACCCGAACTACCTCCGGCGACTAATGCGGCCAAGACCTGTTGAGTATGCCCATCTAACTCATCGTGGTTGTCGTCTATATAATCTGACACTGAAGAATCAAACAGCGTTTGAGCTTCTAAGCCCAAGGTTGCTAAATCAATATCCGCCTGTGTCGTGGCTGAAAACTCAGACACCGGAGAAAAAGACAATGCTCCCATGCCTTTATCACCGACAAAAGCCAGCCGGTCCATCGCGGTTAATTGATTAGGCAGGATGCCTTTTTGCCGGAAAATACGATCTTGTAACAGCATGCCCCAGCCGTCGGGCAAACAATCCGCAAATACGCCATGCAAACCTTGATGCGGCTGTTTAGGTGCGGCTTGAACCTGTGTGCTCGCCTGTAAAGCAAAGGGGGATAAATTGCCAAACTGCTGCAAATAGTTGTCTGTATACTGAAAAAAACCGCCTTGCCGATTTTGCGCCAAGATCCCTACAGTGACCTGCTCGCCTGAACTTAACCTTCGGGTTACCATGAGTTTTTGAATGGGTTTAAAACTCATCGTTTAGTACCTCATCAATACTAGAGGGCATAGTGGCGCGCTCTTTGTTCGGTTGTGTGAGCTGATAAAGCCTATCCAATGAGTCGAGGGTCTGCCATAGCAACAGCAATTGGCGAAATGAAATCTGTCCAGTTAGCTCAAATTTCTTAATGGTGGCCGCAGGTACACAGCTTCGCTCGGCTAACGCAGCTCGTGACAACTTTGCGCGTTGACGTAACTCACGCAAATAAGCCGCATAGGCTTGGATTACATCGGTATCATCAAGTAAAGTAAAATTCATCCGCAACGACTCATTGGATACAGTTGTGTCCATTATATAGATAAAAAACCAAAAATAGCCACTATTGTATCCAAAAAACGAAGGTATTGAGTTTGCTATGGTCTCTAGCTCTACTTAATAATCAGGTTCAACCGTGATCGCACCGGATCGACACCGGCACGCTCTGCTAGGTAATTGCGCATCGTTTCTTCTGGCAAAAGATTCGACAAAAACGGGCTTAACTTGGCTTGGGCAGGATTGGGTAGGCCTGGCTAACACACGTATCATCAAGGAGTGAAAAGCGCATAGCAAAACCCTGGCAATTTAAGCGGTGCGTTGCCAATGGCCGCTTTTGCCGCCTTTCTTTTCTAGCAGTTGAAGTTGGTCGATTACCATGCCTTTGTCCACGGCTTTACACATATCATAAAGCGTTAGGGCGGCCGTGCTGGCGGCAGTCAGAGCTTCCATCTCGACACCCGTTTGACCGACAAGCTTGCATATAGCGATAATTTCAACCGATGCGTTTTCAAAGTTGGGCGTTAGTTCAACCTTTACCGAGGTGAGCATCAGTGGATGGCACATGGGAATAAGGTCAGGGGTGCGTTTAGCGGCCATAATACCGGCTATACGCGCTGTAGCGAGTACGTCGCCTTTTTTATGCTTGCCTTCGGCAATCATTTGCAGGGTTTGGGGTTGCATATGTATTACCGCCATGGCTCGTGCTTCGCGCTCGGTGTGGGCTTTGTCACTTACATCCACCATCCGTGCTTGGCCTTTTTCGTCTAAATGGGTCAGTTCCGACATCCGTTATCCTTTAGTGTGTTTAGTGTGATAAGGCGTTGAATGAGATATATTCCACCGCATCGCCTTTTTTAATCGGCGTGTCTTCGGGAATAACAACCAGGCCTGTTGCCCATACCGTAGAAGTTAGTACGCCCGAGCCTTGGTGTGGATAGATCCGAGCGAAGCTGGTTTGTTCGCGATTTTCAATGCGGGCGCGCACAAACTCAAGGCGAAAGCCAGGATTGAGCCAATCAAAATCCGCCGTTAACCAAATAGATTCCGGGGTTAAGCAGCTAGCGCCCTGCATGGCTAATAAAAACGGGCGTGCGAATAAATTAAACGTGGTAAAAGCCGAAACGGGGTTACCGGGTAGGCCAATAAAAGGTTTGCCCATCACCTCGCCAAAAGCGAGCGGTTTTCCAGGTTTCATTTTAACCTGCCACATATCGAGTTTGCCAAGACATTCAACCGCCGGTTTTAGGTGATCCTCTTCACCGACCGATACGCCACCCGTGGTAATAATGACATCTCCAAGCTGTGCGGCTTTGCTTAGGGCGGCCTGGGTGGCTTCGAGCGTATCTTCAACCTGCCCCATATCCACCCAATCAAACCCCAGCTGGCTAACCAAGCTCATTAAGTTTGTATGGTTAGAGTTATATATCTTACCTGGTTCAGGGGCTTGGCCAGGTTGCAAGAGTTCATCACCGGTTGTTAGGGTCACCAGGGTTAAGGGTTTATAAACCTCAACCGCTGCTTGTCCCACGGAGGCAATCAGTGCCAAATCTTGCGGACGCAATTTATGACCTGCGGATAAAATCTCATGGTGTTGTGCAATATCTTCCCCGCAACACCGAATATTTTGCCCTGCGCGAATCGGTTGATTAAAGCACACGCCCGAATCCCTTAGCTCAGCTTCTTCTTGCATTATGATCGCATCCGCGCCGGCAGGAATCGGTGCGCCCGTAAAGATACGCGCGACGCTCGAAGGAGCCAAGGGGGCTGGTTGAGTGCCCGCAGGAATACGCTGGCTAATGGGCATCACCAAGCCTGGTTGTATTTCGGCAGTGCGCACGGCATAGCCATCCATCATCGAGTTATCATGCGGCGGTACATTGACAGGCGAAATCACCGGCTGGGCTAAAACACAGCCCAATGCCTGAGGCAAAGAGCGTGATTCTATTTGTTGGGTAACCTGGGCTTGTGCAATCAGATAGTCGATCGCTTCATTCACTGTTTTCATAGGTATTTGGTTTGACTTGTTGTTTTAACAATTAGGGTTTAGTTAGCCAACGCTGGATCGCTTGCTCATCGCTCAGTCGCGCATCGACCCAACGCTCGCCTTCAGCTGTCCATTCTTTTTTCCAAAAAGGCGCATTGGTTTTTAAATAATCCATAATAAAATGTGAGGCTTCAAATGCATTTTCTCGATGCCTACTGGCTACCGCTACCAATACAATTTGGTCTTTCGGCTGCATTTTTCCAATACGATGGATAATCAAACTAGATTCCAATGACCAACGCTGATGGGCTTGTTGGCGAATGTTTTCAAGGGCTTTTTCTGTCATGCCTGGGTAGTGTTCCAGTTCAAGTTGTTGAATGTCATCGCCTTCATTAATATCACGAACCGTGCCGACAAACGCCACGACTGCACCGACATCTGCATGTTCGTTACGTAACCAATTGACTTCGGTGGTTAAATCAAAGTCTTGATGTTGAACCCGTACAAACGGGTTTTTTGAATCCGCCATTTTAGCCTCCGCTAACCGGTGGAAAAAAGGCCACCTCATCACCGGCTTTAATCGGTGTTTCACGATTCGCAATATCGTGGTTCACCGCGACTTGAATCGCATTGCTTTCTAGCAAATGCGCGCGCCATTGTTCGCCGCGCTCCGCAAGGTTATGGATCAAATCACCTACCGTTCTGAATTGCGCCGGAACCTGCTCTTGCCCCTGGCCAAAGGTTTCTCGCAAACTCGCAAAATATAAAATATTAACCATCAATGCACTCCTCACTCTTCAATCAACACTATAAACTAAACGTTCGCTATCCAAGCTCAACCGCCAAGCGATACCATTTGCCTGAATTCAATATTATGGACATTTTCGTTAAAGAAATGACGCTCGGGTTTTTTGGCAATGGCATCTATAATCACCTGACGCAGTTCTTCATCACTCGCCCCGGCACGTAATGGCGCTCGCAGGTCAACCCCATCTTCCTGACCCAAGCACAAGGCTAAAAAGCCTCGTGCGGTTAAACGCACCCGATTACAGGTTTCGCAGAAATGTTGGGACACCGCGGAAATCACCCCTATTTTTGCATCCGTACCTGCAATCAAATAATTGCGCGCCGGGCCATCATGGGTTCGACTGCTCGAAGGAATTAAATCACTGCCAACATGCTCACGAACTCGCTTTAGAATTTTATCGGCGGCATAATGCTGATCCATCATACTCACGCCAGCAGGGCCAATCGGCATGGTTTCGATAAACCGGACCTCGACACCCTTTTGAATACCAAAATCAACCATCGCTTCAATTTCATCGTCGTTGGTGCCTTTCATCACCACCATGTTGAGCTTAACCGGTTTCATGCCATGTGCCAAAGCCGCGTCAATACCGGCCATCACCTTAACTAGATCACCACCACGGGTAATATGATGAAACTTATTGGCGTTCAGTGAATCAATCGAAATATTCACCCGATTGACACTGGGTGCTAAGGCCGCGGCATGCCTGTCTAAATGATGCGCATTGGTGGAAAGCGCAATATCAACCAGGCCTGGTAGCGCACTTAAATCGGCCGCAAACGCCGCTAAGCCTTTTCTAACCAGTGGCTCGCCCCCCGTCAGGCGCACTTTTTTAACGCCTAATTCACTAAAGGCTTTAATCACACGGGTTAATTCGTCAAACGATAGGTATTCGGTATGATTACCCTCTGGGTGCACACCCTGTTCCGGCATGCAATAACCACAACGATAGTTGCACTTATCCGTTACGGATACACGAAGGTATTCTATTTTGCGTTGAAATGGGTCTATTAATTCATTCATATGCTTTTCTTTGAACCGTTAGGTTCGGTTGGCTATAACGGTATGTAATGATATACCAGCCGATAACTGAACTCAACAAAAAATCAGGCAAGAATCAAGAAAGTTTACCCACGCTATTCGCTGTTCGCATCAACGTAGGCAAAACCAGAGCTATTCGACGGTCACCGACTTGGCGAGATTTCGAGGCTGGTCAACATCAGTACCTTTGATTAGGGCGACGTGATAAGCTAAAAGCTGTAAAACAATATTAAACGTAATGGGTGCGGTGATGCGACCCACATTGCTGGTGGTTTTTACAACCGTAAAGGTTCCATCTGAACTAGTATTGGATTTTTCATCCTCGAATACAATCATCTGACCACCCCGTGCATTGACTTCTTGTAAATTTGATTTCAACTTTTCCAATAAATCGTCATGCGGTGCAATCGCTACCACTGGCATAGTTTCATCAATTAACGCCAACGGACCATGTTTGAGCTCGCCGGCTGGATAGGCTTCAGCGTGAATATAACTGATCTCTTTGAGCTTTAATGCCCCCTCCATCGCAATCGGATACATCGTTCCGCGACCTAAAAATAAACTATGTTGTTTATCCGCAAAACGACTGGCCAATATTTGAATGGTCGCTTCATGACTCAACGCACTTTGCACCAAGCCTGGTAGTTTTTTAAGCCCTTTTACAATCAAGCCTTCACGCTTCTCAGACAAACGCTTTTGTACCTTACCCACAGAGGTAAGCAGTAACGCCAGTGATACCAATTGAGTACTAAAGGCCTTAGTGCTTGCAACGCCAATTTCTGGGCCCGCATGGGTTAGAAAAACCAAATCTGATTCACGCGTCATTGACGACTCGGCTGCATTACAAATGGTTAAGGTCGGAACAGTTAAATTCTTTTGCTTTGCAAGCGCTTTGACCTGCTGTAACGCCGCCAGCGTATCAGCGGTTTCACCGGATTGTGAAATAGTCACAAACAAGGTATTGTTTAACACTACCGGATTGCGATAACGAAACTCACTGGCGACTTCCACTTGGCAGGGCAGTTGCAAAATGTCTTCAAACCAATATCTAGCCACCAGGCCTGCATGATAGCTAGTTCCGCAAGCAATAATTTGTACCTGCTCAATCTGCTCAAATATGGCCTCGGCTTGATTGCCAAACGCATTCACCAATACATTTTTTTGTGTAATACGGCCCTCGAGTGTATCGCTAATCGCCTGAGGTTGCTCAAAAATTTCTTTGTGCATATAGTGGCGATGTTCACCCAACTCAACCGCTGCCGCACTTAAACTGGACACTCGCACTTCACGCTCGACCGCTTCACCCTGCGCATTATAAATCTGTAAACCATCTCGGCGAATATCGGCCATATCGCCTTCTTCTAAAAAGATCATATTTTGCGTGACGGGCAATAAGGCCGATACATCAGACGCAATAAAATACTCTCCAATACCCACACCAATCACCAAAGGGCTGCCCTTACGTGCAGCAATTAAACGATCTGGTGCGCAGGTTGACATTACACCCAGCGCATAGGCTCCTTCAAACTTCTGAATCGCCGCCTGTACCGCTTTTAATAAATCGGGCTGATGTTTAAGCTGCTCAACCACACAATGGGCAATCACTTCCGTGTCGGTTTGTGAACTAAACACATAACCCATTGTTTGTTGTATCGATTTTAATGCTTGATAGTTTTCGATAATCCCGTTGTGCACCACGGCAACCTGATTGTCACTAAAATGGGGGTGTGCGTTAGCTTCAGACGGCACACCGTGGGTCGCCCAGCGGGTATGCGCAATACCCACTTGACCGCTAATCGGCGATTGATCGGCATTAATCACCGCTTCCAACGCTTTAATTTTGCCTAATGATCGACGGCGAACAAGTTTTGCATCCGCATCCATCACAGCGATACCGGCTGAATCGTAACCACGATATTCAAGTCGTCTTAGACCTTCCAGCATAACCGGAACAATATTACGCTCGGCTACCCCACCTACAATTCCGCACATACACACCACCTTTCAAGACTGATCAATTAATATCAAATTATTTTAACATATAAGCTAAATATCATCGTTTCTAACTCGCAAAAGCACCAGATGCCTCGGCCAACCCGCCTCGGTGACCGGGCATATAAAATCGGGCTGATTACCCATAACACAATAAATGCCAAACTAAATCGCATGATACTACCCCTTGAATAACTTAAGGCTTTTATCTTACGCATTAGGCCAGAAACAAACAATAAAAAACCCGCCTAAGCGGGTTTTAAATCAAACAACCAGGCCTGGTTAGAGTAGTTAGCCCCAAACCTCATCGGTGATACTGTTGTACCAGCCTTGGGTGTAAATGGCTTCCATTTTGCGTACATCAGGCGTCGCCCCCATCGGTGAGACCCCACCTGAACCCGGAACTGAAACAATTTTGCCATCTTGAAAGTCATAAATTGCCGCGACGGAAATCGCATAATCCGGTGTGACCAACGAATAACACGTGTTAACGTTTTTCGCTGAAATCGGTTCTTGACCCGCCATGGCTAATACGATATTGGCCGCACAGGAACGGGCTTGGCTGGTCGCTGAATGACCCGATTTTGGCATTGGCCCTGCAATACACGCATCGCCGATTACATAGATATTTTTGTGAATTGCAGATTCAAACGTTTGTTGATTAATTGGACAATAACCAGACTCATTCGTCAGACCGGTCGCTACGGCCAATTTACCGGCTTTTTGTGGCGGGATATAGTTAATAACATCCGCCTTCACCTTGCCATAATCCGCATCAATGGTTTTGTTTTTAACATCAATGCTTCTCAGCTTACCCCCACCATCTAACTTGACATGTTCAATCATCTGACCGTAATGTAACTCCCACCCCTCAACGAACAAGCCTTGCTTTGAGAAGGCATTTTTCTGATCAAGAATTAAGATCTTCGCAGTTGGGTTGTTGTTCTTTAGATAATGGGCAACGGTACCCACACGCTCATAAGGTCCAGGTGGGCAACGGAATGGGTTTGGTGGTGCGACCATTGCGAAGATTCCGCCCTGTCTCATTGACTGGAGTTGATCACGTAATAACAAGGTTTGGTCACCAGCCTTATAAGCGTGTGGCAATGATTTCTCGGTACTTTCATCAACACCTGCATGCACGTCCCATTTAAAGTCAATTCCTGGCGACAAGACTAATTTGTCATAACTTAAACTTCTGCCATTCTTAAGCTTAATTAGTTGCTTGTCAGGATCAACCGATGCAACAACCTCATGCATCACATTAATACCGTTCTTTTTCGCCGCATTGTAATTATGCGTGATTTGCTTCATTTCGTGGAAGCCACCAATGACCCAGTTAGAGCCAGGGCAGGTAATGTACTCTTTGTTAGATTCAATCAGCGTTACATTTAATTCAGGGTTATAACGCTTTAGATATTTAGCCGCCGCTGAACCACCGAAACCACCCCCAATTACCACAATTTGACCCGCACCCTTACGGCCTGTAGTCGAGCAACCGCTTAATGCAAGGGCAGCGGGGGCAGCGATACCGGCCGCTGCTAATTGAATCATCTGACGACGCGAAAGTTTTGAAAATACGTTTTTCATAATGCTTCTCCTATAATCCTTGTTTACCGATAAATTTCGCCATTAGCTCAATTTCTTCATCGGTATAGCCTTTCGCATGACGATCCATAATCGTGCCTGGACGGGTACCATCGCGGTAGGCTTTCATTTGGCTGATAATCAGGGAAGCGGGGTAATTTTCTAGGGTAGGGATAATCGCGTTATTAAGACGGCCTTCATAGCCATGGCAAGAAAAGCAGCTATTGGCTAATAATTCACCGCGCTCGACGGCTTGAACAGGAAACACACTCGCTAACATTAGGCCCGCGGCGGGTAACAGAATTTTCTTCATTAGTAATGCCTCATATCTAATTTTTTTAAAAAGGTCTAATAAACTATAGATGAGTTGTATTAACACGGCTAATAAAATTTTGCTTAGCTGGATAAGTTTTTTTTATATTAGAATATAAAGAAACTGAGGCGTAAGCCGTTGGCAATATCTAACCTTATGATTTTAAATGATATTTAAACTTAAATAAAAACGGGTGCCCTAGTGAACCCGTTTTTACCCAACTAAGGAAATAATATTTACCGATTATTTAAAGGTATCAGCGACAATATTATTAAACCAAGAATAGGCATATTGCACTTCACGCTTACGATCACGCGCATTAAACGCATCACCGCCAGGCGTTAAACCACCTGAGCTGGGCACGGAGATAATTTTGTCACCGTCATAAGCATAAACGGCCGCAACCGAGATCGCTTCATCATGCGCCACAATCGAGTAACAAGTGGTCACCCACTAAGGTTCGATCATGCTCTTACCGGTTACCACCGCTGCTAAATTTGCTTCAGAGTTAGCGGCGTAACCCGACTTAGGTAAAGGGGTCGCAATCGCCACATCATCAATGACATAGACATCTTTATGAATGGTTGATTCAAAGGTTTTACCTTTTGCAGTTTTCACGGTTTTTGTTTTTAGATCAACACCCACGACACCGTCTTCACCATGCCATTCAATCATCGCATTCGCTGAACCGTAACCATAATGACGTTTCAATGCATCCCTAAACAGTCCTTTGTTTGAAGAGGTTGGCTTAGGATCAAGCATAATCACTTTTGACTTAGGCTTATTGTCTTTCGGATTTGTACCAGTGGCACCATAACAACGGTCACATAAAGTATTGTGCATACGCTGAGCTAATTGCGCTAATTGCGCTGATTGCTGATCGTAGGGTTTTTCTACCTGAACATATTTTGGGCTATTTGCAATCTAGGGTTGGCGTTGAAAAGTTAGTCAAAAGTAGAAAAACTCCTACTTTGTGCAACCCCTGAACCGTTAGATGCGCCAAACCTTGGCCCTACTATAAGCGCATCGGCATAATAACATGCTGGCATTGCATCGTTTGATCTTCAACAGTGATTAAGCAACTATTGCTGCTGTCCTTAAGATTAAGCGTAATGACTTCTGACTTTAACGAGTTAATCACATCAAGCAAATAACCAACATTAAAGCCTATCTCAATACGATCACCTTCAAAATCAATCGCCATATCTTCGTTGGATTCATCTTGTTCTGCATTCTGCGCATGGACAGTAAGCAGGTTTTGATCAAACACCAAACGAACTCCTCTAAAACGCTCATTCGATAAAATGGAGGCACGTTGCAAAATCGATTTAAATAACTGATGATCAAGCTGAACCTGTACATCATTAAACTTAGGTAATACACGGTTATAATCAGGATAACGACCATCAATCAATTTACAGGTAAACACTGTATCGCTAAACTGTAAGGTTAAATAATTTTTTGCCATTGATAAACTCACCGATTCGTCGGGGGCTGATAACAGCTTTGTGAGCTCAACCACTGCTTTACGCGGAACAATAGCTTGCGTTGGGACAACCCGCTCCATCGCATTATTCAAAACACAAGTCGATAATCGATGACCGTCAGTAGCCACTAAACGTAAACCATAAGGCGATACATCAAACAACATACCGTTTAAATAAAACCGTACATCTTGGCTTGCCATCGCAAAGCCACAGTGCTGAATCAGATTTTTTAACTCGGCCTGACTGATTTCAAACAGAGATTGAGCCTGAGTTAAATCAATATGCGGATAGTCTTGACCCGGCAAAGTTGAAAGTTTAAACGAAGAACGACCGGCTTTTAGCGTGCAGCGCCCCTCCTCAAACTCCATTACGACATGCAAACCTTCAGGTAACGAACGTACAATCGTTAATAGCTTTTGTGCTGGCAAGGTAGTATCAAACGCCTCGCCCTCTATCGACTCAATGGGGGTTTGGGAGCGGGTTTCAATTTCTGAATCCGAACCCGTCACAATCAGTTGCGTCTGCCAGACTTGAAATAAAAAATTGCCAAGAATAGGGTTAGTATGGCGTTTCTCAACAACACCCGCCACATTCTGTAGCGCTTTTAAAAAGTTTTCACGTTGAATGGTCAGCTTCATTATTAAGACCTCAAGAAGTAATAATTCGAATGAGTTTAGTAAAGTCTTCATCAATACGATGATCCGTTTCTCGCAATTCTTTCACCTTGCGTACAGCATGTAACACCGTGGTGTGATCCCGCCCACCAAAAGCATCACCAATCTCCGGTAAACTATGGTTCGTTAACTCTTTGGCAATCGCCATTGCTACTTGACGTGGCCTCGCCACGTTACGGGTTCTGCGTTTTGATAAAATATCGGCGACACGCAATTTATAATAATCAGCCGTGGTTTTTTGAATATTCTCTAACGTAACCATCTTTTGCTGCAACGCCAATAGATCTTTAAGCGCATCTTTAACTAACAGCAAACTTAACGGCTGCTCAGTAAATTGTGAATAGGCAATCACACGCTTTAGCGCGCCCTCCAGTTCACGCACATTACCTCTAAGACGTTTTGCAATAAAAAATGCCACTTCTTCTGGTAAGGAAATGCCCGACTCACTGGCTTTCTTCATTAGAATAGCTACCCGCATTTCGAACTCAGGTGGCTCGACAGCAATCGTCAGACCCCAACCGAAACGCGACTTTAAACGATCCTCTAAGCCATCCACTTCTTTGGGGAACCGATCCGATGTTAGAATAACCTGCTTATTGCCTTCTAGTAGGGTGTTAAAAGTATGAAAAAACTCTTCCTGCGATTGCTCTTTATTGGCAAAAAATTGAATATCGTCAATCAACAAGGCGTCCAGTGATCGATAAAAACGTTTAAAGTCTTCAATTTTATTATGACGAAGCGCGTTCACCATGTCCGCAACAAAACTCTCAGAGTGTAAATAAGCGACGCGCGCATTCGGGTTTTTAGCTAACAAGGCGTTACCAATAGCGTGCATTAAATGGGTTTTACCCAACCCTACCCCACCATAGATAAAGAAAGGATTGTAGCTCCCCCCTGGATTTTCTGCCACCTGCCGCGCTGCCGCTGCCGCTAACTGGTTGGCCTTTCCCTCAACAAAATTATCAAATGTATAGTTGGGGTTTAGTTTATGTTTAATTGTTTTCTTTGCTGATTCCTGAGGTTTCTGTAACCTTTGCTGCTGCAAAGGTTGAGGTACCGCAGGTTCATTGACAGGCTCATCGAGATCATACTCACCGATTTCGAGACGGACCTGAGGGGGATTGTCTGGCATCACCTTTTCAACCGCCTGACGTATATTTAACATCAACTTGCGGTTAACCCAATCCAAAATAAAAGGCGTAGGAGCAAGAAGGCGAATAACCGACTCTTCTTCGATGACTTTTAGAGGTCTTATCCAGCTATGAAACTGCTGTTCATTTAGATCATTTTCCAAATATTTGAGGCTTTGCGACCATAAATGACTCAAAACACTTCTCCTTTAACCCTTAGCCTAATTACAATGTCGAAATTATACCTGTGAATAACTTCAAAAAACAGCAGGGGGCTGTGGATAACTTCACCATGAACACTGTGGATAACTTATTGAAAACTTACTCAATACATTGATAGTAAACAATTAATAACGGTGAATAAAATTTTTCAAATTAAATTAAATCAAGCGCTAGCTAAAAAAACAACATCTTTATCCCAAGGATGATTAAAAGCAATGCAAATAACTTTTTTAACAACTCTATCGAGCTACGGTGGGCTAATTTTGCGCCCCAGTGTGCCGTAAAAACACTCATAACCACAATCGCTAAAAAGGCAGGCCAATAGACAAACCCTGTGGTATAGCTGGGTAAGTTTTCTAATTTTAACCCTGCCAACATATAAGCCAAGGTACCTGACAAAGCAACAGGTAAGGATAAAGCTGCAGATGTCGCGATCGCTTGGTGCGCTTTTATATTGTGCCAAAGTAAATAGGGCGTACTTAAAGAGCCGCCCCCTACTCCCAATAACGAAGACAAACCACCCATCCCTGCCCCCACAGAATTACGAGCTACCAGGCCTGGTAATTGGCGCTGTGGCGAAGGTTTTCTATTAGCCAATATCTGCCAAGCCACCAATAATTCCATCACACCAAATAGCTTGGCTAAAATCGATGTCGAAAAAAACTGCGCACTCCACGCGCCAACAAACGCGCCTAGTAATACACCCGCTACCATGGTTTTTAAAATATCCCAACGCACCGCTTGATGACGATGATGGGTATTCACCGACGATAAACTGGTAATTAAAATCGTTGCCAACGATGTCGCAATCGCCATATGAACACTATAAGGGCTGTCCAAATAAATCAAAAACACCGTGCTTAAAATCGGCACCAGTACTAGGCCACCACCAATCCCGAGCAGACCAGCAAGTAAACCGGCAAACGCACCGGCAATCAAATAAATCACGATTTCAATTAACATAGCACACCCCTTTTTTCTATACAAAAAAGCCACGCGTAAGTGCGTGGCTTTTTGAAGCGAGACCGCTCAAAGAAGGCTAACGTTTTTTCTCAGCTAGAGCCTCTTTGGCATCCATTTTTTCAATTTTCTTCGTAATATAGTATTGCTGAGAAACCGAAAGAATATTGTTCATTAACCAGTAAAGAACCAAACCAGCGGGGAACCACATAAAGAACAGCGTAAAGATAAACGGCAGTAGGCGCATCACCTTTTGCTGCATTTCATCCATCATTGCGGTCGGGTTCAGTTTTTGCTGAATCCACATGGTTAAGCCCATCAAAATCGGCAACACAAAATACGGATCTTTAGTTGATAGATCACTAATCCACAAGATCCATTCGGCTTGACGCATCTCCACAGAATAGATTAGCACCCAGTAAAGCGCAATAAACACCGGCATCTGCACCAAGATAGGCAAGCAGCCACCCAGCGGATTGATTTTCTCTTCTTTATAGAGCTTCATCATCTTCTGCTGGAACAGTACCTTGTCGTCACCGTAGTTTTCTTTTAACTGCTTTAACTTCGGCTGGAACTTGCGTAACTTCGCCATCGAGTAGTAGCTCTTCGCCGATAGCCAGTAGAACGCCAACTTAATCAAAATCGTCAATACAATAATCGACCAACCCCAGTTCCCTACGATATTGTTGATATGGTTGAGCAACCAGAAAAGCGGCTCAGCCAAAATGGTGAACATACCGTAATCGATAGTTTTTTCCAGGCCTGGCGCAATCTTTTTAAGAACATTCTGCTCAGTGGGGCCAATATAAATTTGGCTACGAATCGTGTCGGTTTGCCCAGCACCAATCGTAACCGCAGGTTCAACCACACCAATCGAATAACGCCCTTGATCCAACGCACGCGCATAAAAGTTATTGGTTACATTCTGATTCGGTATCACCGCTGTAACAAAATAATGCTGAATCATCGCCGCCCAACCGCCTTGAATTGGCAGGTTTTCTAGCGGCTGATTGGCAATGTTTTTAAAATCGTACTTATTGTACTTTTTATCATCACTGTAATGATTGTAATACACAGGTCCAGTATAGGTGTACATCATCAACGAGGAATAAGGATCATGCGCCGTTCGCACAAACTGAGAATACAAACTACCCGACCAGTCCTGGTCAGTGCGGTTGGTCACCTCATATTCCACATCAATTAAATAAGATCCACGGGTAAACACATAGGACTTAGTGACCTCAATCCCCGCTTCACGCCAAACCATCGGCACACGCAATGTATCCCCTTCCATACGGAACTCAGTTTGCTCGACATGGAAAACCGAACGGTGTGTTGGCGCAGGTAAGGCGGCACTTGGCGGGGTTGCTATACCGTTTTGATGGAAATATATCAACGGCCCTTGATCACCCATTAAATGAAACGGTGTATAGCGATCACGCGGCATGCCATGCAGCGGTGTACGCGCATCACGGATATCACCGCCCAAGGTATCAATTTCAAGATGGAGTGTATCGGTGATAACACGAATACGCTGCTGCTGAGCCATAGGAGTCAGGGCTTGAGGTACATCCGACCCGGTTTGAGTTGAAGCTGGCATACCGTCAAGTGGCATATTTGCCATCGGCACATCAGCAGGGCGATCAGCATGAATCGCCACTTGATTTGGATCCACAGTCGGTGAAGCACTAAACTTCATCCATTCAAACCATAACCACATGGCGGTGAAGGCAAGGGCAATCCACCAAAATGCTCTCATATTCATGCTTATTCCTTAACGCTAGTAAGTTTTAAATCGCTAAGTGCGATTTTTTGAACCAAATGAAAAAAACTGTTTGCCAGAGTCAGATTGTCAATATCTTGCATACCCCTACGTCCCAGCACGACAATATCATAACCGCATAAAACATCTTTATGTTGACGAAATCCCTCCCGCGCAATCCTTTTTACCCGATTTCGCCATACAGCGCGTGATAATTGCTTTTTTGCAACCGCCAAACCTAAGCGAGAAAAAGGCAAATCATTTGCGCGAACAATAAGTGTCCAGTGACGATTAGCAAACTTTTCAGCTTGAGCAAAAACGAATTGAAATTGTTTCGGAGTCAGTAAACGGGAGGATTTGGGGAAATCATGTCGAAGCAACACAGGAGACAGTTGCTTCGAGGGTAACGCGTTGGCGCTTAGGCGATCAAAACTCATCTACTGCTAAACAGCTAAACGAGTACGACCCTTTGCACGACGAGCCGCAAGAATTTTGCGACCATTTTTAGTTGCCATGCGGGCACGGAAACCGTGGTTACGCTTGCGCTTGATTACGCTTGGTTGAAATGTACGTTTCATGTCTAAATACCTATTTCATTTCGATCGAAAAAAGAGAACAGCGAATGTTAATCGCTTTTGACTCAAAACGCAAGTAGAATGTTGTTGGCATTTGCCCGCTATCGGATGTTTTTTGCGTGTTAAAATAGTTTTTTATTCTTGACTACAGATTTTAATGGCGCATCTTCAAACCCTGCAACTGCATCAATTTCGCAATATCCAACAGGCAGAACTGCATTTTTCTCCCGGGCTGAACCTACTAATAGGTGATAATGCTGCAGGAAAAACCTCCGTGATCGAAGCCCTATGGTTATTAGCATCTGGCCGTTCATTTCGAAGTCATAAACCTCAACAGCTTATCCAATTCGAGCAAAATCAACTCATTGTTTTTTGCGAAATAAACCAACATGAACAAACCCATAAACTTGGCCTGCAGCGTGATGCACAGGGTATAACCCTAAAACTTAATGGCGAAAAACAACCCAGTCAGTCAGTCTTTGCTCGCCATCTCCCCATTCAACTCCTCACACCTGAAAGCCATCGGCTTCTAGAAGAAGGGCCTAAAGCGCGGCGCCAGTTTTTAGACTGGGGCTGCTTTTATCACCACCCCGAGTTTATGCCAAGCTGGCGCCAATTTAATCGTGCACTTAAACAACGTAATAGCAGTTTAAAAGACACGGGTAGCAAACAACACGCTTGCATTTGGAATCAGCCAATGATTGAAGCAGCGACGACGATTAATCAGATTAGGCAAGCTTATTTAAACGACATTACACCTTTTGTTTATGACTTTTGTCAGCGTTTAATGCCAGAACTTCATACTCAGCCTGAATTTCAGTTTTACCCTGGCTGGCCCGCTAATAAAGCAAATTTTTCAGACGCACTGAATGACAGTCTATGTCGAGATGCCCAGCTTGGCTATACGCAATATGGATGTCATCGAGCGGATATTAAAATAAAAATAAATAAACAAGAACCGCTCGTGGGGCTATCACGCGGCCAGCAAAAACTTTTTGTTTGTGCCCTTTTATTGGCGCAGGCTCGGTTTTTAGCACAAAAAACTCAGGATTCTGTCATTATGCTTATCGATGACCTGCCCGCAGAATTAGACCTAACTCATCGCATCAACCTATTAGCGCTTTTGGATGAATTAAAGATTCAACACTTGGTAACGACAACCGCTTTAGACCTGATACCTCACCTTCATCCTGCCAAGGCTTTCAAGATCGACCAGGGCGTAATTAAACCTCTGACTATCACCAATAATCTAAACATTTAAAAATCATCTTCAGCGCGGATTTTTTTGCGCATCTGTATGGCTCTTTTTAAGCTCGGAATAATAAATTGATCCATCTGATTAAGTGCTTTTTTCACTGTGATTTTTTGGTAAAGCTGGATATCTTCTTCAAGTTCTTTGCGTTTTATTTTAGGAAGATTACTCATTATTTTTTCGCGGACTTTGCCCGTATTATCTATTTTACATAGGATTACTTTTTGAATAGAGGTTAACTCGGTAAGCATATACTGAATTGCCGCGTTTTCGATCGCGACCATTTTCATCACAATTTTTCGATGTGCATCCAAACTTCGCTCGAGTGCCGCTTCATCTTCAGGCGTAAGCTGCTTTAAACGATAGTCCATCTGCTCAACTAAACTATTAGCGGCAGCCGTCTCAAGGGTCAATATTACAAATCCGGCCTCAACTAAAAAATGATCTTCTTTGCGTTTAACTTTTATATCCATATTGATGACCTATAAGTATGCTGACGATTCATAATGAAACTCAATTAAACCTTGATCCTCAAGCTCATAGGCTAAGCGAATCAATCTCACCAAGGCCTCTTTTTGATCCGGTTTATCTGGCATAGGTAAATACTTAATATCTTCCAACATCTGCTTTTCTTGGGCTTGCCCCATATTACGCAACACCGTGCGTTTTAAGTCTTCATCCTGCAAAAGTGCTAACCAAACGCGCAGGTCATTCTTATCTGCTCGGCTTAAGAACTGCGGCCAATCATTTTGACAAATAAATTTCAATTTTAACGCCATTTTTAAATAGCTTTTAATGACGGCATCTTGATCTTGCCCTGAGGATCGCAGGCTATGCTTTAAACTAATCCGCATTAAATGTGCAGTAAATCGATCAATTCTCAAAATCGCATTACCAATCTGTACTAGCCATTCGTTATCATTAACTTTTTGCATTCCGATTTTCATAGACTTCTACTTTTCTTCTAACGAAATAATAATTTCAACGCGTCGATCTTTAGAATAATTTGCAAAATCCCCCAAGGTAGAGATCGGCATAGAGTCGGCACGGCCTTCAACTTTAAGGTTTTCTGCCTTTACAAAACCTAGGTCTAACAGATACTCACCCACTGAAGCCGCACGCGACGCGGATAAATCCCAATTTGTTCTAAAACGACGGCTGCCTGTCAGTGGCACGCGGTCAGTATGACCCCTAACTAAAATTTTTGCGTTTTCAATGTCTCTAACGGGAAACATTCGGCGCAGCTCTACCCTAAACTGGGGCAAAAGATCCGCGCTGCCAGAACGAAACAAGGCTTCACCCTCAAAGGTTAATTGCACCGTTTGATCATCGGGATTAACCTCTACTTGAACATTCTCTTGTGGCTCATAAATCTCTTGAATCATCTCAGCCATCTGCTCAAACTTTTCGTTTTCCTGCTGATCGTTTTCAACCGGCGAGTCAGGGTGCATTTCGATAATGGTTTTACCATCAAACTCGAATATACCACTTTTTGCATCACCAAATACGCTTTGCAGCGAAGTCGCAACCTCCCGAAATTTATGATCTTCAATTGAGCTCATTGCATAAAGCAACGCAAAAAAAGCCATTAGCAAACTCATCAAGTCCGCAAAGGTTACCATCCAGCCAGGCGCACCCTTTTTGCAAGGTTTAGCCGGTGGACACTTATTTTCACTCACTTAAGCAACCTCAGGCAGCTTGTAAAAGTCGTGGGTTAAATAGGGTTTAACCGCCTCGCGCATAATCATCGGCGATTCACCGTTTTTGATATACATCAAACAAATTGCAATCATTTCACGTTCATGCACCGTCGTTGCCTGCCAAGAAGAAATTTTTTCCGCCATCGGAATAAACGCCGCATTGGCAATAATCGCACCGTAAAGGGTTGTTAATAACGCGACCGCTAACGAGGGGCCAATGGTTGAAGGATCGTCCAAATTCCCTAGCATCAAAATAAGACCAATGACCGTGCCTATCATGCCAAACGCGGGGGCCGCGTCAGCCATTGCATCTAACACCGCTTTACCACGTTGTGCTTGGTTAATGACATTTTGAATTTGATCGGATAAATAGCGCTCTAACGCCCTGGCATCCGGCGCAGCCAGCATATAAGCCAAACCATCATCATAAAAGTCATTACCAGAGGTTTGGCCTTCAATAGAAATAAGGCCTTCTTTACGGGTTTTTTTAAGCAACTCTTCGGTAACATCCACCAATTGATTGAGGTCAGAAACGTCTTTTCGCCCCTTGGAGGCCAGCATTGCCGTTTTAAAGCCCTTCCCCATATCCTTAGGTGGAAACTTAGCGATGGTTGCTGCTGCAGTTCCGCCAATAACAATCAAAAACGAAGGGACATCAATAAATGCGCCCAACCCACCGCCGATTACCATTGCAATAATAATGAAAACAAAGGCCAGTGTAATGCCAACAAACATAAACATATTAGTTAAAATCCGTATTTAAATATTTGGTTCGTATAAGAAGTATAATTTTAACCCATGCACACTTCATCCATCATAGGTGATTTTATAGAAAACTAGAAAAAAAGTGTAGCTAGTTGAATCTAGCGGTTAAATTTAACCCTTTAACACAGGGTTAGTGTTTGCTCAATGCACTATTTATGCTTAAATAAGTTTATACCTTTAAAAAATCGGTTTTTCTCGATCACACGCATTAAAACTAGGCCGCACTCACTTAAAAATAGCCGGAGCTACACCATGTCAACCAACAACACCGAATACGCACTACCGGATGATTTAGTCATCCTATCTACTGCGGATTTACAAGGCACTATTCTTGACTACAACAAAGGGTTTCGTGAGGCTTCAGGCTACACAGACGAAGAATTAAAAGGTAAGCCTCACAATCTATTGCGACATCCGGACATGCCCAAAGAAGCCTTTAAAGATTTCTGGCAAACAATTCAGTCGGGACGTCCCTGGTATGGCATGGTTAAAAACAAGCGTAAAAACGGCCAGTTTTACTGGGTGGCGGCGAATTCCAGCCCCATTATCGAAAAAGGTAAAATTACTGGCTATCTGTCTGTTCGCTACCCAGCAACAAGTCAACAAAAACAAAATGCAGAACAACTTTATCGTGAAGTTAAAGCAGGTAGCACACCTTTTCCTTGGACAAATCAAGAGTCAAAAGCACTGCAGCTTATTCAAAAGGCTGTGCCCATTACCCTTGGACTACTCAGTGTATTATTACTTTTGATGCAAACTGGGCTTAACCTAACATCCGGCTTTTCAGCCCTGCTTGCCTTTGGCGCAGGTGGATATTTGCTTTACAGCTCTATTCGCTCCAATCGCATTTCTAAGGAATTAAGCCAGGGCATTGAAAACCTAGCTAATGGCTATTTTAGACTTGACGTCCTCCCCGCCCTAAAGGACGGGGATTCCTAGTATCGTCTGACACCAGGCGTTTTTACCTTATACGCAAGCGACTTCGGTAGAAACCGGTTCCTGCTTCACGGTTGAGACAAACGCCTCAACTCCACAGGCTAGCCCCCGATGTCCTCGGGTTAACACATTCAAAGCACCGACCAAGTCGGCGTTTTCAGTGTATCCACATTCAACACACTCAAAATTGGATTGTGTTAAACGATTTTCTTTGGCTACATGAGCACAACACGGACAGGTTTGAGAGGTGTGTTTGGGGTTAACCTTTAACACATCGCCACCCAACCAGGCCTGCTTGTATTCAAGCATCTGCACGAACATTCCCCAGCCCTGGTCTAAAATCGCCTTATTCAAGCCCGACTTGGCTTTCACGTTTCGACCAGAGTTGGTTATATCGCCCTTGGCCGATTTCGACATGTTTTTTACCTTTAAATCCTCAACCACGACCATAGCGTGGTTTTTGCAAATCACGGTTGAAGATTTATGTAAAAAGTCTAATCGGGCACTGGCAATGCGCTCATGCGCACGAGTTATTTTTTGTTTCTGCTTTTTCCAGTTGGCAGAGAACTTAGCTTTTCGTGCCAGCTTACGCTGTGCTAAAGCCAACTTCTTTTCCCACTGTTTAAAACTGTTTAACGGTTCAATGCAGTTGCCGTCAGATAAGGTGACAAAGCGTTTAACGCCTAGATCAATACCCACGATGGATGTTGATTGATGGCGCTGAATATCGGCTTCATATTCAGTTTGTATCGACACATACCAATGCTTCCCTTTTCTGGAAACCGTCACATTCTTAAGCTCACCGATTACTTGGCGTGAATTGCGGTATTTCACCCAGCCAATTTTTGGCAAGAATACACGGTTGGTATCTTGCTCAAGTTTAAATCCCTGCGGATAGCGAAAACTGTCACCCAATCCTTTCCTTTTGAATACCGGAATGCGTTTTAGTGGCTGGGTTTTATCAAAACCATCTTTAAACGCACGTTCGAGATTTTTGAGTGTTTGCTGTAGGGTTTGGGAGTGAGCGGTTTTTAAAAAACCGTATTCGTCAGACTGCTTCCAGAGTGTTAGCCAAAACGCCATCTCGCTATACCAGAGTATCGGTTGCTTATGCTCAAGCCGAAACAAATTCGTCGCTAACGCCTTATTCCACACAAACCGGCTTGCACCGGCAAACTCAACCATCTTCTGTACTTGGTCAGAATTTGGGTTAAGTCGGAACTTAAAGGCTTTGCGTATCGTTTTCTTCATGGTTATAATTATACAAAAAGGATTTGGTCTATGCAAGTTAATGACGAGATAAGAACAGGCAGGAGCTGCGTTTTTAATCTTCACGCTCATTTGGTATTTGTCACAAAATACCGCAGAGATGTGTTTAGTGACAGGGTGTTAAATGATTTGGAAGAAATCTTTAAAAAAGTCTGCTTGGATTTTGAAGCGGAATTAGTGGAGTTTAATGGCGAGCATGACCACGTACATCTTTTGATTAATTACCCGCCTAAAGTAGCAATTTCTAACCTGGTGAATAGCTTGAAAGGCGTATCAAGTCGCCTTATTCGCAAAAAAAACTATCCCGAAATTCAGAAAAAACTTTGGGGAAATACGCTTTGGAGCCCTAGCTACTTTGCAGGCAGTTGTGGTGGTGCACCCTTGTCAATTATCAAGCAATATATTGAGCAACAACAACGACCACACTAAACAGGCTTTGCTGTTCCGCTTATATCCCCGACCTAAAGGATGGGGTTTTACGCGGGATTCGATAAAGTTCAAAAAAACGATGACTGGGGCTTTGCCCTCAACATGATTCGTTCGCGTGTAGCAGAACAAGCGGCACGCAACTATGATGCGCTCAAAGCATCTCATATTCTCAATGCAGCGATGAATTCAGCCAGCACCGGCATTATGGTTACCGATACTCACTTTGATATCCAAAATATCAACCTATCACTTCAGCAAATGTTAAATCGTAATCAAGCTGAGCTGGGTAAGTTAGTGGCTGACTTTAAAGCAGATAAATTAATTGATCACAGTCTTTTAGACATCACCCCTTTCTTTAAAACCGCCCATTCGGACTGGAAAACACTCACTGCACCCTGGACACAAGAAGTTGATCTAGGTGGTTTAGTTTTAAAGCTCACCCTAGTCCCAATTGTCCATGAGGGCAAACATTTAGGTTATGTGGTTGAATGGCTTGATCGAACCGCTGAAGCCAAGGTGACCCAGCAAATTGCCGCTGTTATTGAAGGCATGACTGAGGGCGACTTTAATCACCGCGTTGAATTTCATGCCGAAGGCGCACTCAACAATATTAAACAAGATGTCAATGCAGCCGTAAACGTAACCCAGCAAGCCATCAACGCTTATTCTGACACGATTAATGCGCTAGCCAAAGGGGATTTAACCCAACTCTGTGAACAATCATTCAAAGGTGAACTAGATCAACTTAAACAGGCTATTAACCAAAGCATTACTAAAATGCAATCGGTCGTCAGCGCGGCGATTGACGCATCTGAACTGGTTAGTTCGGCCGCCTACGAGGTAGCTGAGGGCGCTAACCAATTAAGTGAAAGCGTGCAGCAACAAGCGGCCGCGCTGGAGCAAACCTCGGCCACCATGAGTGAGATGAATGCCGCTGTTCAACAAAACACGGAAAACACTCAACACACCGCTCAGCTCGCCAGTCAAGTTCAGCAGGAACTTAACCAAAGCTCACAAGTCATGCAGCAAACCATTATAGCCATGAATGAAATTCAAGCCTCAAGCAGCCAAATTGCAGACATAGTCACCTTAATAGACAGCATTGCTTTCCAAACCAATCTTCTTGCACTGAATGCGGCGGTTGAAGCAGCGCGCGCAGGCGAACATGGTCGAGGCTTTGCGGTGGTTGCCAGTGAAGTGCGAGCGTTGGCACAAAAATCAGCCAATGCAGCGAAAGACATTAAACATTTAATCAGCACCAGTGTCGAGCGGATTAACGAAGGCACTAGCCTTGCATCAAAATCTAATGATGCGTTAAGCAAAATTAATCAATCCATTGATGATGTCAGTAAGATGATCAATCAAATCGCACAAGCGTCAAAAGAACAGGCCGAAGGCATTCATCAAGTTCATCAGGCAATTGCTGATATTGATGGCGTAACTCAACAAAACGCGGCATTAGTGGAACAAACGTCTGCGGCTGCAGAAAGCTTGCTGTCTCAAGCGACTACGCTTAAAAACGACATGGCTTTCTTTAAAACTGAAACAGAAGCCAAACGTCTCTATTAAACGCATAGATAACAAAAAAGCCCACTAACCAGGCCTGGTTAGTGGGCGTTTTAATGCCCGTTAAGCTGCGCTTGGCTGACTAAGAATGCCTGAATGACGAAGTAACGCATCTATCTGCGGCTCACGGCCTCGGAAGGCTTTAAACAATACCATCGGATCGACCGAGCCGCCTGCAGCTAAAATCGTGTTTTTAAACTTAAAACCTGTTTGTTGATTTAGCACACCTGTTTCCTCAAACAAACTAAACGCATCTGCAGACAATACCTCCGCCCATTTGTAACTAAAATAACCCGCCGCATAACCACCGGCAAAAATATGGCTAAAACTGTGCGCAAATCGATGGTAGCTGGGTGGAAAGACCACCGCAACTTCTTGGCGAACCCGTGCGATTAAGTCGGCCAAGGCTTCAGGTTGCCCAGAATCGTAGTCGGCATGTAATAAAAAGTCGAATAACGAAAACTCCAGCTGCCGCGCTAACATCATGGCCGATTGGAAATGGCGACTTTGTTTTAACGACTCAAATAACGCATCGGGCAAAGGCTCGCCTGTTTCATTATGTGCAGAGATTAAATCCAACCCCTCACGCTCCCAACAAAAGTTTTCCATAAACTGCGACGGTAACTCCACCGCATCCCAAGGCACACCGGCAATGCCAGAAATCGTCAAATGCTCCATTTCCGTCAACATATGATGTAAACCATGGCCAAATTCATGGAATAAAGTAGTAACTTCATCATGGGTTAAGCAGGCCTGCTGGTCACCAATCGGTGGAGTAAAATTACAAACTAAATACGCCACTGGCATGTGTAACGCGCCCTCAGGATGACGCCAACGACTTTGTACCACATCCATCCAGGCGCCCCCACGCTTGTTTTCACGGGCATATAAATCTAAATAAAACCCTGCCATCACCTCGCCTGTTGAGCTGTGCACTTCATAAAAACGTACATCCTGATGCCAAACGGATACGCCAGTTTTTTGCGCCACCTTAATACCAAACAACTGCTCAACAATCTTAAACAACCCGCCCAATGTATGCTCAACCGGAAAATAGGGTTTGAGCTGCTCTTGTGACAAACTCAGGGTTTTTTGTTTTAACTTTTCGCTGGCATAAGTGATATCCCAGGGCTGCAAATCATTAATCCCTAACTCAGTTTTAGCAAACCGTTTAAGCCTATCCAATTCAGCTTGCGCCTGAGGTTTAGCCTTGCGTCCTAAATCACGTAAAAAACCAATCACCTGATCCGTACTTTCCACCATTTTGGTGGCAATCGAATAATCCGCATAACTTTTAAATCCTAAAAGGGCTGCTTTTTGCTGACGTAACTGGCGAATTTCTTCAATCAACGCTGAATTGTCATACTCCGGGTAAACGCTCTGTTCTGAAGCACGGGTAGCAAACGCACGATAAACCTCTTCACGCAATTCGCGTTGATCTGCATGGGTCATCACCGCTAAATAACTCGGAAAGTCTAGGGTTACACGCCAACCTTCTAGCTGTTTTTGTTGAGCATACTGCGCTAATAAACCCATCGCCGATTCGGGTAAGCCCGCTAACTCGTTGGGATCAAGAATCTGTTTAGACCAGGCCTGGGTAGCTTTTAATACATGATTACCAAACTGGCTAGATAACTGTGACAAGCGTTGACTGATACGTTTAAATTCTGATTGCTGCTCAGCAGGCAGATCAATCCCGGACAACCTAAAATCACGCAGCGCATTATCCACTACCTTTTTTTGCGCCAAATTAAGCCGAGCATAAACCTCACTGTTCGCTAAACCATCAAAGCGAGCAAACAAGGCGGCATTTTGCCCGAGTTCCGTATAATACTCGGTGACCTTTTGCATGCTCACATCGTAAGCCTCATGCCAATCATCCGCATTACGTACCGAATCTAAATGACCAATCGGCCCCCAAATACGCTCAAACTGCTGATCGATTTTTTCTAAGGGTTCAACCAAATTTTGCCAACTTGGTGAGCCATCACTCGCCAACAACCGAGCTAAGGCCGCGCGACTCGTCGCTAACAACTGATCAATAACCGACTCGATCTGATCCGCTTGAAGTGCATTAAAATCGGGTAACTGATTTTTCAAACTCGCTATTTGCATGACCACTCTCTCATAATTTATCAAACTAATTTTGATTATAACCCACTCAAGCCAAACGTAAAAACAGGCTAAATCCAGCTTATCCCCGTAATTTGACTTAAACAGGATAATAAAATTAACGTTTTAAAGGTTATTTGGTAAACTAATTTTATTATTTTTGCTTAATTTTTGGCCTTACCCTATGCAACCATCTGACGACCTATTTTTCAGCCGTCGAAACCTGCTTAAATCAGCTGCACTCATGCCGCTTGCCCCCGCGCTTTTATTGTCAGCTTGCAGCCAAAAACAACCTCTGCGTGTTGCTGGCCATATATGGCCAGGTTATGAGTTTATTCAGCTTGCTCAGGGCTTTAATTGGCTTAACTCCAATCACGTCACGCTCATCGATACAGCCTCCGCCTCGGAGTCAATGGATTTAATCCGCCAAGGAAAAGTTGATGCTGTTAAGCTAACGCTGGATGAGGTGCTTCGTTTATGTGCTGAAGGCTTATCGCTTGAAGTCGTATTAATTTTTAATATTTCGATGGGCGCCGATGTGGTTATTAGCCGTCCGGAGATTACAGAGCTCTACCAGCTTGAAGGTAAACGAGTTGGTTTTGAAAAAACCGCACTGGGCGCAGTGATGTTTAACGAACTGCTAAAAACCGCCCAACTTACCCTAGACCAAGTCACACCTATAAACTGTACAATAGACGATCACCACCAGGCCTGGTTACAATTTGATATTGATGCGCTCATTACCTATGAACCGGTTGCCAGCCAAATTTTGCAACAAACCCAAGGTTATAGGCTGTTTGATAGCCGCAAACTACCGGATATGATTTTTGATGTACTGGCGATACGGAGCGGCTTAGCTAATTATAAAAACAAGTATTTAAACAACCTGATTCAACAGCACTTTAACGCGCTAAACTATTTTAAACTTAACCCCATGGATACCAGTCATCGAATGGCAGATCGTCTTAGCTTACAACCCGAACAGGTTTTACAGGTTTTTAGAGGGTTATTATTAGCGGATGAGACGTTAAACTATGCCTACTTGTCTAATCAAAATCAACGCTTATCCAATGCCGTAACGCGCTTGTTACAGATTATGAAAACGGCGGATATTATGGACAGCGATTGTAATACAAAAGGATTATTTAACCCTCGTCACCTACCCAGAGGCCTAGTATGAAAAAGGCCATCCTCAGTGGTCTGTTATTTTGCCTAGGCCTAACCCAAAGTTGGGCCACTAGCCACCCCCCTCTAGTTATTGGCTTATTAGCGTTTGAACCTAAAGAAATCGCACAAGCCCGCTGGCAGCCCCTCGAAAATAGAATAAATGCCCATCTAAACAACCTCCAAGTTCAAATTATCCTGCTAGACTATCAAGAATTAAATCAAGCCGTCACACAACGTGAAATTGATTTTGTATTCACCAATTCCGGACACTTTATACAACTGAGCCAATCGAGCGGTTTAAGCAGCCCGCTTGTCAGCATGATAAAGTACGATAAAGGCCTAGCTTTAAGAGGCTTTGGCGGTGTTGTCATGGTCAAAAGTGATCGCACCGATATTTTAGACCTCCAAGACCTTAAAGGCTTGCGAATCGCCACGCCCAGTAAAGCGTCTTTCGGAGGCTATATGGTGCAAGCCTATGAGCTAATGAAACTTGGCATACGTATGCCGCAGCAGGTTCAGCTGATTGAAACCGATATGCCGCATGATCGAGCGGTGATGGCGGTATTAAATAACCAAGCCGATGTGGCTTTTATTCGGACCGGATTACTCGAATCGATGATTGAGCGCGGCTTAATTCGTGCTGAAGAAATACGCGTGCTTAATCCACAAAAACTTAGCAGCTTTCCTTTTTATTTATCAACCCGCCTCTATCCAGAGTGGCCGTTAGCGGCGATGAATCATGTCGATGAACAACAGGCTGGACAATTAGCAGGGGCCTTATTGGCGCTTCCTTATGCAGGGCCAGCGATGCAACAGGCTGGGGTTTATGGTTTTAGTATTCCGGCGGAATATGAACCCGTTCGTGAACTGATGCGCACACTTAAACTGCCGCCTTATGATATTGACCAAGAAATTACACTTGATGATATCTGGCATGCCCACAAACTGACGATTCAACTTACCCTATCGGCTATTCTTATTATCCTTACGCTAAGTGGATTATTGGTTGTTATCTATTTAAGATTAAAGTCGAGTTTTATTGAGTTAAAACAAAAGGAACGCGACCTACAGCTCGCCGCTGTTGCCTTTGAAACCCAAGAAGCCATCTTGATCACCGACCAAAATGAAAATATTATTAGCGTTAACAAGGCGTTCACTGATATTACCGGTTACAGTCCTAACGAAGTGCTCGGCAAAACACCCCGTATTCTCAGCTCGAATCGCCATAACAAACACTTTTTTCAAACCCTTTGGGATGAAATTAAAATCACTGGCGGCTGGAGTGGTGAGGTTTGGAACAAAAGAAAAAATGGTGAAATTTTTCCTGAGTATCAAACGATTACCGCGATAAAAAACGAAAAAAACCAGGTTACCCACTACCTATCAACCTTTAGCGATATTACTCAACGTAAACTCAACGAAGAACAAATTCACCAATTAGCTTTTTATGATCCGCTTACCGACTTAGCTAATCGACGTTTACTTGAAGATCATATCAAACAAGCCCTAGCATCCAGTGCACGTAATCTGCACTACTGCGCTTTACTGTTTATCGATCTTGATCACTTTAAGAATTTAAATGACTCCCTCGGCCATAAAATTGGCGATGAACTGCTTAAACAAGTTGCTCTGCGTTTGCTTGAATGTGTCCGAGAAGGGGATACGGTTGCTAGGCCTGGTGGCGATGAATTTATTATTCTGCTGGAAAACCTGAGCCGAGATAAAACCATTGCCGCTCGCGAATGCCAGAAGATAGGCGAAAAACTGCTACTGGCATTTAACCAACCTTTTTCCCTAAGTGATGGCAACTTCAGTATGACCGCCAGTATTGGCATTAACTTGTTTATTGATCACTATGAAACCGTCGATGAACTGATGAAGCGCTCAGACCTGGCGATGTATAAAGCCAAAGAAGAAGGACGCAATACGCTGCGATTTTTTGACTGCAGTATGCAAATTGCGGCCAGCAAACGAATAGAAATTGAAGCCAATCTTAGGCGCGCTATTGAAGAAAATCAATTTGAGCTTTGCTATCAGCCTAAGTTTAATCAACAGCAGTGTTTACAAGGCTATGAAGCCCTAATCAGATGGCATCACCCAACCAAAGGGTTGATATCGCCGGCAGATTTTATCCCCGTTTCGGAAGAAACCGGTTTAATTATACCTATAGGTTATTGGGTGATTGAGCAGGCATGCCAGCGATTAGTAGATTGGCAACAACACACTGACAAACAACATTTAACCCTAGCCGTCAATATTAGCGCTTATCAGTTCCGTCACAACGCCTTTGTCGATCAAGTGTTAGAGCTACTCAAACGCTATCCCATTGATCCGCACAAGTTAGAGTTTGAGATCACCGAAAGCATGCTCATGAATGACATACAAGTCAGTATCCAGAAAATGAACAAGCTTAATCGATTAGGTATTAGCTTTTCGCTCGACGATTTTGGTACGGGCTATTCGTCTTTAAGTTATTTAAAAAACTTACCGCTTAGCTGCTTAAAAGTTGATCAATCCTTTGTACGAGACATGTTAATTGACCTCAATGATGCCGCTATAGTAGAAACCGTGATTGCCCTTGCTAAAATCCTTAAGCTTCAAGTGGTGGCTGAGGGCGTTGAAACCCAAGAACAAGCCGATAAATTGCTGCAACTTGGCTGTGATTTATTCCAAGGCTACTTTTACGGCAAACCCGAACCTCTCAAACCCCTAACCACCTTAAAGGACCAAGAATGAGCGCACACCCTTTAGCCCAATATATCAGCAGCGTGGAAGACTTTCCAAAACCAGGGATCGTATTTCGTGATATTTCACCGCTATTAAAACACCACTTTGCACAAACCATAGATGCACTAAGTGCGCTGTTTAGCGATGAAGAATGGCAACAAATTGATCATATTGCCGGTATTGAATCGCGCGGTTTTGTATTTGCCTCTGCACTCGCTTACAAACACAATAAAGGCTTTATCAAAATTCGTAAACCCGGTAAATTACCTGATGTGTATGCTTCGATTGAATACGGGCTCGAATACGGTCGCGATAAATTAGAAATGCAAAAAGGCTGTGGCGCCAATATTATTCTGCTTGATGATCTAATCGCCACTGGCGGCTCCATGGGCGCGGCCTGCCAGTTATCACAACAGGTAGGCTACAACATTATCGGTCTCGCTTGTCTTGTCGACCTTGCCGCGCTGAATAGTTTTGAATATCAAGGCATGAAAGTACGCTCTGTGATTCAGTATCACGATTAATACTTGATTTTACAATGAAAAAAATGACATAATTAATGCTAAATAAGCTTTGTATAAAATTCATAATACACAAAGTAAAATGCTGAAAAGCCAAGGAGGTTATTATGAGTATCGCAATAAACCCTAGTATGCAATCCATGGCATTATCCATGGCGCCCCAACAAAACCAAGCGGCGCAACAAGAGCAAAATAAACTAACAGAGCGCTCCGTGTCGGCCGTACCTACGGGTGGCAATGATACGGTTACCTTATCGGCAACCAATCCGAACCCGGTTAACGATTATTTGAATCTCGCTGCCAGCCAAACCGTAAATCAAAACAACCCGGTGCAAGAACAATTAATTCAATCTAACGACGTAACCAATGGCTTAACCTATGCAACAAGCTTACAGGCTCAAGCTAACTTTAATGCTCAGCAACTCAACCAAGTAGCGGCTGAACCCATTAATGAGCGCACAGAAAACACCTAAGTCTTAAAACTTTATTGGACGGCTTAAATTAACAAGCTGTCCAAATGTTTATCGTCATAGTTTCTCAATAGTCTTTTTATAATTAGCCGTTAAACTAGCTTTAAGATTTGATTAACAGGCTACTCCGTCATAAGTAGCCGCTAAGTTCATTAATCAAGTTGGACCCCCTTGGGCAAGGTTTGCCCAAGCTTTGAGTTGTTTTACAACTCAGCTCCTCAGACTATTACGCGGCTTTTAAGCCGCGTTTTTTTATGCAAATCGGATGCTTTTGATCATGGAACACAGTTACAAATTTGGCCGAGGAACCGATGAAGCCCATAAGCGCGATCAAACTTTATTTGCGACCCGTTTCGAATTTCGTGACCAGACATTGCATCAATTTGTGGATTATGGTTATGAAAAATCAGGCAAAAAAGTCCCAAACCCGACTGACTAGACGATTAAACCCCACCAACAGCCATTGAGTTTTTCATTTTAAGCCCCATTTAAAGCTAAAATAATGTCATAAACTTGGAGCTTAAGATGATTATAATGTGCCCTCATTGCGCAGGATTAAACCGCGTCGCCGCTGAAAAATTAAATGCCAACCCGAAATGTGGCCATTGCCAGCAGGCGCTCTTTACTGGCCAACCCATAGAGATGAATTACTCACAGTTCAAACGTGCATTAGAAAAAAGTGAACAGCTATTAGTAGTGGACTTTTGGGCGCCTTGGTGTGGGCCTTGCAAAATGTTTGCTCCAACCTTTGCCCAAGCTGCTGCCCAGCTTGAGCAAAGCCAACCACAAACCCGATTTATAAAAATTAATACTGAACAGGAACCAGGCCTAGCGGCTGAGTTCCATATACGCTCAATCCCAACCCTAGCGATATTTAAAAACTCTAAAGAAATAGATCGAATATCAGGCGCAATGGATTTAACCCAATTTAAACAATGGGTATCAACCCATTTTTAGCCAATTCTGCCTGAATAACTAGGACGATAAAAGACAAAGGCATATCACTCAAAAAACACCTAGGTTAGGTTAGCGTGATACAGCTAATGCGATAAAAAAACTAATTAGGCACAAACCTCAAGGCCCATAAAAATATTTTGTCATCCTGCTATTGCAAATTACTATCATTTGTTTTAAATTAGATACTATCAATTTACTGTTAGGTCTAAACCATGTTAAAACTCAGTAATATTCAAGTCGTTTACAATCAAACACCGGTACTTGACCAATTCAATCTCGATATCGCAGCGGGAGAAATTGTCGGCATCCTTGGTCCAAGTGGTTGCGGTAAAAGCACGCTATTGCGCGCGATTGCCGGATTTGTTGAAATTGCAAAGGGTGAAATATGTTTAAATGATAGTTGCTTGGCGAGCTGTCAATGTACTGTGCCTCCTGAAAAACGCGGGGTCGGTATGATGTTTCAGGACAATGCGCTCTTCCCACATTTAACCATTGAAGATAACATTGCATTTGGTATCAATAAGTTATCAAAATCTGAACGTAAACAGCGTGTGGCTGAACTGATTGAGTTAATTCAACTACAAGGTCTAGAAAACCGCTATCCCCACGAGCTTTCTGGTGGCCAACAACAACGTGTAGCACTAGCCCGCGCACTCGCTCCTAAACCGAGTTTAATTTTATTTGATGAGCCTTTTTCAAACCTTGATACTACACTCAGCGAACACCTAGCGGTTGAAGTCCGCCAACTGCTTAAACAACAGAACACGGCAGCTATTTTAGTCACCCACACCTTCCGCGAAGCACAGCTCATGTGTGATCGGTATGGTACCTTCGAGAGTTGTTTGCTGGGTAATATGTCACAGAAAGTTGCTTAATAATTTATTTAAAAAAAAACCTAACCCTGGCGTTTTTTTGTAGCCAAGAATAGTAATGATAATTTTTTATTTTAGGAAAATGACAATGAAAAAATGGTTCGCTTTACTCCTTACTTCTAGTCTACTAGGTCTAGCGGCCTGCTCAAAAGATAGCCCTACAAATAGCGATGCAGAACAGCAAGCTCAAGTAGAAGCCAATAAGGTTGTGGTTTATTCTTCGCGCGCAGAGCATTTGATTAAACCATTATTTGATAAATTTACCGCTGAAACCGGTATCGAAGTTCGATTTCAAACAGGAAATGCAAATGCATTAATTGAGCGCTTACGTGCAGAAGGGTCAAATACACCTGCTGATATCTTAATGACCGTGGATGCAGGTAATCTATGGTATGCAGCCGACCAGGGTTTATTGCAACAACTCAATAGTCCTATTATTGAAAAAAATATCCCTGCCCATTTACGTGACCCTGATCAATTATGGACGGGACTTTCAGTAAGAGCACGCACATTTGTGTACCATTCTGACAAAATTGACCCTGCTCAATTAACCACCTATGAAGACCTGGCTGATCCAAAATGGAAAGGTCGTTTATGCTTGCGCACATCCGCCTCTGTTTACAACAAGTCACTGGTTGCCGCACTGATGCACCATCACGGTGAAGCCAAGGCAGCTGAAGTCATTACTGGGTGGGTTAATAACCTTGCAACAAAACCTACCGCCCGCGATGTTCATGTTATGGATGCTATTTTAGCCGGCCAGTGTGATGTTGGGCTCGTTAACACCTATTACTATGGTCGTTTAGAAGCGGATAACCCGAATACGCCTTTGAAACTCGCTTGGGCTAACCAGGAATCAACCGGTACCCATATTAATATTTCAGGTGCTGGGATAGTTAAACATGCTAGCCAGCCCAATAATGCGCGCAGCCTAATCGAATGGCTATCTGCTGAGAAAGCGCAACAAACCTTCGGTGCACTGAATCGCGAATACCCGGCCAACCCATCCATTGATAATGACGCTCTAGTCGCTGCCTGGGGTGAATTTAAACAAGATCAACTGAACTTGCGTCAGGTCGGTGTGTTGCAACAAGCTGCAACGATGTTAATCAACCGCGTTGGTTATGAATAAACGCATAGCCCTTTCCGCTTGCTTTAAATTACACTTAAAATAGCGTAATGAATTCAAAATTAACCTGGCAAATTTCTCTGTGGGCACTGATTGTTTTAATCAGCTTGCCCCTTTTACGTTTGTTATCAGCTTGGCTCGAACCGAGTACAGAAGTTTGGCAACACCTTTATGAAACCCTGCTGTTTGACCTGATCAGCAATACTCTCTGGCTTTTATTTGGCGTTGGGGTGGGGGTTACCCTATTGGGTGTGGTCATGGCATGGTTTGTTACCATGTGTGAATTTCCCGGCCGCAAGTGGCTCGAGTGGATGCTATTCCTACCGTTTGCCATTCCTGCTTATGTTTTAGGTTTCGTTTATCTTGGATTATTTGATTTTCCTGGCCCAGTTCAAAGCTTTCTTCGCGAACATTTCAACTGGGCTGGCCTAGATATACGTCAAGGTAGCTTAAGCATCATTATTGTCATGACGCTGGTACTTTATCCCTATGTTTATATGCTTGCACGCAACGCGTTTTATAGTCAGGGTAATGGGTTAGTGGAAAGCGCGCGCCTGTTGGGGCAAAATCCGTTTGGCGTATTTTTGCGTGTTTCTGTTCCGCTCGCACGCCCTGCCATTGCGGCGGGCGTGATGCTCGCACTGATGGAAACCCTCGCTGACTTTGGCACCGTATCGATTTTTAACTACTCAACCCTCACTAGTGGTATTTTTAGCGTTTGGGAAGACTTCCGTTCTCTCCAAGCTGCGGCGCAGCTGTCTACCGCTATATTGGCTATAGCGATTTTATTAATTTTAATTGAACGCTGGAGCCGAGGCCGTGCACGTTATGACTCGACTAAACATATGAGTTCGCGTCCCTATAGACTTAAAGGTATCAAAGCCTGGTCGGTTACACTTTTAGTGTCCAGTGTGGTGTTTTTTGCCTTTATTTTACCGGTCGCACAGTTAGTTATTTGGGCCGCCCAAACATTAACTGAAGAATGGGATACACGTTACTTTGACTGGATTAGCAATAGTTTTATGTTGGCGTTTGGCGCGGCTTTTTTAACGGTTGGCTTGGCGGTTATTGTAAACAGTGTGCGGATGCAAACGCGTTTATCTTGGCCACTTCGAGTAGGGATTCGCTTTGCAAATCTTGGTTATGCCTTACCTGGCTCGGTATTAGCCGTTGGCATTATGCTGCTAATTATTGATCTAGGTGAAATGATTTCTCCCGGTACGGGTATTTGGTTAAGCTCAGGTGTGCTTGCTTTGCTATTGGCTTATATGGTACGTTTTTTAGCCGTTGCTTATGGGCCAGTAGAAAGCAGCTTCGACACCATAACGCCCTCCATGACTGAAGCGGCACGTAGTTTAGGCGCATCCACACCGCGTTTAGTATCGCATATTTATTTCCCGATCTTAAAACCAGGCCTGGTGATTGCTGGCTTTATGGTCGCGGTCGATGTCATGAAGGAACTGCCCGCTACCTATCTCTTGCGCCCTTATGGTTGGGATACACTTGCCATTCGTATTTATGAACTGAGCTCCGAAGGCCTATATGATCGCGCAGCGATTCCATCTTTAATGTTGTTGCTACTGGGTTTAGCTAGTTTGTATATGGTTCACCTGGTTAATAAGCGCTATAAAATTAAAGCGCGGACTTAACTCGCGTCTTTTTACCTCAAACGCTGTCCTGATAGCGCATCCCAAATCTGCGAAGGTTTCGCTAAGCCACCTAACTCTGCATTTAAACACCAAACCTGGTCACCAAAATAATCCTTTACCTGCTGACAGCTTCTAGCCGGTTCTAGTGTTGCAGGATTAGCCGATGTTGACACCAACACACCTTCACCACAAAGCGCCTGTACAATTGGATGATGACTCACTCTAACTGCCACCGAATCATGTTGTCCACTCACCCAAACCGGACATGAATCCGTTTTAGGTAGTAACCATGTCACCGCCTGCATTGGATTGTGCCATGAGTCCAATACCTTTTGCGACCAGGCCTGGTTATAGAGCTGGGTTAAGGTTACAAAGGCTTCGGGCTTAGCGGCCACCAAAATTAACCCTTTCTCGACAGCTCGCTGCTTTAAAGACAAAATTCGCTCAACAGCCTGCTGATTAAACGGATCACAACCCAACCCAAACACCGCTTCCGTTGGATAGGCAATCACCTCACCCTGTTTAAGTTTATCCTTAGCTATGGCTACCCACTCATCCATATCGGTTTAATCCTCTCTGAAAACCACTATTCTAGGCGACTTGGGGTTCAATCGGGGGAGTATTTGGTCTATGAGGAGGACTAAAAAGCGGATCAACCGTAGCTAAGCCATATAAATTAAGCGTGTGTCTCGGCCACAATCAGCCTTTCCTTAATGACCACTGGCTTGATACCAATGCTAGGTCGGACTCTAGCGTTTTAACCAACGCCGCCCCCTGATAGCTAATTCCTTGGTAAACAGCTTGCTGAACGCTTGAGTCCAAGGTTGAGAGAAGATTAAGGGGCTCACCTTTAAGAAAATAATCATGCTGAGTCCAATAGACCCAATCCTGCTTAGTAAAATCAAGCGATTCGAGCCGCGTCATTAGTTGATTCAACAAAACCTGGTGATCAAAAAACGCAACGGCACTTGCGCCTACTGCGATTTGTTCTGGCGTTAGGGGTTGACGATTAATGCCTATACCAATAATCAAACACGGTTTATTGAGCTGGGTTTTGGCGACCTCAATCAAAATGCCCGCCACTTTACCCCTTTGATCAAACAGATCATTCGGCCATTTCAACCATAACGCCTGTGCTGTTAGTTGATGCAGTGCCTGGTGCAAGGCCGTCGCTACTTTTAAACTCAAACAAGGGTCAGGTTTGAGCCCTTCAGACAATGGATAGGCAATTGAAAAGATACATGAGCGATCCGTGGTTAACCAAACGCGTTGTCTTTGACCATAGCCTGATGTCTGCTGGCGAGTAGTGCATATCAATGGGCGTGAAACTAAATGGGTTTTTATATGGTCTTTTAAAAAGCGATTGGTAGAATCCACTCTATCCAACTCAATCTGATCATAGCTAGGTATTTGCAAATACTATCCTTAGGTTTCACGTGAAACATAGCCCAACCCGAATTTAAAACTAACCAGGCCTGGTTGCTATCTTTTCTGCCAAATTTGAGTTAAACAATGCGGACACACACTATGGATCACTTTTGGTTTATTAACTAAATGCTCAAATGTTTGTTCACGTAACAGAAAGTAACACATTTCAACCGCACCCTCATCGAGAGGCCTGAGCACTAGTCCATAAACTTAGTTATGCACAAGCTATACTTAATTTTTAGTCTTCCATACAGTCTGACCGTATTTTTGTTTACTTGCCTGCTTTTTAAGCAAGTTCATAGCCTTAAATAATCGACTAAACTCGGTCTTTTTTGGGTTTATCTAATTCTAGCATCGCCTGCTTATAGACAAGAGCCGCTTGGCGTTCTTCGCCTTCAGCCTCGTAGCATTGCGCGAAAGCATGAAAGGTTTCCAGCTCCGGCTGCAATTTTAAACTCTGCTTGAAATAATCATGAGCCTGCCCCCAAAGCTGGCTTTGGCAAGCTAAACGCCCCAAGGTTAAATACAGCACCGCTGAATCAGGGTGATTTTTCAACCAGGCCTGGGCCTTTTTGAGTCGATCGTACGCTGGACCAAACTGAATTCTGCCATAGTAATAAATCAAGCTTTCGTCCCATTGCGCTTTGATTGCTTTTTCAATCCATTCGTTCAACCCATTGAGTTGATCGGCCTTAATCGCCGCTTTGATATATTCAACCAGAATTTGCGGATTGAGTTTTTGCTTACTAGTAAGGTCCTGCCATTGCTGCTCAAGGTCTGAAAAACTCAAGGATTGAGCAAGCTGCATGGCCAACACATCGGTTTCCAGTTGCGCCAAATCTTGCCGCGATAACCCGCTGTTTTGTTTAATGACTGGTATCATCTCACGCAAACGCACCAGTTGCTTGAGCTGGCGTAATAGTTGGACATACTCTTGTAAAACGACTTGGTGCTTTGGGTACTGTTTATGCAATTCGGCTAAAATAACTGTCGCCAGTGCGGGGTCTTTTTCAGCTGATAACCTCGCCTCGACCAAGCCAATCGTTAAACTTTGTTCTGGGTATTCCAGCTTAGCTTGTTTAAGATAATTGTCCCGACGTTGCTCAGCTTGTTGCATCGCGGCCATTTTTGCGGCGGTTAAATAATGCATCAGCCCGTTTTGGCTGAGTTTAGCGGTTTTAATCAATTGCTTTTCGGCTTGTGACCAATCTGCAGACTCTTGCGCAATCAAACCTCTTACTAAAGAGGTTTCAGCCTGTTGGTAACGCTTAATGCGTCGATGGTTACGCCACACTGCGGGTATGCTAATCAGCCACAGCCAGCTACGAATCAACAGATAGGCAATAACAAATAACACTATTAATAAAGCGAGTACAAATGTAACGCTCGTATCAATATGCCAAACATCCCAACGTAAACTCACTTCTCCAAGGTTTAACAAGGCTAAGCTGGAAAGCAACACGGCTGCAATTAAAGTTAAACTCCACTTCACCAGTGTTTTCATTGTTCATCCTCGGTGTGTTTTTTAATGCTAAACAGCTGGTTAAATATTGATAAAAAACCTTCTAGTTGGGGCGTGACTTCTTCAAGCGTTTGTTCAATTTGCGGTTTTACTCGCTCAATCCATTCTTGTTGCTGATCGGCCAGGTTGCCAAGCTGTTCGTTAAAACCTTGAAGCTGGCTTTGCAAACGCGCTTTATCTTGTTGCCATTGTTCAGAATTAACATAGTCATTAAACTGGGCTAAGCTTTCTTTGCTTTGCTGGTTTAATTGTTGTAAATCTCGATTAATTTGCTCGAGCGCATTATCCAACTGTGAACGCAACTGATTTAAATCTCGGCGCAAACTTGGGTCCTCAGTTTGAATCACCGATGACAAGGACGAATCAAGCCCATTGCTATCAATTTCAACCGGCTTATCGGCCTGTGGCATGGACGCTCTAGTCTGTGCAAAGGTTTCACTAAGTGATACCAGGTGCAGTTGCATTTCATTTAACTGGACCTCCACCGCTGCAAACTGCTGTTCAAATTGCTGAGCTTGACCCTGCTGAGCTTGAAGCTCTTGGTGAATTTGCTGGATTTGGCTTTGCTGATAGGCAATTTTTTCGATTACCCGCTCAATCATCATACCTTGAGGCTCAGCGTGGTGGCTTATCGGTTCTGCCGCAAGACTATGTAATACGGGCTGTAACTGCAACCAGGTTGCGAGGGCGGTAGCTAACGCACCTCCCGAAACCAACATAATCACAAGGGTAAGTAAAAACGAGCGTTGATTGTTTGTCGATGGGCGCGGTTTTTCTACTGCCTGCGTTTTTTTAACTTCTGTTGACGCTTGTTTTTCAGGACTTTCTATCTTTTGCTCTTTATCCGCTTCAATAAACTCACCTTCAACGGCATGTTGATTCGCTTTAGGGGTAATCGGCTCACTCATTTTATTCTCCTTGAGAATTAAGCAATAGGGTAAAACTATCTAATACAGCCTGGTCCGTTGAATTGGCTGTCACCAATGCACGTCCTACAAATCCCTGCTGCCTTGCATAGTCTGCAATGCGTTGACTAAACGTAATAAAGGGTTGCGCTCGGTACCAGGCCTGGTTATTAGCTGAACGTTGTTTAACAAACGCATCTAAACTGGCATTACTGCTAAAAAACAAAACCGGATAAGGCATCTGTTTAAAGCGTGACCAGGCCTGGTGACAGAAGGGAGCGGCTACACGTCGATAGACCTCGTAGAATGCCACGTCTGCGCCTTGTTGCTTTAGGGTTTCAGCCAAGACGGCTCGCCCGCCATCACCACGCACAACCCCCACTTTCAATCCTTTTGGCTGTTTGAAAACAGCCAACGCCAGCATGCCTTCCGAATCATAACGGCTTGGCAGGGGCTGAGTATTTTGCCAACCCTGCAGCGCGATGGCCTCGGCGGTCGCTGCGCCGACAGCAACCAACTTCGCTGTTTGTGACTGTTCGCTGGCCAGCTGCTTTGCAAAATGCAAAACAGCATTTCGACTGACAAACACCCAAACATCTTGCTGATGCCAATTCGGACTTTTGGGCAAAAGCTGGGTTTCAATCTGTAGCGCGGGACATTCGATCACGCAATAACCCGCTTGCTGAAACAAATCCGTCAGCCTCTTCGCCTGATGAGCAGGTCGCGTATTAAGCAAACATACCCCAGAGTGTATACAGGACGAGTTCATCTGGTTTTTGCGCGAGAGACACCGGGGTTTAGCCCGGTGAGGGATAGCGCCGGCCGTTAGGCCGCCTGTTTCTCGCGTTCTCCGTGAGTAAGTGCTATCGTTGTTAAATTAAAGCCATAACCGCTACCACGTTGGATTAACGTGCAGTGTTTGTGACTAATACCCTGAACCAAACCGTTGGCGGCTTGGATGTTAAACCTTCCGCTGGCACGAATTGCCACACGGCCTGAGTAAATGCCTTGCTTTTTCCCACTGGGAACCACCGCCTTAACCTGATCGCCTGTCTGAAAGCCATGCACCGCTTTTTGGCGCATCAAGTAACCGCGTGGAAAGCCATACTTGTTCAGTCGTGTACGCTGATAACTCCCACGTCCGGTGCATTTAATACCCAAAACCGGTTTAACCCAGTTTTTAACCGGTTTTAAATCTTCGCCAACACAGACCGCATCCAGCGCATGATGCTTGGGAATGCCTTGCTGTTTGCGATTAAACTTGGTCATCGCACCCGTTCCGGTATAGACCGATACGGTGGTTTTAGCCAACACCAGAAGTTCATGCAGCAAAGCGTTACGCGTGGTATTAACCGCCGCCGCGTCTTTGAGTCCTGTCCACTTGCCCTTAAGGGTTTTCTCAATCCCGATGGCACGGGCTTTATCCAGCTTGGATATGCCCAACAACCGTTTCCACTCTGAAAGCCGATGGTTGCCTTTCGCCTCATTACAGCTACGACACGCGATGACCAAGTTTTTAACGCTGTGGCTGCCACCTTTTGAGCGAGGCTGGACGTGTTCCACCTCAAGCCTGTTGTTACCGCTTACTCCGTTGCAATACGCGCAGGTATGCTTGTGCTTGGTCAGCAGGTATTCCTTAACTTCAAACCCAAACAGTGTACCTTGTTGGTATTCGATACCGGAGATGTCGCCATTGAGCATCTTTTGCATATCAAACTTCACCCGCTCCATGCCAATGTCCGATACCAAAGCTGATTACGGCGACGGCGGCGCATGGCGCGTCGTGCGGTAAGCTGTTCACTAATCTGATGACTGCGGTGGTGAATCACACTTAACCACAATACCTTTAAATCCAGCTTGGATTCCAGTACAACCGCCATCCCCGTTTGCTTTGAGCCGGGATCGATTTTGACATGCACGGACTGACACACACCCGCTACCCGGTCTTTTAACCGAATAGTAAACGGCGTCATCAAATGCACCACCGCACGACCCCGCGAAAGCAGTAGCCTTGCGCGTTTCTCTGAGCACGGCATTAACGGCTTCTTGTTTTTTGCTAATACAAATACCGACATACGGTATTCTCCAAATTATTCCCCCTACGGGGCTAGTAACGTGCCTTTCGGCATCTCCCTTCGAGATTGACGATAACCGGCTCCCACCGAGGTGGCGACATCAAGATTCGGCACTTACCCTATGCCCGCATTCTCAACACCTTTTAGAGCAGTGGGCTAAGGAAGCACCCACTGGTAAGTCTTAACGACCCGTTATCGTCTGCTGCTTAATCTAAGATTTAGCCCTCTGGTCAACTAGGCTTTTACAAGCCTCGCCTTTCAAGGCGGGGTTGTTGACTGAAGTTTATTGATCAGCGTAAAGCTTTTGTAAAATCTCGCGTCCACCACTGTCCAGTAACGCTTGTCCAATTTGACGCCCCATCGCTTCGGCCTCATTCACTGGCGCACGACCCTCCTTACGAATAATACGTGAGCCATCGGTTTCAGCCACTAAACCACGCAACCAAACTTCACCACCCTCAAGCAACGCAAAGCCACCAATCGGCACCTGGCAACCGCCATCAAGTGCGTGATTCATCGCACGCTCGGTTTTAACCACAATTTCGGTGTCCTCATGATTTAACACCGAAATGAGGGCTTGGGTTTCGGTGTCACCGGCTAGGGTTTCAATACCGAGTGCTCCTTGAGCAACAGCTGGCAAACACAACTCAGGCGCCATACGAGCGCGAATACGATCATGTAATTCTAAACGCTCTAGGCCTGAGGTGGCGAGAATAATCGCATCATATTCACCCGCATCCAACTTACCTAAGCGTGTACCTACATTACCACGCAGAAAACGCACCTCTAAATCAGGGCGTAAGGCTTGAAACTGCGCTTGGCGACGTAGACTCGACGTGCCTAAAATGGCACCCTGCGGCAACGCATCAAGATTGGCATAATTATTTGATACAAATGCATCGGTAGGATCATGACGCTTCATAATAGCACTAAGCGCAAACCCCTCTGGCAACACCATCGGCACATCTTTCATCGAATGTACCGCCAAATCGGCCTCACCTGCCAACATACGATCTTCCAGTTCTTTGGTAAACAAGCCTTTGCCACCAATTTTGGCTAAAGGCACATCTAAAATCTTATCACCTTTAGTACTCATCGGAGCTAATTCGACAAGCAGGCCTGGATGAGCTTTTTCTAATTCAGCTTTTACAAATTCGGCTTGCCATAAGGCAAGCGGGCTTTTACGGGTTGCAATCGTTAACTTTGTTTTCATTCTGGATTCCTATTACTATTAACCTTACATTTTACTCAAATGTCGCCACAAGTTTTGGTTAAAATAAGTTTTGAGTAAAATATCAATCTTATACAAGAAGGCTTATAAAGCCTCTACAGATAAACTTCAGGAGTGACAAACATGAAAAAACCTATTGCGTTCATTGGACTTTCTTTGTTTTTAATTTTCGCTAGCTTCCAACATAAGGCGCAGGCAAACTTGGCAGAACTAACTGATTTTCATTGGGTATCCCAGCAGGCACGTGCGCAGAATATACCCATTATGCTGATGTTTACCGGTCCCCATTGTGAGTTTTGCTCGCAACTTGAACGAACCGTTTTTAACCCCATGATTCGTGGCGGTATGTATGAGGGTTATGCTTTGTATATGCGAAAGGTTAGTGAACTTCATCAAGAAATTCGCTTCAATGCGGATGAACGCATTACCAAGGGCAATATGATGCGTATGTATCGCGCAGATGTAACGCCCACCGTGATATTCGTGGACCCTAATGGTATTCCCGTCGCCGAACCGATGATTGGCTCCATGGAGATTCAACTTTACCTGGGCATGGTTCACCAACGCTTAAACCAAGCCTATGAGCGCATGGGGAATCCGATGCGCCTACCGGTTAACCCAGATCAAATGCGCCGACCTTTAAACGATGCCAATTAATGGATGCCAAATAGATGAAAAAACAGGGACTATGGTTAGGTATTGTATTGTTTATACTTATGGGATGTAGTGATCAACTCGCCCATGCCAATAAACTTCAAGAAATGGACGACTTTCACCAGGTCGCCCAGCAAGCCGACGCCCAAAACATTCCCATTATGATTATGTTTAGCGCTGAGCATTGCCGATTCTGCCACCAACTCGAACGTGAAGTACTTAACCCAATGATTCGAGGTGGCTTATATGATGGCTATGCGATGATGATGCGCAAGGTTGATACGGATTTAAACTCACAAATAAAATTTTCTGATAATGAATCCCTTTCAAAACGCAATTTCGCTAGAATGTACCGTGCGCATGTCACGCCCACCGTTATTTTTGTAGATGCCAGCGGCAAACCAGTAGCCGAACCGCTTGTTGGCACGATAGATGTTCAACTTTACGCAAGTTTGATTCACCAACGATTAAACCAAGCTTACGAGCGCATGGAGAATCCAATGCGCCTACCGGTGAACCCAGATCAAATGCGCCGCCCTTTAGCGCAATTTACCCCAAATTAATTAACGCCAACTTATTAAGGTTTGCTATGACTCAAAACATTAACCAAGAAAAACTCTCCAGTGGTCGCTTTACCGAGTCCACCGACGCTTTTGTAGAGGAATTTACTGCATCGATTCAATTTGACCACCGGATGTATGCGCAAGATATTCAAGGCTCGATTGCCCATGCACGCATGCTCTATAAAGTCGGCATTTTAAACGCCAAAGAAGAAGACGCGATTATCAAGGGCTTGAAACATATCCAACAAGAAATTGAAAACGGCGAAATTCGCTGGTCGATCAAACAAGAAGATATTCATATGAATATCGAATCACGCTTAACCCAAATGATTGGCGTCACAGGCAAAAAACTCCACACGGGGCGATCACGCAATGATCAAGTAGCCACCGATATTCGCTTGTATTTACGAGATGAAATTGACTTTATTTTGACCGAACTCAAACGCTTGCAACAAGGCATTGTTTTGGTTGCCGAACGCGAAGCCGACACGATTATGCCCGGCTTTACCCATTTACAAACCGCCCAACCGGTCACCTTTGGTCACCATATGATGGCTTGGTACGAAATGCTGGTACGTGATGTCGAGCGTTTAGAAGATTGCCGCAAACGCGTCAATACCTTGCCATTAGGCTCAGCGGCCTTAGCGGGCACCACCTACCCAATAGACCGTGAGTACACCGCCCAATTACTTGGCTTTGAGCGCATCAGTCAGAACTCACTAGACGGCGTATCGGATCGTGATTTTGCGATCGAGTTTACCGCTTGGGCCGCCACCTTACTCATGCACATGTCGCGTTTTTCAGAAGAACTTGTTCTTTGGTCATCGGCACAATTTCAGTTTATAGATTTACCAGATCGTTTTTGCACCGGCTCATCGATTATGCCGCAAAAGAAAAACCCCGATGTGCCAGAATTGGTGCGTGGTAAATCAGGACGCGTCTATGGTCATTTGATTAGCCTTCTTACACTAATGAAGTCACAACCCCTCGCCTATAACAAAGACAACCAAGAAGACAAAGAGCCATTATTTGATACCGTGGATACCGTTCGCGGTTGTTTACGCGCCTTTGCTGACATGATTCCAGCGATGCAGGTCAAACGCGAGATTACCTATCAAGCCGCTAAGCGCGGCTTTTCCACCGCTACGGATTTAGCCGATTACTTGGTGCGCCAAGGCATGGCATTTCGTGATGCCCATGAGGTAGTTGGCCTAGCGGTCGCACATGGCGTGAAAACCGGATTAGACCTGTCAGAAATGTCACTCGAGACCTTACAAGGCTTTAGCGATAAGATTAACCAAGATGTATTTGAAGTATTAACCCTAGAAGGCTCGGTTTCGGCACGTAATCATCTAGGCGGCACCGCACCGGAGCAAGTAAAAAAGCAAGTCACACAGGCTAAATACGTTTTACAAAATTAAGCTTGCCTAACCTCTAATACTAATAACTTAAATCCAAATAATAGCGTTCAACTCTAATAGATGAACGCTGATACAACCATATATTATTCGAATTCAATCTCAACTCGGCTATTTACACCATCAACCGTTGCTGAAACAATCGCTGTACCTGATGTAGCTCCTCTTTTTAAATAAAGTATCACTCGCCCTAGTGTATTTGTAGTAAGTGTAACAGGCTGAGCTTGTGCAGTGTTATCGTCTTCATTAAGCAGCAACTCTCCAATATCAGAACTAATACGCAACGGTTTATTTACTGCAGGGTTCCCAAGGGTATTTAAGGCCAGAATTTCAATACGAGTTATCTCTCCATCAAGATAAAGCGTACTATTTAGAGGGTTAATTTCAATGCTTTGAACTAACTCAGCACCGACATCTTCATATAAGATAGACCCTATAAGGGTTGGATATTGCTCTACTGAAACATTACCAGTACCTGGTGAATCAGATCTTACACGAAAAACGACCTTACCTGACTCTGTTACTTGTGGATTGCTGGTAAACAAAGATCCGTTATCTAGATTAAGAATAGCTTGAATACCATCTTGTACAGGGTTTCCAAACTGATCTCTAAAATAAACCGTTACAACACTCTCACTTAATGAGTTAGCAGGTATATTCGCAGGGTTTAAATCAATACTGGATTGACTCTCATCAACAGCTCCTGGTGTAAATTCTATTGAGGTACCTTGAGTAAGACCATCAACACTCGCTAAGAGCCTGGCCGTTCCAGTGGTATTGGCACTGCGCACATAGATGACACCTTCACCTTGTGTATTGGTGTTTTGGGTGTGTGGTTGACTTTGTGGGTTGGTGTTGGCTAGCGCATCGGCTTCGTTGCTAAATAGTTCTCCACTGCTTAGGCTTAGACGCAGGGGTTTGTTAACCGCAGGCTGATTGGCGCTGTTTGTTGCTCTTAGATCAACTCGGGTGACTTGTCCGCCTACTTCTAGGCTTGTGTTGAGGGGAGTTAGGGTTATAGCGTTCACCGGTAGAACATCCGCGGCTTCATATGTTAGTGTCGCACTAAGGCTTGGGTAGCCCTCTATTGAAAGATTTCCTGTACCTGCATTTTGCGGTGAGCGAACTTTGAAGATGGCGCGTCCATTTTGGGTGGTTTGTGGGTTTGCACTACTTATACTGCCGTTGTTTAGGTTGAGTGTCAGCGCTAATCCATTGCCTAACCGGTTAGCGTATTGATCTCTTAGTGTAATTGTGACTTCAGTTTCACTTACGCCATCCGCTGTTAAATTCGCAGGGTTTAAATCAATACTGGATTGACTCTCATCAACAGCTCCTGGTGTAAATTCTATTGAGGTACCTTGAGTAAGACCATCAACACTCGCTAAGAGCCTGGCCGTTCCAGTGGTATTGGCACTGCGCACATAGATGACACCTTCACCTTGTGTATTGGTGTTTTGGGTGTGTGGTTGACTTTGTGGGTTGGTGTTGGCTAGCGCATCGGCTTCGTTGCTAAATAGTTCTCCACTGCTTAGGCTTAGACGCAGGGGTTTGTTAACCGCAGGCTGATTGGCGCTGTTTGTTGCTCTTAGATCAACTCGGGTGACTTGTCCGCCTACTTCTAGGCTTGTGTTGAGGGGAGTTAGGGTTATAGCGTTCACCGGTAGAACATCCGCGGCTTCATATGTTAGTGTCGCACTAAGGCTTGGGTAGCCCTCTATTGAAAGATTTCCTGTACCTGCATTTTGCGGTGAGCGAACTTTGAAGATGGCGCGTCCATTTTGGGTGGTTTGTGGGTTTGCACTACTTATACTGCCGTTGTTTAGGTTGAGTGTCAGCGCTAATCCATTGCCTAACCGGTTAGCGTATTGATCTCTTAGTGTAATTGTGACTTCAGTTTCACTTACGCCATCCGCTGTTAAATTCGCAGGGTTTAAATCAATACTGGATTGACTCTCATCAACAGCTCCTGGTGTAAATTCTATTGAGGTAGTTTGATTAACTCCATCAACACTCGCTAAGAGCCTGGCCGTTCCAGTGGTATTGGCACTGCGCACATAGATGACACCTTCACCTTGTGTATTGGTGTTTTGGGTGTGTGGTTGACTTTGTGGGTTGGTGTTGGCTAGCGCATCGGCTTCGTTGCTAAATAGTTCTCCACTGCTTAGGCTTAGACGCAGGGGTTTGTTAACCGCAGGCTGATTGGCGCTGTTTGTTGCTCTCAGATCAACTCGGGTGACTTGTCCGCCTACTTCTAGGCTTGTGTTGAGGGGAGTTAGGGTTATAGCGTTTACGAGGAGGTTTTCACTGTTACTTATTTCATCATCGCTGGAGTCTGTGTTTTCGTCAGGTAATGGCAAAGATGGTTGGGAAGGCGATGTGCCTGATCGTTGATTAGCTAAGTCTTCATCTGCACCATTACAGCCTACTAGGACAAATAGCACAATAAAAAGGGGCATTAATATTTTTTTGATCATTGTATTGTCTCGGTTTTTTGACCTAAAAACAGGCCTGGTTGTGTGAAAACTTAAGCTTTATTCTGCGATTGCGCTCTGAGCTCTAGCAAACGAGCCTTGCCTTTGGCACGCTGGGCGGCGGTGACGTCGAGTTGGTTTTGGATGGTTTGCTTGGTTTGCTCATCCGTTGCCTGTTCGAGTTCGCTGCGTAATTTTTGTTCTTTTTGCTTGAGTCCCTTAAGCACTTCGCGCAGGGATTTAATTGTCTTTTTACACTCTCGTTTTTCTGAATCAAGTAATAAACCGAGTTTTTCTAGCATTTTTTTCAGTTTCATCTTTCGCTCCTAGGGCTTAGGCTTTTGTTTGGTTTTGCGCTGTGTCTGTTGCTAATTGTTCAATCTCATGACCGCTTAGGGTCAAGTCTTGGTTTGATTTAACGTTCGATTCAATTAATATCACTTGTAATGCATCTATTAGATTACGAACTAGTTCAACGCTGTAGCCTTCGTCGTTCATAATCGATGTCGCAATAGCCGATTGAATTCGACGATGACGGATTTTGTCATCCAGTTGTGAAATCAGTTGACGCGATGATTTTTCAAGCTCTAGTTTTAGCGCATCCATAGACAAGGGAATCACCTCATCGGGATCCTTGCGCACCACTTGCAATGCGCGAAGGAGTTTGGCAATCATTAAGCGCATTGCATCATATTCTTCACGAATCGCTAAATTAGCGGATACGCCGTGTTTACTGAGGTTTTTATGCAGGTGTTTCATCGCTTTTACTGATTCCACCACATCACGGCTCGCCTGACGCAAAATATAGAGTTCTTCAGACGCTTCGGGGGTTAATTCACGCATTTGCGCTTGACCGATAAAATCCACAATTTCATTATGCAGGCTTTTGATTTTATTTTCATAATTATCGTCTAAATCCAGCGGCATAATTCGGCGCGTGTATTTCACCGCATCTTCTAGCGACTCATCAGATTCAATCACCGCACGACGCAAGCTAATGCCGTGTGCAAGGATGCCATAGGCATTGTCAAAAAGGTGCGCCACCTCTTGACGCACCGCACTCACTGCGGTAGCGGGGGTTTCCAAGGCTTGAGGGTAGAGGTATAGCGGTTGCTCGGAGGATTCGGGTTTGAAATTAACACGCTTGATCAATTCCGCTTCAAGACGATTAACAAACGGCCAAAGTAAAATCACACCCAATAGGTTAAACAGCGTGTGAAACAAGGCTAATTTTAATAAATAGCTATCATCGGCGATGCCTAAAAACGAAGCTAAATAATCAACCAGCCAAACAAATTGGTTGATAAAAATAATCGTGACAGCAGCGGTTAAAATATTAAAGCTAAGGTGCGCAAACGCCAAGCGCTTGCCCCAAATATTGGAGGCAACCCCGCCCAATAAGGCGGTAATGGTACTGCCTAGGTTTGCGCCAATCGCTAGCGCCAACGCATTTTCATAGGTAACTTGACCGGTTGCTAGTGCGGCAATCGTGATCAACAAAGTTGCATGGCTTGATTGCATGATGGTGGTTATTGCCATCCCAATTAAGGTGAATAGCAATACCCCAACCAGGCCTGGTACCGCATAAGCGGTTAAATCAAAGCCAGATTGAAAAGCTTCAAAGCCGATTTTCATGTAGTGAATGCCGAGGAATAAAAACGCCACCCCCATTAAAATCGAACCGATGCCTTTATAGACTTTATTTTTTTGAAACAGTAACACCACCCCAAACACCAACATCGGCATCGCATAACTGGCGATATCGACTTTTAAACCAAAGCCGGCAATCAACCAAGCGCCGGTGGTGGTGCCGATATTCGCCCCCATAATAATGCCGATACCTGCCGCCAATGTAATCATTTGCGCGCCGACAAACGAAATGGTAATTAAAGACACCAAACTGCTGGATTGCATCAAGGTAGTGGCCACCATACCAAAGCTAAAACTTTTCCATTGGTGGCTGGTGGATTTGCGCAACACTGTTTCCAAAGCACCGCCGGTAAAAGCTTTAAAGCCCTCCTCCAATAAAATCATGCCAAACATAAACAACGCAATGCCGGCGGCGACGTCTTTAAAATCAGGACTGACCCAGAAACCATAAGCGAGTAATACAAGAATCGTTGGCAGCAGTACTTTTTTTAGCATCTATTCTCTCTCTAATACTATCTCAACTAAACTTAAGAGCTAGCCAGTTGATCGACTGCTGGATAGTTTACCTTACCTGTGCCCAATAAAGGAATCTGCTCAACAAATAAAATCGTTTTGGGTACGGCCAATTCGCTTAAACCGGCTAAACGAATCGCTTGAGACACTTGCTGTTTGTTAAGATGCGTATCATCGGTCACAAGCACAATTCGCTCACCTTTTAGCTCATCAGGTAAGCGCACCGCGACCGCTTGGCCTTGATGACATACGCGGGCAACCGCGGCTTCTATTGCTGATAAAGACACCATTTCACCGGCAATTTTGGCGAAGCGTTTGGCGCGCCCTTGAATCGTGATGAAGCCTTGCGCGTTGATGGTGACGATATCCCCCGTGTCGTACCAACCATCTTCAATCGGCACGAGTACACCCGGATTAGCGGTTTTAAAATAACCCAGCATCACATTTGGGCCTTTGACCCAAAGCTGCCCGCCTTCAACCAGGCCTGCTACGGGTTCCAGCCGATATTCCATCCCCGCCACCAGCTGGCCGACCGTGCCATGCTGACACATCTGCGGGATATTGACCGCCAATACGGGTGCCGTTTCGGTCACGCCATAGCCTTCAAAAATAGGTTTATGAAATTTATCACTATACAACTGGCGGGTTTCAGGTTTTAGTTTTTCTGCTCCCGCGACCAGTGCATCAATGCTATAAAAGTCATAGGGATCGGCTTTTTTGGCATAACCCCGATAAAAACTATCGGTGGCAAAAAACAACCGCGCATTGGTTTGATAAATTCGCTCGGGAATAATGGAATAATGCAGCGGCGATGGATGCAACTCGACCCGCGCACCTTTTAACAGCGGCCACAATAACCCAGCGGTTAAGCCAAAACTATGAAAAGTGGGCAAGGCATTAAACACCGGATCACCCGGTAGCAGGCTAAACATCGCGCTGACTTGCTCGATATTCGCCACAATGTTAGCGTGCGACAATAATACAGCCTTAGGTGTGCCTTCAGAACCCGAGGTAAACAACACCACAGCCGGCTTTTGCGGATCTACAACCCGACCTGGTAGGGCTTTAACCGAACGACTCAGCGCCTTAAGCTTTAAACTGAGGTCAATCTGCTCACGCAAGTCTTCCAAATATACCAGCTCAACCTGCTCGGCTAATTTTTGCGCTACGCGCTCCAAACCCGCTAACTCAATAAACTTTCGCGAGGTTAAAATGGTTTTTAATTGCGCTGTTTCACAGGCGGAACGCAAGGCGGCCTCACCGGCAGTAAAGTTCAACAACGCTGGCACACGCCCATACGCCTGCAACGCAAAAAACACCGCCACCATCCCCGCCACATTCGGCAACATCACGCCAACATAGGTTTGATTAGGCAGGCTTTGATCTAGTTTCAACCCCAAGACTCTGGCGGCTAATACCAGCTTTTTTAAACCTAATTGATTGCCTTGTGCATCGGCAATCGAGCAGGCCTGGTAACCAAACTGCTGTTTGGCATCGAGTAAGGCTTGGGTTAAATTTTTAGGTTGGTAGCGCGCATAAAACTGGCTGTCGCGCATCAGCAGGTAAATCGCTGATTTAAGCTGCGCATGACGCGCATGACCTTTTAATTCAGCGGGAATGTTAAGTGACTGAGGCGGCAAAATCGTGAGGGTAATTTTAGGAAACCAACGACGCGGCGTCCAGCGCACGCGCCCATCTAGATAAGAAAACCGACTAAGATGTGCATTTTCAATCTGCACTGGCAAAATCATCGCGCCGGCTTTGTCCGCCACTAAGCCGGTACCTTCATACACCTTCATCAAGCCGCCAGTGGTACTAATGCGCCCTTCTGGAAAAATCATGCCTTGTTTACCGGCTCTTAATGCCTCAATCATGTGCTTGGCGGCCAGCGGGCTTTGCATATCAACTACAATAAAATCCGCCAGCTTTAACAACCAACGCTTCCAACCGCCAGTATGGTCCGTATGAATCATAAAGGTGGTGCGCCCCGGCACAAATAAGTCAATCAAAGGCCCATCCAGCAACGATTGGTGGTTCGCCACGATTAGCATAGGTGTTTGGCTTTGATCCACTTTTGTATAGTGCTCCAGCCCTCGCACCTCTACCCGCCACAACAGCTTAAACAACCACCTTGCTAGTGTTTTCATCTCGCCCCCTCAATGTGTTTAGTGGCTAAATCTGCATTTAGAAAAATGCACTTTACTAAAAAAACCGAATGAGTAAAATCGATTTAAGTTATATCTTTAGCCATCCTGATGTAACACGACACGTTTGCGCCAATGCCATTCAATCATCGCCATTAATAATATCGCTACAACCAGGCCTGCTGCAACTTGTAACCAATTTAAGCCGATGCTATAACCAAGCATAATCAATATTGCCGATCCAACCATAAACAAGGCGTTCATTACATTATTCAATGCAAAAGCTTGGGCTCTTTCTTCATCGGCGACTTGACGTTGTAGCTGGGTATAGAGCGGTACCGCATAGGCACCCGCCAAGATGGCTAATAACAGCAAATCAAACATCACCCGATTGCCCGGCCATTGAGTTAAATACTCAGTCAAGCTGAGCAAATTGGTTTGCACAGGCACTTGTGAGCTTGCCCAAATTGCATCCAGCAGCGCCAGCGCCATTAAAACCAACAGAAAAGGTTGATAACGCAATTGCGTGCGGCCTTTTAGATGGCGGTTAATCGCCCAAGCACCTAACGCAAAACCCAAGGCAAACAACGCCATAAACAACACCGCGACCTGCTCATCGGCATACAGAAAGTCTTTTACCCACAAGGGAAACTGGCTCAGCAACGATGCGCCAATAAACCATAAAACCGAAATCGCCACCACAATATAGCCGCGCCCATCGGCAAAATGATTAAATGTGTTTTTGAAAATTGACAACCAGGCCTGGTTGTTAATTGGCTCATTTTGAATCGATGTTTGAGCAGATATTGGCAGTGAACTTGGCAGAGAACGTGGCTGTAAAATAGCACTATTAAGTGGCACCCAACGGCTAGCTAAGTAGCCGATTAATGCCAGCGCAAGCATTAAACCGCTTAATACTTTAATGCCATCCTCGCTGAGCACCACAAGCCCGCCAATGACCGTGCCGATTAAAATCGCGACAAACGTTGAACCACTAAACCACGCATTAGCTTGCATCAACAATCCTGAAGGAACCTGCTCAGGCAGGATTGAATATTTAATTGGCCCAAAAAACGCCGACTGTACCCCCAGCAAAAACAACACCATCAACATCAAACCAATTTCACCGCTTATTAACGCCAAGGACGCGAGTAACATAATCAACACCTCGGCTAGCTTAATTTTGCGCATTAACCAAACCTTATCCCACCGATCAGCTAAATAACCGCCATAAGGTGAAAACAAGAAAAACGGTAGAATAAATAACCCCGCCGCCAGCGTAATCGTCAAGCCTGCATCGCTATCCACCATAATGCGATAGCTAATCAGCATCACCAATGCGTTTTTAAACAGGTTGTCGTTAAATGCTCCCAAAAACTGCACCACAAACAATGCTAGGAACTTGGGTTGAATAATAAGAGACTGACCTAAACGCATAACATACCTATCTTGATACCTATCTTGGTTAAACGGGGTGGGGAATTTAATGCAAAATTAAATCGCAAAAATCAAATCATGAGGTTACCGTAAATTCAAGCGGTTTACCAGCAAGCCAAACAATGCTAATCTTAGTAAACAAATTATTAACCCTCCGTGAGACCCAATATGAAAAAATTAACTACCGCACTTGCCGCCAGTTTACTCGCGTTTAGTCTTATGCCGCTCACTCAAACCCAAGCCTGCACACGTGTGGTTTACCAAGGGCCCGATAACACGATACTGACCGGCCGCACGATGGATTTCTCTCTCGACATCCCAGCTAACCTGTGGATTTTTCCGCGTGGCATGCAGCGTAATGGCGAAGTCGGTAAAAACTCAGTTCAATGGACATCCCGCTATGGCAGTGTCGTTGCTAGCTCATGGGATATCGCCTCACCCGATGGCATGAATGAAAAAGGCTTGGTTGCCAATCTATTGTGGCTTGTCGAATCCCAATACCCCACATTTGAAAAAGACGGCGATAAACCGGGTTTAACCATTGCCGCTTGGGCACAGTATGCCCTTGATAACTTTGCAACCGTAGCGCAAGCGGTGGAAGAACTCAGTAAACAAGAATTTACCGTTGTCACCGATTTTATACCCGGTACCGATAAATTCACCACGGTTCACCTCTCGCTTTCTGATGCGACGGGCGACAGCGCAATTTTTGAATATATTAATGGTCAATTAGTGGTTCACCACAGCCGAGACTATAACGTCATGACCAATGACCCCGTGTTTGAACAACAACTCGCAATCAAAGGCTACTGGGAAACCATTCCTGGCACCATTATGTTACCTGGCTCCAACCGTGCCGCAGATCGCTTTGTACGTGCATCTTATTACATAGACGCCATCCCCAAAACTACAGATTCCCTCGTATCGGTTGCCAGCGTATTTAGCGTGATTCGCAACGTATCCGTACCCTACGGAATATCCACCCCAGACCAACCGCATATTTCAAACACGCGTTGGCGCGTAGTCGCTGACCATAAACACTTAGTTTATTACTTTGAAAACGTGCTTACACCCAATGTGCTCTGGGTGGATTTGAAAAGCATTGATTTCAGCAAAGGGGCTTCTGTGAAAAAACTCCCCCTCGATCAAGGCGAAATCTATGCTGGCGAAGCCAATAAAGCCTTTGTACCGACTCAACCCTTTGTGTTTCAAGGGCTATAACCACCCAGAGGCTACTCGTCTTCACTGCGTGCTTGAACGACGGGCTCGCCTGTATGCGTTATGCTAACTTGTAAGTGAATCGGCCGACAGCACACAAAGCAATCTTCAATATAATCTTGTTGAGGCTCAGATGGATCAATGACTATTTCAATGACCTCCCAACAATAAGGACATTGAATATATTGCGTATCAAGCATGGTGACTCCCGTGATGAAGGCCTAAAAACAAGAAAACCCAGCATAACTGGGTTTTTTCAAACACTCAAGCTGTAAATTTATTTTTCAGCAGGTATAACCTTAACCAAATCATTAAAGGCATGCCAACTTGCATAACCCAACAATGGCATAATGATTAACATGCCCAAACCTAATGAGAGAATACCTATTGCAACAAGCAACCCGATCACCATCGCCCATGCCGCCATAACGCCTTTATTCTCCATAGAAATTTGGAAGCTAATAATCATCGCTTGAACAGCACCAATATGGTTGTCTTTAAGCAATAAAGGGATAGTAACTACACTGATAGTGAACACAAATGCAGTAAGCGCAATGGCAAGTACACTAAAATATCCCATAAAAATCAACCCTGCATCCGATAGCAAAAACCCTGCTACACCTAAATTAGGGTCTACAATCAACAAGCCCTGAGACTGGACAACTACAGCCGCTAACAAAGGCGTAAAGGTTGCCCAAGCGGCAATAATAACCCCCAAAACAGCGGCATAGAATCCTATATCCCCCGCATTGATTTTCCATGAAATCATTGTTTCAAAAAGACTCGGCTTTTCACCCTCTTCTAACTTTTGCGAGGCATAATACAATCCCGTTGCTAAAAACGGCGACATCATCACCGCTAGCGTTGCAATGGTAAACATATGGATTGGATTATTTTGGAAGAAAAAATATACCAAATAAACTGCAAGAGCCATCACTGAACCATAAAACAGGGTAATAACCGGTAGTTTTGCCATATCTTGCCAGCCGTTGTTTAACCAACGAGGTATATCTGAAAATTGAACATCAGTTGAAATAATATGCTCACCTTCCTCAGTTACATGATCATGAGTTCGAGGTTGATTAAGTATTTTATTAAGATTATTTGAATAAGTTGACATGTCGGACTCCTTTAAGGCTATTAATTGGGTCCTTTCTCTGATCTGGGTGCTGTCATCAGATGATTGTTTGAGCTAAGACCCTATACAAAACATACATAAAACAAGCTTTACAATTTTAATCATACCTACTTTATATTTAATTAAAAATAGAAACTTCTTGCACTGACATAAATCACATTAATAATATCAATGGGTTAATAGCCAAAATCACATTGGGATTTTAAAAAACCAACGCATCTTAGTCTGAACTTCCAAACCAACAGGGCTGTGCTTGACTCGCTACTTTAGTGTTATGTAACACATTATTTTGTGGCTTTAAATGGCGATTAGGCTTTCTAAAACCAACCAAAACGGTTTTAGAAAAATTGTGGTAAAATCATTTGATTATTTTTGTAACCAAAGTCTAAAGCCATGTCAGAAACCAATACCGAACCTAAGCTATACGATTCTTCCTCGATTAAAGTCTTAAAAGGGCTTGATGCTGTCCGTAAACGTCCAGGTATGTATATTGGAGATACTGATGACGGTTCCGGTTTACATCACATGGTATTTGAAGTCGTTGATAATGCGATTGATGAATCCTTGGCTGGTCATTGTGACACTATAAGAGTTATTATTCATACCGATGGCTCGGTATCGGTCACCGACAATGGTCGAGGTATTCCGGTAGATATTCACAATGAAGAAGGCGTTTCAGCGGCTGAAGTGATTATGACCGTACTGCATGCAGGGGGTAAGTTTGACGATAATTCTTACAAGGTATCAGGCGGCCTGCACGGTGTGGGGGTGTCGGTTGTTAACGCGTTATCAGAAGAACTTAACTTAATTATTCATCGTAATGGTAAGGTTTGGAAACAAACCTACCATTTAGGTGTACCTCAAGCGCCTATGATTGCCGTTGCAGACTCGGATAAAACCGGCACGGAAATCCGCTTTAAACCTAGCCCTAAAATTTTTGCAATTACCGAATACAACTTTGATCAATTGCTAAAACGTTTAAGAGAACTATCGTTTTTGAACTCAGGTGTTTATATTGAGCTGATTGATAAACGTGATGATCGCAAACAAATATTCCAATATGAAGGCGGTATTTTGGCGTTTGTTGATTTTATCAATAATAATAAAACCCCGATTAATAATAAAGCGTTCCATTTCACTACTTTTCGCGATGACATTACTGTTGAAGTGGCGATGCAGTGGTCAGAATCTTACCAAGAATCGATTTTTTGTTTTACCAACAACATTCCGCAACGCGATGGTGGTTCGCACTTGTCGGGCTTCCGTGCGGCATTGACACGTACACTCAATAGTTACATTGAAAAAGAAGGTTTACACAAAAAATTCAAAATCAATGTATCCGGTGATGATGCGCGTGAAGGTTTGGCTGCGGTCATTTCTGTTAAAGTACCCGACCCAAAATTCTCCTCACAAACCAAAGACAAGTTGGTTTCTTCTGAGGTAAAAACGGCGGTTGAAACCGCAATGAATGAAAAGCTGGCCGAATACCTGCTAGAAAACCCAAATGAAGCCAAAGCGGTATTTGCTAAAATTGTCGATGCGGCTCGAGCGCGTGAAGCGGCACGAAAAGCGCGAGAAATGACCCGTCGTAAAGGGGCGTTAGATATAGCAGGCTTGCCGGGGAAGCTGGCCGATTGCCAGGAAAAAGATCCGGCACTCAGCGAACTTTATCTAGTGGAGGGTGACTCCGCCGGTGGATCGGCTAAACAAGGTCGTGATCGTCGTCGCCAAGCCATTTTGCCGCTAAAAGGTAAGATTTTAAATGTCGAGCGTGCACGATTTGACAAAATGATTGCCTCTGCAGAGGTGGGAACCCTAATCACCGCTTTGGGCTGTGGCATCGGGCCTGATGAATACAACCTTGCTAAACTACGCTATCATCGCATTATTATTATGACCGATGCCGACGTCGATGGTTCTCACATTCGAACGCTGTTATTGACTTTTTTCTATCGCCAATTACCTGAGTTGATTGAAAATGGCTATATCTATATCGCTCAACCACCGCTTTACAAAGTTAAAAAAGGTAAACAAGAAACCTATCTAAAAGATGATACAGAACTTGAAAATTATCTCCTTAACAGCGCGCTGGATACCTCCGGCGTCTGGGTTTCAGACCAAGGGCCTTGCATTAAAGAAGTGGCACTGGAACAACTTGCGAAACAATTTTTACAAGTAAAGCGAATTATTTCGCGTTTATCGCGTCGCTTTAACCAAACCTACTTAGAACTGTTAACCGATGCCCCAGCCATCAAACTTGAAATGCTTAGTGATTTTGAGGCATTAACCTCATGGGCCAAAGAGCTCGAACCCCGACTCCAAGCCCTTGGTGAAGCACAAAAGGTGACGTTTACCATTAACGTTGAACCTGCCCTAGAAGGTGAGGCAAAGTTCCACCTTCGTTTAGCTCAACGTGAACATGGCACACTAAGCAGTCAAGTCTATGGCGAAGAATTTTTTAGCTCTCCTGAATATGCCGCGATGGCTAAACTAAGCGAAACGCTTCAGGGATTACTGACCGACTCGGCTTATGTTTTTCGGGGAGAAAAACAACAACCCGTTGACTCGTTTAAAGATGCACTCGAATGGTTACTGAGCGAAGCCAAACGCGGTCAGAGTATTCAACGCTATAAGGGTCTAGGTGAAATGAACCCTGAACAGCTTTGGGAAACCACCATGAACCCAGAAACGCGCCGCCTATTACAAGTTAGGGTGCAAGATGCGATTGAAGCCGATCAAGTGTTTACCACGCTAATGGGCGATCATGTCGAACCCCGTCGAGACTTTATCGAGAGCAATGCGTTACGCGCTGAAAATATTGATGTTTAACGATTTATCGTTTTAATTTATAGCAAGCAGGCCTGCTTTACAAGCGCTGCTTATTTCACTAAGAAAGGAGGCATTATGTCCGCAATTCACCCTATCGTAACGGTAACAGGCTCATCTGGTGCTGGTACATCATTTGTTAAACGTGCTGTAGAACAAATTTTTGCACGTGAAAAACTGAATGCTGCGATTATCGAAGGCGATAGTTTTCATAAATATGACCGCATTACCATGCGTGAAAAAGTGGCTGCAAGTAAAGCAGAAGCCTGTTCACGTGTTTTAACCCACTTTTCTGAACATGCCAATGAATTTGCTAAATTAGAAGAGTTATTTGCTCAATACCGCGAAACAGGTACGGGTAAACGTCGTTATTATATCCACAGCGATGAAGAAGCCGCTGAACTAAACGCACGCCTAGGCACAAACCTAAAACCCGGTGAATTCACGCCCTGGGAAGATATTCCTGAAGGCACAGACGTGCTGTTTTATGAAGGTTTGCATGGCATGGTAAAACGTAAAGACCACGGCCCAGCAGAAGGCATGCATGACGTAGCCCAGTATGTTGATCTAGGTATTGGCGTATGCCCAGTGGTCAATATTGAATGGATGCAGAAAATCTATCGTGATACCTCTGAACGCCCTTATTCTGTTGGTCAGGTTCGTGGCGTAATTCTTGAACGTATGGAAGATTATATTGAGTACATCGTGCCGCAGTTCCACCGTACCCACATTAATTTCCACCGCGTACCCTTAGTGGATACCTCAGATCCGTTTTCAACTTTAAAAGATGAAGCGGCATTAGTTCCTGAGCCTAGAAATTCACTTATGGTTACTCATGTACGTCATCAACAAGTTGACCTACAAGCGATTGCAAACAAAATCCCTGGCGCATGGTTACAAACGCCAGAAACCCTAGTTTATAACTCAGAGCATATGGTACTAGCGATGGATTTATTGATGTCGCCGATCATCCATAACCTTGTTGAGAAAAAACGCTATGCCTTAGCCAAAGCCTAAGTTAGTCCGCTAACAAACTATTTAGAGGTTAACTAACCTCTAAATAGTTCTTTAAACTGTATTGCACATTTTCCCTGCCTTTTCTATTAAAATCTCCAAACTCATTTTTAAAACCCAAGTAAAGTTAAACTTGAAAACCAAGTTGAACACTAGAGTGTTTTATATTCTCCATCAACTAGCAGATGCGTCCTATGACTAAATTATTAATTGTTGTTGATGATGAGCGGGCCATTTTAAAACTTTTAAAATGGCGCTTAGAAATGGCAGGCTATCAGCTAGATAACGCTTTAAGTGCAAATAAGGCGCTCGAAAAAATTCAAACGGGCATTTTTGATTTAGTACTTACTGATATTCGTATGCCAACAATAGATGGTTTAAATTTGATAGAAACCATCAAACAACACAAAGCAATCTACCTTGTTTAGTAATCGAAACCAACAAATGTTTCTATCTGACGACGTTCGCGTTTAGTCGGACGTCCCTTACCTTTTTCACGATAACCTACCAATGCCATATCCGCAGTAGGTTTGCGCTGGAGTAACTCCTCGTTGACCAGTTCATAGAGCTGTTGAGCTTGCTCGGCCGAACCTCGTTTATCGGATAACACCACTACCCTTACCTCGACCTTACGGTGTGCTTGGGTAATTTTCAGTTTATCCCCCACCACAAGGGTTTTACTCGCTTTAGGTTTGCTGCCGTTCAGTTCGATTTTGCCACCTTTTAGCGCTTCAGAAGCCACACCACGGGTTTTAAAAAACCGCGCGGCCCACAACCATTTATCACATCGAATTTTATCTTGTTCCATGATCAGGCCTTGTTAACTCAACCACTCGCGCGGCGTTAAATAATCATAAAGTTTGGCTTCTTCTGTTTCGGGTTCGGGTTGGTAGTCGTATTTCCAAGCCGCCAGCGGTGGCATGGACATCAGTATCGACTCCGTACGCCCACCGGTTTGCAATCCAAACAGCGTGCCACGGTCAAAGACCAAATTAAATTCAGCATAACGCCCACGACGATACAGTTGAAAATCACGTTCACGTTCACCGTATTCCACCGCTTTACGCTTTGCCATAATCGGGCGATAGGCTTGGATAAAATGATCGCCGACAGAGCGCATAAACGCAAAGCAAGTTTCAAAATCCCAGTGGTTAAGGTCATCATAAAACAGGCCGCCGACCCCTCGGGTTTCATTACGATGTTTGAGATAAAAATACTCATCACACCATTTTTTGTATTTTAGGTAAATATCATCACCAAACGGGTCACAGGCATTTTTAGACATTTGATGCCAGTGTTTAACGTCTTCATCAAACGGATAAAACGGCGTTAAATCAAAGCCACCACCAAACCACCAAACCGGCTCTTCACCCTCTTTCTCAGCAATAAATAAACGTACATTGGCATGGGAGGTCGGAATATAGGGGTTGCGTGGATGAATCACCAGCGACACGCCTAGCGCTTGAAACGAACGACCCGCCAACTCAGGACGGTGAGCCGTGGCAGACGCTGGCAAGGTTTTGCCTCGCACATGGGAGAAGTTTACACCACCCTTTTCAATTACCGCCCCGTTTTCCATTACGCGTGAGCGGCCACCACCGGTTAAGCCCATTGCACCTTCTTCGCCTACGCGCTCCCAAGCGTCAATAATAAAGTCCTTGCTGCCATCTTCCTCAGCCAGTTGCGCACAAATGTCATCCTGCAAAGCTAAAAGATAGTGTTTTACCTGTTCAATATTCACTTAGACTGTTTCCCTTCTCATAATGTTTAGGTAGATTATAAAGCGCTGTTAAGTTTTGCCCAACCTTGTTTTGATTTAAAATAACCGTACAGCTAAATTGGAGGCTCTAAAATGGTTTTTAAATGGATTTCGGTGGTATTTATTGCTTTGATGTTAACCAGTTGTGCTATCACCAACACAACCCAATCAGGCCTGGTTGGTATTGATCGTAAACAAACATTTTTGGTATCCCAAAAAGAGATGATCGAGGCGGGTCAACAAGCCTATAGTCAAGTTCTCGCTCAAGCCAAAGAAGAAGGCAAACTGAATACAGACAAACCGCTTTATTCGCGGTTACAAACTATTCTAACTACCATGGTTCCTCATACTGCTCACTTTCGCACGGATGCTGTCGATTGGGATTGGGAAGTAAATTTAATTGAAGAGGACACCATCAATGCGTGGATTATGCCAGGGGGTAAGATTATGTTTTATACAGGTATTATCAATCAGCTCAATTTAAATGATGATGAAATTGCTGCAATTATGGGCCACGAAATGGCTCATGACTTACGTGAGCATGCCCGAGAACGTGTTTCGCAGGCCGCAGCAACTCAACTCGGTTTAAGTATTGTAGGTCAACTTACAGGCGCACAAGCGGTTACATTGGACATTACAGGCGCGTTATTAAATGTCGGTATCCTATTGCCTTATAGCCGAGTGCACGAGGTTGAGGCCGATCGAATTGGAATTGAGCTCGCCGCAATGGCGGGTTATAACCCTTCTGCAGCCATCGATATTTGGAACCGAATGGCCGAATTGTCTAAAGGCAACCAACCGCCCGAATTCTTAAGTACACACCCATCTTATGATTCGCGTATTAAAGACCTAACTAAATATTCTGCTCGGCTAATGCCTATTTATGAAGAAGCTCGCAAAAAACGCATAGCCAACTCACCTTAAGCCTGGCGTTCGAATTCCATCCACTCATCAAGTTTAGACCAGGCCTGGTCTAAACCCTGCTTGTTAAGCGATGAAAACAACTGTGCACTCGCTTGAGGATAATCTTGTTTTAAGGTTTTTTGTAATCCTAGTAAAGATTGGCTAGCTTGATTCTTACTCAGCTTATCGGATTTAGTTAATAAAATATGAACCGCTAAATTAAGATCTTTTGTCCAATCCAGCATCATTACATCAAGCGGCTGTAAAGGATGACGGACATCCATCATTAAAACTAGCCCTTTTAACGCTTCACGTTTTTCAATATATTCAGCCAGGCCTGCTTCCCATAGTTTTTTAACATTGACATTAACCTTAGCAAAACCATAACCAGGTAAGTCAATTAAACTGCGTTGTTCATCCAACTGAAAAAAGTTAATCATTTGAGTTCGCCCCGGCGTTTTACTTGTCCGTGCCAGACTTTTTTGTGAGCTAAGAACATTCAATGCACTTGATTTACCGGCATTTGATCGACCTGCGAACGCGACTTCATAACCGATATCTTCAGGGCAATGGCTTAAATTTGGCGCGCTCTTTAAATAGGTCGCTTTTTGATAAAGTGGATGTTGCATTTATAAATAATCCTTTAGTGTTCCCTTTTTAATCCTTATTAACCTAGCTAAACGGGTTTTATAATTCTCTACACGAACACTAGGTTAATAACATGTGAGTCTTTAACTCTTGCGCCTAGAAGTATATACTCTTCTACCTGCATTTTTTTATTAGCATAAAACAAAAGATTAGAAACTATGACTGAGCAGAACAAAAAACTTAAACCTTCACGCAAACCCAATGTTTGGCTTGAATTTTTAGGGTCTATGAACCTAGCAATAACACTTTTGGTTATGCTGGCTATAGCTTCAGTTATCGGGACTGTTTTACAACAATATCAACCCGTTCAAGACTATATTATAAAGTTTGGCCCTTTTTGGTATGAGGTTTATCGCAGTTTAGCGCTTTATGATGTGTATGGTGCCGCATGGTTTATGATAGTTCTACTGTTTTTGTTGATATCAACTGGCGTGTGCGTTACCCGGAATACGCCGATTTTTATCAAAGACATGAAAGAATATAGCGAAAAACTATCGATCAATGCCCTCAAGCATCAACCAAATCACACCCAATTTGCAGTCGCTGGTGATTTTGAACAACAAAAAGCCTATGCCAGTGAGTTTTTAAAACACGAAGGCTTTAAAACACGCATTAACCAACGTGATGATGGCTCGGTTACTGTAGCGGGTCTAAAAGGACATTGGAATCGGCTCGGTTACTTTTTCAGCCATATATCGATCATTATTATCTGTATTGGTGCGTTAATGGATAGTAATATTTATTTAAAATACTTCGAGTTAACAGGAAGTTTACAGGCTGAAACTCGAAATGTACCTCTGAGTGAAGTGGACAAACGTGCCTGGTTACCACCATCTAACTTTTCTTATCGCGGTAGCGTCAATATCACCGAAGGTCGTGATGCCGATGTTGTGTTTTTGCCTTGGAATGAGGGCTATCTAGTCCAACAATTACCCTTCCGCATTGAAGTCAAAGCCTTCCGAGTTGATTATTATGACAACGGTATGCCGCGTACCTATGCAAGTGATCTAGTGTTGTTTTCTGATGATCTTGACGAACCTATTGAAAAAACCATTGAAGTAAATCACCCTCTTTATTACAAAAACTATGCAATTTATCAATCTTCCTATGGCGATGGTGGCTCCTTAGTTAATTTTAATGTTTATGCTTTAGCATCACCCATGGTGAGCACTACTGTAGTTGAATCAGCGATAAACCGTCATGAATCCTTGACTACCCCTGCTGGTCGCTTCCGTGTTGAATTTAATGATTTCAAACTTCACAATATTGTGCCTCTCAGCGAAGAAGATGCCTTAGCGACAGGACGTAAAGTGAAAAATAACGGCCCAAGTGTATTGTTTCGTGTAAGAAACGAAGAAGGTCGCGCTTGGGAATATGAAAATTACATGATTCCTGATCTGCAAGAGGGTCGGTGGTTTTATATGAGTGGCATTCGTACAACCGTGGCGGATGATTTTCGTTACTTATTTATCCCCGCAGATGATCTTAGAACCAAAAAACGTTTCTTTGAGTTTTTGGCACTGATTAACAATGCACCCAAGGCCGATCGTATATATCGTCAAGCGATGCCTAAACCAATTGAAATGGAACGTGCGAATTATGAAATACATATGCAACTCATGCAACAACTAGTCAAACTCTTCCGCGAAACAGGTTTTGATGGTATTAGCCATTTTATCCAGACAAATGTTCCCCAAGACCAACAAGAAGAAGTAGCGGCCTTTTACTTTGGACAATTAGCAAATTCTCTGCAAACCCTTTATCTTCATGTATTAGAGCAAGAGGGCGTTGAGATTAACGAACAAGGCGACATTAGCGAAACCCATCAGGTTTGGTTTGAAGATGCGATTACGGCCATTGGTAGCCTTAATCGTTATGGCCCAGCGATGTTTTTTGAAATGACTAGTTTTGATCAACGTTGGTCAACCGGTTTACAAATCACCAAATCACCTGGGAAAAATGTTGTGTATTTTGGTAGTGCACTACTTACTCTGGGTATCTTCTTTATGTTTTATGTTCGTCAACGTCGTGTTTGGATTCATTTAAAACGCAATGGCGAACAAACCGATATAACGATTGCAGGGCGCGACAACCGAAAACTTCCGGAAACAGATGAAGAGTTTGAAAAACTCGTTACCAACTTTAGGGCTTAATAGTTAAGAGGCGGCTACATTATGGATATGACAATAAAAAAACAAACCTTTTTAGAGATTTTTACCCCCAGAGACATAATCTGGACACTGGCTCTCTTTATTGGTTCAATCATCGCTTGGCAAGTGTATCAAGATCAAATGGATATTTATGAGGTCTATATCCTATTCGGTACAGCGCTATCTGCTGTTTGGTTAGGCTGGTACTGGCGCAGCTTTCAAACATTTAGTTATGTAGTAACGGCAATCAGTTTACTCGCTATATGGATGTATGCCCGTAATGACTTCGACTATGAAGCGCAAAACCACGTATTTCTTCTAAAATATTTAATTTCTAGCCAAGCCGCGATTATGTGGATGAATTTCTTAGTGCTAGTAGTTACCGTGACCTATTTCTTTGCCTTATTTAGAGATTCGGCGTTTGTCTACAAGCTCTCAACCTTTATTGCTTGGACAGCCGCCACCCTCGGATTTGTCGGTTTAATGGTGCGCTGGAAGGAATCTCATATAATTCATCCAGATTTTGGCCATATTCCGGTCAGCACCTTGTACGAAGTGTTTATCCTGTTTATTGTAATGACGATACTTATGTACCTATATTATGAGCAAAAATTTAAAACGCGCGCAATGGGCGGGTTTGTAATGATTGTTATGAGCATATCGGTATTGTTTGTACTTTGGTATGTGTTCGATCGCCAAGCGCATGAAATTCAACCGCTAATTCCTGCACTACAAAGCTGGTGGATGAAAATACATGTTCCCACTAACTTTATCGGTTACGGTGGATTTTCTATTGCAGCGATGGTAGGTTTAGCCATGCTATTGCGTTTGTCCATTGAAAAACGCAGCCCAAATAATAAACTACTCACAGCACTGCCTAGCCATCAAATCATGGACGACATAATGTATCGTGCAATTGCCATTGGCTTTGCTTTTTTCACTATCGCCACTATTTTAGGTGCGATGTGGGCGGCAGAAGCTTGGGGCGGTTACTGGTCTTGGGATCCAAAAGAAACCTGGGCATTAATTGTTTGGCTTAACTATGCCGCTTGGTTGCATATTCGTATGACCAAAGGATGGCACGGTGCACCAATGGCTTGGTGGGCTATAGTAGGTTTATTTATTACCACTTTTGCTTTCTTAGGCGTAAATATCTTCTTGTCAGGTTTACATTCGTATGGTGAACTCTAGGAGCAAACTATGCTTAGACGACGTTTATTACAACTAAGCGGACTCGCCTTTTTAGGCGGGTTAAGCAAGCAGGCCTGGTCATCTGTTCGACCAGGGGTTGATTATAAAAACCTGCGCCAAATACAATCGATTGCGCCTCATAAAAAACAAGTAACCGAAGTGTTTTTTTACGGCTGCCCACATTGTTACAATTTACAAGAAAGTCTTTATCAATGGCTGCGAGCTAAACCTCGAGACGTTCACTTTGAACGTCTACCGGCGGTTTTAAATAACCCAAGTTGGGTGTTTATGGCCAAGGTTTATTATGCCGCTGAAGACTTGGGGATTATTGAACGATCAAACCTTGCGTTTTTTGAAGCCCTGCATCGTGACAAATTACCCTTGACTAATTTAGCCTCTATCGCTAAATTTCACAGTCAATTTGGCGTGACCGAACAGGCCTTTATTGATAGCTTTAACTCCTTTAAGGTTGATCAGGCGGTACGTCGTGCTCAGCGTTTAACTGAAGCCTTTGGAATTGATGGCGTTCCTAGTATTGTGGTCAATGGTAAATTTATGACCAGCCTCTCAATGAGTGGTGGCCAAGAAAAACTTTGGCAAAACGTAGATCAATTGTTAGAACTTTAGGAAGCCACTATGCAAGCTGCTAAATTGTTTGTTAAATGCCTTGAAAAAGAAGGTGTAGAGTATATTTTCGGTATTCCTGGTGAGGAAAATCTTGATCTTGTTGATGCATTGCTCGACTCGGATATTGAATTTATCACCACTCGCCATGAACAAGGCGCGGCGTTTATGGCGGATGTCTATGGTCGCTTAACTGGCAAAGCAGGGGTTTGTTTATCAACCTTAGGGCCAGGTGCTACCAACCTCGTTACGGGTGTGGCGGATGCCAATATGGACAACGCACCTCTTGTTGCGATTGCTGGTCAGGCCGCTACCAGTCGAATGCACAAAGAATCCCACCAAGTGGTTGATTTGGTCAGTATGTTTAAACCGATTACCAAATACGCCACCCAAATTTTAGAACCCGAAACCATTCCTGAAGTCATACGCAAAGCCTTTAAGCTCGCCCAAGCCGAAAAACCTGGTGCAAGTTTTATTGATTTCCCAGAAAATATTGCAGAAATGGATACCGATGCCACACCCTTAAAAGTGAACCAAACCTGCTTAACCACCGCCGCCCAACAGCTGATTAAACAAGCGGCACAAACCATTCAACAAGCTAAAAACCCTTTAATATTGGTCGGTAACGGCGCGGTTCGTGCTAAAGCAGGTGGTGAGGTTTATGCCTTTGCTAAACAGCTCAATATTCCAACGGTTAATACCTTTATGGCCAAGGGTGTTATTCCTTTCTTTAGAAATCGCACCGCGATGGGAACGGCGGGTTTACAAAAGGGTGATTATGAAAACTGTGGATTTTCTAAAGCAGACCTGGTGATATGTATTGGTTTTGATATGGTCGAATACCACCCCCATCTTTGGAACCCAAACCACAATCACCAAATTATTCATATCGATACCTTACCCGCTGAAGTAGATTCAAGCTATATGCCGGATATTGAGTTGGTGGGTGATATTGCTAAAAACATTCAATCTTTACGCAGTTTGCTTAATCAAGCTCAAACAATCGAACTTGATCATCCTTTGCGTGATGCCACCAAAAACGAGATGAACCGCTGTGCCAACAGTGACGCCTTCCCGCTGCTTCCACAAAAAATTATCTGGGATTTACGTACCGCTATGAACTATGACGACATCGCTATTTGTGATGTTGGTGCCCATAAAATGTGGATGGCGCGAATGTTCCGCGCTGAAAAACCCAATACATGCATCATCTCTAACGGCTTTGCCGGCATGGGTATTGCCGTGCCAGGAGCCATCGCCGCCAAGTTGGCCTTCCCTGAGCGCGCGATTGTAGCGGTGACCGGAGATGCTGGCTTTATGATGAATTCACAGGAAATCGAAACCGCAATGCGCTGTAACACACCGATTGTTATCTTGATTTGGAATGACAGCCAATATGGACTGATCGAATGGAAACAAAAGCGTAAATATGGCCGTGCCGCTTACATCGATTTTAAAAACCCTGACTTCGTACAATACGCCCAATCCTTTGGTGCTAAAGGCTATCGAATCGAGGCTGCTGATCAACTTCTACCAGTGTTGAAACAAGCGCTACAAGACAATACTGTATCAATTATAGACTGCCCAGTAGACTACTCACAAAACGACCGCCTAACCCAACTTCTCGGAAATATTATTTCTGAAATGCAGTCTTAAACAAGCTGAGTTTACGCAAAATAATAGGTTACTTCTGATCTAGGTTTACGCCTTTGATTAGTCTCACAAGTAGGATAACCCATATATAAAATACCGATAAGCTCTATCTCATCAGGATTAATATCAAGTATTGAAAAGGTTTTTTCTGATTGTAAAATCGGCCCCGTGCTCCATTGCACACCCAGGCCTAATTCTGTCGCCATTAATTGGAAGTTTTGAATTGCGCAGCTACAAGCCGCATAGTCTTCCTTATAAACCACGGGGTTAGATGATTTAACTTGACCCACCAACACCACTGAGGGATTAGCTAAAAAACGCTGACAAGCTTTTTGGTAAATAGCCTGATGTTCTTCTGTATCGGGTTGCGCTCGTTTGTCTGCACGAAGTTGGGCGTAAATTGACATTAGTTTAGCCTTGGTTTGCTCACCGATAACATAAAAACGCCAGGGTTCGGTTAAGCCATGGTTTGGTGCCCAAATTGCAGCATCAAGGCAAAAATTGATACTTTCAATATCGACATGGGTAGTTTGAAATTGATAAGCTGTACGGCGTTTTTTGGCAAGTTTACTAAACATAATAATTCTCAATTTTTAAGTCATATCTATTGTCTATTTTTTCCGCTGCCCTTACAAGCCAATAACTTCTATAATAAGCTGTGGACAACTGTGGACAAGTTTTGGGTATTGAATCTTTCAAAAACTTATCCACAATTCACGCACAAGCCATACCCTAAGCTTAGTGCTATTTTTTAAACAGGTTAGTAACAGGTTAAACAGTTGATTTATATACTATTAACTTCTTTATACCTTTTAAAGCCTTCACCAATAACAACAACAAAAAGAAAACAAAGAATATATAAATACATAATAGGGATAACTAAATGACGCTAAATGAGCTTAAATATATTGTCGCAGTAGCTAAAGAAAAGCATTTCCGTAAAGCATCAGAAGCCTGTTTTGTTAGTCAACCTACTTTAAGTATAGCTATTAAAAAATTTGAAGAAGAAATAGGTGTTGATCTATTTGAAAGAAATAAAAAAGAAATTTTAATAACACCAATAGGTAAACAAATTGTACAATTGGCTGAAGATATATTACAAAAAACTTATTTGATCAAACAATTAGCTAAAGAAGATTTAGGTGATCACAGTGGAGAGGTAAAGTTAGGTGCAATATATACTATCGCGCCTTATCTACTTCCTAAACTTATCCCGCTCTTTCATCAAATGGCTGATAAAACCCCTTTGGTTTTACAAGAAAACTACACCCATATCCTAATTGAAAAACTTCTCAATGGTAAATTAGATTTTGTAATTTTATCCTTACCATTCGAGCATACAAATATTGATACCATTACACTTTATACAGAACCTTTTGTGGTCGCATTGCCCAAAAAACATCCATTGGCTGAACAAACTTCAGTCAGTATGAAACAAATTGAAAATGAAACCTTACTCATGTTAGGAGAAGGCCATTGTTTTAGAGATCAGGTTATTGATGCATTTGGTTACAAAGAACAAATTCAATTTCAAACTCATAAACTACAAAAAACCTTAGATGGAAGCTCATTAGAAACCATCCGCTATATGGTGGCATCAGGAGCAGGGGTAACCATATTACCTTGCAGCTCTGTTCAATCCTATGATGAAGAAATGTTAGCCATTAGGCCTATTTATCCCGCTATACCTCCAAGACAAGTCGCTCTCGCATGGCGAAAAACTTTTCCACGTAAACATTTATTAAAAACTATGATTGATGCCGTTACAAAACTTAAAATTCCTTGTACAATCACAATGGTTCAATAATAAAATTTAATTATGTTTAAAAAAGCCTATTCAATATTATTTTTAATTCTAATTTCACTTAGTTTTCAATCGGTTGCAAAACCTTTTAACCCTGAAGACCGATATGAAAACTTTAACCGTGCAATGTTTGAATTCAATATGGGATTTCACGATTATATAGGTGAACCTGTCAGCAATGCCTATAAAAAAGGTGTACCTAAACCCGCTAGAGATGGCGTATCCAACTTTTTTATTAATTTAAGAATGCCATTGAACATGACCAATAATTTTTTGCAAGGAAACGTAGAAAAAGGCTTAAATGATTTTATGCGCTTTGCACTAAATACGGTATTTGGTTTGGGCGGACTGCTTGATATCGCAACCCCAGCTGGTTTAACTTATGAAAAAACGGATTTTGGTCATACGCTCTACAAATGGGGGGTTTGGCATGAATCAAGTTTTGTAATGATGCCATTTTTAGGTGGGTATACCGTAAGAGATTTATTTGGCAAAGGCGTTGAATATACCCAAGATCCGACCTTTTCTTACATCATACAAACCACGCGAGACGGCCATATAGCCTTTTCTATTGCCGATGGGTTTGATAATTATGTTAAAGTCACCGATCTTGTTGACCTACTAAAAACCATGCCTGATCCCTATGTGTTTTACCGTGAGAGTTATTTTCAACAACGAGGCCGCCAATTAAATGATGGTATAACTCAAATCCAACCGCTTGATGATTTTGACTTTGATTAATCCTATAACCCAATCCACTAACGACACCATTGCTTCAATTGCCACACCGCCAGGTAGAGGTGGAATAGGCATTGTGCGCGTATCAGGGCCACTAGTTAAGCCGATTGCTAGATCAATGCTCAAGAGCCAACCTGTAGTCAGAAAAATCCATTACGGGTGCTTCTATGGCGAAAATGACCAAATCCTTGATCAAGGCATAGCCCTCTATTTCAAAGCACCACATTCTTTTACGGGCGAAGATGTATTAGAGCTTCAAGCTCACGGTGGGCCGATTATCTTACAATGGCTGATAGAACGCGTAATTCAACTTGGTGCACGATTGGCTAGGCCGGGTGAATTTTCACAACAGGCTTTTCTTAACGATAAACTTGATTTAGCTCAAGCAGAAGCGATTGCAGATTTAATAGATGCGTCATCAGAACAAGCCGCACGCAGTGCATTAAAATCACTCCAAGGCGAGTTTTCACAAAAAATTGAACAGTTAGTTGAAGGATTAATCCAACTTCGACTTTATGTCGAAGCAGCGATAGATTTTCCAGAAGAGGAAATTGATTTTTTATCGGATGGTCATGTATCCGGGCAATTACATCAATTAATGCTAACAATACAGCAGGTTTTAAAGTCAGCTCAGCAAGGAGTATTATTGCGAGAAGGCATGTCGGTAGTTATTTTAGGCCGACCCAATGCGGGTAAATCAAGTTTACTGAATGCGCTTAGTGGAAAAGAAAGTGCGATCGTAACTGAAATAGCCGGTACAACGCGTGATATAGTTAAAGAACACATTCATATTGATGGGATGCCTTTACATATTCTTGATACAGCCGGTTTACGTGAAACGGGCGATGAAGTCGAGCAAATAGGCATTGCACGCGCATGGCAAGCGATTGAAACCGCTGATCATGTTTTAGTGATGGTACAGGCGGGCGAAACGATTGATCCCGAAGACCAAGCTATACTTGATAAGTTACCTGAGCAGCTTCCCGTTACATTAATTCGAAATAAAATTGATTTAATAAATGCGCAACCAGGCCTGGTGATAAAAGAAAATAAGACAGAGATTTATCTGTCGGCTAAACATAAAATAGGTTTGGATAAACTAACTCAACATTTAAAACAGTCGATGGGGTTAGAGCAAACCAACGAGGGCGTATTTATGGCACGAAAACGTCATATTGATGCACTTAACCTTGCTCAGCAAGCGTTGATAAACGCCCAGTTTCAATTGGAACACTATGCGGCGGGTGAATGTGTTGCTGAAGACTTGCGTTTAGCGCAAAATGCGTTATCAGAAATTACCGGACGCTTTAGTTCAGATGATTTACTAGGGCGGATTTTTAGTTCGTTTTGCATTGGAAAATAGACATCTTGATAGTGTCGGCTCGTTGCCAGCATAATCGTAAAATTATTTGCGTTTAATTGTTGCAAAGTACCGATAGATTGCTGTGAAATGCAGTGATTTTCGTTAAGTAGCGTGCTATTTAGTCTAGTTATTTACAAAAAATTAGCCAAAAAAAACCCTGAAATCAAGTGGGGGTACTTAATATCAGGGTTTTTTATATGGTGCGAGCGGAGAGACTCGAACTCTCACACCGAGGGCGCCAGAACCTAAATCTGGTGTGTCTACCAATTCCACCACGCTCGCAATTTTTTGAAAATACCTTTAAAAAAGGGATTTCCTAATATGGTGGCTGCACCTGGAATCGAACCAGGGACACACGGATTTTCAATCCGTTGCTCTACCAACTGAGCTATGCAGCCAAATTTCGGTGTGCGCGTATTATAGATACGGGCTTTACCGGTGTCAAATAGTATTTCAAAAATAGTTCAAAATAGTTCAGGGACACCCTAACCACTCATTTCACCAGAAATAAGTGGCGGACTTAATTGATTAAAATTTCTAACAACCAGGCCTGGTGACATTAAGCACGTAGTTAATCTTGGTTATGAAGCAAACCTCGCCATGATTTCTTCCTCAATCGCTTGATAGTTAAGCGCTCTTACGACCTCTTTAGCAACCAAAAGCAGTTCAGACGCTTGATTAAGTGTATAAAAGTGTTTTGCCATTCCGCCATCCAAAATGAATTTAAGATTAATCAACCTTACACAGGGTTACAAAATTATAAGGAATATTCAGTGTGAACAAGCAAGAAAAACAAGATATTTTGCTCAAAGCCCAAAACTGGTTTAGAACATCCATCGTTGTCAATCACATAAAAAATACCGATAAGTTAAAAAACCCTAAAGAGTTTAATATCAATCCATTTATGACGGTATATCTTGCAAACTTTCTAATGGGTAATTCCGATGGAAGGAGTATTGCGAAGGCGCTCAATGCCCCTATATTTGGACACACTAACCCCTAGCGCTCCTGATTAGAAAATTAGTTGTGACGCTTTTGTGCTTCTGTTAAGGGTTTATTACGATAGGCTCTTTCTAAAATGTAGTTTTGGATATCTTTATCCGAAACCAAGAGCGAATGACGTTGCTTAGCAGAATATTTTGAGTTTTTCAAAGGGTTCTTGTGCAAAGGTCTCTTCTAAAATAATTTAAATTAGCTAGAATAAGGAATATAAAAAAATTGATTGTGCTTTAATCAAACTTGTGTCATTCAGTATTATTTCTTAACTAAGAGGTTTTTATGAAATTTGTTGCATTGGTGGTGATCGCCCCTTCAGATTGTGAAACAGCGATAAAAAACGTTGCAAAAGAAGCCGGCGCAGCTGGTGCAACGATTATTGATGCTAAGGGCAGTGGCGTTGAGGAGAAAAAATCATTTTTTTCACTCACCTTTGAAGGTAATCAAACTGTCCTTTTATACGTGCTTGAAGAGGGCATGTCCCGCAGAGTTTTAAAAGCCTTAAAGATTTATATTGATGAAAGTCATAATAATGGCTTAGCCTTCACCACGCCAATTAATCATTTAGTGGGCTTGGATAAAGTGTTGTTACATAATTTTGAGAAAAACATTGAACAACAGGAGCGTTTGTAATGACGGATAAACGAGTATTAGTTGCGGATGTAATGCAAACTGAAGTAGTGACCATTAAACCGCATGCGACCCTTAAAGAAGCTTTAAAGCTGATGAAAGCCCACGGCTTAAAGTCGCTTGTTGTTGATAAAACCTCAGATTGCGATGCCTATGGTATTGTGACCAACTCACAAATTCTTCAACCGATTTTAGTGGAAGAGGGTGATATTGATTTCTTGAATGTGTTTGATGTTTATAACAAACCCGCTTTTTCGGTGTCCTCGCAAATTGACATTAAATATGCCGCTAAGATAATGTTAGAGTTAAATATAAAACGCGTATTGGTGACCGATAACAACGAGCTTAAAGGCGTTTTAAGTGTTACGGATTTGAGCGATCATCTACTTTCGATGGTTGAGTAATGGTTTATGCATGAGATCGTAAAACAACTTAAGCATGCACTATTTGAATCATTTCGTAACATTTTGCCGATTTTAATTATCATTGTCGGCTTTCAGTTATTGGTTTTTCAAACACTACCCGATAATGTGCTCTCGATTGCCATAGGTTTTGTGATTATCATTATTGGGGTGGCGTTTTTCTTGGTTGGCTTGGAGGTCGGGGTGTTTCCGCTAGGAAATTCTTTGTCGAATGAGTTTTTAGAAAAACGCTCGGTGGTATTGTTTACGCTGTTTGGTTTTGCGATCGGGTTTTCCGCGTCGATTGCCGAACCCGCGATAATCGCGGTTGCGCTGCAGGCTGAAGAAATCACCCAGGGTGAGCTTAATGCCTTTACCTTGCGATTGATTATTGCCTGTTCAGTGGGGGCTATTACCGCATTTGGTATTGTCCGCGCTTTGTTTGGCTGGTCTGTGTCAAAAATCATTATTAGTGGCTATATTGTTGTTCTGTTAATTACCTACTTTACGCCAAAAGAAATTATCGGTTTAGCCTATGACTCAGGCGGGGTAGCGACTAATGTGGCGACCGTGCCGCTGATTGTGGCGATTGGTATTGGTATTGCCTCGTCGATTCGCGGGCGCAGTGTATTGCGTGATGGATTTGGTTTCGTGGCGCTGGCGGCGATTACACCGATGATAAGTATTCAGCTGTATGGTATTTTTGTATTGGGTGATGATCTGAGCATGCTGGGTGTGGGTTATGAAAAACCGATTGAAGAAGCTTATTCACTGGCTGATTTTGCACCGATGCTGGTTTTAGCCGGCATCTTTGATACTTTTTTGAATATACTGCCGATATTAATTACGATTTTTATTTTCCAGTTTTTGGTGTTGCGTAAGCGTTTACCGAATCTGTCTCGTGTGGTGATAGGGTTTGTTTTCCTAGTGATTGGTCTTTACGGCTTTATACTTGGGATTAAATTAGGTTTGTTTCCAGTTGGTGAATCGATTGCGGGCAACTTGGTGGATAGGAATAGCTTGTTCTTTATTTTCTTGTTTGCGTTCTTGGTGGGTTTTGGCACAACCATGGCAGAACCCGCCCTGGTTGCGGTGATTAAGCAAGCTGACAAGTATTCAGAGCTGAGTTTAAATGTCACCCTGATCCGTGTGTTAGTGGCGGTCGGTGTGGGTTTTGGCATTTTGTTGGGCACTTACAAAATTGTCCATGGCATGGATATTTGGTTAATGATTACTCTGCTTTACAGTTTAGTGGTGCTGCTGGTATTTTTTGCGCCTAGAGAAATGCACGCGTTTGCGTTTGACCTTGGTGGGGTGACGACGTCTGAAATCACGGTGCCGCTGATTACCGCGTTTGGTATATATTTAGCGAGCAATATTGAAGGGCGCAATATTTTAATGGATGGCTTTGGCTTGATAGCGTTTGCTTCGGTATTCCCCATGATTACGGTACTGGGATACAGTATTTTCGCTAAATGGATGACCAAGCGCGCCAGCCGAGCCTCCCCTTAATTAATTAAATAAATAAGATAAGTTATGGAAAAACAACCAATTCGTTATCATCAAGTGGTTCAAAAAGAGCGGTTTGAAGCCCATTCAATTCGTTATAACGAGTTGGTTGAAACACCTGATTCTGCTTTTCAAAAAATAAAACTTAGTCGCTATGATGCTTGGCGATTACTTAAACCCTATATTTCTGAACGTTTAAGTGACCAGCTTCGTGCCGTGTTGCCTTTATCCATTTATCTTGTTTTATTTCAACTTATTATCCTGCGTCAACCGATTGTCGATGCCGGTATTATTAGTGCAGGCCTGGTTGCGGTGGTGATCGGTTTAATGCTGTTTATCGAGGGGTTAAAACTCGGTTTAATGCCGTTTGGCGAAACTATAGGTAACAAACTGCCGCAAAAATCCAGTTTACCGGTCTTGTTGTTGGTGACGTTTTTACTGGGTATTGGCGTAACCTTTGCCGAACCCTCTATTGGTGCATTGAAAGCGGCGGGCGCAAATGTGATTGCGCAGGATGCGCCTTATCTCTACGCGATGCTCAATATCTATACCGAAACACTGGTGTTAATGGTGGGCGTTGGCGTCGGTCTTGCCGCGCTGATAGGTACTTTGCGGTTTATTTATGACTGGAGTATCAAGCCGCTGATTTTTGCTTCGGTGATTCCAACGCTAGCCTTAACGGTGTATGTCGCACTTAATCCTGAATTAAGCAGTGTGATTGGTTTAGCTTGGGACAGCGGTGCGGTCACCACCGGACCGGTTACTGTGCCCCTAGTCTTAGCCTTAGGAATTGGTATTGCGGCAGCAGCGGGTAGCGGTAAGCAATCAATGAGTGGCTTTGGGATTGTGACCTTGGCCTCGTTGTTTCCGATTCTAGCAGTATTAATATTAGCGTTATATGTCCATTCAGCGATCAGTGTCGATGAAATTCTTGCACATGTGTCTGATATTGAGGTTTTAGAACCGGCTTGGTATCAGATTACGCCTTCAGTCGAGATTATTAATGGTTTGCGTGCGATTGTGCCTTTAATTGCCTTTTTAGGGCTGATTTTGGTGTTTTTGTTGCGTGAAAAACTTGCGAATAGTCGCGTGATTATATTGGGTTTAGGTTTGACTGTTTTAGGGATGATTATTTTTAACTTGGGATTAAGTTATGGGCTTGCCATGTTGGGTGCGCAAACCGGTGCAACCATTCCTGCGGCCTTTGCTGAACTTCAAGGTATCGAGGGTTCACCGTTTTATTGGTATGGCTTGGGTATTGCTATTACGTTATTGTTTGCCTACTTACTGGGCTTTGGCTCAACCCTGGCCGAACCCGCCTTGAATGCCTTGGGCATGACGGTTGAAACCCTCACGAACGGAGCATTTAAAAAGCAAGCGCTCATGTATGCGGTGGCTGTAGGCGTTGGGGGCGGTATTGCTCTGGGTGTGGCGAAGGTGATTTTTGATTGGTCGTTGATTTGGTTGATTTTGCCAGGCTATCTTCTAGCGATGGCTTTAACCATTATTTCCGATGAAAAATACGTCAATATTGCTTGGGATAGCGCGGGGGTGACAACCGGACCGGTGACCGTGCCTTTGGTATTAGCAATGGGTTTGGGCTTGGGGCTGGCCGTGGGGGCGGTTGAAGGTTTTGGTATTTTAGCCTTGGCGTCGATTGGGCCGATTATTACGGTTCAACTCACCGGTTTAGCGATTCGGTTAAAAGTTTGTTTGCAAGAAAAGTGTTATCAAACACTAAACGCAAAATTACAAAGATAGGTTGAAGTGATGAGTATTGAAAAGAAAATGACGCTATTAACTGGCGTGTCTCTGATTACCTGTATGGTGCAAAAAGGCAAGGGCGATGATATTGTTGCGGCAGCACGTGCGGCTGGAGCGCAGGGTGCTTCCATTCATTATGGACGCGGTGCCGGGGTGCGAGATCGTCTTGGATTATTGAGCATAACGGTTGAAGCTGAAAAAGAAGTGATTCAAATTATGGTTTCAGAAGAACAAGAACATGAAGTCTTTGTGCGTATGTATGAGGCAGGGCAGTTGGATACGCCTGGCATGGGAATTATGTATATCACTAAGCTGGATATAGCCGCCGCCTATATTCCACCGCATATTTTGCAACGTATTGAACAACCCCATCACTCTTGCTAGGAAACCATTATGAATCCAATGCTGACCCAGCCTATAACCCTAATTGGCGCAATTATTACGCAAGGTACTTCAACGGAGGTTCTTGGACATATCGAGCCAGACTATATTCTTGCTACCGAGTTTTTAACAGTGCGCAATGAGCAAACCAAAGGTGTTTATTATAGTTGGGAAGACATGGATTTGCTCAAAGTAATTGTACCCGCTGAATATGCTGAACAGGTGTTTGAAGAGCTCTATACTCTTGCTAAAATTGAGCAAACCGAAGGCGCGTATATATATCAACATTCGTTAACAGGTTGTAGCGATTACCAACTGCCCGTTTTGCCCGCTGAAGGCATACCGACCGAAGCCTTAGAAGACATGCAACTTGCCAACGAACTCGGCCTTAGCGAAACCGACATTCAAAACCTAAAACGACTCGTCGAAAACCAAACTTAAGGGTTTAAGCAATAGGCAATAGGCTTGCTCAAACAAGCAGGCCTGGTTAAACTACTTAATCAATAAAAATTTAACCGAGCCGCCCATGCAATCCGAAGCCGACACCCGCGCTAATTACATTGATCCCGCTTTAAATGCCGCTGGCTGGTCAGCCAAACATATCATTCGTGAACATTACTTTACTGACGGTCGAAAAATGGCGGGTGGTGTGCGTGGTCGGCGTTGTTTTGTCGATTACCTGCTGCATAAAGACAACCGCTATTTAGCGATTATCGAAGCCAAAAAAGAATCCGAACATCCCACCAAAGGCCTGCAACAAGCGATTGAATATGCTAAAAAGCTTAAAGTGCGTTTTGTCTATTCAAGCAATGGCAAGCAAACCTACGAGTTTGATTTAACAACCGGGCAGGGAGAGTACATTGAGTTTTATCCCACGCCCCAAATGCTTGAACAACGCTATAGCGGCATCAGCAGTGATATAGGTCAAGACCTCAGACATGTGCCTTTTCACCTAGAAGGCGCGATGCAGCCGCGTTATTACCAAGAGCTGGCGGTGCATGCCGCAACCGATGCAATAGGTCGTGGCGCAGAGCGTGTGCTATTAACGCTGGCGACTGGAACCGGTAAAACCTTTATTGCGTTTCAAATCGTGCATAAGCTGTTTCAAGCACGGTGGAATCGTAATCAATTTGGCGCACGCCGCCCAAGAATATTATTTCTTGCCGACCGTAATATCCTCGCCGATCAAGCGATAAACACCTTCAATCCCTATGAGAAAGACCTGGTCAAAGTCAATGGCGAAGAGGTGCGAAAGCGCAATGGTATCGTGCCCACCAATGCGCATATCTTCTTTGCGATTTACCAAGCAATTGCCGAAAAAGAAAATATTGATGGGTACTACAAGGCCTATCCCGCTGACTTTTTTGATCTGATAATGATTGATGAATGTCATAGAGGCGCCGCCAATGAAGCGGGTTCATGGCGCGCTATTTTGGATCACTTTAGGTGTGCTGTGCATTTAGGGTTAACCGCCACCCCCAAGCGCACCGATAACGTCGATACTTACGACTATTTTGGCCAGCCAGTATTTGAATACTCACTAAAAGACGGCATAAACGACGGCTTTTTAACACCCTACCGCGTCAAGCGTATCCGCACCAACTTAGATGAACTGGTGCTGACTAAAGATGATCTGGTGATTGAAGGCGAAAGTGAACAGGATATTTATCAAGTCGAAGACTACGACCGCAAAATTGTCGTTGATGATCGTACCGAATTGGTCGCCAAAGCGATACTCGACAATATCAGCGCAATGGACAAAACCATCGTGTTTTGCGAAAACCAAAACCACGCCCTGACCATGCGCGACATGATCAATAAACACAAGCGCATTAAAGACCTGCATTATTGCGTGCGCGGTACGCGGGTGTTTGACGGCAAAGACTACTTCTCCATTATTGACTTTAGAGGCGCGACCAATAAATTTTACGATGACGATTGGGACGGCGAGCCAGAACCACCCGTAGCGGGCGGCGTAAAAGAGCCACAACCGCCTTATGGACAAGGCCCTGAAAAGCTTGAACCTCCAATTGGCGGCCCAAAAGACCCGCCGAAAACCCGCTTAAAAATTAAGCTGGGTAAATGCCGCGAGCTAAAAGTCATTGATATTGAAACGCGCTATATTGACGAATACGGCAAACCCCTAACGATTCAAGAGTTTGTAGAGCGGTTAATTCAACAACTACCAGGCCTGTTTAAAACAGTCGATGAACTGCGTCAAATTTGGTCAGACCCCGACCAGCGAGATCAACTGCTACAAAAACTAATTCATGCTGGTTTTGATAAAGAAAAATTGGCTAGATTACGCCGCATGTTCGAGGCCGAAGCCTGCGATATGTTTGACCTTCTCGCTTTTTTAGCATTTGAGCAACCTATGGCAACCCGTAAAGCGCGTGCTGATAAAGTGCGCAGTAACCCAGATTTCTTTGCCCAATACCAACACGAAAAAGCGCAAGACTTCCTGTATTTTGTCCTCGACCGCTACGAGCAAACGGGCGTTACCGAATTGTCACGTGACCGCATTCCAACGCTGATTGAACTCTCAGGACTCGGCACCACCAAAGACGCCTCACACGCCTTCGGCGGCAAACCCGCCTTCCTGCTCTATGCGTTTAAACAACTCCAGCACCAGCTGTACTATGCGGCATAAAAAATAAAAGTAGGTTTAAGGATTAAAAAATGAGCAATCCCATTGAACTATTTAAAACCGATGACGACCAAGTAAGACTTCATGTCTCGCTTGATGGTGAAACGGTATGGTTATCGCAACTGCAGATGGGGCAACTGTTTGATACTACCCCTGAAAACGTTTTGATGCATTTGCAAAATATCTATAAAGATGAAGAGTTAGATAATCAGGCAACAACTAAGGAATTCTTAGTTGTTCGTCAAGAAGGTAAGCGCCAAGTGCGCCGCAGCATTAAACACTATAATCTTGATGCTATTATTTCTGTTGGTTATCGTGTAAGTTCAAAACGTGCGACCCAGTTCCGAAAATGGGCCACCCAAATACTCAACCAATATTTGGTTGAGGGTTACGCACTGAATGAAAAGCGGCTCCAAGAACGTCATATTGAATTTGAACAAGCTATCAACCTGCTAAGCGCCACCCTGACCAATCAAGCACTGGTTAATTTAGAAGGTGAAGCCGTTTTGGACGTGATTAGCGACTACGCGCGCAGTTGGTCGTTGCTTCAAGGGTATGATGAACAAAGCTTAGACGATAATAAAACGCAACAAGCTGCAATGATCCATATTGAGTTGGATCAAGCGCTCGAAGCAATTGCAGCTCTTAAAAAAGAGCTCATTAATAAAGGTGAGGCGACACCTCTATTCGGGCAACTTCGCGGAGATGGCTTAGTATCAGCCCTTGCCACCATAGAACAAGGTTTTGGTGACACGTTGTTTTACCCAAATGTCGCAAGTCGCGCGGCACATCTATTATATTTTGTAATAAAAAATCACCCTTTAGCGGACGGCAATAAACGCTCAGGTTCATTTTTGTTTTTATGGTATTTGCGATTGAATCAAAGGTTTTTAGCAAAACCTGTCGAGCAGTTAATCAATGACAATACACTAGTGGCCTTGGCATTACTGGTCGCTGAAAGCAAACCCGACCAAAAAGAACTGATTATTCGCCTAATAGAGCATTTTGTACAGCTGAAAGTTAAATAATAAAAGAGGGCAGGCTTTAATATTTGGAGAACGCCATGTTGACCATTAATCCATTAATAAATCAGCTGAAAAGCCTGATTCAACAATCCAGAAACCAAGCCTATCGCGCGGTGGATACGATTCAGGTGCAAACCTATTGGCAAATAGGTCGGCATATTGTCGAGTTTGAACAACAAGGCGAAAATCGTGCTCAATATGGATCTAAACTATTAGAGCAGTTGGCGGAACAACTGACGGTTGAATTTGGCAAAGGTTTTGATGTTACAAACTTACGTAAAATGCGCTTGTTTTATCAAGTCTTTTCAATTCGAGACGCACTGCGTCCCGAATTAAGCTGGACACATTATCGCCGACTTTTGCGAGTGGAAGATGAACACGCTCGTCAGTGGTACATGAACGAAGCGGCTGAACAAAACTGGAGCACGCGTGCGCTGGAACGGCAAATTGGCACGCTTTACTATGAACGGTTATTGGTCAGCCAAGACAAACAAGCTGTTATCGACGAAGCCAATCAAAAATTAGCCGATCAGGATAAAAAACCTCAACCAAAAGGTTTTGTACGCGACCCCATGATGTTGGAATTTTTAGGCATAGACGGCATTGAAAAACTCCTAGAATCCGACCTAGAGCAAGCGCTCATGGATAAGTTGCAGGACTTTTTACTTGAGTTGGGTAAAGGCTTTGCATTTGTGGCGCGTCAGCAACGTGTGAGCACCGAAAGCAAAGACTTCTTCATCGACTTAGTGTTTTATAATTACCTGCTTAAATGCTTTGTGTTGTTCGAGCTAAAAACCGGCGAACTCAGTCATCAAGACATAGGCCAGATGGATATGTACGTAAGAATGTACGACGACCTAAAGCGCGGCCAAGACGACAACCCAACCGTTGGCATTATCCTCTGCACCAATAGAGACGAATCCATCGTGCGCTATTCCGTGCTGAAAGACAATGAACAACTCTTCGCCAGCCGCTACCGCCTAATACTGCCAAGCGAAGAAGAACTACGCCAAGAGCTTGAACGAGAAAAACAACTGATCACGCAATTAAAGGCTGAACAATCCAACACTCAATCCCTAAGTAATAAAAAAGAGTAACCATGTCACTACAACAAAAAATAGACCGAATTACCGATATTTTGCGTCGCGATGACGGCATTAGCGGGGCGATGCACTATACCGAACAAACCTCGTGGGTGCTGTTTCTCAAGTTTTTAGACCTTGAATTCGCATAACAAGTGCAATTAACTTGTAAGAAAAAAGGCCAACTGAAATAGAATGCTAATTTTCTTACCACAGGAAATTGCAATGAACTATAAACAGTTGACCATTGATGAACGATACCAAATACAAGCCTATTTGAAAATAGGCTTGTCACAAAAAGAAATTGCTTCGCACTTAGAGCGTCACCCCTCAACCATTGGGCGCGAAATAAAGCGCAATACAGGGATGCGAGGATACCGGCCTAAGCAGGCCAATCAATTTAGTGTAGAACGAAGAGGTGCTGCCCTAAAAGCCATTAAGCTCACAGAGGCCATTAAGGACAAGGTGAAGATATTAATTCAACAGGAGCTTAGTCCAGATCAGGTCTGTTTCTACCTTGAAAAAAACGACATTGTAAAGTTACATCATGAAACAATCTATCGCATGGTTCTGGCCGATAAAAAGCAACAAGGCACACTGTATCAACACCTTAGGCATTTACACAAAACGCATAGAAAGCGCTATGGAAGTTATGATCGACGTGGAAGAATCAAGAATGCGGTTAGCATTGACGAGCGCCCAGAGATTGTCGATGAAAAAAGCCGAATTGGCGACTGGGAAGGTGACACCATTATCGGCAAAGACCGAAAAAGCGCGATTTATACATTGGTTGAAAGAAAAACGCTCTATACAATTATCGTCAAGCTTATGGGCAAGAATGCCAGTGACCTTGCAGATAGAGCCATAAAAGTTCTCAAGCCTATGGCCGAGCAGATTCATACCATAACCTATGACAATGGTTTAGAATTTGCCGACCACGAACGTATGGCAAAAGAATTAAACGCAAAGATCTACTTTGCACACCCTTACTCATCTTGGGAAAGAGGCATAAATGAAAACACCAACGGCCTCATCCGTCAGTATTTTCCAAAGGGAACCGACTTTAATGAAGTTACCCAAGAGCAAATAGATTTTGTTATGTACCGGCTCAACACTCGCCCCCGAAAAACACGAGAAGGAAAGCAACCTGTTGAGCTGTTTTTAGGAAAAGCGGTTGATTTATTAGCGGCTTAAATGAGATTGCACTTAATATGCGAATTCAAGATAGATTAAAAAACAGTTTTACAGGGGAAACAAAAAATGAAAGACGAATATGATTTTTCAACCATGAAAGCCAAACCGAATCCTTATGCCACGAAACAAAAAAACCGATCACTATTCGGCTGGACGAAGATGTCATGGGTTAAAAAAATAACGGCTGGTTTATTGGTGCTGATGATGTCGTTATCGTTTGCGCATGCCGATAAAAGGTTTCACGTGGAACATTTAGCTAAAGGTTTAGGGGTGGTGTGGGGGATGGATTTTGTTAGCCCTCACCAATTGGTGTTTACTCAGCGTTCCGGTGAAGCAGGCCTGCTTGATATGCGTAACGGTGAGATTAGTTGGTTGCAGGGTTTGCCTCGCGTGGCGAATGTTAGGCAGGGCGGGTTATTGGATGTTAAGTTTTTGCCAGATGATGGATTTGGCGACGGCCACAACCAGGCCTGGTTGTATTTTACCTATAGTTATCCGGATGAATTTGGTGCGCGAACCACCTTAGCACGGGCGCAATTGCCGGATTTAACCCAAACGAATCGTTTACAAAATTGGCAAGATTTGTTGATTACTGACTCGGCCACCGGCAGTGGTCTGCATTTTGGCAGTCGGATTGCGTTTGATGATCAGGGTTATGTGTTTTTTGGCGTGGGCGATCGTGGCGAACGCCTGCAAAGTCAAAACACCCAGAATCACATCGGCACGATTATGCGTTTGCATTTAGATGGCCGTGTGCCAAAGGATAATCCGTTTGTTGGTAACCCTGAGGTGTTGGACGAGATTTGGAGCTTTGGCCATCGCAACCCACAAGGCATGGCGTTTGATTTTGCAACCGGGCGCTTGTGGTCAAACGAACATGGCCCGCGCGGCGGTGATGAGATTAATTTAATCCAGCCAGGTGAAAACTATGGTTGGCCGTTGGTGTCGCAGGGACAAGAATATTGGGGTGATCAGGCGATTGGGGTGACCAGTAAGCTGGGTATGGTTGATCCGGTTAAGGTGTTTACGCCTTCGATTGCGCCTGGGAGTTTGTTGGTTTATCGCGGCGCGGCGTTTCCGCAATGGCAGGGCAGTTTGTTTTCGGGGGCGCTGGTATTGCGTCACTTAAATCGAGTGACGCTTAACAAGCAAGGCGAGGCGTTGGCGGAAGAGCGTTTGTTGACTGAGTTGAATGAACGCATTCGTGCCTTGGCAGTGGATCATCAGGGTTTTATTTATGTCAGCACCGATAGCGGGCAGATTCTGCGTTTACGTCCGGTGGATTAGTGCTCTTGTTTAAACCATTTTGATAATACGGCACGTCGGCTGATGGCTTCTTGCTGTTCTTTTTGTTCGGCGGTTTGTGGGTTTTCTGCTTGTTCAGCATTGGCGGCTTCTTCGGCTTGTTTTTGCGCTCGCACGATTTTTCGAAACTCCACTACGTCGTTCCAGGCTGCAAACGCGGCCTGATTATCACTATAACGCGCCATGTTTTGCACCAGGGGTTGAAGCCAATAATGCCCAAGTTTTGGGTGAAAGTTGAGGTGCGTCGCATAGGCTTTTTCTTCAATCATCAAGGGCATCAGCGGGCCAATAACGTGATAAGCGCGTTCGGCACAGACGTTGGTTTTCCAGTCATCAGGCAATACCATGCCCTTGAGTGCGGCATAATTGAGCGGAAAATAAACAATCGCTAACATCCAAGGGGTTAATAAGCCGCCTTTTGCCCAGTTTTGTTGCGTTTGCCAACCGCGTATTTCGGTGTTGAGCGCATGATTAACGCCCATAAACGCATCGGCAAAGTCATCACAGTACACCTGGTTAAAGGCGTTAACAATCTGTTCAGGTAAGTCATCGGCTTCCACGCCACTGATTAAAAATCCGGTTTTTTGGGTTAAATCGTTCATAGGTTAAACAAGGCTTCAAGTCGATTAGCCCAGTCTTTGTAGAGTTTAAGGTGGGCATGAATTCGCACACTAGTAGCAAACTTGGGAATCCAAGCGCTCATATTGAGCAATACTTCGTGCATTAGTTTTTCATTTTCACGATGATATTCAATCAGGTGGGCTAAAAACTTCAGTTGTGTGCCCAAGAAATCGGCAGGTAGGTCTGGGTTAGCTTTAAAGCCGGTTGCTTGATAAAGTTGGCTAACCGCCATCATTGCTTCGCCCATCATTTGGCCTTCTAGCCATACGGATTCAAAAGGCATACAGGGGGTTTTCGGGTGGCCGCTAACAAACAAACCTGTGTGTTCGGCTTGCCATTGTTCAAGCGGGGTTTGGCGAAGTTGTTCGAGCGCTTCGGCACTGAGCCAAGGCAGTTGATCTGCGACTTCTTGCAATACGGATAATGATTCTTCACAGGGTTCAGCCAATAGACCAGCTAAGAGTGTGAGTTCTTGAATTTGTACGGACATACTGTTCCTTTTTGAGGTATTAACAACCAGGCCTGGTTGAAAAAAACCCAATTATTCACTGGGCTTTTAATGAGGTCAAGGGGCGTTTACCAGGGGTATTCATAAACCCCGGCGGCAAGGATAAAGTGGCGAAGTAAATAACCACCGATTAACACCATCGTCGCAGCACTAATCACGGTAATCGCACCTGATGGGATACGTTTAAGCAGCATCCCAATTTCAAGGATAAAGGGAATAATCAAGCCGACCACCACAAATCCCCAGACCCATAGCGGATTGCCCCAGAGCAATTCATAGCTTACGCGACCGCCTTCAGAACCGATCAGCAGGTAGTTGAGGAAGGTAAAGATAATGATGATTTCAGTACCAATTAACCAGGCATCGGTTTTTTCAAACAGATGGCGCAAGGCTTTATCTTGTTCATTTTTTAAAATGGTGTATTGCACAATGAGTAAGGTTGCAATCGCGGTTGAGGTCGCGGATACGGTGAACAATACCGGGATACCAGGGTTATGCCATAAGGATACCGCAGGAAAAGACTGCAACAGTAGACCGGTATAAACCGCCGTTAATATCCCGTTTATCGCGGTAAACCAGCCAATCGCTTTGTGATGTTTTTCGCACAAGCCTTTAAACCATTGGTATATGCCCCAGTTTTCAAAGATGGGCATTTTTTTGGTTAAAGGTAGGGTGTACCAGAAGGCGCCAATCATGGCAAGGATAATAAACCAGGTTCCCCAAGCAATCCAGGAATCGGGTTTATAGAACACCCCGACCAGTACACGCCATACCGCGAGATGGTTAAGCAAATGGTAAAACAGCATCGCCGAACCTACGGCGAGCATGATGATACCTATCCAGTTACCCCACCATGCAAGGCGGCGGTTATCGCTGCCTCCGATCTTGTAAGTATGGGCGAAAATGGATACAGCCATCACCATCGCCCCCATGCCACCTAAAAACAAATAGACAGCGACCAGCCAATTCCACTCTACTTGAACTGCATACGTCATGATGGTATCTCCTAGGTGAGTTCAGTGATTTGTTCAGACAACTCAATCGCCGCGCGTTGCTCAGGACGACGTGCATCGGAGTCGGGGAGATGATGAATTCGCTGTTTGTTCACAGGGATGTAAAACACATTTGGACGTGTGCCTAAATGCGGTAGCAAAGGTTGCGCTTGACCACTGGCGACAATTTTGGATATTTCTTCATTCGGGTCTTCTAAATCACCGAACATCCGCGAGTTACCGACGCAGGTTTCCACGCATGCCGGCATACGCCCTTCTAATACGCGATCTCGGCAGAAATCACATTTATCTACCGATGGGCGAGTTTTTTTGAGGGTTTCTTCACCAAATACGGTTTTCTTTTGCGTGTTATCTTTATAGTTGATCGCATAGCGTGCATCGTAGGGGCAGGCCAGGGTACAGGCCTGACAACCCATGCACATTTCGTCTTTTACCACAACAATGCCCTCAGCCGTTTTGTAGGTGGCGCCTGTAGGGCAAACGGTCACACAGGGTGGGTTGTCGCAGTGATTACACAGGCGTGGAAAAAACTGACGCATTGCTGATTCAGGCGAGTTACCTCTGGAAATATCTTCTACCGTGGTGCGCCATTTACCCGACCAAAATGGGGTTTGATTGTCGATGGCACACGCGGCCATACACGCGTTACACCCTATACACGCATTTAGGTCAATGACCATTGCATATCGAGCCATAGCCTAACTCCTTATACTTTTTCAATTTTGATGGTGAATTCCTGCGAACGGAAACCCGCCACAACTGGGTCTACCTTATAACCAATCAGGTTATTGATCGCACTACCAAAGTTGGCGGCGCGCGTTAAGCTTTTGTTTTTAGAGCCAAATGAGGAGTACATAAAGGCGGTATCCTCGTGAATTTGATTGGTAACATAGGCTTTACCTGTAACAAACAAGCTAGGTGTTTCGTTATTGGTTACTTTAATTGGGTCGCCGGTTTTAATCCCAAGCGTGCGTGCGCGTTCATCATTAATCCATACACCGGTATGAATATCTTCTTTAAAGACGTTAATCGCGTGTAACACTGCATTATTGACGTTAGTTGAACCGTGGGATACGGTCGGGGTTTTGCCATAGGTAAAGTAAAACTCGTCGCCTTTTAGGCTCGCTAAGGTGCGCTGATTGCCATGCACACCTGAGGGCATGTCCGTCGCTAAAACACTAAAGTTTGGGGCGCGAGTTTTGCCATCCACACGCAGTGAATCATAGAAACTTGAGTAAATTTCTAAGCGCCCTGAGGGAGTTAGGACTGGAATTTTTCGTGGCATCGCATACTTTTCGAGCATGCTTTCCATCGAATCCACTTCGTAGATACCCTTTTCTTTAAGCACTTTTTCTAGGTTTTCTGGTGTGGTGCCTACAGCGCGGGCCATGCCTGCCATTCCCATTTGACGGTATGCAGCGGTGTAGGGGGCGGGGTCGTTTTTCGCTTTAAATTCGGCAACCAGTTTTTTCGCCATTTCAGCTTTTGGCCCCACCATCACCTCAAAACTTTGGTATAAACGATCTAGCCCGGCATCGCCCGACATGGCTTGGGTGAGTTCAAATAAAATATCGGTGGTTGATTTGGTATCGTATAACGGGTCAATCGCTTTAAAGCGCGTGGTAACGCTGAGATCGGGGCTAATCCCGTTGTTACCAATCACGATTTCATCGCGTTCAAGATAGGTAGATTCTGGCAAAATAACATCCGCATAAGCGGTGGTGTCGGAGGGTAATACATCCACCGCGACAACCAAGTCAACCTGATCACTGGATAGCATGTCTTTCCAGCGACCCGCTGGGAAATAATGGTGGACGGGGTTGGCACCAACGGCTAAAAAGGCTTTGGTTTTATAGGGCTTACCCTTATGTAAAAGTTTGCCTTCCACTGATTCATAAAGACCGGTATCGGCCATAAAAGGAATCGATACATAAGGGCGCCCCGCCGCTTTTTCTTGTTTAGAAAACGCAAAACTCCAGGCTGGATAGCCGTGACCAAAGTTATCGCCATCTGAGAAAAACTCAACTTGCGCTTTCCAGCCAGGTAGACCGGTCATGCTGGTAAGTGGGTTAGCCATGGTTTTACCCTGCACCCGTGCTTCGTGCATTTTAGCCGCTGTTTTATGGTACTTAGCTGAGTTTACCCAGCCGCCAATAGTATCAACACCCCCAATGAGGGTTTGTAAGGTCGCTTGTGCACGACGTAGCATTTGAATGTTGTTATACCGTGCGCCCATCCAACCTGGGTCAATAATCGCGGGTTTAATATGGGTGAACTCGTAGGCAATACGCACTAGTGTTTTAGCCTCGATTGTGGTGCTTGCTGCGGCCCATTCTGGCGTGCAATGGTCGATTTCAGCAAGCTGAGCTTCAAATACGGTAGATACGGTTTTGCCATTTACTTGCATGTCTTGGGTAGGTAGGCGTAAAGCAGGGTTAATCGGTTGACCTGTTACATCCAAATCATTGTTGTTGGAATAGGCATTGACGGTTTTAACCGATTGACTAAATTGATCCCAAACCATCGGTTCGCCCTTGTCATTCACCATTGGGCGCCATTCGCCCTCATCGTTGTACAAAAGAAATGACAGGTCGGTGTGTTTTTTACAAAAGGCTTCGTCGTAATAGTCTTTAGTCATGATTTCGCGAATCAACGCGAGCATAAAGTCTAAGTCTGTACCTGGACGAATACGCACCCATTCGTCTGCTATCGCAACGGTTTCGGATACCCGTGGGTCGAGCGCCACGATTTTAGCGCCACGCTGTTTGGCTTCGGTCACCTGAACCGCGCGAGGTACGTTGACCCCAGCAATCGAGGAGTTATTAATAACCAGCAAAATATAACGCGCATTGTCATAGTTAGGTAGGATTTCACCGTGGGGTTTAAAATTGCCTGTTACTGAATCGGTGCCTAATTCGCCCGTGGTAACACAATGTTGCATCGGTGAAGCTAAAAAATTAGGCGTGCGGTTGGCATGGGCAAAGGCAAATAGCGGGTTTAAGAAAAATACACAGGTACTCCAGCCGCCGACAATGGTCCATTCCCAAGGGTCAAGGTTTTGCGATTTACTAGCGATATAGGCATAGGCCTCTTCCCAGCTGGCTTTGCGAAATTTCATTTCACCGCGTTTTGAGCCTTCAACACGAATTAAAGGGGTTTTAATTCGGTCGGTATCATAGGTCTGGAAAAGACCCGCTTGCCCTCGAGCGCAAAGACGTCCACGGTTCATTTTAGAAATGGGATTTCCTTCAAGTTTAACCATGCGCGATTGGTCGCCATGGGTCAGGGTACGAACTTCGACATTACATAGCCCCGAACAGAAGTTACATACGCTAAATGAAATTTTTTCTTCCATTTCATGACGTTTTTTTTTGGCGAACTTTAAATCCGACCATGAAGGTAAGCTTGCTGTGGCTAATTTTGAAGAGCCGATCACACCTATTACGGCGGTGGCGGCGGTCGTTTGTAAAAAAGCGCGTCGCGTAAGCTGAGGAAATTTCCAGGCCATAATCTTTAATCCTATTATTGTGACCCTTCGTTCTCAGATTGAAGCCCTATTAATCAACGAGGCCTCAATAAAACTAGGGGTTTTTAATTTTTTTTTGCACATTTAAATTTTAGAGAAGTCTTGTACACAATAAAAATCAATAGTTTTTATAAGGGAATATAAGTTTTATGAATGGATAAACCAAGCTTATAACTAGGTTATTAGCCTCAAACCCTGATTATTAGCGGGAGTCTTAATGATGAGTTTAAGATGAGGGATTGGTATTTAGCTTGATTTGCGCAGGGTGTTTACAAATCAAGCGTTTTTTATTGTTTATTTTTCAGATAACCATGCGTTTTGATCGGAGATTTGACCCCTTAACGGCATAATCCACATTTGATAGAGTGAGGTAAATAACATAACCGCAGCTGCGACACTATAGCCTATGCCACCAATCATTACGAACCAAGCAAAACCAGGGCTAAGTTTAGTTAGCCACCAAGCAGCAATATCAACAATTAAAAACGCAAACGGGGTAAAGATAATCAACGCCTTAACCCAAGGTTTAAAACCCACCGCCAGCGAGAAGATCAAACCAACAAAAAAGAAGATAAATGAAATACCAAATAGGTGAATATGAGATAGTCTTGTTAAGGTTGACAAGGCTTTTCCTGTATCGACTTCTGCAATGCGCTGCATTTCACTTAGTTTAGTAAAGTCGGACAATCCGGGCATAGTAGAGTGACAGGCCACACAATACTGCTGTGTAATGGGTTTAATAATGGGTTCCCATTGCTCTTCCGGTGCACCATCACGTGCCCATTTGATGAGTACTAATTTTTGTTCATTGGGTGCCATGTCTTTCATCGAGCCGTGAAGCTTGGCTTCAAGGGTTGAGCCGGTTCGGTTGCCATGATAACTATAAACAATGTCGTCAATAGATAAACCCGGTTTGCCGTCCGCCATACCATGAGAGAGCAGGATTTGTAGGCCCGCCATTAATAACCCTACACCCACCACAAGAATATAGCCTGTAAATAAGGACTTAACTGAAATGGATAAACCTGTTAAGTTTAGTCGCGATGTTTCTTTCATATCCTGCTCCTTTAATAGGACAACTTTCATTAATTTTGCAAATTGTAATATAAAGTGTAGGGTTTTTGTTTGGAACAATGAAATCAAAGTTTTTTATATAGCCTTATAAGTTTTTTTGCATGCTTAATTTGTCGATTAGCCCTTCGGCTTGTTGGGCGTAGTGTCCAGCGAACAGGTTAAAGTGGTTAAGAATGTGGTAGAGGTTGTACAGATCTTTGCGCTGCGCATACCCGCGATCTAATGACCAGGCCTGGTTGTAGCCTTGGTAAAAAGCCTGACTAAATCCACCAAATAATTCGGTCATCGCGATGTCGGTTTCGCGATCCCCGTAATAGCTGGCCGGATCATAGATAACAGGGTTTCCTTGGCGATCAAATGCACTATTACCGCCCCAAAGGTCGCCATGTAAAAGCGAAGGACGGGGTTGATAATGGGTAAAAAATCGTTCTAGTTGATCGCATAAGTCTTGGCCTTTTGTAATCAGTCTGGCTGGGGCGCCTTGTTGTTTGGCTAAGTCCAGTTGCGCCATCAGTCGTTGTTCTCGGTAAAACGCCACCCAGTTGCTATGCCAGCGATTTTGTTGGTACGTATGTCCAATAAAGTTGTTAGTTGGCCAACCAAATTGGCTGTGCGTAATGCGGTGCATAGCGGCGAGTTGTTGACCACGAACAAAATCATTTCCCTTTGTGCTGAGCGTTAAATAGTCCATTAATAACCAGGCCTGCTGATCGGTTTGGCCTTGTGCGATTACTTTTGGGCAGCGCAGGGTTTGGGTTTGTTGAATGACGTTGAGAGCATCGGCTTCTGCTTGAAACAAGGGCGCAGATCCTAAATGATTGACCTTGAGGAAGAGCCGGCCTTGGTTAGTCTCTAAGCACCAGGCCTGGTGAATATCACCCCCGGATACGGGATGGATGTGTTTAATGACTAAAGGCGTATCAAGGCTTTCGGCGAGACTTTGCTTTAGGCTTTCAGCTAACATTAACGGTGACTAGCTGCTGTTTAAACTGTTGCCATTCTGGATAACCTTCTGCAAGGCGTTTGGCTTTTATGCCTTGTTTTTGCAATTGATCCAATGCCTGTTGCGACCACATACAACAGGGGCCACAGCAATAAACCACTAGGGTTTTGTCGGTGTGAAGTTCGGGCAGTTTTTGTGCCAGTTGTTCAATGGGGATATTGATCGCTTCGGGAATATGCCCCAGCGCCTTACTCTTCAGCGCAAGTTGATTAAACAAGTTGTATTTAAGAGAGTGATTAGTCATGGCGTTTATTATAGCCTAGCTTTAAACGCCTTAACTTGGACTCGCATTAAATGCGATGATTTTGTCCATGCCTTCTGGATAAAGTAGCATCGTGCCGAGCACTGTTTTTTTAAGTCTGGGCGGCCCACACTGCCAACAAACAAGGTATGCCCACTGACTAAAAACCAGGGTTCGTCGCAACGTGATTTGTCGGTGACCAATAAATAAATACTGTCTTGTGTGTGCCCCGGAGTATGGAGAATTTTCGCATGCACATTGCCCGCTTCAATCACTTGACCATCGGCCAGCGGGGTGAAATCGCACTGTGCGAGTGAATCTTGATATAAACAATATCGACCACCACTGCGTTGGGCTAGCTCCGCACCACCAGTAAAGTGGTCGGCATGAACCTAGTGGTGGGGCTGGATTGGTTGGAGCAGCAAGGTGCGCATAACGTAACCCTAATGGGGGCACTCTCGTGGTGGGAATCAGATTGCTTGGTTTGCCACTGAACGAGATCGTGACTCGATTGCCAATGTGGTGTTATGGGCACCGGCCACCGGCAAACAACAGTCGCATGAAAGCTATGAAGCCAGTTTTTGCATCAACCATAAAAGTTCTATATACTAGCATAAATCATACTGATGACCAGGCCTGGTCATCAGTATGGCTTTTTTATTGCCAGGAGATCAGCATGCAACAAACAATTTTTAAAGAAAAATACCCGATTTACACCCTTAATTTCAGCAAACTAGAGTCAAAGTTTGACACGGTAGATAGGATTGTGGATTATTTACAAGCGCAGGTTGATGCCCATCCTAAAGCAGTGTTTATCGCGCGTTTTGATCATTACGCTCATACCAAAAGCATTGGCGGCGAAATTGGCGAAGGTATTTTTGATGCCAAAAACCTTATTTTGTGTTTTGGGATGCAGTTGCCTTCAGCAGATCCGGTTGCGGTCCGTCCGCGCTCTATCGGTGTTACTGACATGGGAGATTACTTTGTAGTGAACTTTATGGAAGCACCTAACCCGATTGCGAATGAAACCATGGAAAGCTGGGTAGCATCGCTGGTAAGATAAAATATAAGCGGCGCGAAACCAATTTAATTGCCGCGTGCAGTCCAACAGTTGTCTTCCAGCCAGATGGAGGGCAACCAGTGTGTCAACATCATCAATACACTCAACGCAAAAAGCCCAATAACCAGAGTGGGACTCGGTGATCAAATCTGACTTCGATATCATCGCAAACAACATAGCCCTGTTCAACCCACTTAAGCTGCTCAAAGCCTTTGTTTTTGCCACCGATTTCAACTTGATAGGCTTCAAACAGGTTGGGATGTGCCAGATAGAGCTTGTCGGGTTTACGCAATGCCCAGGCCTCCACAAAATCATACAACGAAACATCTTGAAACATCGGAAGGTTGCAAGAAATATACAATGTTGATGCGGTTGGCAAGGCACTAGCATGCAGCAGTTGCATCAGCAGGGTGGTTTTTCCAATCCCGCGGCTGCCATAGATTGTAGTGAGTTTGGCGGGTGAATCGTGTAAACGAGTAAAAAGGGAGTGTTTATACTCAGGTAACCTTTGGTTTAGCTTTAAACGGTATAAGCGCCGCACTTTTAAATCCGATTCCGATATCATCGAACCCTATATTTTAGGATTAAACCGAAAGTGCAAGTGTGGCTAAATAAATCCATGCCAAATTTATAGGAATTAATCCTAGTAGATTGCGCTTCAAGTAAAACAACCAAAAGAGATTAAACAGCAATAAGGACAGCGTTAATCCATCTGTCAAAGAATGGGGCAGGATCGGGTTTATTAGGGCGCCAAGCATCATCCCAACCACCGTTGCTTGGAGCCCCATCATGGCGGCTTTAATGGATGGGTAGGACTGGAGTTGTTGATAAAACGGTAGGATACCGATAACCAATAATAAACCGGCCAAAAATATAGCGATAACCGCCACTAACGCGCCCAGCAAACCTTGATCTAGTGCGCCTAAATAGGCCGCAAAGCTAAACATCGGACCAGGCAAGGCTTGTGCCATGGCGTAGCCGCTTAAAAACAGCGCGTTATCCATCTGCTGGTTTTGCACAAACTCCAATTGCAAATAAGGCAGCACGACATGACCGCCGCCCCACACCAGTGCTCCCGCGCGATACAGGCTATCGAATAAACTCCAAACTCCACCAAACAGCGCAACTAGAGGCAGCACAACTAACAAACCCAATGCAAGGCCAATCAATAGCCTTGCTTGAGCGCGAGAGGGCTGTTGATTAAACAAGGTTTCATTGCTCGGTGAGGCGGCGGCGCTGGATTGAAAAACCCGCCAACCAATCAAGCCATTCAGAACTAATAAGCCGATGGCGATCAGGGGTGAGGGCACTAAGACGAGAGTAATCGCCGAGATGAATGTCATCGCTAGGGTTGTTGTGTGGCGACAAAACTGTTTGGCCATGCCCCAAGTGGCTTGGATTACTATCGCCGCCGCTAACACCATTAACGCTGGTAACCAAGCCTCAATAGCGCCTTGCCATTGCATCACGCCATAGGCTAAAACCAGCATGATCAACGCCGAAGGTAGGGTAAAGCCAATAAACGCGGCTAATGCGCCCAACCAACCTGCCCGTTGATAGCCGATTAAAATTCCGAGCTGTGAACTGGACGGACCGGGCAGTAAGTTACATAATACGACCCATTGCGCAAACATCGCTTCGCTAAACCAGGCCTGTTGCTGTACAAAGCGTTCGCGAAAAAAGCCAATATGCGCCATCGGCCCGCCAAATGACGTCAAGCCCAGCAGTAAAAAGTGAATAAAGACGTTAAAGGCCATCGTCAGCAGGTCGGGTTAAAGCGCATAGTTTAACGGGTTTGTATGACATTTTTATGTCAGGTTAAGTTTAAGCTATGAACTTTTCAACCCATATCTTTTTGCCATCCCCCACACTTTATAACGAAGAACACACACATGAAAGTCTGGGTAATCTGCTACCAGCGGTTTACCGAGCAAAACTAGAAAACGCTACTTTACCAGTGCTTCACTAATAGGGAAGTGGACAGCGCACCGTTTTGTTTTTCTGAGATTTTAAAATAAAAATGCTTTTTAACGACTATCCCACAGGCCGTAATAAATGTGTAATTTGTGACTGCTATTATTTAATGTTAATTAACCAGAGTCTATAGACCATGATTTCAAGCCAACAAGCTAGCTGTCAAAAAGTTCTGGTCAATCAATTAGCTGAACGTATGTTAACCAAACCCACAACGAATCGTTTAGGCATTGAGTTAGCCTCTATATTTGAAAAAAAGAGTTTAAAACCTTTATTTCAGCCAATTATTGATCTCAAGAAACATAATATTTTAGGGCATGAAGCCTTAATTCGCGGCCCGGTTAACTCCAGCTTGTTTAGTCCGATGAACTTATTCCAGGCGGCTGAAGAACATGGCTGTTTATTTGAAATGGACTGGTTAGCTAGAAGTACTGCGATTACCGAATTCCAACGTCAAAAAGCCGAAGACCTACTGTTTATTAATATCACCGTTAATTCAATTGTGGCGAAAAATCACCAGCAAGGTATGACGCTGGATTGCATGCATGAGCTAGGTATCCCCCTCGACCGAGTGGTGATTGAAATTACTGAACTCCAACCGGTTGAAGATTTTAATGTTTTTATCGACTCGATTAATCACTACCGAAAAATGGGCTTTAAAGTGGCGTTGGATGATTTGGGTGGCGGTTATAATGGCCTAAGGCTTTGGTCTGAGCTGCGCCCTGATTTTGTCAAGATTGATAGGCACTTTATTCTTGGCATTGCCAAGGACCGTAATAAACGTCATTTTTTAGAGAGCATTAAAAACCTGGCACAGGGTCTAAAAACCAAGCTCGTTGCCGAAGGCATTGAAAACGAAGCCGATTTAAAAGTTATAGAATCTATTGGAATTGACTATGTGCAAGGCTATCTGTTTCGCAAACCCCAACCCCTTATTAATAAAAAATTAGATTATAAATGGCCTGCGGATTCACCCCAAACGCCCAACTTCGATAGCCAGCAAAAAGACTTGTCTGAACTATTAACCCTGGTTGAACCTCTTGACCCTAACATGCCAGTTAACTGGGTGTCGCAAAAATTTCTAAATCAACATGACCTGGATTTTATGCCGGTCGTTGATGGTCATAAGGTATTAGGCATGGTGTGGCGGCGTGAGCTGATGGATACGATTGCACGACGTTTTGGCCTCGAATTAAACCAACGTAAATCCATCGTAAAACTAATGGATGATCAGCCGATTGTGGTTGATATGTATACCCCTGTCGAACAGTTAAGTCGTCTTATCACCGAAAGCGGTCAAACTCATCGAGGTGATGTGTTTATTATTACACAAAATGGTGAGTATGCCGGTTGTGGTCGGTTTTTAGACCTGCTTCGTCTTATGACCGATCTCAAGGTCAAAAACGCCCAATATGCCAATCCATTATCCGGCCTACCGGGAAATGTACCTATTCAACGTTATTTACAAAAACTGATTGGACAAAAAGCCGGCTTTTGTGTGATTTATGTCGATGCTGATCACTTTAAACCCTACAACGACTTTTATAGCTACGATCAAGGCGACGATATTATCCGCATGATCTCAGAACTCATTCAGCAGACCTGCCAACCAGAACGTGACTTTATTGGTCATATAGGCGGTGACGATTTTATGGTTATTTCCCCTGACCCGACAGCCTATGACCGGATATGTAAGAAGCTGCTTTCCCAATTTAATCAAAAAATTAAAGCCTATTATCACGATGAAGATATTGCCAAAGGCGGTATTTCAGGCTTAAACCGCGAAGGTGAAAGTCAGTTTTTCCCATTGATGAGCCTATCGCTCGGTGTCCTCGTCGTACCACCAGGCCTGGTTGAACACCAACAAAAACTAGCCGGACTCGCTACCAAGGCAAAAAAGCAAGCCAAACATGCCGGTGGTAATACCTGGGCGGTGATTTATGCCGAACAAGAACCTGTTAGCTAACAAACCATTAAACAAAACACTTAAAACCAAGTCTTAAAACAGATGCTAAAGCAGGTTTTTCGTGCTTGGGATTGGGCGCTGATTTGGCCTTGGTGCGCCTGGACGATGGCGCGGGTGATGGCGAGTCCGAGTCCTGTGTTGCCTTGGTGGGTGCGGGCGGATTCGGCACGGTAGAAGCGTTCAAATAGTTGGCCTAGCTGTTCAGCTGGGATGGTTTTTCCTTGGTTACAAATATGGATTTCGATTTGCTTGGCTGTTTGGCTGAGTGTAATTTGAATGGTGGATTGGCTATCCGCATGGCGCACGGCATTGGCTAGAATATTGGCTAAGGCGCGTCTAAACAATTCAGAATTGGCATGGAGCTGGGCGTTTCCTTGCAGCTCAAAAACAATGTCGCGTTCGGCGGCGATGAGTTCAAAGTATTCCATCAGTTGTTGGCAGAGGGGTCTTAGATCAATTAACTGCTTTTCAATCGGCTGTTGTTGTTCTGTTTTCGCCAGTAGCAGCATGTCGCTGACCATGTGTGCTAAACGTTCAAATTCTTCGACATTGGAGGCCAAAACGTCTTGGTAATCGGTGGTGTCGCGGGGTTGACTGAGGGCAACTTGGCTTTGCATCATTAAGTTATTAATCGGTGTACGGAATTCATGAGCGAGATCAGCGGAAAATTGATTAAGCCGTAAAAAGGCGGCTTCAAGTCGATCTAACATCGCATTAAATGTATGCGCCAGTGGTTTGAGTTCGGCGGGTAGGCTGTCTGCCACCAATCGGTGGGTTAGGTTCTCGCCTGATACTTTGCTGGCGAGTTGGCCAAAGTGTTTTAGCGGTTTGAGGCCCTGTTCCAAGCCCGACAATCACCAGCAAAGCGAGCAACGAGCCGATTAATAAAAACTGCACAAACATTTGCATAAAGTGATCATGATGATCAATGTTTTTAAGGCTGATGACCCACCAGGCCTGGTGGTCATCGGGTGTTAAATACCAACTGACATAACGTTGATTTTCCAGCTTGATAGGTTGCAACTGGTCAGCAATAAACGCGTTGCGATGAAAGGTATGGGGCGAATCAATGGTGCTATAAACTAGGTCTTGCTGTTGATTAAACAAGATAAAGTGCCAGCCGCCTTCGCGGGGTAGCAGGTGGTTAAGTTGTTGAACTAGTTGCGCTTGGCTAAGGCTTGGGTCTTCAGTATAGAGTCGAATTTGTTGTTGTTTGGTTTGCAGTTCGGCAAGATCCATTTCATCAAAATGATGTTTAACCGATTGCGCTAATAAACCGCCCAGCAAAACCAGCACGACAAGACTAATCAGGATAAAAAAGCCAATTAAGCGGCTGGCAATCGATAAATTCATGGTTTTGAACGCTCGGTATCGCGCTCTTCGAGCACATAACCTATCCCGCGTAGGGTATGAATCAGTTTGGTTTTAAATGGATCATCGACCTTGGCGCGTAGCCGTCGAATCGCCACTTCAACCACATTGGTATCACTGTCAAAATTCATATCCCAAACTTGCGAGGCGATGAGTGTACGCGGCAGTGCTTCGCCTTGGCGACGTAATAGCAAGGCTAATAACGCGAACTCTTTGGCGGTTAAATCAATGCGTTGCTGCTGACGGCTAACTTTGTGGCTGACTATATCCATTGCTAAATCGGCACATTGCAAGTTGTGTTGAACCGGGGTTGTGCCGCGGCGAGAGAGTGCGCGTACACGCGCTAATAATTCGGCAAACGCAAAAGGTTTAATCAAATAATCATCTGCGCCCAGCTCTAAGCCTTTAACCCGATCCTCAACCTGATCGCGCGCTGTGAGTAATAAAACCGGCCAATCACAAGCCTGTTGGCGCATGGCTTGCAGAAGTTGCCAACCATCTAAACCCGGCAGCATGACATCAAGAATCGATAAATCAAAGGTCTCTTCCAATGCCAGGTGCAACCCGTCCAAGCCATTGCGGGCTAATTGGACATTAAACCCCGCCTCGCTGAGGCCTTGTTTAAGGTAATCGCCCGTTTTGATTTCGTCTTCAACCAGTAGGATTTTCATGCGTGTGTCCAGGTTTAAATAGGTTTCTTAGCACATTGAGATCATGGCTCTACATGCGTTAATGAACCCAATCTTCAAACGTTAAACCATCGACTCTGGCAAATTCGCGAAGATTATTTGTGACAAGAATACTCCCAGTTGAGATGGCATGGCCTGCAATAGCGGTGTCATTGTGACCAATCATCTGGCCTTCAGCCATAAGCTGTTTTTGAACTAAAACAGTGGCGTCAACCGCCTGCCTATCCCAAGCCAATACCTCATCAATGCGTTTTAAAAATCCAACAACCAGTAAAGCATGTTTTGGCGACGCTTTTTTCCCAGCAAACCATAATGCATTTCTTGATAAGTGATGGCTGAAATCACCACCCTATGTCCACCCATCACAACAGTCTGTAACTTCTCAAGCACACAAATTGGTTGTTCTCTCATAATGAATGAACAGATACAGGTATCCAGCATATAGTCGATTTTTTTAGTCAAAATTAAAGCGTCCCTCATCAGCCACCACATCCCGGCGTTCTAACATAAAGTCATCGTCTGCTTTTTCAACTTCAGCAAAGGATAACCAATTAGGGCGCACAGGACGAAGGATAATCTCGTCACCATTCTTGATGATTTCAAGCTGATTAATCCCTTCATATTCCATGTCTTTGGGCAAACGTATGGCCTGATTTTTGGCATTTTTAAATATAGAAACGGTTCTCATAAGACGCTTTCTCATTAGGTATCATGTTTAACATATTACCTATATTAAATGACATATGTCAAGCATATGTCTTGGGTAAGAGTGTGCAGTTTGGACTTGGTTGACGGCTGGGCGTCCGAGTTGACGTTGTTGTTAGCGCTTCTCCACGTACTTCTCACGATTTGGCTTGTAAGATATCGCGCCAATCCACTTTCGAATGTGCTTCACCCGCATAAAGAAAGATCCTGCTTCCAACTTCACCCGTTCCCAATCATGCTTGAGCAAGAGCGCTACGCGCTCCGCAAATTCCTCTGCGCGCTCAAGCTCTTTCCCTTTCTCTGGAAGAGAGATGCAGCTGATTATTGCCTTATCGTCCTCGTCCGTCGGATTCAAAATCGCCCTGAACTCAGCCCGAAGCTTATTCAGTGATTTTTTGTTACGGGAAACTATGGCGTCATGGACTGAAAGAGCTTTTTCTCTAACCTTTTCGCGCCAAGCACGGCGATCCTGGGTGATGTTCTCGATACTTATTTTTCGCTGTGCAGTCCATGCTGCGACGATTGCAGCAACGATTGCAGCGAGCACTGTTGAAGTAAGAATTACTCCCATCGTAACTCCCGTTAGCCTTTAAAATCTGGATTAGGCTGTATTATGAATTGCCATAGTGGCAAGTTATTTCCTTTGTATTTATCAGGAATTTTAACAGAAAATACACTTGGCTCCAGATTGGTATCAAGTGCTATGACACTCTTTTCGTATACTGTTTGTTCCCCGTATGAAGAGCTTATCATCGAGCTTAATTCGCCAATCATAGAAAACACTTGCTCCTCTGGAGGGAAATCTGGCGAGAAAGTGAACCTTATACCCGAAAACTCATCCTCATCAAATATGCCTTCAGCATCATTCTCGCTCCAAGTTCCGAACCTGATGAGATAGAAGGCTATCGATTTTTCTAAGTCATCTGTAATTTCTCGATCAGAGCTATATATCTTTACGTTACCAATAATAAATTTAGCCTTTCCATCTTCGTTAACTTTGGCCTCTTTAGAGCGATCAGCAAGTAACTCAATCGAAAGGTTTGGCTCCGTACCAATAGTACGATCACCTAATAGTGACATCTCATTTTTCACTATCGCATTTATAAAGTCTGTTACATATCTTTTTTCTTGTTCTATGAGAGACTCTTTACGCAAGAGAAACCACTTATTCTGCCGTGAAAAGTAAATTGCAAACAATAGAGGCGTACCATGCAATTCAGCGTAATTCTCAACCTTTTTGAGATAATCCTTTTTGAAAGAATAGGGTGATTTAATGTTTGGGGAATGGCAGTTTTTAACTTCAACAAAATACTGACTTCCGTCGTTGAGTATTAGCTTGTAATCTGGGGCTTGAATATCCTGCTCTGTAGTAAATCCTTCCCCACTGTCTTCTTGTTTTATTAGGCGACAATTTCCTAACGCGCCAGCAACATGTGCGAAAAGCCATTCGACTCGTTTTCCATGTAAAAGGTTAGGATTATTTTGCGACGTCTTCAACGAACTTCTTATACGATCAATGAAATCATTTGCATCTTCTTCAACACTTAGCTTGTATCCATGCACACGCCCCAAAGCGGTAAAAAGATCTATTACCTCAAACTTCTCTGGGTTCTGCTTAATTCGCTTCAAAATATCTCCGATTTATGAAGGGTGGCTTACGTTTAAGCTAAGCGACTGCGCTTTAGCAATTTGTTATGACTTATTTTAAGACTGGGAAAACAGTGACTTCATGATCTTTTAAAGAGTCGTCATCACCCAATAAATGTTTGCGAACCTTATTAATTATCTCGCGTACATTTGAAGCCTCATCTTTATGGCTTAGGGCATTAGACAATTCAGAGGCCAGCTCAGGAGGTAACCAAAGAAATGCTTTAAAAGTAAGTTCGTTCAACTTTTGCTTATCTTCGTTTTTATTAATCCATTCAGCCAATAAATCGGCCACTAGTTCAGCCTTAATTCTAATTTCTCTGCTATGTTCAATTTCCGATAACTTACGATCATACTCATGTTTTATTGAATACTGTATTCTTTTCTCTATCCAAGTCCGAGATAAAAAAACCAAAATTAACATCAGCACAACTGTACTTAAAGAATTTAGTAATGCGGCAATCCAAATATCCATAGAGACATAATCCTAGGTGAAGTTATAACTCCGCCAACACGCGCGGATTTGTTGTGGAGGCGAAGCCGCAACGACAAATCCGTCGCAATGCTTGGCCTTGTTAACTTTTAATGCTCATTTTAACGAGATGCTTCATAAAGGAAGACGTCATTTCAAAGATGAACTCTACCTCCTCCTCGATAACAGCATCATTATGTTTTACAAAGGTATTTTGGTACTTTGAATAGTAGTCAACTAGTGTCTTAAACATGTTGGTGAATTGCTTTGATCCACCGTTACTACTAATATATGTTCCGATCTCAGAAATCTGATTTTCTAGTGACTTGCCATTGCTGAAGATTGCTTTTAGAAGTAACTCCATTGAAAGCCTAAGGTCATCTAACAAATTCCGCTGAAATACTCCGCTGCTAAACTTCATTAACGATGACTCATAAAGCTTTAAACTATCGGGGAAGCCGGCTAGCCAGTGCTTTGCCTCGTCAACGAGAGCCATGTTCAGCGTTTCAGAGCTAACAATTCCAAATTGGGAACCGTATCTTGCAATTAACTGAATTTTTAGATTATTTATGGTATCAGAAACTGGCTGAGGAAGCTTCGGGTGCTCGCAAAGTTCCTTGATAATTCTGTATTGATCTTTCGCCTCAAAAACGCGCAAGTTTTCAAGCAAAGCCGTTCGCTTGTTCGGAGCATCGAATGGATATGAAGCGTGAGGAATAGTCACATTCAAGTCAAATGCGTAGCTAACAAATGCTCTGACAATATTGTTGCCTGACAACCCTTGCTCAGTATCACCTAGGATATCTGATGCATGAGTAAGAAATATGTCTGGTATACCCTGCAATTAAGACCCCCTTGAAACTATAAGGCACTTTCGCCTTGTTATTTTGTATTGAAGAAATTTTCAGGCTGTTATGCCTGTATATTGACTACAAACTGTCATTCTGACAAGTTATACGGTCTTATCAAAATTAACAGTTGTTATGAGAAAAATCACTTACAAGGATGTTACCTCAAAAAAATTATCTTCGCTTTAAAAAATGTCAAATTCATTGCGTAGTAAGGGATATGCCATTTTTTACAGAAAATAGCTGCTGTGATGAAGTGCGGCTGTTTATTGAAGTTTGATGGTCTCAGTGTGTTTTACAAGCATTTATTGTTCAATAACTTCGTTATAGCGTCTTGGAATAAACGTCTTTTCGATGGCGGATTTTGATTACATTAATGATCACACGTTGCTCGATTACTTCATAAATAACGCGATAATCGCCGACGCACATGCGGTAATAGGGTGATAAGTCACCGACTAATTTTTTACCTGAAAAAGGTTAGGCGCTAACTTGGTTTTTATCGCGTCCAAAATTTTGCGTTGCCAGGCCTGGTCGATTTTTTTAAGGTCTTTAATCACCTTGTCATCAAAGATCAGTTGATAGATTTTGTCAGTGGCCAAGTGCTTTTTCCAGCTCGGCTAGGAGCCTGTCGGACTAAACCGGTCGAAGCGAAAAAAAGTCTGGTTTGAGTCAGTTTTTGTTCAATTCCGAGGAGAATAGCTAGCTATTTGACGAGGAAGTGGGCAAAAACTGGCCAAATCCAGCTTTTTTGCAGCCGATTGGCTTAGTCCGACAGGCTCCTAGGCTTATCAAATTACGATCCTGCGCATTGTTGCGGGTTTGCGCTTCTAACCAGTTCTGCATATCTTCTTTATAGTTTTCGAGTGCTTTTTTGACAAAAAAACTTTTTGGCCGTTGAGTTTGTTCTGACAAGGCCTTGCTTTAGATAGTTGCCCGTTTTGATTTCGTCTTCAACCAGTAGGATTTTCATGCGTGTGTCCAGGTTTATATTAATTTGAGGCTAAACGCTTTTTTGCACGTGTGATAGCGTGCTGTAATCTTTGTTCTAAAAGCTGAACATCAATTAAATGAGTCAGGTATTCGGCCACATGAATATGACTTCCCTCCATTTCCAGTAATTCAATTTGCTCTTGTTTTTTACCGGAACACAAAATAATACCAAGTGGCGGATTTTCCCCTTCTTCGGTTTCGTATTTTTTCAACCAATTTAGGTAAAGCTCCATCTGGCTTTTGTGGCTGTGTTTAAATGTCTCAAGCTTTAAATCTATGGCAACTAAGCGCTTTAACTTGCGATTATAAAAAAGTAAATCAATATAAAAATCATCGTTATCAACTTGAATGCGTTTTTGCCTTGCTACAAAACTAAAACCAGCACCTAATTCAAGCAAGAACTGCTCAATATCGCGCAGGATTGCATCTTCTAAGTCCTTTTCCAAATAACGATCATTGAGCTCTAGAAAGTCAAGAACGTAAGGGTCTTTGAGCAGCAAATCTGGATGGTATTGGCCAAATTCTGCTAACTGTGTTAATTCAGCCAAAATGGTTTCATCAGGCTTTTTTGAAATCGCAGTTCGCTCAAACAACAACGCACCGATACGGGCATCTAAGATGCGAGTTGACCAGTGTTCTTGGATGGTCATGGTGATATAAAAATCTCGTTTTATAGAATCGTCAATTCCAGAAAGTAAGATAAAATGGCTCCAACTCAATTGTGCAGACAGTGTCTGCACAATGTGTCTATCTGGAAAAACAGTATAAAACTTAACCATTTGTGTAAGGTTACGCTTACTCCAGCCTCTTCCAAGTTGAGCTGTTAGAGTCTTTGATAGGTTTGCGATAATTTGTTGACCGTAATCTGCGCGTTCGCCTCCAAGCACTTCTTGGTGAATCCTATGCCCAACTTGCCAATAGAGTAGGGTTATTTCACTGTTTACGGATATTGCTGCGCGTTGTTTAGCACTATAAATAAGTGCCATCACTTCTTGGCTAAATGGCGTTAACAAATCGTGTTTAGTATTCATTTAAAGGTCTCCAGAATGGGGGTACCAAAGCTTTAGCACAAATTCTCTAGTCTTCAAAAATTAGTCCATCAACGCTAGCAGTCTCGCGAACATTATTAGTTACCAGTATAGATCCATGCTTTACCCATTCGAATAAACGTCTTTTAGATGGCGGATTTTGATTACATTAACGATCACACGTTGCTCGATCACTTCGTAAATAACGCGATAATCGCCGACGCGCAAGCGGTAATAGGGTGATAAGTCACCGACTAACTTTTTACCTGATAAAGGGTTAGCCGCTAACTGGGTTTTTATCGCGTCCAAAATTTTGCGTTGCCAGGCCTGGTCAATTTTTTTCAGGTCTTTAATCACCTTGTCATCAAAGACCAGCTGATAGATTTTGTCAGTGGCCAAGTGCTTTTTCCAATTCGGCTAGGCTTATCAAATTACGATTCTGCGCATTGTTGCGGGTTTGCGCTTCTAACCAGTCCTGCATATCTTCTTTATAGTTTTCGAGTGCTTTTTTGACAAAAAAACTTTTTGGCCGTTGAGTTTGTTCAGACAAATCCTTGAGAAACCCCTCCATTTCAGCATCCAATCTTACGGTTAACATGTTTGACTCCTTTCTTGAACTACATGTATTACACATAATACATTAAGCGGTTAAACTGTCAATAGCTTGAACTTTAGCGGCGTCATTTGTGTTGTTAGATTACAAATTTGTAATCTGGCTGTCAGGTTGGTGTCAGTGTCATTTAATTATACTGAACTCGAACTTACTATCAGAGGTATAAACAAATGGCTATTACTCGTCGTCAATTTCTTCAAGCGGGGGCTGCGTCTAGTTTAGCGGTGGCTTTAGCTCCTTGGATGCCGGCTCAGGCATCGAGTGCTCATGCCCATGGCTCGTCTCGCCGATTATCAGAACTCGAATGGGCGAAGTTGGGTACGCCCCCAGTAATCAAAGGTCATTCGCTTGATTTGGTGGTGGCTGAAACCCGCGTCAATTACAGCGGTCGTGATCGGCGTGCGATTACGATAAATGGCTCTTTGCCCGCACCGACTTTGCGCTGGCAAGAAGGTGAGACGGTCACAATTCGGGTGACTAACCGCTTAAATGTCGACACCTCTATTCATTGGCACGGCATTATTTTACCTTTTGATATGGACGGTGTGCCCGGGGTGAGTTTCGATGGGATTAAACCTGGCGAAACCTTTACCTATTCCTTCAGGCTTGAGCAATCCGGCACCTATTGGTATCACTCTCATTCCGGAATGCAGGAACAGCAGGGCATGTATGGTGCGATTATTATTGACCCGATTCAACCTGACCCGATGGACTATGATCGTGAAGCGGTGGTGTTACTGTCTGATTGGACCGATGAAGGCCCGCATCGCATTATCGAAAAGCTTAAAATCAAAGGCCATTATTACAATCGCAACGAACCTACGGTAATGGATTTTTGGCGTGATGTACGAGAACTTGGTTTTCGTGGAGCGATGCAAAAGCGTCAAATGTGGCAACAGATGCGGATGTCGCCCACCGATTTAGCCGATATTTCCGGTTATACCTATAGCTTTTTAACCAATGGTTTGCACCCTGATGCGAACTGGACAAGCCTGTTTAAACCCGGTGAAAAAGTCCGTTTGCGCTATATCAACGCGTCTGCGGCGACCTATTTTGATGTGCGGATACCAGGCCTGGTGATAAGTGTGGTGCAGGCAGATGGGCAGAATGTGCAACCAGTGGCAGTGGATGAATTCCGTTTTGGCCCGGGCGAAACCTATGATGTGATTGTTGAGCCGCAACAAGCGGCTTATACCCTATTTGCACAGTCGATAGATCGCAGTGGCGTTTCACGTGGAACCTTGGCGGTTCGAGACGGTTTGAGTGCGCCGGTGCCTGAAATGGATAAGGTGGAATGGCTGGCGGATAAAGACATGATGGGCGCGATGGATCATAGTGCGCATGGCGATCATGCTGGTCACACTGGTCACGGTGACCATGCGGGGCATGACAACCAGGCAGAGCATGACATGCATCAGGAGCATGCTATGCATGGACATCACGGACACCAGAGCGAGGCGAACCCCTTAGCCAAGCCATCAACTCGGGTGCATCACGCACGCACCGCTTATGGCGCGAGTGTGGATATGCGAGTGGATACTCCGCGCACTAACCTCGATGACCCAGGCATTGGCTTGCGCAACAATGGGCGTCGCGTTTTAACCTATGCCGATTTAAAAACCTTAGGTGGACCATTAGACCCACGCGGGCCGGAGCGCGAAATTGTATTGCATTTAACCGGCAATATGCACCGTTATAGCTGGTCGATTGATGGCTTGGAATACGGTAAGTCCGAACCGATTCACTTTAGCTATGGTGAGCGATGCCAACGCTTAACTTAATGGCAGTGATGCACAGCATGGGAGCGAGTTACACTTTTCGTCATTCCGGCGCAGGCCGGAATCTTAGGCCTGCGGTGTGCTTGCGCATGAGATCCCGGCCTTCGCCGAGATGACAATGCTGGGTAAAATGTCAGGGATTTTATTATGCACACCAGCAACAACGCTACCACGCACAGCGTGGGAGCAAGGTTAATGCACGGATGCACATAATTAAGCCAAGCCACCTAATAAAGAGGAAATAAATCATGTGGAAAAAAACAACTTTTAATCCTCGCTTTGATTAGCTTGGGATTCACTCACCAGGCCTGGTCGTCTGACCCGCATGCGGCGCATGATCATGGTTCGATGCAAGGGGGTGGTGCGCCTAAAGATGCACGTGATTCCCATGCTTATTCTGGCGATTTACGTTATAACAATAGCGACTTAAAACGCCTGCATTTGAAGTATCAACATATCTATAAAGCCTTTATGGTTGATCATTTAGAACGTGTTTTTGATGATAAACAAGATTACACCACTTATAAACTTAAAGCCTGGATAGGCAAAGACTACAACAAATTGGCGTTGCATAGTGAAGGGCATGTTAAAAACGGTGAGCTGGATGCGCACACTGAACTTTATTGGTCACATGCCTATGCCGCTTATTGGGATAGTTTAATCGGTGTGCGATTTGATCATGGTCAGCATCGTGGTGCTAAAGATCGACAATGGTAGGCGGCAGGGGTTGAGGGTTTAGCGCCTTATATGTTTGAGGTCACCGCTAAGGCCTTTATGGATTCGGACGCACGGCTTGCCGCCAAGTTAGAAATTAAACGAGAATTGCTGTTTACCCAAGACCTGGAGTTAGAACCCAAGCTTGAAGCCAAAGCCTTTAGCAGTAAAGACACGGATTATAACGAGGGAGCGGGCTTGGCCGAACTTAAATTTGGCATGAGATTGAAATACCACATTAAACCTGAGTTTGCGCCTTATATCGGCGTGCAATGGCAACAAAAGCTGGGTGAAACCGCCGATATGGCGCGTGAGTCCGGCCAATCCGCTTCAAGCACGCAATGGTTAGCGGGTTTAAGTTTTTGGTTTTAACAGTTAGAACTACATAATTCTAAAAATGGGAGAAATATCATGAAAACCTTATCACGCAGACAGTTTATATTAGGTGCAAGTGTCGGTTTAGTTGTAACCCCGCTAGCAGCTTGGGCACATAACCACGGTGGTGGGCACGACCATCGTTCGAGTCATACTGGGCAACATGACAATCATGGTTCGCATGGGCAAAGACACGCTGACCATCATCACGGCATGGATCACACGACTAGAATCGGTCGCGCAGGCCAACCAAAGGAGGTCAACCGCACCATTCAAATTGATATGGACGATAATATGCGATTTTCGCCGAACAAGGTCGAAATCAAAGCGGGTGACACGGTTAGGTTTTTTGTGCGTAACCGCGGACAGTTGCAACATGTGTTTGTTATCGGCACGCGCCAAGAACTCGAAGAGCATGCTGAAATGATGAAAAACCACCCGCATATGGCGCATGATGAGCCCAATATGATTAGCTTAAAACCTCGTCAACGCGGTGCGGTGATTTGGCATTTCGATCAACCCGGCACCTATTACTTTGGCTGCTTAGAACCGGGGCATTTTGAAGCGGGTATGCTTGGCCAACTCAGCGTTAAACCTTAAACCGTTAAAAAAATTTTAAGGATACAAGGGGCGCAGGGCGGTTGGGTTGTTGGTTTTTGTTTTGAGCAGTGCGCTGAGGTTTTGTTTCAGTGCTGCTCTGTCAAGCTCTAAGGCTAACGCCGTTTGTTGGTCACCATAGCGTGCTTTTTCCAGCGCGAGCAGTTGTTGGTAGAGCGCAGGATGGGTGGCTTTGAGCGTATGGGTTCCAGCGAACCCTTGTTGTTTAAGCCAGTATTTAATCGCATGCTCGAGTTGGTCAAGGGGTAATTGGCAGAGGGTTTCTATGTCTTGAGCCAGTGGAATTTCTGCGTTTTCAATCTTATTTTGAACAGCTTTTTCTGCTTGAGTGCTCTGAACCATTTGACGGCGTGCTTGCCAATAGAACCCGAGGGTGATTAGCCATAATATCGCTAACATTCCACTGACAAACGGCCAAAAGCGCGATGCTGCTGTTTGGCTGGGGGTGCTGAGATCTTCTAGCCCGAGTAGGCTTTCAGTAGATTGCGTGTTGCTGTTTGTGGCGGTTTCGACCTCAATAGCGTGGCCTGCTAAGCGTGCTATTTCAAGTTGATCGGTTTGGGTATTCCACCAGGGAATTTCAATCTCGTTAAACGCCATCGACCCTGGTGCTTGTAATACCGCCATAAAATCTTGGCTTTTGATGCTGCTAATGCCACTCAGCTCTAAATGGTCTCGTTGACTAACGGGATCGCTGTAAAGGCGCAAGCCGTCTTGTTGTGGCCAACTTGGATTGGGTAATTGACTGGCGCGTAGCCCGGTGGCTTCAAGGCTGATGCGTCGCCCGATGGTATCGCCTACTTGATAGCGGTCTTCGTGGGTCCATTCGTCTTTTAAAATCAGTCGTTTTGCTGGCAACCAGATCGCATTCGCCGGAAAACTGGCGGGAATGGGTTTTACATTCAGGGTAATGGGTTGAGAAGTCTGCTCATCCAAACGTATCGAGCGCTCATACAGCAATCGCCCCTCAAAGCTTTGCGGCGGGATAATCAGTTCACCGCTCGCTTGCGGATAAATCGCATACACCCATTCGTATACCCGATAGACCCGTCCTTGAACACGACGCTCAAAGCTGCGTTGGTTTTGTAGTCTTTCCGAAATCATATTGTCAAATTGCGGTGGGTTAATACTGCCGCGCACCAGTGAGCCTAAATGATAATAACGCAGTGTATAGATCACCTGACTTTGCACATAGGGGTTGGGGTTGTCCACCTCGGCTTCGATAAAACTGATGCGAAAATCATCGGTGCGGATGCTTGCAGGCGAAACGCTAATTTGAATTGGCTCGCTTTGCGCTCGCTCGACGCTGAAAGCGGGAATGGTTAACTCACCGGTGCGCTTGGCCATCAGCTGAACATCCCATAAGGTGGTGGCGCTATATTGTCCGTTAATAATGCGAAGTTGGTTGGAGGCTTGGGTGCCGAGCACATTAAAATCGGTGTGCAACAGCGCAAAATCAGGCCCACGGCTGGTGGTTTGGAAATTCGCCATCACACTCAGTTGGATAATATCACCCTGTTCAACCTTATCACGATCAACCTGGGCCACTAAAATTTGCTGGGCAACAACCAGGCCTGGTACTAAAAATAACAGAAAACTCAGAAATAAGCGGCGCATTACCATAGTTTTGAGGGTTCCTTTTGTGGGTTTCTGGGTGGGTTTTGTTGATACTGATAATCAAACTTACGTCTTAAAAACACCCCGGGTTCGTCTTTAATTTGGTTTAACCAGGTTTGGCGGGCTTGCTCGCGTTCGCGCGCTTGTGCGTCTTGCTCCGCCATCTCGGCTTGGGTTGGTTGATTTAGCAAACCGTTTTGACCCTCTTGATCGCTCTCAGCTTCAGCGTCTTGCTGGCTTTGACCTATGGCGGATTCGCTTTCGCTCGCTTGGTCATCTTTAGATTGCTCCTCAATAGCTTGGTCATCTAGTCCCTGTTGCGCTGTGTCGCCTTGTTGAGCTTGATCGCCGGATTGAGAGGTTTGGTCATTGGCCTGCTCATCGCCTTGGCTTTGCTCAGACGATTGCTCTGATGATTGTTCAGAAGGTTGCGGTGCTGCGCTGTCGTTGTGTTGCTGAGCTTCTTGACCTTCTGCCTCTTGCTGTAGCGCTAACAATTGCTCAATCACCTCAAGGTTATGTTGCGCTTGTGGAAAGTCAGGTTGTAATTCAAGTGCGCTTTGATAGGCTTTGCGTGCGTCTTCTAATTGGTTTGATCGCGCCAATGCATTGCCGCGATTATAGTGTCCTTGCGCTGAGCCATCACGCCTAAACGCATTTACGGCTTCTTCATAGCGACCTTGACGATATAAGCTGCTACCACGCCAACTCGGATCACTAAACTCGCGCTCTGCCGCCAGATAATCCTTTTGCTGCCAGGCCTGGTAGCCACGTTGGTTGCCAGTTAAAAACATTTCTCGCCAGCGATCAGAAAATCGAATTTCGGGTTTTTCTGCTTGACCTTGTTGCTGTTGCTGCTGTTGCTGTAACTCTGCTTGCGCCCAAGCTGTTTGCGGCAGTAATGCGCTGGGTAATAACACTATCAACGCTAAGGACATCAACCAACCACGTCGTGCCGCTAATGCGGCGAGCGGCACTAATAACCAAAGTAAATACACGCCATAGTCCAACGCTTGATATAGGAGTTTTTCGTCATGCTGTTCGCGCTCAGTTGCGCCCGCAAAAGGCGGTAATAAACGGGGCAAATCACTGTCATCCAACTGCATACGGCTGAATTGAGCGCCGCTATCACGTGCCAATTGTGCCAAACGTTGAACGGGCACTTGCGCTTGCACTAAACGATCGTCTTGGTCTTTAAGCAAGCCAAACTCTGGAATCATAATCGCGCCGCCTTGAGGTGTACCAACCGCCAACACACTCAATTCAATAGCGTGTTGGCTAAGGCGTTGTTGAATCGGCGCTATTTCGGATGGCTCGACATCATCGCTAACCCAGATAAGATGACGCTGGGTGATGTTCGCGCCTTCAAACAGTTCAACCGCCTTGTCAAAACCGGCGAGCGCATTCGCCCCATAGGAGGGCATAATCAATGGATTCAAATGCGGCAAAAGATTCAGTAGGGTACTGTTGTCGTCGGATATCGGTGTAATAATATGGGCTGAAGCCGAATAGCCAACCATACCGACACGCATTTCAGGATGCTGTTTAAGCAGATCGGTGAGTTTAAACTGCACGCGGGTTAAGCGATTGGGTTGCAGGTCATCGGCATACATCGACAAAGACAAGTCGAGCAAAATCACACTACCTGTTTGGGTGGCTTGGGCGGCAACCGGTTGCTGTTTCCAGCTTGGCCCGCTGAGCGCAATAATCGCCGCCAGCCAAATTAAGCCCAGCCCAAAAAAACCAATCGGCAACAATGTTTGGCTAGACGATTGAGTGCTGAGTAAATAAGGCTGAAACGCAGGGTCAATCCAGGCTTTCCAGCCCGAGTCTTGTACTTTTCTTTGCCACACCTGCCAAAGCAACCAGGCCACAGGTAAGAGCGCCAAAAACCACCAGGGACGTAAAAAAGTCAGTTCAGTCATGCTGACTCCTTGCTCGGTCTTGGCGTGATGCTTCGCCAAACGAGATAAAAACTGAGTAATAATGCCAACCCAAGCGGCCAGCTGAACAGCTCAGTGCGCGCTCTAAATTGGTTGAGGGTAAATTGGGTGGACTCGATTTCATTGATGCGTTTATAAATCTGCGCTAGTTGTTGGGTTTGGCTGGCGACAAAGCTCTCGCCCCCAGTTAGGGCGGAAATAGCTTCCAGCGCCTCGGTATCTATATCAAAAACACGGTTACGCGAAACGCCTGGTTGCACATCACCAAACGCAATCGTGTGAATCACTAAACCTACTTCAGCGGCTTTTTTGGCGGCGTCTAACGGCTCGACCGCGCCGGCGTTATTCGAACCATCGGTGAGCAATACCAACACGGCTTTGTTATTGCGCACCCCTTGCAGGTGTTTAATGGCCAAACCTATTGAGTCGCCAATCGCGGTGTTATTGCCCGCCATGCCGATTTGGGTTTCTTGTAGCAGTTGTTGAATCGCGGATAAATCATAGGTCAGCGGACTCACTATAAAGGCTTCGGTACCAAACACAATCAAGCCCATTCGATCGCCTTGGCGCTGGGCGATAAATTCATCAACCACGCTTTTAAGCGCGACTAAACGATCAACATTGCGCCCATTTAGCAGCATATCCGGCTTTTCCATACTGCCAGACAAGTCCACCGATAACAGCATATCGCGCCCGCTTGATTCAAACGGTGTCGGGGTTAAAAACCAAACTGGGCGCATCGCGGCTAACAACAGCACCAGCCAGAGGGCTAAAAACAACAGCGGCAAACGCAACCGATCGGCGCTGGGTTTTTGCAAGGGTTGCACGGATTGATTGACGCGCAGCCGCGACACTAAATGCGGTGCTAACAGCGGGATTTGTTTTTGTTGTGCGGGCTTTAAAAACGGACGAATTAACCAAGGCAGCGGCAAGAAAGCGACCATCCAAGGCCAAATAAATCCAACGTTTTCAAACCAATGCATCAAGGCGCTCAAACTCATAGATGATGCCCTCGAATCCAACGTTGCGCAAAATAAATTAGGCTTTCGCGCTCTTGCGCTGTGAGGGGGGTGGGTTGCGCTTGGTAGCGTTGTTCTAGTTTTTGCAGCGAGTTAGGATGCTCAATAAAAGCAGCTTTGCTTTTTAAAAAGGCTAACCAGGCCTGGTTGTTTAATCCCCCGCAGGCGGCGCGGCCATAGGTGCTAATCGCCACCTGTTTTAATAGCGCATTTAATTGGCTTAAAAATTGTGTATCATCGCGTTGAGCTAGGTCAGATAAATTGGCGATGGCTTCACGACGGTAGGCGTCTTTTTTGTGGCGTTGCCAAAAATACCAAATCAGCCCAATTAACACCGCTAACACAATAAACAGCGTTACCCATACACTCGATGCCAGCGGCCATAACCCAATTGGTTCGGGCAAGATAATATCTTCAAGCAGGTCTAATGGATCGCCCATCATCGTCTTAAAATCCTTTGCCTAACCAGCGCATTGATCAGCCCATTAGCCATCGCATCAGCGGTTGAAACACGACACAAAGCCACCCCCAAGCGGCTAAAACTATTTTTTTGGTTTAACCAGGCCTGGTCGTAAGCCTTCTGATAATTTTGGCGCAGACTTGGGTTTTGTCCGTCTAAATACACCTCGGTTTCGCCATCACTAAACGCCAGCGCATAGCTATCAGGCAAATCAGATTCAATCGGGTCTTCACAGTGGATCGCGCTCACCGCGCCATGTTTGGCGATTTGGCTTAATACCGCATAGGCGTTTTTATCAATATTCAAACAGTCGCCAATTAAAATAACCCGGCTAGCCGGATGAACCAGCGGCGCGATATGATTGAGCGCACACAACCAGGCCTGATTGTCGCCCTGTGCGGGTTGATTAAGCGCTTGGTTTTGATGTAAGCCGTGATGAAATAACTGCAAGAGGTTTTTAGCTTGACGCTTAGGCGTTATCCAATGTGCAGGTTGTTCACCAAATATCAAGCCGCCCACTCGATCATCTTGATTTAAGTTGGCCCAAGCGAGGATCGCCAGGATGTCGAGCGCCAATACCGATTTAAAGCAGTGTTGGCTGGCAAAAAATAACCGCGCCGACTGTTCAACCACAAACACCACAGGGCGTTCGTGCTCTTCGCTAAACAACTTGGTGTGAGTGTCTTGGCTGCGTGCGCTGACCTTCCAATCAATATGGCGCACATCATCACCCGGCTGATAAACCCGTACTTCGCTAAACTCCATGCCACGGCCTTTGCGTGGACTTGGGCGCGAACCGTTGGCTTGCATCATAATGCGCTGTTGATGACCGAGTTTAAAGTGTTTCACGTGAAACCGCCAAGCATTCAACCGGCCTAAGTCGCTATAAACCGCCGATTGAGCTGTATCGCTCATACCAAGCTCACCCAACCTAAAATATCATCCGTGACCTGATCCACGGTTTTGCCTTGTGCTTGCGCTTCATAGCTCAGCAGTAAACGATGACGAAACACATCATGCACCACCGCTTGCACATCATCTGGGCTTACAAAATCCTTGCCCAACAACCAAGCATGCGCCCGTGCGCAACGCGAAAGCGCAATCGTGGCACGCGGACTGACGCCATAGGTTATCTGCTCAGCCAACTGTTCGTTGTATTTATTCGGCTGGCGCGTGGCGATTACCAATTCAACCAGGTAATCCTTCACGCTTTGCGCCATATGCAGATTTAAAATTTGCTCACGTGCACTAAACAAGGCTATTTGATCAATCTTTTCAGGCATGCTTTTTTTTATTTCTTTGGCTTCGTTTTCTACCAGCGCCAAAATCTGGGCTTCATGCTCACGATCAGGGTAATCGATCGTGACATGCAACATAAAACGATCCAGCTGTGCTTCGGGTAGCGGATAGGTGCCTTCCTGCTCAATCGGGTTTTGGGTCGCCATCACCATAAACAGTTTTTCCATCCGCAGGGTTTGCTTGCCCACACTCACTTGACCTTCCGCCATGGCTTCTAACAGCGCCGATTGCACCTTCGCTGGCGCGCGGTTAATTTCATCCGCTAAAATAAGGTTATGGAATATTGGCCCCGCTTGAAACTCAAACTGACCCGTAGCGGCACGATAAATCTCGGTACCCGTAATATCAGCAGGCAATAAATCAGGGGTAAACTGAATACGATGAAACCGACCTTCCAACTGTTCAGCCAGGGTTTTAATCGCTTTGGTTTTAGCCAGGCCTGGTGGGCCTTCAACCAATAAGTGACCATCGGATAACAGGGCAATCAACATACGCTGGATTAAATGCGGTTGACCTAGAATCACCTGATTCAACGCCTGTTCTAATGCTTGAAATCGATTCACTAAGCTCATGGCAATCCTTCGAATAAACAAGACTCACATTATGGCAACTTACTCAAGAATTGCAATCCACCCAGACAGGCTTCAAGATTAGATTCATATTTTAAAGCTAAATGCTGAAAGTTGGGGTTGATACAGGAAAAACTCAGGAAAGAAGTTATATCCCAGAAATTAAAAAATCGATAGCCGCCAAAATTTCTACTCTTAAATGGGAGAGGTCAACGCCATCAGTGCCTAATTGAGCTCGGGAGATTCCAGCTAAGTCTTGTGTCATCAGGGTATAGCATTTACCTCCAATCAATAAGGTTGGATTGAGTTTGGACAAGGTAAGGTCGCTAACCAGAGCCGAAGGGCTCAGGGGAATGACCACGGTTGTGCGTAAATCATCAAGCAAATCATTTTGTATATCTAATAAAAAGGGATAGTGCTGGGAAGTTGAAGCGTTTTTATTTTTATAGGCTACAAATTGATGCATTAAAACTTCCGTACACTATCGCTAAATGAACCCTGCTGCTCAACAAAATCATTATAAGCCTGGATGCTATCCGCATTTTCTAATCGCCATTGTTGACGTTCACGTTCTTGCACTTTTTTTATTAATGCCTGCTCTAAAGTTGCAGATAAATTTATTTTCAGCCTTTTGGCTTTTGCTAATAAATCAGCGTTCACGCTGACATTGGTCGGTTTTTTGGAACTCATTGGATTGATAACTGGATTCATACCATCTGCCTCTTATAGGTTGTATGTATATTTTATGCGCATAGATAATTTTTAACAAGCTTAAACCAGTAGCCCAAATATTCATAACGGAATGGTGTTTTTTTAGCGATATACGTTATGGTGATCAACACTATCATAATGGCATGGGTCAGTTTTATGGGTGGTTTTTCAGAGTAAATCTGGGTATCGGGTGTGACTTAGTTACTTGGTTTGGTCTTTGAGGATATTCAAGAGCAAGATCGTCGTCGGGTGATTAGTTTTTTATTTGAAAAGCAAATAAACGAACCGCATTAAAACTTAAAACCAGGCCTGGTGTTATGTCCGATTTTGTGTTGCGTGTGCTCTTAGTTGACGGTGATTTATTTTTGCATCGCATTCAGTCGGCGTTGATCACTAAGTTTGGTCATCAGGTTCAAGCCGTAGCGACGGGCGAAGAAGCCCTTAGTTTATTAGAGGCGGGTTCGGCTGATGTTGATTTGGTGTTGATGGACATGATGATGCCAGGTATGGACGGCTTGGAAACAACCAGAAAACACATTTCGATCAAGTTATTGCTCAATTATTTCGTGATTTAGGCTTTAGCGCTTGTTAAGCTTTAGCTAGGTTTAGTTGCCAAAATCACAGCCCGCAAAGGGGCAGGATAGCCTTCGCAGGTTTTATTGGGGTCGTTGGGGTCAAGAAAATCCTTAAGTGAGTTCCATTGCATCCAATCGGTGGAACGCTGTTCGTCGGTTGAGGTTTGGTCCAAATCAACGCAACGCACGTTTTCAAATCCAAGCCGTTGCATCCAGTGGATTAGTTCATTAACCGAAGGTAAAAACCAAACATTGCGCATTTGTGCATAACGGTCTTGTGGGATAAGTAATTGCCCCTGTTCTTCTGGAATCACCAGCGTTTCGAGCACCAGTTCACCGCCTTTTCTTAACTGACGTTTTAGTTCATCTAAATGGTCGAGCGGGGAGCGTCGATGGTAAAGTACCCCCATAGAAAATACCGAGTCAAACGCGCCATCCAGTTTGGATTCAGGTAGGGTTTCAAGGGGTAAGGGCAGGAAGTAGGTAGGGGTTTCGCCAATAAAGTGACGCACGGCTAAAAACTGTGCCATAAACAACAGGCTGGGATCTATGCCAACCACCAGCTTTGCGCCTTCTCCGGTCATACGCCAAAGATGGTAGCCGCTCCCACATCCCACGTCTAGAATTATACGATCTTTTAAGGGCGCAAGGTGAGGGAGAACGCGTTCCCATTTCCAATCCGAACGCCATTCGGTGTCGATATAAATACCTTGAAGATCATAAGGCCCTTTGCGCCAAGGCATGAGTCCGCGCAATGCATCTTCAAGCTGTTGCTTTTGTTGTTTGTTTAATGGCGGGTAACCGGTTTGGATCGCCGGTTTATTGAGTGTAATCTGTTCAGCCGGCTTGAATTGCTGAATGCGTTCAAGTGCATCCAGCCAGCGTGGTAAATTACCATTACCTTCGGGATGGAGGGCATCTTCAATCAGGGGCGCTAATTGCTCACGCCAAAAGGCGATGCGTGTATCCTTAAGTTGGGGCCAGAGGCTATCGAGATGATGTTTCACGTGGAACCTTGTCTTGTTTGATGGCTAAAAAAGAGGCAAAATTATACGCCTGCAACCAAATCGCAGCATGATTAAATCCGATTTTTTTTAGGCGCTCAAGATGCTGGTCTGCGGTATCACTGATCAGTACATTTTCAAGAGAGACGCGTTTTTGACTGATTTCTAGTTCTGAATAACCGTTAGCCCGCTTGAACTGTAGATGCAAATGTTCAATAGTCTGCTGAATAGCCATTTCAGGGAAATGAATTTTTTCAGATAGGATTAATACCCCACCGGGATTAAGGCCATCGTAGATTTTTTGCAACAGCGCTTCGCGCTTTTCAGGCGCGATAAACTGCAAGGTGAAGTTAAGGACAACAATTGATGCTTGTTTAATATCGATATGGGCAATATCGTCGAGCACAAACTTAACGCGTTGGTCTGATTGAAACGCGGCTAAATAGCTTTGAGCGCGTTCGATCATAGCGGGTGAATTGTCCACCGCAATAATCTGGCAAGGGGTGTTTTCTAACTTTCGTCGCAGCGTAAGGGTGACCGCACCCAGCGAGCAGCCGAGGTCGTAAATGGTGGAATGCGCTTGTGCAAACAAGGGCGTTAGTTCACCAATGCCGGTTAAGATCGTTTGATAACCCGGTACTGAGCGTTGAATCATATCGGGAAATACCGCTACTACCGATTCATCAAATTGGAACGCGCCTAGGGTTTCGTAGGGGTTGGAAAATAAAGTGTCTTTTTGGTTCATAGCGTCACATGCTTGATAAAAATGGGCCTATTATAAACCTATACTAGGGGTTAGCATCCTGCGCTATTTAATTTTGTGCGCTGTTTATTTGTTGTTTAAGTTGTTTGGCGGCCAAGGCATAGCCTCCATCGGCGCCATCTACAAAATGGAGATGCTCAACACCTGCTTTGGAGATCAAACAGGTGACGAGTGCGGCATCACTAGTGTGTGCGCCATAAAATAATTGACCTTCTTGAACACGCTGATCTAACCAGGCCTGCAACTGAGTCCATTGTGTTTGGCCACAGCTAAAAACGGTGCGATACACATCATCTACTTTTCTAAAGTCTGAGTTTTCAAGAAAGTCATCTTTGTACTGCCCCCATTGCGCGTCACCGAGTCGTAGTTTAAAGCGCATTAAAACCAAGCCGAGTAGATTTTGTAAGCGTAGCTTCCACAGTGTTTTGAGTTGAGTCAGCATCGAGGTCTGTCCCGCTGTTTTAACCAGCATTTCGCCCATAAGGGTTTCAGCCGAAAAGCCTAGTTTTAAGTGTTGGGTCGCTAAGGGGTGATGTTGTTTTTCATCGCCAACATAATGGTTAATAATTTGTTGGAGATTTTTATAAAGTTCTATTTGCTGTGCAAGTAGTGGCTTTTGTGAGGTTACCAGTAAACTAATCGTTAAGTCTTTTGGGCTAGGTAGACGTTTCCAGCGACATTCAAATCCAGAATAATCTGCTTCAACCGGTTCTTGTGCCGCGGGAATATGCAGTGACCAATCCTTCTTGATTTTGTTATCCGCTTCACTAAGTCCGCCGCCCATAAAGATGGCTTGACCCAAGCTTTTGTTTTTTTGGTAGTGACAAACCAGTATTTTGTTTCCGAGTTGACTGTAGGGGATTAGGCCAATTCTTAAATCGAGTTTAAAGCTGGTTTTAGCAAGTTGTTGGCAGGCTTGAAGTGTTTGTTTTACCTTATCGATCTGGCAGGGCGGAATACAAAAAGTCGCGCCATCGCCACCAAAGACATAGGGCACCTCAAGGGGTTTTAGGGCGTTAACCATTGCAGCGACAGTAAAGCCACCAACCGCATTAATCGCCCGATATTGGCCTCGCGCAATAGCTTGGGTTGAGTTAATTACATCGGAGATGACAACCACCCAATCATCAGGTAACTCGTGGAATTGTTTGGAATCCAGTGCCTGTTCAAATTGATTGATTTTTGGCAGGGATGAGTAGAAGTGGGGGTTAGTCATAAAATGAGCTCCTATTTAAAATGGCTCAGTGCTAAATCAACAAAGGCTCTTACCTTAGCTGATAGATGCAACCTATGCGGATAAACCATATACGCACATTGTGCAGGCATGTCATAGTCGCCGAGCAGTCTAACGAGTTGGCCGTTATCAATTTCTTGCTGACAATCATAGCTAGGTAGGCGAGTAATGCCAACACCTGCGAGTGCTAAGGTTTTAAGCATCGGCAGGTTGTTGCACTCAACGCGGTTTTCAACCTCAACATGCTGTAGCTCGCCTTCGGGGGTGCAGAAGTCCCAAGTGATCGGCACTTGGTTGTACATGTATTTAATTGATTGATGGTGCTTTAAGTCTTGTGGTTTTTGTGGGCGGGTAAAGCGGGCCAAATAGTCAGGGCTGGCAACGGTGAAAAATTCAAAATCAATGAGTTTACGGCTAATAAGGTTCGACGACTTAAGTTGCCCCATGCGCACGCTTAAATCAAATCCTTCACCAATCAAGTCAACTAATCGACTGCTTAGGTCGATTTGTAATTTCACTTCAGGGTAGCGAAGCATGTAATCACGAATCACCGGCTGCATATGCGATTGACCAAAGCTATTAGGCAGGCTTATCTTCAAGCGACCGCTGGGGGTGTCTTGGAGTTGGTGGATACTTTGTTCGGCTTCACGCGCGTCGCCAACAATTTGTTTAGCTTTTTCAAAATAGACCTGGCCGACATCGGTTAAACGCAAACTGCGCGTAGTGCGGTTAATTAAGCGTGCGCCCAAACGCTCTTCGAGTTTCGTAATCGATTTGCTGATATGCGACACCGCATAACCTAACTCGGTGGCCGCAGCACTAAAACTGCCGGATTCAATGACTTGAACAAAAATGCTCAAACCTTCTAAGGCGTCTTTACGATTGATCATACACGGCCTATATTTTCTATTAGGAAAAAGAGCTTTTATAAATTAGGTCTTATAAATCATATAGGAAAAAGTTAAGCTATGTCCAACTATTACTACGAGGAGAATGGCATGTTGCGTTTAAGACCTTCAAAAGAGCGCGGTTATAACAAAATTGATTGGTTAGAGTCTTATCATAGTTTTTCGTTTGGGAGTTATTTTGATCCTAATCATATGAATTTTCGTAGTTTACGGGTGATTAACGAAGATTGGATTCAACCGAGTAGTGGCTTTCCAACTCATCCGCATGACAATATGGAGATCATTACCTATTTGATTGAGGGGCGGTTGGCGCACAAAGATAGTATGGGGAATGTTGAAGAAATTTTGCCGGGTGAAATCCAGTGTATGAGTGCGGGTTCAGGAATTACCCATAGCGAGTTTAATCCTTCTGACAAGGACCTGACGCATCTTTATCAAATTTGGCTGATTCCGGCTGAGAAAAATATTAAACCTGGTTATCAGCAAATTCGTTATGATCAAGCGCAGCCAGGGCATTTAGTGTTGCTGGCGAGTCAGGCTCCGCGAGATGGGGCGGTATTTATTAATCAAGATGTCGATTTGTATCGTGCAGAACTGACTCAGGGACAAGAGGTCAAGTTTGATCTGCGTCCTGGGCGTGGAATTTGGTTGCAGTTGGTCAAAGGTGAGTTGGATGTGAACGGTGAGGCAATGCAAGCCGGTGATGCACTGGCGGTTGAGGATGAACCAGGCCTGGTGATCACCACGGACTCAAATGCTGAATTTTTATTATTTGATTTGGTGTAAATCTTAAACTATGAGGAGTGAAGACATGAAATTTTTAGGAGTTAGTGGAAGTTTGCGTAAAGCCTCGTTTAACAGCGCATTATTGCGCGAGGCCTCAAAATTAGTGCCAGCAGGAGTCGAGATGGAAATACGCACTCTTGAAGCCTTGCCGATATTAAATCCGGATAATTTAGAATCAGGCTTTCCTGATTCAGTTAATGACTTAGCACGCGCGCTCAAGCAGGCCGATGCATTGGTTTTGGCCTCGCCTGAATTTAATTATTCGGTTACGGCGGTGATGAAAAATGCGATCGACTGGTTATCTGTTCACCCCGATGCACCGCTGCGCGCTAAACCGGTCGCTTTAATGAGTGCTAGCCCGAGCGCATTTGGTGGAGGGCGTGCGCAGTACCATTTGCGCGAGATTTTGATTTACCCTGGTGCCAGGGTGCTAGGCGTGCCTGAGGTTATGGTTGCCAATGCATTTGATGCGTTTAACACCCAGGGTGAGCTGACAAACCAAGCCAGTAAAGCGTTAATCACTCAACAAATGCAAGCTTTAGGGGCGATGGCTAAGGCTTAGAAGCGATAGCTTAATCTCAACCCGATTACGCCCGTTTTGTTTGGCCAACTAAAGCGCTTGGTCTGTACGGGCTGATAACATATTTTTAGCGTTCTCTGCTAGGTTTATATGCAAGCTTGTATGTTAAACTTACTAATACTTGAATAGTAATGGCAGAGTTATGGGCATGGACGTTAAATGTGATCACAGAGAGCCTATTTGGCCGCTTATTATAATAGGCGCGGGGCCGATTGGCATTGAAGCGGCTATCTATGCGAAGAAGCTTGGGGTCGAACCTTTAATTTTGGAATCTGCACCTGTCATTGCGCCAACGCTAGAGGCCCTGGGGAATTTAACACTTTTTCCAGCAGCCAAGCTAATGATGACACCTTTAGGCCTTGAGTGGGTGGGTGAGGCTTCATCAATTAATCTATTCACGGCTAAAACCTATCGAGATTTTTACTTGCTACCACTGGCTGAAAAGAGTGGTTTACGGATTGAGTTGAATTGTCGTGTTGAATCGATTGCGCGAAGTGGCGTGACGCGTGAGGTCATTTCGGTCGAGGCACGAAAATCCGCGCCATTTAAGCTGCTGTTAACGACGGAACACGGTCCTCAAACCCTATTTGCTGAGCATATTATTGATGCAAGTGGTATCTATCAAGCGCCTTTGCCTTTAGGAGATAGCCGAGTGGTTGTAGAAGGTGAAGCTGAGCACTGTCTTAATATTGAATATCAGCTTGTTGACTTTGTTAAACACTTTGAGCATTACAACGGGCGGAAGATTGTTTTATTTGGTGATACTTATTTAGCCTATAGCAGTTTGCAGCGATTCGTTGAACTCAAAGCGCGTTGGTCACCGACTACTCAGCTAACCTGTATAAAAGAACAGGCTGCTCGTCCTTTTTATAAAGACGAGCTAACGAAAGCAGGCGCACATCGATATGTTGAAATGGAAGCTAAGATTCAACAGGATTCGTTGCTATCAAACAAGGTAAGCTTTGTTGATCAGGCGCGTGTGATGGCGATGCATTTTGATGCGATGGATGAATCAAATTGGACGCTTGATTTATGCCGTTCTAACCAACCGCTTAGGTTGCAAGCGGATAGGGTGATTAGTAATTATGGGTTTCGAGTAGATCCCAGTCTGTGGAAAGACTTACACATTGAGTCGTCTTATGTGACGGGTGGGCCTGCGGCTTATGCGCAGGCGCTACTTAATGCTTTGGAAGGCATGGGCCAAGTTAGCCAGGCGATGCCGGCTTATGCGTTAAAAAACCCTGAACCCAATTTCTATATCATCGGTGCGAAAAGTTATGGCAGTCAGGCAGGCTTTATTAGCCGAATTGGATTGGGCCAGATTGTGGCGTTATTTCAGTTGATTAGCCAAGACAAAACGTTAAATTTATATGCAGATTTTGCTGAAAACCTTATTCTTGCCGACTCTAAAACGCTTCAAGGCTTGGCGGTTAAACTCAGTGATTCAGAGGAGTTTTATAAAACCTTAACTAGAGTTATACAAGAGGTAGTTTTTCAAACCGACTTACAACAGTGCATTACCTATCTAAGCGACTCTTGGTTGGAGTTAACGGGTATTGATCCCGCTTATTATATTGGTCTAGATTGGCAAGAGTTATTTGAGGATGCGAGGGATTATCAAAAAACGACCCTTACAAAAGATTTGTTATTAGGATATCAGGGGGAGCGACAAAACCTGTTTTCGATCAAGTGTGCTAATGGTGCGCGTAAATGGGTGATAGTAAAGCCTTACCAATTGGTCGACAAACAAAACCAGCCCTATGGTGTGATCAGCTCGTTAAAAGACGTTACTGAGCAAATTGAGCTTAGCCAGAAGTTAGATGAGCTAAAGGCGCAGCACAAAAATCAAACTTACCATGACGAAAAAACGGGAGCAGCAACTCGGTTGAAGTTAACTGAGATGTTACGGTTGAACCATTCTTTATTTAGGCGCTATGGCACGCCTTTTTCTGTGTTGATGTTTGCAATGGATCAGTTTAGAGCCTTTAGCCAAGCACAGGGTGCGGATGCGGCATCCGTGTTACGTGAAAACTTTGCACATATGGTCAAAAATTCATTACGAATTTCGGATGAGTTTGGCTGCTGGCAGGGTGAGAAATTTATTATTGTTGCAGCGAGTAATGAACTGGTTGATGCGTATCAGTTGGCAGAAAAGTTACGCCAAATGACCTCAAGTAGTATATTGGTGCCTGATACCGAGATTACAATTAGTTTAGGGGTCGCCTCGATTGAGGTGGATGAAACGATTGAGTCTTTGCTTGAACGCGCTGAAAAGCTGTTCAGGCAAGCACGACTCGACGGTAAAAACACCGTTAAGTATTAACGGGTTTGTTTGAGAAGGGCTCGGGGCTTACCCCGAGCAGATTGCGTTTAGACAAAACCTTTGTGGCTTAAGTAGGCTTCGTAGTTATCGTTGAAGTCCTCAATGCCCTCGGGCGACATCACCCATAAGCGTTGCGCTAAGGATGAAACAAATTCGCGGTCATGGCTGACAAATATCACCGTACCTGGATAGTCTTCAAGCGCCATATTTAGCGATTCAATCGATTCCATGTCCATGTGATTGGTGGGTTCATCCATCAGTAATACGTTAGGTTTTTCCATCATTAGCTTACCAAACATCATCCGACCTTTTTCGCCACCCGATAGCACCTTAACTGATTTATCGATGTCTTTCTGTGAGAACAACATGCGGCCTAAAATTGCGCGTATTGCTTGTTCATCATCCCCCGGTTTTTTCCATTGACTCATCCAGTCAAATAACGACATATCAATGGCGAACTCATGCGTATGCTCCTGTGCGTAATAACCGATACTGGCGTTTTCGGCCCATTTAACCTGACCTTTATCGAGTTCTAAGTCACCGACTAGGGCGCGTAATAAGGTGGTTTTACCTATACCGTTTGGACCGATAATCGCTACTTTTTCGCCCGCCTCCACCATGGCGCTAAAACGATTGAAAATAGGTGAGGTATCGAAGGTTTTGCTGATGTTTTCGCACTCAACCGCTAAGCGAAACAGCTTTTTATCTTGCTCAAAGCGGATAAAGGGGTTCACGCGACTAGAGGGCTTGACTTCACTAAGTTCTATTTTATCGATTTGTTTGGCGCGTGAGGTGGCTTGTTTGGCTTTGGAGGCATTGGCCGAAAAGCGACTGACAAAGGTTTTTAATTCGGCTATTTGTGCTTTCTTTTTGGCGTTATCGGACAGCAGCTGTTCACGGGCTTGGGTTGAAGCTAACATATAGTCATCATAGGTACCCGGGTAAACGCGAAGATCACCGTAATCCAAGTCAGCCATGTGGGTACATACACTGTTTAAAAAGTGGCGATCATGCGAAATGATGATCATCGTACTATTGCGCGCATTCAAAATCGTTTCTAGCCAACGAATCGTGTTGATATCGAGGTTGTTGGTCGGTTCATCAAGTAATAAGATATCGGGATTGGCGAACAAAGCCTGGGCTAATAACACACGTAACTTCCAACCAGGCGCAACCTGTGACATAGGGCCGTAGTGCAGTTCAACCGGAATTTCTAAACCTAGCAATAGCTCACCCGCACGCGAGTCGGCGGTATAGCCATCCATCTCGCCAAACGCGACTTCTAACTCAGCGACTTTTAAGCCATCCTCTTCGGACATTTCGGCCAAACCGTAAATACGATCACGCTCTTTTTTAATGTCCCAAAGTTCGGCATGACCCATAATCACCGTGTCAATGACGCTAAAGGTTTCATAGGCAAACTGATCCTGGCGCAGTTTACCCAAGCGCTCGTTGGGGTCAAGCATGACTTGGCCTGCGGTGGGCTCAAGGTCGCCGCCCAAAATTTTCATAAAGGTCGATTTGCCGCAGCCGTTAGCGCCAATCAGACCATAGCGGTTACCACCGCCAAATTTAATCGAGATGTTTTCAAATAAGGGTTTTTCGCCAAATTGCATAGTGATGTTCGCGGTAGAGATCAAAGCTGTATTTCCTGTTAAATCAAAGATGAAGGCGCATTCTACTCTTTTTGGCAGGCCAGTGCGAATTTGCGAAGCGGATTCAAGAAAGCTCAGACATATTTTTGTTGGAACTCGGTGACCTTTTGCATATAGCGTCGGGTTTCTTGATAGGGTAGGTTTTTAACTAGATGATTATAAACTTGGTTGGGTTGCATTCGATTGATGCGATCGAAAGCCGTGTTGCGATTTGAATCAAACGCGTGCTAAATAACGATCATATAATATCGATAAATACACCACGCCCATTTGAATATTGTTATAAAACGTTTCTGCCAGGTTTTCAAGCGTTCGTTTTAGTTCGTTTCATCCATGTACCCTGTTGATTTAGATTATGGGTTGTTAGGCTAATACTAGTCTAGTTATAGTTTCTATCTTATCGTGTTTTGGCAAAAAAAGTTCTTTCTATTAGTAATCTCTTATATTAGAATGATTTAATATACTTTGATTAATGAGTATATAAAAAATATTTATTAATTGTGATTTAAGTTATTTATCGTTGGTTTTAAAGGAGTAAGGTTTATGATTAAACAACTGGGTGAACGCTTTAACCCGATGTATTTTTTAGCGGCCTTAGGCGCGGGTGGTTTATCGGTTTCGTTTTTTATGTATTTAATGTTTATGATTCCACATCCTGACACACCGATTGTCACCTTTAATCATATTTGGCCCTACTATCAAACCGGTGCATTATGGCAACAGGTTTTGATTAGTTTGGCATTGATTGGTATTGTGCTGTTTGCTGTGATTCATTTGCGTTTGTTAGTTTGGAATATTCAAGAGTATCGTGGGTTTCGTCAAACCCCAGCATTTGGCAGCTTGCGCAACTCGAATGCTGAAATTAGCTTGATGGCGATTCCGCTAACTCTTGCGATGACGATTAATGTGTTATTTGTTTTAGGAGCGGTATTTATTCCCAATCTTTGGTCGGTTAAAGAGATTTTATTCCCCTTTTCGATCCTTGGCTTTTTAGCGGTCGGTGTTTATGCGCTCAATATTTTGGGTGTCTATTTTACCCGCTTGTTCACTAATGCGGAGTTTGATTTTTCAAAAAATAATAGCCTAGCACCGATGGTATCGATTTTTGCTTTAGCAATGATTGCGGTGGGATTGGCCGCGCCTGCCGCAATGAGTGATCAAGCAGGCCTGGTTGCATTGAGCTTATTTGTGTCGATTTTTTTCGCTGTGCTAGCGGTGTTATTGATGATCGTTAAATTGGTACTTGGATTTAACGATATTTTACGTCATGGTTTGCGAGTTGAAGCGGCGGGGAGTTTATGGATTGTGATTCCGATTATGACGATTCTAGGGATAACCTACGTGCGTTTATCCCATGGAGTTAACCATCATTTCAGCGAATCGGGTGAGCCAATCAACTATTTTTTATTGATTAGCGCGTTGTTATCTATACAAATTATTTTCGGTCTGATTGGTTATGCCTTGATGAAAAAACTCGGGTACTTTCGTGATTATGTTCAGGGTGACAAAGCGGGTGCGCCTTCTTTTGCCTTGATTTGTCCAGGTGTCGCTTTGTTTGTGTTCGGTATGTTTTTTGTCCATCTCGGCTTGGTGGCAACGCAAATTATGCCGATTTTTTCACCGATTTACTTTCTGATTCTATTACCGTTTATCCTTATTCAAGCCAAAACCATTCAGGTGTTTTTTGGACTCAATAAGCGTGTTTTACAGCGCGCGTAATAAGGGCTTTTTAAACCCCAGCGATGTTAAAAAACTAATCTCGTTGGGGCAAAAGCTGTCGTTCGTATTGAGGCTGTACTTTATCAGGCAATAACAGTGGGTCGTAATTGTATTCAACCCAATGCTAGAGCTTGAGCCTGCTTAGCCAGCAAAAGACCATCGCGCCTATGGGGGCATGAGACGATGCGTTATTTAAAAAAATAGCCAATTTTCAGCATAACCCCCGATACACCAAATAGACTAAGCTCGGTAGTCACTTTGCGGTACTCAAGGCCTAACGACGGAATAATGGCGGGCGCAACGCCAAGATTGTTAAAAGGAATCTTGTCTTGGTATTCACCTCGATAGCCATGGATAAACCCGCCTGTTAGGGAGGCATAGGGTTGTAGGTTTTCTTGGGTTGCTTGCAAAAAATTAAAGCGACCACCGAGATACAAGTAGGTGGTGTTTTGTGAAAAAGAGTTTTTAAAAAAAGCACCGCCATAAAACCAATCCAACTGATTTAAAAAAGGTTGTTCGGCTGTTAAAGCCAGTGTGCGAGTCTTTTTGGGGTGAAGTTGCAGGTTAATCAATTGTTGGTGATTGTTGTGCTTAGGATCAGGGTTGAAGTGTTTGGTCCACAGTGAAGTTTGCACTAAAATTCGGTGTTCTTGTTGTGCTAGTGCTAGGCTGGGTAGTAGCAAAAAAATTAGACTACCTGTAAAGGCAAAACCACGTTTATTCATTCCGTTTCCTAAAGTTCATTGACGAGCTCGAGTTCCTACACACTTTATTATTTTATCATTAAAACCTAAAACTAAATAGAAAGCGCGTGAAAATGGTAAATTTTACGCGCTATTTATCCAATAGCGCGTAAAACCCCATCCTTTAGGTCGGGGATATAAGCGGAACAGCAAAGCCTGTTTAGTGTGGTCGTTGTTGTTGCTCAATATATTGCTTGATAATTGACAAGGGTGCACCGCCACAACTGCCTGCAAAGTAGCTGGGGCTCCAAAGCATATTCCCCCAAAGTTTTTTCTGAATTTCGGGATGGTTTTTTTTGCGAATAAGGCGACTTGATACGCCTTTCAAGCTATTCACCAGGTTAGAAATTGCTACTTTAGGCGGGTAATTAATCAAAAGATGTACGTGGTCATGCTCGCCATTAAACTCCACTAATTCCGCTTCAAAATCCAAGCAGACTTTTTTAAAGATTTCTTCCAAATCATTTAACACCCTGTCACTAAAAACATCTCTGCGGTATTTTGTGACAAAGACCAAGTGAACATGAAGATTAAAAACACAGTGCCTGCCTGTTCTTATTTCATTGTTAATTTGCATAGACCAATTCTCTTTTGTATAATTATAACCGTGAAAAACACTATTCGAAAAGCCTTTAAATTCCGACTTAACCCTAAGCCTGACCAAGCTCAGAAGATGGTTGGGTTTGCCGGTGCCAACCGGTTTGTATGGAACAAGGCATTAGCGATGAACTTGTTTCGGCTTGAAAACAAGCAGTCGATACTGTGGTATCACGAAATGGCGTTTTGGCTAACACTCTGGAAACAATCCGACGAATACGGTTTTTTAAAAACCGCTCACTCTCAAACGCTACAACAAACGCTGAAAAATCTCGAACGTGCGTTTAAAGATGGTTTTGATAAAACCCAGCCACTAAAACGCATTCCGGTATTCAAAAGGAAAGGATTGGGTGACAGTTTTCGCTATCCGCAGGGATTTAAACTTGAGCAAGATACCAACCGTGTATTCTTGCCAAAAATTGGCTGGGTGAAATACCGCAATTCACGCCAAGTAATCGGTGAGCTTAAGAATGTGACGGTTTCCAGAAAAGGGAAGCATTGGTATGTGTCGATACAAACTGAATATGAAGCCGATATTCAGCGCCATCAATCAACATCCATCGTGGGTATTGATCTAGGCGTTAAACGCTTTGTCACCTTATCTGACGGCAACTGCATTGAACCGTTAAACAGTTTTAAACAGTGGGAAAAGAAGTTGGCTTTAGCACAGCGTAAGCTGGCACGAAAAGCTAAGTTCTCTGCCAACTGGAAAAAGCAGAAACAAAAAATAACCCGTGCGCATGAGCGCATTGCCAGTGCCCGATTAGACTTTTTACATAAATCTTCAACCGTGATTTGCAAAAACCACGCCATGGTCGTGGTTGAGGATTTAAAGGTAAAAACCATGTCGAAATCGGCCAAGGGCGATATAACCAGGCCTGGTCGAAACGTGAAAGCCAAGTCGGGCTTGAATAAGGCGATTTTAGACCAGGGCTGGGGAATGTTCATGCAGATGCTTGAATACAAGCAGGCCTGGTTGGGTGGCGATGTGTTAAAGGTTAACCCCAAACACACCTCTCAAACCTGTCCGTGTTGTGCTCATGTAGCCAAAGAAAATCGTTTAACACAATCCAAGTTTGAGTGTGTTGAATGTGGCTACACTGAAAACGCCGATGTAGTCGGTGCTTTGAGCGTGTTAGCCCGAGGGCATCGGGGGTTAGCCTGTGGAGTTGAATCGTTGGATTTGATGATGAAGCAGGAACCAGCGGGAAGGCGCGAGTCACACCCGCTCTTAACGGCCTAGCGCCGTTGGGAATCCCCGTCGTTCACGGCGGGGAGGATGTCAACAATGAACGTTTACTGTTCAGTAGACAATTATTTTGGTGTTTGTTTGGAATACCATTCAGCCAAATCTTTTATTTCTTGGTCAGATAAGCCACGTGCGAAAGCAGCCATAGAATCATCACGACGAAACCCATCACGGTAATCTTTTAAAGCTTTTTCAAGATAGGCGGCATGCTGACCTGCAATTTTTGGAAAGTTAGGTACAACACTGTTGCCATCTACACCATGACAGCCGATACAGGTATTTGCTTTAGCAGGGGGTTGCAAAGCAAAACTGGCAGAGCTAAATAATCCTAAAGCAACAGCGGCAAGTATTGTTTTTTTCATTTTGTATGTCTCCATTAAAAAGCCAAAATTGATTATAAACGATATAAGGTGGCTTTAAGTAAAAAACCGCCAATTGGCGGTTTTTTCAATGTAATTGAAATGTTACATTTGTGACATGTAGGCTGATAAGTTAGCGATGTCAGCGTCAGACAAGCCAGTCGCAAAACCAGTCATCATGCCTGTCATCGGACCAACCTGCTCACCCGCGCGGTAACGCTTTAGTAATTCAGCAAGCTCACCCGCATCGCGGCCTTTAACAGCCGGACCAACACCGCCTTGACCTTGCATACCATGACAACCCATACAGGTTGAGTAAGAAGCCTGACCTGCAACAACATCACCTGCGTGAGCAGCCATACCGAAAGACATTAAGCCCGCTGCAGCTGCAGCTATCATTGTTTTTTTCATTTTGCACTCTCCTAAAAGCACGATAAAATTTCGGGAAATCCCTAAGTCTTATTAAACCTGATATTTAGGGGTTAAGTCAAGTAAACCTGGCTCGAGATAAAGGAAAAACAGGGTTAAACTCCATCAAATGTTTTTATAGGTAAGTATCAAGTTTTAATTGATGGGTTCAATAAATTCAATTTTTTGGTCTTATTTATTTATCTGATAATCGGTTACAATAGGCCAATCTTGAAGAAGGAGACGCTATATATGGCGATCGTAAAGATTTGGTTAATTATTATGTTAGCGACCTTTGCCAGTTGGTATTTGCTCAAGTTGATGAACAACCCGAAACCTTTAGCGTGGATATTTCTATTTTGGTTGGCGGTGATTGGAACCACCACCGTGTTACTCTATTTAGTTTCGGTGTTTTTAGTCGCTTAACTGGCTGAAGGTTTGCTATTAGCGTTGGTTTTAAACTCTACCAATAATCGTTGAAAGCTCAAGTAACGGCTTTCAGCGATTTCATCTTGTTCAACCGCCTGCCTGATAGCACAATTGGGTTCAATTGTGTGGGTACAGTTGTGAAACTTACATTGGCCTAAAAACGGTTCAAAATCAGTGTAATAACTTTCGAGTTCAGTGAGGCTGCAAGGGGCAGGGCTAAATTGACGAACACCTGGAGAGTCAATAATGTCCCCGCCTTTGGGCAGGTGGTAAAGTATGCTGTTAGTTGTGGTATGAACACCTAACCCAGTGGCTTCGGATAGTTTACTGGTGCGGATTTCTAAATCAGGAATAAGTGCATTGATTAGCGATGACTTTCCAGCTCCGGATGGCCCTACTAGCACCGATGTTTTGTCGCTCAAAAAGTCTTCTAAATCCTCAAGTCCATCTTCGATTTGGCTTGATACAGGAATGATTTCAATCCCTAGCTCATCATAAGGGTAGAGTGTTTCGGCTAAGGTTTCCCAGTCTTCATCGGTGGTAAGTAGATCGGTTTTATTGATAATTAATGCGCATGGTAAATTAAGCTGTGCTGCTGCGACCAGATAGCGATCAATCATATCCGGGTGAATACCTGGCTCAATGGGCGCAACGATACCAATAATATCAATATTAGCGGCTACCATGCGAGTTTGCCCTCGGAACCCAGGTCGTGAAAGTGAACTGTGACGCGCAAGGTTTTCGCTGACAATACCTGTGCCTGATTCAATGCCTGCTTGCCAAAATACTCGGTCACCTGCAACTAACTTGCCCAAATGCTGGCGTATGGCACAACTCACTATTTCACCTTGTTCTGATTCAACCAAAAGCCGTTTACCGAAATTGGTAATCACCAGGCCTGGTTGTAATTCAGCGTTTGAGGGCGTGTCATTTTTTTGGCGCTTCAAATTGACACGGCGTGCTTGTTGGTCGCTGAGTTTACGTTTGCTCATGAATGGTCTCTTAATAGGGTGTGGGTGGATTTTAGCCTGAGTGACGCTAGCTTGCAAAACTTAAGGTGTGAGTTGTTCCCTAGTGCTACAATGTGTTGATTGGAAAAAGCTAAATCATGCGCTAGAGAATTTTGGTGAGACGCTTTATCGAATCCCGCGTAAAACCCCGTCCTTTAGGGCGGGGATATAAGCGCACAGGCGAAGCCTGTTTAGTGTGGGCGTTGCTGTTGTTCGATATATTGCTTAATAATAGAAAGTGGGGCACCGCCACAACTGCCTGCAAAGTAGCTGGGGCTCCAAAGCATATTCCCCCAAAGTTTTTTCTGAATTTCGGGATGGTTTTTTTTGCGAATAAGGCGACTTGATACGCCTTTCAAGCTATTCACCAGGTTAGAAATTGCTACTTTAGGCGGGTAATTAATCAAAAGATGTACGTGGTCATGCTCGCCATTAAACTCCACTAATTCCGCTTCAAAATCCAAGCAGACTTTTTTAAAGATTTCTTCCAAATCATTTAACACCCTGTCACTAAACACATCTCTGCGGTATTTTGTGACAAATACCAAATGAGCGTGAAGATTAAAAACGCAGCTCCTGCCTGTTCTTATCTCGTCATTAACTTGCATAGACCAAATCCTTTTTGTATAATTATAACCATGAAGAAAACGATACGCAAAGCCTTTAAGTTCCGACTTAACCCAAATTCTGACCAAGTACAGAAGATGGTTGAGTTTGCCGGTGTCAACCGGTTTGTGTGGAATAAAGCGTTAGCGACGAATTTGTTTCGGCTTGAGCATAAGCAACCGATACTCTGGTATAGCGAGATGGCGTTTTGGCTAACACTCTGGAAGCAGTCTGACGAATACGGTTTTTTAAAAACCGCTCACTCCCAAACCCTACAGCAAACGCTGAAAAACCTAGAGCGTGCGTTTAAAGATGGTTTTGATAAAACCCAGCCACTAAAACGCATTCCGGTATTCAAGAAAAAAGGCGCTTCTGACAGTTTTCGCTATCCGCAGGGATTTAAACTTGAGCAAGATACCAACCGTGTATTCTTGCCAAAAATTGGCTGGGTGAAATACCGCAATTCACGCCAAGTAATCGGTGAGCTTAAGAATGTGACGGTTTCCAGAAAAGGGAAGCATTGGTATGTGTCGATACAAACTGAATATGAAGCCGATATTCAGCGCCATCAATCAACATCCATCGTGGGTATTGATCTAGGCGTTAAACGCTTTGTCACCTTATCTGACGGCAACTGCATTGAGCCGTTAAACAGTTTTAAACAGTGGGAAAAGAAGTTGGCTTTAGCACAGCGTAAGCTGGCACGAAAAGCTAAGTTCTCTGCCAACTGGAAAAAGCAGAAACAAAAAATAACCCGTGCGCATGAGCGCATTGCCAGTGCCCGATTAGACTTTTTACATAAATCTTCAACCGTGATTTGCAAAAACCACGCCATGGTCGTGGTTGAGGATTTAAAGGTAAAAACCATGTCGAAATCGGCCAAGGGCGATATAACCAGGCCTGGTCGAAACGTGAAAGCCAAGTCGGGCTTGAATAAGGCGATTTTAGACCAGGGCTGGGGAATGTTCGTGCAGATGCTTGAATACAAGCAGGCCTGGTTGGGTGGAGATGTGTTAAAGGTTAACCCCAAACACACCTCTCAAACCTGTCCGTGTTGCGCTCATGTAGCCAAAGAAAATCGTTTAACACAATCCAAGTTTGAGTGTGTTGAATGTGGCTACACTGAAAACGCCGATGTAGTCGGTGCTTTGAATGTGTTAGCCCGAGGGCATCGGGGGTTAGCCTGTGGAGTTGAGGCGTTTGTCTCAACCGTGAAGCAGGAACCGGTTTCTACCGAAGTCGCTTGCGTATAAGGTAAAAACGCCTGGTGTCAGACGATACTAGGAATCCCCGTCCTTTAGGGCGGGGAGGACGTCAAGCGAGCCATCTTGGACGTGCAAAAATTGTGATGAATGGTACTTAAATTGTGATTCACACACCGCTTTATTTTTTGTTCTGAGCCTCAACTAGCGTCTGCAACTGTTTCTTTAACTCATCCATCTCAGCACGAATGTAATTAATATTTTCATAGTTCTGTAGGTCGTGTGCCGCAGCGTTGGTTTCCTCTTCCTTCGCTTCGTTCATGGCGTCAATGATAATACCAATAAACAAGTTTAAGACGGTAAATGAAGTCATGATAATAAACGGAATAAAGAACAACCAAGAGTGAGGGTAAACCTCCATCACTGGCCGCACAATGCCCATAGACCAGGATTCAAATGTCATAATTTGAAACAGGGTGTACATGCTCGCACCCATAGTACCAAACCACTCAGGGAATGAATCGCCAAACAGGTTGGTACTCATCACCGCGCCAATATAAAACAAAATGGCCAGCAGGCCTGCTACCGACACAGCACCAGGAATAGCACGCAACATACCACTGACAACACGGCGCATACTTGGCACCGCGTTGACCAAGCGCAATAGGCGAAGAATACGCAAGGCGCGTAAGACTTCTAGGCTGCCTGAACCAGGAATAAGTGCAATACCCACAATAATAAAGTCAAAATTGTTCCAGCCATTACGGAAAAACTGACCCCGGTAAACAAAAAGTTTTAATAAGATCTCAACAACGAAGATCGATAAACAAAGGGTATCGAGCCAATCAAGGGTGTTAATCACATCATTTGAAAGGCTTTTTGACGTTTGAAGGCCAAGAATCGCGGCATTGAATAAAATAACGCCGATGATAAAGTTGCCAAACCATTTAGCTTCAATGAAATGTTGAATGCGTACTGTTAGAGAGCCAGCTGTTTGTGTCATGGTGTGTTATTTTGTCCTCAAACTAAATAATGTTGATTAAATAAAGCAAAAATAAAGCATCAATAAAGCAAGAATGAAAGGTTGCAACAACGCGTTTATAATTTTTACAAATTATAGAGATGTTGCGCACTGATGCTAGTGTTATGATTAAAAAATAACGAAAACCATTGAGGGTAGAGCAGTGAAAAGTAGATTAACCGCGATCTTAGCCGCCGTGTTTATGAGTTGGTTGGTTGTGCTATACCTCCCAGCCGCACAAGCGCACACCGATGCAACCTATGAATTTGTGATTGAAACAGGTACCTTAACGCATCTACGCCAGCAACTTGAATTGGCACCGCAAACACTGCAACTAAAAACAGGCGAAGTTGGCCAAATGCCAGTGCTTGTTCTGGGTGAGCAAGCACCGCGTGATCAAATTTATGTTTTTGTCGATCTAACCTCAACGATTTTTTACTTTGCCGAACGAGCAACAACACCCAATGAGATTATGCGTGAAGCGCGGCGTTATGGTGGCGTATTGCGAGCATCTGCAGACCGTTTTGAACGTCCTGAAGGCCATACCATGCATATCAACACACGTAACGCCCGTCTGGTTGTCAACGCACGGCGGATAGACGAGTAGGCGATTAGGCGGCTGGCAGTCAAGGCTAGGCGCTAAAAAGACCGATCAATTCACCAGACTAAACCCAATTACACCACTTAACCAGGCCTGGTTGCAGCACAAATCATCACTTAGTGAGGGGGGAATTCTTGTGACAATTCTTATGACAATTCTTGTCGCCATACTAAGGCTGCTAAATTTACTTATTTCAACACCAGCGGTATATTGCCTTAGAGAGCTAGCTAGGTATTTGATAGAAAATAGGTCAAATTTATAATAGTTTTTTTGTCTAGTTGTTTTTAGGGTGACTCTTTACGAATGACCTGCTTGCGAACAACAGTACAAACAACATAATAACGGGTTTAAAATTGAAGAATTTATTTTATTTGTTGGCTATTTGGCTCGTATTTGGGTTGCTTATCAGCTTTCCCATTGCCCAGGCAACCACAGCAACATTCTTATTTACTCTAGCCTTAACGAGTTGGTTTATTTATCAATACATCTATGGAATCCGCCGAATTCGTCGTGTCGCTTATCTTGAGAAAACCCTAAACTCTGATAGCGCTTTTCAATCACTGGCTAATAGTAGCTGGATAAAGTTTACCAGCGCCATCACCGCTATATTGATTGCATTTAGTACCTTGTTGGTAGTGGCAGGCTTTGGTCGCACGGCCAATTTACCCTATTTAGAATGGTCACTGTTGTTCTTGAGTGCGCCGATATTTTTAATGATTTACTTCCTTATCAACAGGTTGCTTGGTAAGCATGTAAAAGCAGGGCATGAGTTTCTTATGTTACGCCCGGCTTTTTGGGCAACGTTTGTAATCTTGATCGCATCATTTACATTGATATATATCTATTTCGCCGACTTGCCCCGTATTCACCCTCTTAGCTGGGAGGCCTTGTATCTTGAACAGCGCGCCCTCCTGGCTACACCGTTACCATGGGTGGGTGTATTGTTAGCTTATAACAACACCCTACAGCTCAGTCTAATCAGTGCCATGCAACTAGGCTCTGAACTTGATGTCAGCCTGGCCATAAAGCTAGGTGCGTGGCTGCTATTTATAATGCTGCAAGGGCTTAAGTTTGGACTGGTGTGGTATGTCGCATTAGGGATATTAAGTTATTTATGGCAACAGGCCACGGCAGAGAAAAAAGCCACCGCCAGTCAATTTTCCAAAGTCTTTGGCTTTACCTTAATAATTATGTTTGCACTCTATTTATTAGTGGCGAGCATAAATTGGCCTGGGGTGATTAACCAATTTAAAAACCTGAGCAGCTACGTAGATAGCAGTGACACACGTGCAAACAAGAATATCTGCACTACTGCAAACACAGAAGCAGAAATGGCTGAGGTATTGCAAAAAATAGAGCAGGAGCTAGCGGATCAGCAGGCACTCATCCTTGCAGAAATTGAGCAGAAAGTTGACCAGGCAATAGACAAGGCTTTTGCTAATCCAGCCGTTGAAAACGCTATCGAGGGTTTCCTAGATTGGAACTTTAGTATCAAAGGAAGCTACCTACAAACCTTTTACCAAGGGAAAGACTTATTTGATGTGGGTGGATTGGATGCGTATTTGAGCAATCAGTTTAGTGAGCGTGTCGGCATAATTTTAGAACAGGTTCTAGCAGCAGAACTGGCCGAAGTGTTTCAACACACTGATAGTGCGGTTTCTGGTGGATTTTTAAATGTTCAAACCAAGATTGCTGGCTATGATGCGAGTTGTTTAAAACTTAATCAAAATAGTATTAATTTGGATGCATTGCATACAACCTATGCTGGCGGCGGCGGTTTAGTCGCAATTATGGCGGCAAGAATTTCAGCAAGGGTGGCGGCACAAGTTGGTAGCCGCATGGCGACTCAGCTAGCTGCAAAAATGCTTGCCAAATCGTCGGCACAATTAAGTGCGCGAGGAGCATCTGCCTTATTCGGTGCTGGTGCGGGTGCCGCAGCATGTGCTGCCACTGGCCCAATAGCCGCTCTATGCGCGGGTGCTGCAGGCGTTATTATGTGGTTCGGAACCGACTATGCCATTATAAGTGTTGATGAATTTATGAATCGTGACGAACTAAAAAACCTAATAGTTAAAACCATTGAAGAGCAGAAAACTGAAGTAAAACAAGAATTAAACGGTTTATTAACGAGTTATGTTAATGAGAGGTTTATAGCAGCACATCAAAATTATAATAAGAAAATAAGGGTTATAAATCTACTCGACAAGTAAATCTGCGTCAAATTAATAAAATTGTTAAGCTAATAAAATTAAAAAGTTTTATAAAAAAGTTGCTAAAAACTAACTGGATTAAATTTTAGATGTCATATTATCAAATTACCCAAAAAATTGCTGATGTTCAGCATATCAAGCAACTTGAATTCGCATAACAAGTGCAATTAACTTGTAAGAAAAAAGGCCAACTGAAATAGAATGCTAATTTTCTTACCACAGGAAATTGCAATGAACTATAAACAGTTGACCATTGATGAACGATACCAAATACAAGCCTATTTGAAAATAGGCTTGTCACAAAAAGAAATTGCTTCGCACTTAGAACCTCACCCCTCAACCATTGGGCGCGAAATAAAGCGCAATACAGGGATGCGAGGATACCGGCCTAAGCAGGCCAATCAATTTAGTGTAGAACGAAGAGGTGCTGCCCTAAAAGCCATTAAGCTCACAGAGGCCATTAAGGACAAGGTGAAGATATTAATTCAACAGGAGCTTAGTCCAGATCAGGTCTGTTTCTACCTTGAAAAAAACGACATTGTAAAGTTGCATCATGAAACAATCTATCGCATGGTTCTGGCCGATAAAAAGCAACAAGGCACACTGTATCAACACCTTAGGCATTTACACAAAACGCATAGAAAGCGCTATGGAAGTTATGATCGACGTGGAAGAATCAAGAATGCGGTTAGCATTGACGAGCGCCCAGAGATTGTCGATGAAAAAAGCCGAATTGGCGACTGGGAAGGTGACACCATTATCGGCAAAGACCGAAAAAGCGCGATTTATACATTGGTTGAAAGAAAAACGCTCTATACAATTATCGTCAAGCTTATGGGCAAGAATGCCAGTGACCTTGCAGATAGAGCCATAAAAGTTCTCAAGCCTATGGCCGAGCAGATTCATACCATAACCTATGACAATGGTTTAGAATTTGCCGACCACGAACGTATGGCAAAAGAATTAAACGCAAAGATCTACTTTGCACACCCTTACTCATCTTGGGAAAGAGGCATAAATGAAAACACCAACGGCCTCATCCGCCAGTATTTCCCAAAGGGAACCGACTTTAATGAAGTTACCCAAGAGCAAATAGATTTTGTTATGTACCGGCTCAACACTCGCCCCCGAAAAACACGAGAAGGAAAGCAACCTGTTGAGCTGTTTTTAGGAAAAGCGGTTGATTTATTAGCGGCTTAAATGAGATTGCACTTAATATGCGAATTCAAGTATCAATTAAATGCCACCAAATCTCAAAAGAATAAATGACTATAACGTACACGCTGGCTTTTAATGCAATCGATAAGTTCATCCCGCCGATTAAAATTACAATCATCGAACCAAAAATCACGATAAACTTCAACAAGGAATGTGTCATTTCAAGAAAACCAGGGAGTAGTGAGTAAAGGACTTGACCATTACAATCTGTTACCTGTATTAAAACCTATCGGGTGGTTGATGGCTCATCTGCTTAAGGGGTATCGTAATGGCCTGTACTGGCAGGCAGTGCGTGTATTGGTGGCATGTTGGTACTCTTAATCAAGGCTAGTTACAGCAGGCTATAGATTTAGGGTAATAAAAAACCGCTAAGAAGCGGCTTATTATTGTGTATTGGTGGTGGAACACGGAACCGAACCCGCGTCCGCATTCCGAACAGATTAGCAAAGTTTCGGCCTTGAGGACACGGTTTCGAAGATTTGTCCGGTCTGATCGCTTGCTCATGTCCGAGCAGTGGCGCATAATGTCATCAATTTGATGATATGGACAGCCTCGACGTGAGCAATAAAACCCTTGTTTTCGGTCTAACCGTCGTTTCTTGTGGATGAGGAGCGCGGTTATGCATCCCCAACGTGTTGAAAGCTTGAGCCACGCCCAGCGGGAACGACTGGCCTATATCGACTTCCGTCTCTACTTTATGGGTGAGGTCGGGCGACCTGATCTGGCGAGCCGCTTCGGGGTGGCCCCTGCGGGTGCAACCCGGGATCTCGCCCTGTACCGAGAGATCGCTCCGCAGAACATCGAGTTCGACGGCAGCAACAAGATTTACCGAATCGGGAAGGCTTTTGCGCCGATCTTCGAGCACGCGCCGCAGCGCGTACTGTCGGCTCTCTCGTTGGGATTTGGTGATGGCGTGAACGGCGAGTCGCAACCAATGTTGCCCTGCGAGTCTCCAGCCGTTTTGAGCAGTCCCCAGATGGGTGTGCTGGCACCAATTTGCAGTGCCATTCACGCCAAGCGCCCGGTCACAATCCGCTATCACTCAGTGAGTAGCGGACAGTCCGAACGGGTGATCGTGCCCTTCGCACTGGTCGACACAGGTCTGCGCTGGCACGTCAGAGCGTTTGATCGCAAGACCGGAGAGTTTCGTGATTTCGTTGTCACGCGAATCGACACACCGACGCTACTCGATGAAGAGCCCAAGGCAAACGAGCGCCCGGACAACGATATTCAATGGACGAGGATTGTTGAAGTCGAATTGGTTCCGCATCCAGATCAACCTCGGCCAGAGATAACTTCGCGGGATTTCAATATGGCCAACGGTGCGCTGGAGATGAAGCTTCGGGCTGCCATTGCGGGATACATGCTACGTCGGTTGAGCGTGGACTGCTCACCGGATCACAGCCTACGCGGCCACGAGTATCGACTCTGGCTCAAAGATCATCTGGCGCTCTATGGTGTGAAAAACGCTGTCCTAGCACCTGGCTACACCGTGACCTCTAAGGCGGATTCTTAATGGAACTCATCGATAACATTAATCGCCTGCTCGGCGACGACTTGAAACAGACGATCAAGTCGGGTGCCCGCCTGAAGATCGCGGCCTCCTGCTTTTCGATGTACGCGTTCGAGGCGCTCAAGGCCGAATTAGAAAAAGTCGAAGAACTGAATTTCATCTTCACCTCGCCAACGTTTGTCGCCAACGAGGTCACCGACAAGATTCGCAAGGAGCGCAAAGAGTTCCACATTCCAAAGGTGGATCGTGAGCGAAGCCTGTATGGCAGTGAATTTGAGATTCAACTTCGCAACAAGCTGACCCAGCGCGCCATCGCAAAGGAGTGCGCCGACTGGATGCGGCGCAAGGCTACCTTCAAGTCCAATCGCAGCAAGGCTCCGATGCAGCAGTTTGCCTGCGTGCAATCCAGCGGCACAGACACAGCGTATATGCCGTTGCATGGATTCACAGCCGTTGATCTTGGCTATCAACAAGGCAACGCCGTCTCCAATCTGGTCAACAGGATGGACGAGCCAGCCTTTGCGACAACCTACCTCAGCCTGTTCAACCAAATCTGGAACGACCCGACCAAGCTGGAGGACGTCACCGCTCAGATTTGCGACCACATTGCGTCGGTGTATCAGGAGAACTCGCCCGAGAGCATCTATTTTTTGATGCTCTACAACATCTTCAATGAGTTTCTGGATGACATCGATGAAGACGTTCTGCCCAACGACCGCACGGGCTATCAAGACACCCTTATTTGGAACAAGCTCTTCAACTTTCAGAAGGATGCCGCCACCGGGATCATCAACAAGCTCGAAACGTACAGTGGCTGCATCCTGGCGGACAGCGTCGGCCTGGGGAAAACCTTCACGGCCTTGGCCGTGGTCAAGTATTACGAGTTGCGCAACCGCTCCGTGTTGGTGCTCTGTCCTAAGAAGCTGGCGGACAACTGGCTGAACTACAACCGCAACCTCAAGACCAACATCTTTGCCCGCGACCGGTTCAACTACGACGTGCTGTGCCATACCGACCTCAGCCGCACCAGTGGTGAGTCATTTGGCACGCCGCTGAACCGCATCAACTGGGGCAATTACGATCTTGTCGTCATCGACGAATCTCACAATTTCCGCAACAACGATGCTTTTAAAGAAAAGGAAACCCGCTACCAGAAGTTGATGAATCAGGTCATCCGGCAGGGAGTGAAAACAAAAGTGCTGATGCTCTCAGCCACCCCGGTCAACAACCGCTTCAATGATCTGCGCAACCAGCTGGCACTGGCCTACGAAGGCGATTCTGAAAACCTGAACAAAAAACTACGAACCAGCAAGACAGTTGAAGAAGTCTTCCGGAATGCGCAGGCAAGCTTCAACGCGTGGGCGAAGTTGCCGATCGAAAAGCGCACGGCTCGCGCCATCCTGGATTCGCTGGACTTTGACTTCTTCGAATTACTAGATAGCGTCACCATCGCGCGCTCGCGCAAGCACATTCAGACCTTTTACGACACGAAGGACATCGGGCCGTTCCCCGAGCGACGCAAACCTTTGTCATTCCATTCACCGCTCACTCAGCGTACTGATGTAATGAGTTTCAACGAGATTTTCGAGCAGCTATCAAAGCTCAGGCTCGCTGTATATGCGCCGATCAGCTACATCTTGCCCAGTCGACTCAAAAAGTACGAAGAAATGTACGACACGCAAGTGGCCGGTGGAAAAAGCAAGTTCAAACAAGTTGATCGCGAGAGAAGCCTGCAGGCGCTAATGACCACCAACCTGCTCAAACGACTGGAAAGTTCAATTGAGTCGTTCCGGTTGACCTTGCAGTCACTGCGAATCAATCACACCAACACGCTAGCCAAGATCAGCGCCTTCAATCAGGGCGGAAATATCATCAGCGTCGACGATTTGACGGATCAGCTGGAGAATTTGGATGCCGACGACGATGACTTGCCAGCCATTGGCGACAACGAGATAGGCGGCAAGGTAAAGATCAGTCTGGCAGACATGGATCTACCGTCTTGGGAGCATGAACTCAAGGCAGACATGGAAATCATAGATGCCCTGTTGGCATCTATGAACAAAGTGACACCTGCAGACGATGCCAAGTTGCAGCATTTGAAGTCTCTCGTTCTGGGCAAGCTCGCCGCGCCGATTAACCCGGGCAACAAGAAGATATTGCTCTTCACGGCCTTCGCAGATACCGCCGACTATCTGTACGCCAATCTGGCCCCGGACTTGTTGGCAATCCAGCACATACACAGCGCCAAAGTGACGGGCGGCGCCGCACCCAAATCCACCTTAAAGAAGAGTTACGACTTCCAGGAGTTGCTCACCCTCTTCTCGCCGCGTTCCAAAGAGAAGGATGTCGTGCTGCCGAACGAACCGGCGGAGATCGACCTACTGATCGGTACCGACTGCATCTCCGAGGGACAGAACCTGCAAGATTGCGACTACCTGATCAACTACGATATCCATTGGAATCCGGTGCGCATCATCCAGCGCTTTGGCCGGATAGACCGCATCGGCTCAACTAACGCCAGCATCCAACTGGTCAACTACTGGCCAGACATTTCGCTTGATGAGTACATCAACCTCAAAGAGCGGGTTGAGAGCAGGATGATGATCGCCGACGTCACGGCCACCGGTGACGACAACGTGCTGAGCGCGCAAGCCAACGACGTGTCCTACCGCAAGGAACAATTGCGCCGTCTGCAAGAGGAAGTGATCGAGTTGGAAGACTTGAAAACCGGCGTGTCGATCACCGACCTGGGACTCAATGACTTTCGAATGGACTTGCTCAATTTCGTCAAGGCCAATGGCGAATTGAGCAATGTGCCGAGCGGCATGCATGCCGTTGTATCTGCAAAGCCGGAAATGGGCCTGCGCCCGGGCGTGATCTTCACTCTACGCAACCTCAACCCGAGCGTCAAAGTCAGCCAGCACAACCGACTGCATCCCTACTACCTCGTCTACATCAACCGCGAGGGGGACGTCATTCACGACCACACCGAGGTCAAGCGTCTGCTCGATCTGGTGCGCAGTTGCTGCAAAGGGCAAGTACAGCCCATTCCGGACGCCTGCCGCCTGTTCAACAAGGAAACGGCCGACGGCCGCAAGATGCAGATGTATTCCGACCTACTTGGCAAGACCATCCGCTCGATGATCGATGTGAAGGAAGAAAAGGATCTGGACAGTCTTTTCAGCGGCGGCAAGACCACCGCGCTGGTCAACACCATCGCCGGGCTGGACGACTTCGAACTGATCACCTTCCTCGTGATTCAGGAGGTAGGATGAATCAGTCCACACATCCCGCCTTCATCAGCTACCCCAAGCAAGCTACTTTTGGGCGCAACTTGCCCAAGAACAAGATCTATGAGCACAGCGGTGCCAACACACGGCTGAAGGACTTGTTCGTGGAGCAGGTAGAGCGGATCGTCTGGCAATACAAACTGGCTCCGGAAACGATCAACCTTCCCGCCAAACCCGGCGTGCCAGAGGTTCAGGTTTTCGCCATCCAGCTCAAAACACCGGAGCTGGATCTGGACGTGCTGCGCTGCATTGATGGTGCGGTGCAGTTCCCGATCCTTTTCGAGCTTAGCTTTGATGGCCAAACGCAGGTGGTCGCGGCCTACAAGCGCCCCAACGAAGCAGACACCAGCCGTTGGGTCCTCAGTGATTACTTTGCGACAGCGTGGCTACCGAGCAATACCGAGCGCGCGCCCATGCCGATTGCGCTCGACCTGAGCAGCTTGTACCAACAGGTATTGCAACGGCTCATTCCATTGCCAGCCCGCCAGAAAGAATGCCTTGACGATTTGGTTACCCGCGTTGAGCAGGTCGCGTCGAAACAGCGCGAAGTCGAGAAAATGGCTGGCAAGCTTGCCAAAGAAAAGCAATTCAATCGCAAGGTCGAGATCAACGCCCACTTGCGGCAGCTAAAAACCGAACTTGAACAATTGACCCGCTAAACAATGGCGAACGGAGAAAACGATTATGAAAAAACCAAAAATGCATTCCCCCGATCTCACGCAAGACAACATTGCTCGACTGCACGAGTTATTTCCTAGCTGCGTGACAGAAGCAAAGGCTGAGGATGGCACGCTGAAGTTTGTCATCGACTTTGATCAGCTTCGCCAAGAACTTGCCGGCTTCGTAGTTGAGGGGGCAAGTGAACGTTATCAACTGAGCTGGCCTGGGAAGCGTGAGGCTCAACTTATGGCGAATGCACCTATTGCCAAGACTCTTCGACCCAGCGTCGAACAAAGTAAAAATTTTGAATCGACAAGAAATATTTTTATTGAAGGCGACAATCTTGATGCATTGAAATTACTGCAAGAAACATACCTCGGAAAGGTTGGCCTGATTTATATAGATCCGCCATACAACACTGGGGGTGATTTTATTTATGCAGACAAGTTTGCCCAAGATTCTGAAGAGTACAAGCTACAGTCAAATCAGACCGATTCTGATGGAAATCGCTTAGTCGCCAACCAAGAGTCAAACGGGCGGTTCCATTCGGACTGGCTCAGCATGATGTACTCAAGACTCAAACTGGCCCGAAACATTTTGGCCGAGGACGGAGCCATTGTTGTCCACATTGACGAGAATGAATATGTCAACCTAGAAAAAATCATGTCTGAGATATTTGGTGAAGAAAATAATCTCGGGACGATCGTCTGGGACAAGAGGAATCCAAAAGGCGATGCAACTGGGATTGCACAGCAGCATGAATTAATTTCGATCTATTGCAAGGATAAAACCTATTTTAAACAGCAAAAAGATTTGAAACGCCCCAAGGAAAATGCGCAAGCCATGCTTCGGAAAGTTGAGCAACTAATCTCCACTGAAGGTGGAATAACCGAGGCCGTTAGGACGAAATATCGTGAGTGGTTAGGTAAACAAGAGTTTTCTGGCGGAGAGAAGGCCTATAGCCAGATCGATGTTAATGGGGATGTTTGGAGGCCGGTCTCAATGGCCTGGCCCAATAAAAAGAAGGCTCCAGCAGATTATTTTATCCCTCTGACTCACCCAGTGTCAGGCAAAGAATGTCCTCTGCCTGCGCGGGGTTGGCGCAATCCATCATCAACAATGCGCGACTTGTTGGATAGGGGGCTAATTGTCTTTGGTGAAGACGAAAGCACCCAACCTCAACGTAAATATTTACTCAAAGAGAATCTCTATGAAAACATCCCTTCGCTGCTCTATTTTGGCGGCAGCGATGATGCTTTACTCTCTGATTTGGAAGTTTCCTTTGACAATCCAAAACCTGTAGCTGTTGTAAAGAGGATGATTCAGTCTCTCACCTTATCAGACGATATTGTGATGGATTTTTTTGCAGGCTCAGCAACGACTGCTCATACTGTTCTGCAGCTTAACTCGGAGGATGGTGGAAATCGACGCTTCATAATGGTTCAACTGCAAGAGTCGTGCTCAGAAGAATCAGAGGCTTATTCATCTGGATTCAAAAGCATTGCGCAGGTTGCACGAAAAAGGATAGATCGCGCAGGTCAGAAAGTAATATCCGAGCAGCATTGCGAAGAATGGAATAGGGATATTGGATTTAGGACGCTTATTGTTGATTCATCAAACATGGCTGACGTCTACTATGCACCAGATGCGTTAGATAAAGACAATCTTGACTTGTTTGTCGACAATATTAAGCAAAATCGCACGCCTGAAGACCTACTGTTCCAGGTGATGCTGGATTGGGGTATCGATCTGGCCCTGCCCATTACCAAGCAGGCCATTCAAGGCAAGGACGTCTTCTTTGTCGATGGTAATGCGCTTGCAGCCTGCTTCGACGCCAGCGGCAGCATAGACGAAGCCTTCGTCAAAGAACTGGCCAAGCAACAGCCCCTTCGTGTGGTGTTCCGCGACGCCGGGTACAAGGACAGCGCCGTCAAAATTAATGTCGAGCAGATTTTCAAGCTGTTGTCGCCTGCCACCGAAGTTAAGTGCATCTGAGGGGATGGCGATGAAACTCAAATTCAAGACGCAGGCTTGAGGTGGAACACGTCCAGCCTCGATCAAAAGGTGGCAGCCACAGCGTTAAAAACTTGGTCATCGCGTGTCGCAGCTGTAATGAGGCGAAAGGCAACCATCGGCTTTCAGAGTGGAAACGGTTGTTGGGCATATCCAAGCTGGATAAAGCCCGTGCCATCGGGATTGAGAAAACCCTTAAGGGCAAGTGGACAGGACTCAAAGACGCGGCGGCGGTTAATACTACGCGTAACGCTTTGCTGCATGAACTTCTGGTGTTGGCTAAAACCACCGTATCGGTCTATACCGGAACGGGTGCGATGACCAAGTTTAATCGCAAACAGCAAGACATTCCCAAGCATCATGCGCTGGATGCGGTCTGTGTTGGCGAAGATTTAAAACCGGTTAAAAACTGGGTTAAACCGGTTTTGGGTATTAAATGCACCGGACGTGGGAGTTATCAGCGTACACGACTGAACAAGTATGGCTTTCCACGCGGTTACTTAATGCGCCAAAAAGCGGTGCATGGCTTTCAGACTGGCGATCAGGTTAAAGCGGTGGTTCCCAGTGGGAAAAAGCAAGGCATTTACTCAGGCCGTGTGGCAATTCGTGCCAGCGGAAGGTTTAACATCCAAGCCGCCAACGGTTTGGTTCAGGGTATTAGTCACAAACACTGCACGTTAATCCAACGTGGTAGCGGTTATGGCTTTAATTTAACAACGATAGCACTAACTCACGGAGAACGCGAGAAACAGGCGGCCTAGTGGCCGGCGCTATCCCTCACCGGGCTAAACCCCGGTGTCTCTCGCGCAAAAACCAGATGAAAAAACCAAAAATGCATTCCCCCGAACTCACGCAAGACAACATTGCTCGACTGCACGAGTTATTTCCTAGCTGCGTGACCGAGACTCTGGGTGAAGGCGGGAAGCCGAACCTAGTCCTAGACTTTGATCAGCTGCGCCAGGAGCTTTCGGAATCCATCATTGAAGGCCCGCAAGAGCGCTATCACCTTAACTGGCCTGGCAAGCGAGAAGCTCTGCTTACGGCAAATGCTCCCATCGCAAAAACACTAAGACCCTGCCGCAACGAAAGTGTTGAGTTTGATTCCACAAAGAATCTATTTATCGAAGGCGATAACCTCGACGCACTGAAGTTGCTACAGGAGACCTACCTTGGCAAGGTCAAGATGATATACATCGACCCGCCGTACAACACTGGTGACGATTTTATTTATGAAGATGATTTTGCTGAGGACAGAAGTTCATATTTGACCAGATCCAATCAAAAGGACAACGCAGGTAATCGGCTAACAGTCAATGCAGAAAGCAATGGCCGTTTTCATTCGGACTGGCTTAGTATGATGTACTCGCGACTAAAACTCGCTAGAAATTTACTTCGCGATGATGGCCTAATTTTTATTTCAATCGGCGATGAGGAGGTTGCCAATCTAAGAAACATTTGCGATGAGATTTTTGGTCGGGACAACTTTGAAGGCCAAATTCACTGGCGCAGACGGAGTAATCAACCAAACGATCCCACTAAAATGATCGGCTTGGTCGCAGAGCACATACTTGCTTACGCAAAGGACAAGTGGGTCTATAAATCAACTGGAGTTGGCAAGGTCGAGCTAACGGGCTCTTTTTCAAATCCTGACAACGACACAAGAGGAGACTGGGCATCAAAACCTTGGAAAGTCGGCAGTGATCAAGGGGGCTCTAAATACACGATAACCACTCCGACGGGGCTCTCTCTTGATGGAGAGTGGATGGGTGACGAAAATAACTACCAAAAACTTCTAGCCGATAATCGAATTATATTTCCCAATAATGGCAGTGGCTCGCCTCGCAAAAAATACTTCAAGTTTGAAAGGGAAGAAGAAGGTCAATGCGCGACAAATTGGTGGGGGCATGAACAATTTGGCCATAACCAGGAAGGGAATGCGGTTCTAACTGAACTAATGGATGGAGTCAAGAATACGTTCAGCAACCCAAAGCCACCAAGATTGATTGGAAATTTATTGGCGATTGCAAACTGTAAGAGTGGTGACATTGTTTTAGATTTCTTCTTGGGCTCTGCGTCGACTTTTCATGCTGCATTTGAATATGCGCATAACTTACAAGTTATTGGCGTACAGATACCGGAATCTCTTGATGAAACCAAAAAAGAACATAAACCAGCTCCCCCTGTGTCACAATAGTTGTCGCTTTTAGTAAACGAGACAGGTAGGCGGATTAGGACGTAAAATGACGCACGTAAATACACAAAGAAAAGAAGCGATACTCAAAAAACTATTGCCACCGCACAATCAACCGGTGTCATTGATTGCGCAACAAGAGCAGATTAGCAAATCCACGCTGTATAAATGGATGGGACACGCCAAACAGCAAGGTTTAGCCGTGCCCGGTAGTCAAGCGCATAACGCACAGCATTGGTCTAATGAAGCCAAGTTGGCGGTCATTATTGAAACCGCCTCAATGAACCAGCTTGAAACCAGTGAGTACTGCCGCCAAAAAGGCCTGTTTATTGAACAGCTCAAGCAGTGGAAAGACGAGTTCACTACCCAAGCCTCACACGCCAATAGCGACCTCAAACAAGCGCACGCTAAAATTAAAGAACTGCAAACCGAGCTCAGTCGCAAAGAAAAAGCACTGGCTGAAGCGGCCGCACTGTTGGTACTACAAAAAAAGTACCGCGCGCTGCTGGGGGACGAGGCATTATGACCACCCCTCAGCAGCGCCAAGAGATTATTGACCTGATAGAACAATCCGTTCGTGAAGGGGCACGGCGTAGCGCCGCCTGTCAATGCCTGGGACTATCTATGCGCACCCTACAGCGCTGGTATCCCAAGGGTAAAGGCTACTTAGCGTTTGACCAGCGTCCCATTGCTGTGCGGTTGCGTCCATCCCATGCGCTGAGCGAACAAGAGCGTTTATTGATCATTGAAACAGTGAACCAGCCTGACTATGCCAGTCTGCCGCCTTCAAAAATCGTGCCGCTATTGGCGGATAAGGGGCAATATCTGGCCAGTGAATCGAGCTTTTACCGTGTTCTCAAAGCTCATGACCAGCTCCATCACCGAGGACGTGCTAAAGTTGCAAAAAAACCACGCCAGCCGGTGACCCATCACGCCTTTGCACCCAATCAAGTGTGGATGTGGGATGTTACCTGGTTACCCAGTCAAGTGAAGGGGCAATACTTCTATCTGTACATGGTGAGTGACCTCTATAGTCGCTACGGTGTAAGTTGGGAAGTGCATGCCGCCGAGACGGGTCACAACGCGGCTGAGCTGATGAATCAAGCGGTTATTAAGCATAAGTTATGTGGTGCACCCAAGCCGGTACTTCATAGTGACAATGGCAGTATCATGAAAAGCATGACGCTGCGGGCCAAGCTTGAATCACTGGGGATTCAACAATCGTTTAGCCGTCCTCGGGTTAGCAATGACAACGCCTATATTGAATCGTTCTTTAGAACACTCAAATACGTGCCTAATTGGCCTACAAAGGGGTTTAGTGATATTGAGCATGCACGTCGTTGGGTACAAAGCTTTATGGGCTGGTACAACGAGCAGCACCTGCACAGTCGGCTCAAGTTTGTGACGCCAGGGCAGCGTTATCGGGGTGAGGATAAACAGATACTTACCAAGCGAGCGCAGGTTTATGAACAAGCAAAGGCAAAAAACCCAGCACGCTGGCGATCTAAGGTGCGAAACTGGACACCGATAGGCGCTGTGGCGTTAAACCCGGATAATCTTGAACGGGTGAATGGATAAAATGGGATGAAAAACACGACAACTATCTTGACGAACACCGAGCTATTGAATTCTTGAGTAAGAATAAGCTCGCTTTTTCTATCGCCGAAATTTCTAAAGAGCGGATTCGTCGTGTTGGCAAGAGACTTGAAACAGAAGGCAAAGACAAAGTTGGATTTGGATTTAGAGTGCTGAAGATTGATACATCAAACATGTCCGATGTGTACTACGCACCGGACGCTATCGATAGAGATAACCTAGATCTCTTCGTCGATAACATCAAACATGACCGCACAGCTGAAGACCTCTTATTTCAGGTAATGCTGGACTGGGGGGTTGATCTGGCATTGCCACTCGTCAAGCAGTCGATCCAAGGGAAGGACGTCTTCTTTGTCGATGGTAATGCGCTTGCAGCCTGCTTCGACGCCAGCGGCAGCATAGACGAAGCCTTCGTCAAGGAGTTGGCCAAGCACCAGCCCCTGCGAGTGGTGTTCCGAGATTCCGGTTATAAGGATAGCGCCGTCAAAATCAACGTTGATCAGATTTTCAAGCTGTTGTCGCCTGCCACCGAAGTTAAGTGCATCTGAGGGGATGGCGATGAAACTCAAATTCAAGACGCAGGCTTATCAGACCGTAGCAGTGCAAGCCGTAGCCGACTGCTTCAAAGGACAACCACCTGCATCAGCGGAGGCTATCAGCTACCGAATAGATCCGGGTAAGGCCAAGAAAGGTGTCGAAGACCTGTTTTCGGAGGGTGGCTTTAAGAACGCAGATCTAAAGCTGACAGATATTGCGCTCCTGCAAAACATCACCCAAATTCAGCACCAACAGAACCTGCCGCAGTCGTCGGAGTTGGTGAAGACCAAGGTCAGCAAGGTCAATCTCGACATTGAGATGGAGACTGGCACCGGAAAAACCTATTGCTACATCAAGACAATCTTTGAGCTTAACAAGCAGTACGGTTGGAGTAAGTTCATCATCGTGGTGCCAAGCATTGCAATCCGGGAGGGAGTGGCCAAGTCGCTGGAAATCACGGCAGAGCACTTTTTGGAGACGTATCACAAGAAGGCACGATTTTTTATCTACAACTCCAAGCAGTTGCATCACCTAGAGAGCTTTTCGTCGGATGCGGGAATCAACGTGATGGTAATCAACGTTCAGGCCTTTGCCGCACGAGGCGCTGACAATCGCCGCATCTACGACGAGCTCGATGATTTTCAGTCTCGCCGCCCGATTGATGTGATCAGCGCCAACCGTCCGATCCTGATCTTGGACGAGCCACAAAAAATGGAAGGTGCGGCTACCCTGAAGTCCTTAGAGGAATTCAAGGCGCTAATGGTGCTGCGCTACTCGGCTACACACAAGACCACGCACAACAAAATCCACCGACTGGACGCGCTGGACGCATACAACCAGAAACTGGTGAAGAAAATTGCCGTGCGCGGCATCTCAGTGAAGGGGCTGGCGGGAACCAATGCCTACCTGTACCTGCAGTCCATCGAAATTTCGAGCAAGGCGCCTGTGGCCCGTGTTGAGTTCGAGCAGAAGCTGAAAAGCGGCGAGATCAAGCGCGTGGTGCGCAAGCTCTCCAAAGGTGACAACCTCTTCTCTGATGGTTTTTCCAACGAGCTGGATCAGTACCGTGGCTATGTGGTCGCGGACATCAATGCCAACACCGACACCTTGAGCTTCACCAACGGCAAAGAGCTATTTGTCGGTGAGGCCGATGGGGATGTGAACGAAGCCGCACTGCGTCGCATTCAGATTCGAGAAGCAATCAAGGCTCACTTCGATAAGGAACTGGCGCTGTTCCAGCAGGGCATCAAGGTGCTGACCCTGTTCTTCATCGACGAAGTGGCCAAGTACCGGGATTACGCTGCGGCTGATGAGAAAGGCGACTACGCCCGTATCTTCGAAGAGGAATACACCCAGTACCTGAATGAAGTTCTGGACTTGGACGAAACGCCGTACATCAAGTACCTGAAGGACATTGATCCAGCCAAGACGCACAAGGGCTATTTCTCCATCGACAAGAAGACCAAACGTGACGTCGACCCCGCAGTTGCTGCCCGTGGCGAGAACGCCGGGCTATCTGATGACGTGGATGCTTATGACCTGATCTTGAAGCAGAAGGAGCGCCTGTTGTCATTGCAGGAGCCCGTGCGTTTCATCTTCTCGCACTCAGCCCTGCGTGAAGGCTGGGACAACCCGAACGTGTTCGTGATCTGTGCGCTCAAGCACAGTGACAACACCATTTCGCGGCGGCAAGAAGTTGGCCGTGGCCTGCGTTTGTCCGTCAACCAGACTGGCGACCGAATGGATCACCCCGCCATCGTCCATGACGTCAACGTGCTCACGGTCGTGGCCAGCGAAAGCTACAAAGACTTCGTCTCTGCACTGCAGAAGGACATCAGCGAGTCCTTGTCGGCTCGCCCTAAGGTGGCGGACGAAGCCTACTTCATTGGCAAGGTTCTCAAGACCGCCACCGGGGATGTCGAGGTCACGCCGCAATTGGCCAAGCAGATCTACAAGTACCTGCTTAAGAACGACTACAGCGATGACACCGACCGCATCACAGGCACGTACCACGAAGCAAAGAAGGAAGGCACCCTGGCACCGTTGCCCCCGGAGCTGCAGGCGCATGCCGAGCAGGTGTACCAGCTGATCGACAGCGTCTTCAGCGACAGCCAAATGTTTGAGATTAGCGACGACCGTCGCCCTAAGAAGAACCCACTCAACAGCAACTTCGAGAAGCAGGAGTTCAAGGAGCTGTGGAACCGGATCAATCGCAAGGCCGCGTACAGCGTCGACTTCGATTCAACGGAGTTGGTCACGAAGGCCGTCGCCGAACTGGACAAGAGCCTTCGCGTGACGCCGTTGCAGTACACGATCCAGACCGGCGAGCAGGCTGCCCAGGTGACCTATGACGGACTCAAAGGTGGCGAGGCGTTCGTCCTCAAGGCCACCGAAACCGAAAAGAATGTGCATTCCATCCACTCGGCCGTGAAGTACGACCTCGTCGGGAAGGTTGCCGAGGGGACGCAACTGACCCGGCGCACGACGGCTGACATCCTCAAGGGGATCAGCGTCGCGGTGTTTGCACAGTTCCGCACCAATCCGGAAAGCTTCATCGCTGAGGCAGTTCGACTGATCAATGAGCAGAAGGCAACGATGATCATCGAACACTTGGCCTACGACTCGGTAGAGGACAAATTCGACCTAGACATCTTCACCGCAGGCCAGACCAAGCAGGACTTCAGCAAGGCCGGTGACAAGCTCAAGCGGCACATCTACGACTACGTGATCACGGATTCCGGCATTGAGCGGGACTTCGTGAAGGAGCTGGACACTTGCACGGAAGTCGTCGTGTACGCGAAGTTGCCGCGCGGCTTCCTGATCCCCACCCCCGTTGGCGACTACAACCCAGACTGGGCCGTCTCGTTCAAGGAGGGCACAGTCAAGCACGTGTACTTCGTCGCCGAGACCAAGGGGTCGATGTCGTCAATGGTGCTCAACGAGATCGAGAAAACCAAGATCAAGTGCGCCCGAAAGTTCTTCGATGAGATCAACAGGAAGTTCGCTCCTGAGAATGTTAAGTACGACGTGGTGAACAGTTTCGGTAAATTGATGGAGATTGTTAAGTAATGAGGACGAAGATAAGCCACCTAAGCGCCTGCGCCTCACCAAAGAATAAGGGGCTCGACTCAGCAATATTCCAGGTCCGATAAGTCGCGCCCCGCCCGGCTAGATGCTTGGCGGTATCGTTACTTTAACGACATCGATACCATGTCTTGAATTCGCATAACAAGTGCAATTAACTTGTAAGAAAAAAGGCCAACTGAAATAGAATGCTAATTTTCTTACCACAGGAAATTGCAATGAACTATAAACAGTTGACCATTGATGAACGATACCAAATACAAGCCTATTTGAAAATAGGCTTGTCACAAAAAGAAATTGCTTCGCACTTAGAACCTCACCCCTCAACCATTGGGCGCGAAATAAAGCGCAATACAGGGATGCGAGGATACCGGCCTAAGCAGGCCAATCAATTTAGTGTAGAACGAAGAGGTGCTGCCCTAAAAGCCATTAAGCTCACAGAGGCCATTAAGGACAAGGTGAAGATATTAATTCAACAGGAGCTTAGTCCAGATCAGGTCTGTTTCTACCTTGAAAAAAACGACATTGTAAAGTTGCATCATGAAACAATCTATCGCATGGTTCTGGCCGATAAAAAGCAACAAGGCACACTGTATCAACACCTTAGGCATTTACACAAAACGCATAGAAAGCGCTATGGAAGTTATGATCGACGTGGAAGAATCAAGAATGCGGTTAGCATTGACGAGCGCCCAGAGATTGTCGATGAAAAAAGCCGAATTGGCGACTGGGAAGGTGACACCATTATCGGCAAAGACCGAAAAAGCGCGATTTATACATTGGTTGAAAGAAAAACGCTCTATACAATTATCGTCAAGCTTATGGGCAAGAATGCCAGTGACCTTGCAGATAGAGCCATAAAAGTTCTCAAGCCTATGGCCGAGCAGATTCATACCATAACCTATGACAATGGTTTAGAATTTGCCGACCACGAACGTATGGCAAAAGAATTAAACGCAAAGATCTACTTTGCACACCCTTACTCATCTTGGGAAAGAGGCATAAATGAAAACACCAACGGCCTCATCCGCCAGTATTTCCCAAAGGGAACCGACTTTAATGAAGTTACCCAAGAGCAAATAGATTTTGTTATGTACCGGCTCAACACTCGCCCCCGAAAAACACGAGAAGGAAAGCAACCTGTTGAGCTGTTTTTAGGAAAAGCGGTTGATTTATTAGCGGCTTAAATGAGATTGCACTTAATATGCGAATTCAAGTATCATTATGATTTATAAGATAATCATTTGCTGAATTGGCTGTATTTTCGTCAATAAAAACCTGGCTATTATCCAGTAGCAAGGAATCTGGTTTAACATTTCCCATTCGAACAACTTGAAAATTGCTTCGCTGGACGAACTCTGTACTTTTAAATGCAAAGCCGCCTTTCGTAATACTTAAATCGCCAAGTCTTACCCACTCCCAGCCATTGGGTAAATCAAAGGGTTTTTCGTCGTCGGTGATGGGTGGGAGGGGTTTGGTTTTTTTGAGTTTGCCGTCTTTAATCAGTTGAGCTTTTTCGGCGGCGATTTTTTTGAGTAGTTCGCTGGCGGGTTCGTCGTTAGGGTCTTGTGGTACGAGTTTGCCCATAACCGCCAGTTGAAGAATGGTTTGTTTGAGGGTGTCGATGCTGTGTTCGGTGGTAAACAGCGCATCAAAGTGTTGTGCGATTAACAACCAGGCCTGGTTATTTCTTAATCCGACAGTCTGGTTCCCATGCTGTGCGTGGGAACCAGTGCTTGTGTTTGTGCTTGTGGTTGCTGCTGGGTCTGCGTTCCCACGTGGAACGTGGGAACGAGAAGGCGCTGACTGAACCAAACTCGCCAACAGCGTTTCTACAAGAGTTTGATGAGTAGCCATCGAATCCAGCGTTTGCGCTTCTAGCGCATCGCATAACGCCATGAGTTCATCAACCTTCGCGACAATACGAGCTTGTTCTTGTTTAGAAATCAGCGGGAAAAGTGCAAGCTTTGCTTTATCTGTTCCAAGTCTTGGAAGGTTCATACCATGCGTTGATGAATTAGCGTACTCAATAAAATATGGAGTTTTTAAAACGAGTCTTAAATACTCAGCTTCAATTAAAGCATACCCCCTAAAAGGAATCATTTCAGTTGTGCAAACACCGGAGTCATCAGCAACCAAAACCTTATCCAAATATGGACGTAACTTTCCATAAATCACATCTCCTCGCTCAAAACGGTTTTTTGAACTTTTGAAAGGTTTTTCTGCAAAAGTATTTTTTTGTAGCAATTTTGAAGTAATTTTTTCGACATCCTCAAGCTCTAACACCCAGGTGTTATGCGAAACATCCTTGGGTTCTGCTTTTTGCACCTCACCATAATTTGTAACTTCACCCAATCGCACCCACTCCCACCCCTTCGGCAGTTCAAAAGGTTTTTCGTTGTCGGTAATCTCCGGCAGGGGTTTGGATTTTTTGATTTTGCCGTCTTTGATCAGTTGGGCTTTTTCGGCGGCGATTTTTTTGAGCAGTTCACTGGCGGGTTCATCGTTCGGGTCTTGCGGCACGAGTAACCCGCGCACCGCCATTTCTAAAATCAGTTCGCGCAGTTTTTGGATGCCGAGCAAATTGATTTTGCCGCGCGTGCCGCGCCCGGCAGTGGATTTCGCTTCGGTCGCTTGTGTCCAAATATCGAGGTGTTGGGTAATCAGGTGTTCTACAGGTTTATTCATGGTTGCGTTCTTTTTATTTTGCTTAACAAGGGCGTGACCTGCTGATGGGTTTGCATCCATTGGGCAGTGTGCTGGCAACGCGCTTGTATTAAGTCGGTAATGGCATCGTAGTCAGCTTGCAAATCGCGGTTAAAAATCGGTTCGTGATGGGCGATGCGGTTTCTTAATCGGCGAATACGCTCCAAATCGTTATACACACGCAGGCGATTTTGTTCGGCAGTGGCGTGGTTATTAAAATTTGGAAAAATCTGTTGGATATGATTTTGCCAAAGACTTTGATAAAAACGCTTGGTCATCATGGTTTGCCAAAACACAAACTTTAGTTCGGCGATCACTTGCCCGGTATGACGAAATTTCTCGCGCGTTCTAATTAATTCGTTGCGGTGTTGGTAATGATTGGGGCCGGCATTGGGCAAGCTTCGCTCAAATTGAGCCGACCAAGGCCAGCGCTCACCAAACTTAATTTCAATTGCCTGTGCAATGGCGTTGCGACTGACCACTTCAACAAAGTGCAGTGGCACTAAAAAGGCTGCCGATATTTGCGCATTCCACATATAAAACTCGGCTAGATCGCTAAATTGAGGATGATTGGACAGCGCGTTTTCAAAGGTGCTTAAACGGGCCGCTGAAAGCGCATAGTGTAAATTATGGTTTGACATCAATTCATCTTTCCCATATAATTTTGTTTGTGTGCCGTGGGATTCGTGTTGGCTTTATGCCTCCCCCCCGCGGACAATAGAATTAAGCCCGGCCTCGTGTCGGGCTTTTTTATTTCTATCGCTCCGGTTCGCACGTCCACTTCGTCCATCATCGATTTAACGCTTGCCCTAAAATGCTTTTTAACTGGTCGCGCAGATTTTGCAATTCGGTTTGTTGCTGTTGATACTGTTCCAGCAGTTGTTGCGGGTCGTGCACTTCTTGCTGTTCTTGGTGCGGGTTTTTAATATCGAGGTTGTAATTGCGCTCGATAATCTCGTCAATACTGACGCACCAGGCCTGGTTGGTTTCAACACGATTGGCAAAACCGTCATCTTCATGGCCCCACCAGTCGATTTCGGTTTGAAATTCGTCAAACTTCATCGGTTTGGTTTTGCTGTAGTTCTTCACGCCTTCGGGATAAGGATGTTCGTAATACCAAATTTTTTCGGTTTTCTGACCTTTGGTGAAAAACAAGATATTGGTTTTAATGCCGGTGTAAGGGTTAAACACGCCATTCGGCAAACGGACAATGGTGTGCAGGTTGCATTCTTCGACCAGCATTTTTTTGATTTTGGTTTTCACGCCTTCGCCAAACAAGGTGCCGTCGGGCAACACGACAGCGGCACGCCCGCCGTCTTTCAGCACTTCGACAATCAGTTGCAAAAACAAATCGGCGGTTTCACGGGTGCGGAATTCGGTCGGGAAGTTTTGTTCGATGCCGTCTTCTTCGGTGCCGCCAAACGGCGGGTTTGTGATAATCACATCGGTATCGGCATCCCAACTCGATAGCGGTTTGCTTAGGGTGTTATCGTGGCGAATTTGCACCGGCACTTCAATGCCATGTAACAACATATTGGTGGTACAAAGCAAATGCGGCAGTTGTTTCTTTTCAACACCCCAAATTTGGGTTTGCAGTTGTTTTTGGTCGTCAACAGTTTTGACTTGTTTACGCAGATGTTCGGTGGCGGAGGCTAAGAACCCGCCGGTGCCACAAGCCGGGTCGAAAACCTTTTCGCCCAGTTGCGGGTTAAGGTGATTGACCATAAATTCGGTGACCGCTCTGGGGGTGTAAAACTCACCGGCGTTACCGGCGGATTGCAGATCTTTAAGGATTTGTTCATACATATCGCCAAACAGGTGGCGTTCTTGTGAATTGCCAAAGTCGATTTCATTGAGTTTGTTAATCACTTGGCGCAGTAGCGTGCCGTTTTTCATGTAGTTAAACGCATCGCTAAAGGCTTCTTTCACCACAAATCCGCGTGGGTTGGTGGTCATCGGTGCGGTGAGGTCTTTGAGCCTGGGGAATAAATCGCCGTTGATAAAATCGAGCAGTGCATCACCGGTTAAGCCGTCGGCATCCGCCGCCCAGTTGCGCCAAAGGTAGTGTTCAGGAATCGGCGCTTGGTAATTATCGAGTTCGAATTCCAACTCTTCTTCTTGCGCATCGAAAATTTTGAGGAACAATAGCCAAGAAAGCTGACCAAGACGCTGAGCATCGCCATCAACGCCTGCGTCTTTGCGCATGATGTCTTGAATGGATTTAATAACACTGGATATAGACATGAAGAACCTTTATTTGTTTTTAATTAAGGCGTTATAGACAAAAACAAAACTGTTTAATAGGGTTCTTATAACGGCTGATACATAAGGCATATTTTTTAACTTTTTCGCAACGGCTGGAGATTTACGATAATAGAGTGCAACAAATTTTCTACCCAAAGATGAATTTTTTAATTGGTTATCTCTGAAACTTCGTAGAACTAAAACATTGGGATGGTTGTAGTCTTCATAAACAGCTGTTGCAATAAAACACCATCCAAAATCTTTAACTTTTCCACCACAATACGGACAGTAGCTAGCTTGTGGCTTACCATTGTAGAAGTTAACTCTTGGAACAATTTGTTTAATACAGTGTGGGCAAGTCACCCTGTCATCATTGGCTTCTCGACGTGCTTGAATCTCACTTTCTTTTCGTTCAGAAGCACTTCTAATGCATTTGATATTAATAGCCTCAGGCCCTTTTCGGCCAGGCTTCGTCTCAAATTCTACGATGTCATTTGAATTTGGTGATGAGTGTTCTTTCCACTCTTGAACACGAAAATAAATATCACCATCATTTTCATCTGTGTAAATGAACCCAAAACCTTTCTCTCTACTGTAGAATTTAATAGTACCTCTCATCTTTCACCCCTAATTTTCTCAGCTTGTCATATAAAGCAGGTCTTCTAGTTCAGTAATCGCTTGCTCATAGGCTTGCTTTGAACCAAAGGCGTTTTTGACAATTTCAAGTGGTCGCCCCATTTCGCTGAATGGTGTGACTTTGAAGACATCTTTGGATTCGATTTCTCTGATACCGGTGTCGGCGTATTTGTCGAGCAAGGCGTTGAGCACTTGTTGGGCGGTTTCTGAATACTTGGTGAAGTAGTTGCGTTTTTTGACGTTATCTGCGCGCTCTTTGCGTGTCAGTGGTGGCTGGTCAAACGCAACGTGACAGATTAAATCGAACGGGTCTAAATCTCGACTAACATCGTCTTCTAAAGCTTGCCAAATAACACCTTGGGCGGCGAGTTCGTCAATTACCGCTTGTTTACGGTCAGCGGATTGCCACTTTTTAATAAACTCGTCCATTGACGCGTATTGTTGCTGTACGGTTTTTTTGGTGTAGTCTTTGAAGGATTCTGTGACCAGTTTGCCATCGGCATCGTAATACTGCACGCGTTCAGCGAGTTTTTTAACGGTGACACCGGCAACGTGGTATTTGATAAAGGGTTGTTTTTCCCCGCCCAATTCGCCGCCGGTTTCGGTTTCATTGGTCTGCCAAACGTCTTCATCAGGATTTGAGTTCGTTTGATAATCGCCTTCTGATTCGTTCAACATTGATTCAGCTTCATTTTCATTATCAGTGGCGTTAAGCTGTGCTTCAAAATCGGGGTTATTTTCATCGATAATATCACCAGGCCTGGTCACCATAACCTTTTCCGGTATACCGTCAAAGCGTTCATCTGCAAACAATTCGGTGGCTTTTTTAAAGTCGAGAATGGTGAACCAAAGTTTGCCATAGCGATCATCAATCCGCGTGCCGCGCCCGATAATTTGTTTGAATTTGGTCATGGATTGAATACTTTGATCCAGCACGACTAATTTACAGGTTTTGGCATCGACACCAGAGGTCATGAGTTCGGAGGTGGTCGCAATCACCGGATAGGCTTTTTTCGGGTTAATAAAGTTATAAAGCTGCGCCTTGCCGGCTTCGTCATCGCCGGTGATTTTCATCACGTATTTGTCGTTTTTCTTGATCTGTTCCGGGTTGAGATTAACCAAAGTTCGACGCATACGTTCGGCATGATCGATGTCATTACAAAACACAATAGTTTTGGCCATTGGGTCGGTGCGTTTGAGATAGGCGGTAATGGTTTCCGCGACCAGTTGGGTGCGCTCATCAATCACGAGGTTGCGGTCAAAATCTTTGGCATTGTAAATACGGTCAGGAATCACCTCACCGTGCTTATCGGTTTGCCCTTTGGTCGGTCGCCAGCCGAGTGCATCGACATCTAAATCAACCCGCACCACTTTGTAAGGCGCCAGAAAACCATCCTCAATGCCTTCTTTAAGGGAGTAACTGTAAACCGGTTCGCCAAAGTAATCGATATTCGATACTTCGTCGGTTTCCTTCGGTGTAGCGGTTAAACCGATTTGCGTGGCGGAACTAAAATATTCCAAAATTTCACGCCATGCGGAGTCTTCCGCCGCACTACCGCGATGGCATTCATCAATTACAATCAAATCAAAAAAGTCCGGTGACACTTGCTTGTAGGCTTTTTGCGATTCTTCCGGCCCGGTGAGGGCTTGATACAAACCAAGGTGGATTTCATAGGCGGGATCCACGGTTCGCTTTTTTATTTTTGTCATCGCGGTGTCAAACGGTCTAAAGTCATTATCTTTGGTTTGATCAACCAGAGCATTTCGATCGGCTAAAAACAGAATGCGTTTTTTGGCTTTCGATTTCCATAACCGCCAGATGATCTGAAACGCGGTATAGGTTTTACCGGTGCCGGTTGCCATGACCAGTAAAATCCGGTTTTTACCGGCGGAGATGGCCTCGATGGTTTTGTTAATCGCTTGCAGTTGGTAATAACGCGGTGATTTGCCGCTGCCGTCATCGTGATAAGGTTGGGTAATAATCGGCAGTTGTGAATCCGTGTAACCTTTCCAGGCACAATACTTTTGCCACAGGGCTTCTGGGCTTGGAAAGTCTTCGAGGCTGAGTTGAGTTTCAATCGCACCGCTGGTCGCGGTTTTGTCGTGGAAAATAAAACCATCGCCATTGCTGGCAAACACAAACGGCACATCCAGCAGGCCTGCATAATCCAACGCCTGTTGCATACCTTTGCCGATTTCGTGTTTATTGGCTTTGGCTTCAATCACCGCAAGCGGCAGATTGGGTTTGTAATACAAAACAATGTCAGCTGACTTTACGGTTTTACGGGCCGCAATTTGACCGCGCACCACCACTTTACCATCACGCAGTTTTACTTCTTGGCGAATTTGAGTGAGATTATCCCAACCGTTTTGAATCACCGCTGGCAAGATGAATTTGGTGATGATGTCTGTTTCAGTTAGAACAGCCTTCGTTGAGTTTGTTAGCACCATAAACCAGCCTAATCCCAGAACAACCATGAGTAAAAAGCATAATTCTACAAGGACTTATAAAAAGGTCTAGTTTTACTAACTCGTTATTGCGACATGGATTGTAAATAGGATAAGCCGCGCACACCGAATACGTACAAGCAAAAGATGAAATAGGTTTAAGGAGTAAATTAACTATCGAAATGAAGGTGATCAGGTTCTGAAAACTAAAACCCTACAAAAACAAAATTTTAGAAAAAACCGGTGCAATTTTAGGCGCTTATACATCTTCCACTAGACTGTAGCAAAATCAATTTTGCTTAAACACACGCCAGCAAAAACTGTCTCATATTATACCGCTTAACACGCCTTGATACGCAATGACGTATCGCAGAAACAAGATTGGCAGTCACACATCAGATTGATTTCTGTTGTTAACCGTCGTTTTCCAGTAAAAACTTGATACGCATCACCAAGTCAATAACATGGCCTGTTTTAAAAACACTATCTGCATCCGAGTTATTTTGATATTGCAGATATTGCCAATAAAGAGCCGCACGAAGCTGATTTATATCATCAGGAAAGCCTTTAGGTCTAGAGTGCACTTTTGCCAATCGAACCCCAATCTCCTCTAGGCGACCCGCACTTCCGGCGTAGTTAAGGCCATCAAACAGCTGAGCAAATTGCAAATAGTCCTGCTCACTGTGACAAGACTCAGGAATACAGGAAATATCGATTTGATAACGACAATCGCTATAGGCCATCGCTTTGGCCAAGCTATAAAGAAGCGAATGTTTTGCAAGCGAATAATATTGTTTGCGCCCCAATTTAATGGAGCGTGGTTGATCAGCGCTCCAAGCGGGATAAACATAAAGCGACACATCATCAATATGTTTTTGGTCGTGATACAACATCCAATCCAACTCTTCATGCAAAATCCGCAAACTGGATTGCACAGAACGGTTGATTTTGCTGTCAAACACCATCGTTTCTTGATCAAGTTGATTAGCCACCCTCTCGACCAAGTCAGGCGGGTAATTCATTTTTATCAATGCGTTGATAAATATCTCTTGAAACAAGTGTTTTAAATTAGCAAAATCCGCCTTCTTCAAGCCGGTTAATAACACTGCAAAACGGGTTTCATCATGACAAAACAACACACATTGTTTGCGCTGAATTAGATAAATATGCGCATGCCAATCACCCCAAGGGCTAGATTGTTCAACACCATTATTCAAATCAATTTGAGGGAGTTTTTCGGCTAATTTTTTTGTGACATGTACGCGCAAACTATTTCTCAACTTTAATTAAAACTACTTAAAGACCATCACCTCAGCAAACCCTATCGGTATTGGTTTTATTCATCACTGGTTATGATCATTTTTCTGCTTCCAATGCTTTGCGTGGGAGCGCCCACCAGCAAGACCAACTACCACTTGCTCGGCATTCCCACGCTCAGCGTGGGAACGAGAGTAACCAGAATATACAGCCCTCGCTCCCATGCTGTCCGTGGCAGAGCCAACACGCACGCACTAAACAAAAGGTTCAATTTCAAGCAGGCCTGTTAAACCGACAAAGTCACGCGCACTCGAATAACGCCAATGTTCAGCCAAATCAACGTACCCCCGCTTGACCGGGTTCAGATGAATATAACCCATCTTTTGCCGCATCATCTCATCATTCTGAATCCATTCAGGGTGATAACCCTCCTGCCAAAACTGAAACTCACGATCCACCTTATGGGAACCTCGAATAACCCCCACCTAAAACCAGGCCTGGTAAAATAGTGCCATCGTTAAAATTGTGACAGGATCTGTTATGAAAACCAAACGCACCGCCTTAAAAACTGACTTGTTTGCCCAAGTGTATCATCAAGATAAACTCAACCATCTTGGTGATCCGCTGCAAGACATTGCCCAGCATATCGACTTCGATGCCTTAGCCCAGTCGATAGCGTCTTATATTGACTATGGCGACCAATCCAAAGGTGGCCGTCCGCCTTATCCACTGGATGTGATGGTTCGGATATTGGTTCTCAAGCACCTCTATAACCATTCTGATGAGCAGATGGAGTACCAACTGCTTGATCGAATGAGTTACAAGCGGTTTTGCGGTTTAACCGATGCGCTCACGGTTCCCGACCGCACCACTATTTGGACGTTTGAAAACCGTCTTGGTCAAGCCGGTGCTAACCAGCTGTTTCAAGCTCTCGATAGCCAACTCAATCAACAAGGCTATATTGCGCGCGGTGGGCAAATCATTGATGCCAGCTTAATTCCAGCCCCCAAACAAAAACTCACTAAAAAAGAAAAAGCACTCATCAAACAAAACGCCATACCCGCCGACTGGTCGCCAGCTAAACGTCGACAAAAAGACCTCGATGCAACCTGGACCAAAAAGCATGGTCAAAGCACCTTTGGCTACAAGCTCACCGTGAACATCGACAACCAACACAAACTGATTCGAGCAATTCACCCGGATACGGCCGCACCGCATGACACCAACCACTTTGACAAGGTGCTGTGCGCCAATACCAGTCAAGACATCTATGCCGACAGCGGCTACACCGGGCAGCAACGTGAAGCGGAACTCAAACAAAAACAACACCGAGTTCACATCCAGCGCAAAGGCAAGCGAAACAAACCGCTGAGCCCAGCTCAACAAAAACGCAATAACCGTATCGCCAAGGTACGTGCCCGCGTTGAGCACAGCTTTGCCTCCATCGCGCACATGGGCGGTAAATGTATCCGCACCATTGGCCAGGCACGCGCCAACTTCAAAATGGCCATGATGGCGTTATGCCACAATATTAAACGCCTAGCATGGTTAGAAAACCAGCCGTGCAAGGCCGCCTGACAGGCAAAGTGTCTCTTGATGCCGGTAAAATGGCATCGAGAGACACCAAAACGAACAAAAAAGCGTGAGATTCACGCAAAAAACGCGCTATTAATCGGTTTTTAGGGCAAACAGCGATTTACCCTAAAGTTATTCGAGGTTCCCATAAGTCAACATTGTCTGAAAATCTTATAGAACGCTCAAATTTAATCACTGAAAAATTTATTCTAGAGCAGTCAAAGGATTTTAAAGCTGTTGTTTTTCAGATTCTTGGCCTACCAATCTATGAAATAAATCCGAATATTTTGAGAGTGCACTTTTACGATGATGCTTTAAGATTTGAACCTACCGTTCAATTTGGCTCAATCACTGGTTATGAACTGCTGGCTTCACTTGATAATTGCCTAAAGTCTACACTTTCGCTAAGAGATGCTGTGTAAATTTATTTATTTATTGATTGATTGATTGTATAGGTTTTAGATTTAATAAAAATTTTAATTCGACTATTAATAATTATTAATGTAACGGCACAGTTGTGAATCGTTTGTTGCAAGTTGTTGGATAATTCAACCAGGCCTGGTTGTTTGGTTGAGTTAAAATACTTGTTACTTTAACGATACTTTAATAATTTTTTTGGTACTATTTGAGTATTATATATGCACTATATGGGTAATGTATAGCTGTTAAAACCATTGGAAGGATTATAAAAAGGAATTGTATAGATTATGGCTAAGGCATTATTACTTGAACCATTCGACTTACAGATGCTAGCGTCATTTGAGGAGAGCATCGAACCTGTAAATATTTCTGCAACTGAAAAAAACCTAGAATCTATTGAAAAGCAGCTAAAACAACTAGGTTTGGTTAATATTACTTATGTTTTGGGGGCCGAAAAGTCTTCAGTTCTTTATTGGACTGCGGCGCAGCGCCTATTTCCAAATGCGGCCCACTTATATTTAGAAATGGGAAGTCAGTGGCGTGATTTAATCACTGGTGATATTCGTTTTGTAGACGTTGAAGAAGCTGATCTAGTCCCCGAGCCAGTTGCCGATCAAACACCACTTAAGCCACGTGCTTATGCACATTTAAAGGGCTGTGAGCTATGTCATGAGATATTTCGGCATAGTTACTTTACCTTAACAAAAGATTTGCAACATATATTTAATGAGTTGCTGGATGAGGCTTACAGTCGTGTGCAAACAGATGCTAGTTTTGCTAAAAAAATTAACAAAGCTCGCCAAGATGGCGCACAAACTAAGTTATTACTAGAGCAACTAGACCAAAAGGTTACTGAGCTCAAGGTTTCAAGAAAGCCGATTGATCGGGTAACACTATCGAATTGGATTTTCACTCAACCCGGTTACGACATACCGCGAATCAAAAATGCCATAGATGCGAAAATCAACAAAACAATCCATTATTTCGCGAACAAACAAAAATTACGTTTAATTAATCAGCAAAATCATATTAAACGCCCGCAGCAACAGCGAGTTTGTTTACCCCCCCCCATTTTTAATAATGGCGCACATCCCAATAATTTACGTCACCTAAAACCCGCTAAAAACTGGTTAATTTATGTCGATGAGACAGGTAAGCAATTTGACCACCAAGCACAATCACTTGATTACTCACAAGTTGAGTTAGGTCGTGTTGTGGCAGTGCTAGTGCCAGATTATGCCCAGGGTCAGTTGCCGGCATTGCAAAAACACCATGCTACCGAACAGCCCGATGTTGAAAATGATAGGGTGATACAAAACCTATTAAACAGTTCCGTTGGGGTGTTTGGTTTTACGGTAAAAGATGCTGGCCATGATATTAAGCAAGGATGGTTTGATGCTATTTATCAGCTGGTGCGCTGGGTGGTTTTGTTGTTACCTATCGAACCGAAAGACCAAACCCAGGTTCGTTTTTTAGTAGAGCAATATGCCAGCTATAATCAACAAAGCTTTCCAATTAAAGCCATTGCGCAGCGTGTAGAAAGTGAATTACAGGCGATTGAGCAGCAGCGGTTTGAAAACCTACAGCTCACCATGGAGTTTATCAGTAAAGATGATGCTTATAATGGTTATGTAGATACCGTTGCACATATGTGGGGGAGCCCTGCTGCAGCCAGTCGCCATCGACTCCAATTATCAAAAATGGAGCACCACTGTTTATTGCGCCCCGACATAGCTAGTGTTGACAGACTATTTTTACTGCTTAATCCGACCGGAAGTTTTAATGCCACCGACTGGTATGAAATTATGCTTAATCTCTCAGAAGAACCAGACAACAGTCTTTTAAAAACGGTGATGAATGGCCACGGTAGCAAAGTAAAAAATCAGCCTGCAACCTGGCAAAGCTATTTAATGACAGTTACAAATAAAATTAAGTTAAAAAACTATAATCTACGCCAGTTAGGCTTCATTCTAAACTGGTTGCATAATTCCAAGCCCCCAGCAGCAAGTTGGAGCGCTGCCATACAAGCGCAGTGGCTTAGCACCCAGTTAGCCCTGCAAAATCACCAAGGGGCGATGGATCTTTCGCTTATTGCACAAGCCATAGCATTAATGAACCAAATGCGTGACGAAGACGCCCCTGGCATGTGTGATCTCGCCTTGAAAATTGCCTCAGCCGCCACGAACAGCTTCCAGTTTTCGCTTGCCGAAGAACTAGTAGATAAATGGCTAAAAGAAAAACCGGCAACTGTTGGCCTTATGCAATATGCGAAATTAGAATCAACAATGGGTCAATTAGCCGCATTTAAAGGACAGCAGCAAATCGCTAATACGCGCTTCGAACAAGCGATTGCCTTGTTTAGTCGTTTAAGTGATAAAGAAAGGGCAGAGCGCGAAACTATACAAACGCGTACCTATGCCATACTTAATAAAATGACTTGGCTTAATACACAATGGCAAAATGAGTTATTAGCGCATATCAACCTTAGTAAACCAAACGCTACTAACACGATTAAAAGCTTTGCAACGGGGTTTGATGTTGATAATCCCACTATCTACTACAGCCATTACTTAATGTTGCGAGCTTTTGTGTACCAACCCAGTGTATTTGCTCAAGAAATACAAAGCTATTTAAGCTACCAATCCGATTGGACTTACAACGATCAAGCGCATCCCTGGGAATGGATTTATGCCTACAGAGGATATCTACTCTCACTCAATGGCCAACCAAAATTGGCAAAGCAACAGTTTGAAGAAGCCATAAACCTAACCAGTCAACCACTACAAGGTGCGATATTGCGCTATATTGGGTTAGTGATAGCCGCGATGGCTGCAAGCCTGGGTTATCCTGTATCAGCTGCACAATTGGATAAAGAACAAATAAAACAACAGCTCCAGCATGCGCCTTGGGAAAAATTTGACGACTGGCCACAAAAACCATCAGGCGCGCAATTGCTAAATAAGCTCAATCAGCTGCTGCCCTTTAATTTTCATTAAGCGATGACCAAAAAAACGATATGAAACAGCCTAGCCATCAAGTAATAAATTATGTCATTATCATTTCAGAACATAATTTACCCAATTTAACGTCGGTTATTTCCCAGCCCGTCCTGCCAAAAACGCTATGGCTGATTCATACATCAAACCTACGGTTTAGTGAAGCAGCAAAGCGTTTCAAACAAGTCATGAATGAAGATTACCCAAGCCTACAGGTAATTATTATTACAGCGACAGAAGGATTTAGTGGGGAAAATTTTGCCGAACTGAATCAGTGGATAAACCAATACTTAACACCACATTACCAAACACACACGGACGAAAAATGGATTCTTAATATCAATGGTGGAACCAAAATTATTCCAATCCAATTGATTAAGGCACTCTCATGGGCAGAAATACACTACAAGGCAATGAACCAGCAAACCCTGCAACGCTGGACATTAGATGATAGTGTCTTACCAGACTATCCACTAAAGGCCCCATTGCCACTCCAAGCCATTAGAACCTACACACCTTGTTTTGTTACCCACAACAAAATTGATTTGAACCCCCAAGCAACGGCTATAGCGCAGAAAATTTGGGATGCTTTTTTACCCGAAAACCCGAATCATCCGCACCGAGTTTTAGCCCAACTTTTTAAAACCCTATGGCATACTAGTGATGCACCAGTGGGCAAAATGCTAACCATTGATCTAAACACAATTCAAACCAACGATCTAACCGCTTTCAAAGCATGGTGTAAGGAGCTTGCCGAATTAGATGCCCAGGCCATTAGTGTCAACGAAACGCAGCTTACATTACCCGGTAAAAATAATACAAAAAACAAAAATTGGAAAAAATGGGTAGCAGGTGTTTGGCTTGAAACCCTGCTGGCACACTGGTTAACAGAAGCGGGCGTTACACACTTTGCACGAAGTGTTGAAATAAGAGAGCCCACACGAGATTTAGACTTTGTACTTATTAAGCAGGGAAACCTCCAGCTGATAGAAGCCAAGGTTGAGCCTGTAGATGAAACAAAATTAAAAGACATCATACGCCAAATAACATCACTAGTGCGTGCTGGCAAACTAGAATACTACCTGTTTGTTAGCCCACTATTTGATCAAAGCATCACCAATCAACAGCGCAAAGAAGATTTTTACGAAACCTGCAAACAAAATCACATTACCGTTCTAAGCTCAAAGCAACAACTGCTGGCGCAGTTAGCCAAAAACGCCTAAAACCACAAACTTGTGAAACGATACATTTATAAAAAAATGCTTCATGATAATACTCGGCATACATACGAAGAGAGGGATTATCATGAATGCATTTCCAGTCGTTATAGATCGTAAAGATTCCCAGGTTAGTATCGAAAGCACCACCCTGGTTATTCGCACACCAGAAACAACAAAACAAACCATTCCATTGCATCTAATAAGCCAGCTTATTATTCACGGCAAACCCAGTGTTGAAAGTGACGTTTGGCGACAATTAGAACAATTAACAGACTTTTTAAAAAACCATGTTGGTTAGGTAAGAAAACCCACACCTAAACAGGAATGACAGCATGCCAAATAAATATTCAGCAATTATTGCATATGACATAAAAGACAATGCCACTCGACTTAAAATGCTCAACACCTTAAAAAGATGGCGTTTAGATGGGCAAAAATCAGTGCATGAGTGTTTATTAAGCGCCAACCAAGCCAAAAAATTGTTTGCCGAGTTGAGTAGCCTAGCAGACCCAACAACCGATCGAGTCCTCCTCGAGTGGGTAAATCCATCACGCCCAATCTATAACCGCGGCACGGGGGGTAGCCTAGGATTTTTTCAGCAAATCTTTTATATCAAATAAAGGAACTTTTAAATGAAAAAAAAAGCGCACTGGCACATATTAGCCTATGACATCAAAAACCCAAAACGACTCCAAAGGGTGCATAAATATATTAAAAAATTTGGCTTAGCCTTACAAAAATCGGTTTATTTAGTTTTAGCCAGTGAACAAAGAATGGAAACCATTATGGCGGAACTAGCAAGCCTAATTAACCCTAAGCTAGACGATGTTAGGACCTACCCAATCGAAAGCGCCCAAACCCTATGGTTATACGGCAGTAGCCTACATGAAAGCCTATTAATGGACCAAGATGCAAAAGCCAATGCATGGCAGCGAACCAAGCAATGGCTGGAAATAAAAAACAACCAACAAACACAAATCCCAGAGGCACTTTTGAAAGGTATTGACCATGCCAAAAAGCCAGAATTAGAGTAAAATATCAATGGATTTTAGCCTTGTAGTCATTGGTCTGCAAGCTGTGAGACGATGGTGAATAGATGGTGCAAATTTTTTTAATAGTTACAATTGATTAGTTTCTTTAAAAATGTGGATAACTATATGCAAAAGTGCCAAACTAAAAAGATAAGTTTTTGGCTGGAAAATAAACCAGCTAAGATGCTTTCTAAGTTATTGAAAAATAAGCGGATAAATTATCCACAACGATTCAAATAGAGCCCCGACAAATAGGGGATTAAGACATGGCAAAAACCACGCTTATGCCCGTCCCACGGATTCAAATAGAGCCCCGACAAATAGGGGATTAAGACTATCAAACCCCCGGGGTTTGTCAATTAATATTAATTCAAATAGAGCCCCGACAAATAGGGGATTAAGACAGATACGGGGGTGATTTACCTCGACCCCTACCACCTCATTCAAATAGAGCCCCGACAAATAGGGGATTAAGACCGAAGATCGCTCAGCTCATCTTGCGTGATCAGGCATTCAAATAGAGCCCCGACAAATAGGGGATTAAGACGGATTTTTTTCGCAAGCGTTGACACTTACGAAACGATTCAAATAGAGCCCCGACAAATAGGGGATTAAGACCGGTAGTATCCGCATCGATGTCGGACTGAATACCCTCATTCAAATAGAGCCCCGACAAATAGGGGATTAAGACATACTCAACCGTATTGGAACCAATTGTGGGTGCTATATTCAAATAGAGCCCCGACAAATAGGGGATTAAGACTGTGCCCTAGCACCGCCATAAATGAATGATATCCATTCAAATAGAGCCCCGACAAATAGGGGATTAAGACACGGGCATCCCTCTTACTTGTTCTTCGTTTTGTGCATTCAAATAGAGCCCCGACAAATAGGGGATTAAGACTGTGCCCTAGCACCGCCATAAATGAATGATATCCATTCAAATAGAGCCCCGACAAATAGGGGATTAAGACACGGGCATCCCTCTTACTTGTTCTTCGTTTTGTGCATTCAAATAGAGCCCCGACAAATAGGGGATTAAGACATAGATGACCGCATCATGTAGCGGCACATTTCAGAATTCAAATAGAGCCCCGACAAATAGGGGATTAAGACGTAAGCCGGCGCCCATCCGTCGACACTAACACACACGATTCAAATAGAGCCCCGACAAATAGGGGATTAAATCGTGGTGGTAATTCGGAGTGCTGGTCTCGCTGGGGGTGACCTATACCTGGCCTGGTATAGGGTTCAAGGTGATGGTGTTGGCGGCAAGGTTTGGATTATTGGAGTTCAATAGCACCCATACCAAAGACGGTGTGTTTGCCAATGTTTATACGTTGTACGATTTGCAGTTGTTGGTATTGTTGTGGCGTCAGTGTATGGGGTTTGAGTTGAATTTGGCCTACTAAGCCGCCCAGTGTCATGGCTTGTTGTTGGCGATTTGAATAGCGCTGCCAATCTTGCCACGTTAGTGTTTGTTGGTGTGGCTTTGCGTCGCTTAAATTTGCTAGGTTTATGGCAAAGTTAAATGAGGTTTCTGGTAGGTGGTGTTGAAACATGAATTTGTTACGGCGAATTATGTGTGTAAACAACCCGTTCAGGCTAAATTCGGCTTGGCCTATGAGTTGGTTACGTTGCTCTAATCGCATGGGTGTTTTGATGGTGATGTTTAAAGTTTGGTTTTGTGGATTCGCTTGCGGCAGTGGCGTGGGTTCGAACGCTAGTGTTAATGGCACGCCATTGTCAACAAGGCAGGTATTTTGGTGCGTTACCTGGTGAAGTTTTGCCGGTATAGCGTGTTTGGTTAATCCGCCCGCTAATGCGTTTTCCCAGGCGTAGAAAATTAACGGTAGTTGGTTTAGTGTGTCTTTTCCTATCAGGGTAAGATCGAATTGGTGCGTTGCTGCCCTGGTGGCAGACGGAAGCGGTTGAATAATGTAGGGGCTGGGTCGGTTGGTTTGGTTCGTGCGCGCTTGGGTTTCAAAAATGGCGGTATAGGGGCAGGTATTAACCAAGGGGCAATTTTTGCACACCGGTTGTTTGGTCATGCAACTGAGGCGCTTGAGCGTGTGCCCAAAGGCGCCGCGCAACATAGAACCGGCCTGGGTAGGCCAGTTCATGGTCGATTGGGTTTTGAGGGTAAATCGGAAGGTTTCGATCATAGTGGTCTACTTATTGTTCATTAAGTAACTTCAGCTTGTCTTTCACTTTGCTATTTTTTTTGACATCGATTTTCCAGTATTGAAATATTTCAATACAGGTTTGTTTAAGTTGGTTTTTTTCATCTCGTGACCAGGCCTGGTTGGCTGCCATGTCAATGAGTTCGTTTATTTTAACGCGCAGCTCACCCGCTGGGTTTTGTCGGTTATTGGCTTTCTCTTGTGTAAAATCTTCATTGAGTTCATAGATTAATCGTTGCGTTGGGCTTAGTTTGCTGATGGCGGCTTGTTTTGCCGCTTGTTCTTGCTCTTGTTGTCGTTGGCTTGCGAGTTGACGTTGTTTTTGTTCTATCCGCTGTTGTTTTATTTGTGCATAGTGTTGTTGGCGTTCTTGAATTTGGCTGTATTGGGTTTGGTCTTGGGCGCTTAATCCTGCGATAAAGGTAGTTAGCTGTGCAGGTAGCTGGCCTCTGGCGATGATTGCCCAACCGAGCGGTTGGGCGTTTTCGGCCAACCAGAAGGTTTTAGTGTCTTGCATGAATTTTGCCGGATTACGAAAATCTATGATTTTGACGTTTGCTATTTTTCGTATGCCATCCCAGCTTTTTGATAGCGCGCCGGCATAGTGACCTAATCGAATAAAAGCGATGTTGTTTTGGGCTATGTCTTGGCTTAGAACGGAGATTAATTGGTTTAGCTGTGCTTTCCATTCTGCGTTGATTCGTGTGTCGTTTTGCCAGTTTTGTAGGTCTTTCTTGAGCTTTGGCAAGTAGAATAGGTTGAGATTATCAATGATATTTGGGATGTCGGTGCTAAATGAATTTTGATTGGGTTCATAGGGTTTAAATTGTGCGTTAAACGTAAATTGACTGCCAATTTGGATTGTTTCAATTTGTACGGGTATTCCTCCGCCAGCTCTTTTTTCTATATTTTTTGCGTAATTGGTTGCAATCTGAAATTTTTGAATAGGCCGTTGGCTCATGGCATCGCTAATTTTTAGGCGCTTAAAAGGGTCTTGTGCCACATTTTTATAGTTCAGGAGCTTTTTTTGTAAATCATCGGATTTAGGTTGCTTGATGGTTGTTATTTTTTTTGCTTGAATGAGTTGATTGGTTATTGCGGTCCGAATGGCGCCTTTTAGGCTCGATCCTGGAATATAGGCTTGTTGTGTAACAGGATTGTGTGCATGGCGTATTAGCGCTAGTTTATTTTGTGCTTTATTGTCTTTGTGGGCGACTTTATTAATTGTCGCTTGGTATTTTTCTATCAGACCTGGGCTCACTAAAAACTGATAGTTCGATTGTTGTGCTAGTTCATCTCGATGTTGGTAGATGAGGCTGCGCAGGGCAAGTTGGTCTTCTGCGCTGCGTGCATTTTCGGCCAGCTTGGTTATTGCGCTTAGAGTTTTAGGATTAAGCGCATGGAACATTTGTAGGTGGGTGTAATGATGGATGAGCTGGTCGTGAATGACATACTCCGTGGGGTCGAGGTCTTGTCCACAGCCAATATGGATTGAGCTAATTGGAACGAGTGTGAGATTTTCTTGCCAAGATTTCATGCGAGTTCTCTTTTAATCATTGTTGGGTTGAGTACCAAGGTCTATACGCAGTACCGGACTGTAAGCTTGTTGTACAGCTTGGGGTTGGGCTTGCGAGATTCCGGTTAGTCCTTGGCCAATAAATAATGTGTCGGCATCCATTTTTTGGGGGGTTAAAACGGCTCCGGTTTCCATGAGCATAACCGGTTGTTTAAAGGGTTGTGTGTGTACAAGCTGGATGCCATGGCGGCCAAAGCGGGTAAATAGTTGGTAGTAACATTGTGGCGTATTCCAACCTTCAGGCGCTACTCGACAGGGGGCTAGGGTAAGGTAGCTTTGTCCATTCGGGTTTGCGTAGGTTGAGGGTTCGATTTTCTCGATGCTTTCAAGACTAAATTTGCCATGCCCGGTATTGGCTTTGCGCCCATAACCTATTAAACCAATGGTTGCTATTATTTCTTTGGCTTCTTCAAGGTCTAATTTTGTGGTGTCTAACACCAAGTAGCAGTCCAATAGGCTGTTGTTTGGGTAGCTGTATTTATTAAGTGTAAAAGGCGAGAACGCATCGCCGGTAGTGCTGTTGGTTAGACGATTAATACTGTTGTGTAGGCCCTGAAAGCTTTGTGGCAAGCCGTTGCTTTCCAGTGTCTTTGCGTTGCTGAGCCAGTTTTTTAGTGGCAGGTGGAGTGCTTCTACATTAATAAATTTAATTTTTTTGAGCTTTTTTAGTTGCCCCTGTTGGCTTGCGCCTGTTTTTAGGTGCATCGGTACATTTGGCATCGGTAAGGTGCCTTGAATAAACGCATCGCTTACCACGGCAAACGGGGTATTTGCCGTGTAACCGCTAAGCAGCTCTGTTAGCCGCGCTTCACCAAAGCTTTCACGAATTTGCCAGCATAGTTGGCCAAATAGGGTGTCCCCTTTTAACGGCGTAATAAATGCGCTTTGTGGGCGTAGCGTTAATTTGTAGAGGTTCATAAATCCAGTTCTCTTTTGAGGTCTCGTTAAGCGGCGAACGGGTCAAGTGTGTCAAAATCAGCAAGCGTTTGGCCGTTGAGTTTGACGTCAATGAATTTAACTTTACCGTAACCGCGTGAACCAGAGCCACCAAGCCCTTCAGTTTCAAGTAGTTTGAGCCCTTGAAGCAGTAGGGGTATGAGTTGTTGTTCGTCGTCGCTTAGTAGATGTTTGAAGGTGAGGGTAAATTGAAATTGGGCACCGGCAGGAACGCGTTCTGTGTGGCGTGGGTTTTTTGCTGTCGCACTAATTCGGTCAATGGTGTTTTCGGTTTTATCTTCTGTGATGCTAACACCTAATTCTAGTACTGCTTGGTACCAGTCTTCATTGAGTTTTGCATCCCAAAATGAACAGCGGGTTGGCCCAAGCGTTAAGGCCAGTTCTGTGTTTTTAGTGTCGCCAGATGCTCCAAATAGTTGAATGATTTTTTTGGCTTCTATTTGTTGCACGCTGGTTAGTTCTTTTAGATGATTTAATCCAACCGGTGCGCCTTGGGTTGGCCCTACCAGGCCTGCTCGCCACTCTAGAAGGCTGCGAATTTTACCTTTTAATGATGAACCCGGGATGTAGGGTTTGTTGTCGATTGGGTTTTTAATAACCGGGTTGTCGATACCACCTATATGCATCACATCTGACCCTGCGCCAATGTGCATGCCCGTGAGTAATTCCAGGGTGGCTTCGATTCGGGTAATTTTGGTAAGCTGAAGTGTCATGTTGGGCTCCTTGTTAAGCTTTATTTTTCATAAAACCAATTACGGCTTCAAATAGTAGTTTGAAATGCTTAAAACCATTGGGCTGATCTGGTGTTAGTTGGCGAATGCAATGGTTGATAAAGTCTCTAAATTGGTCGTCAACGGTATCGCGCCCATGTGCATAGGCAACTTTGGCATTTAGCATTTTTATTAGCGGTAGTAATTCGGCGTATTTTTGATCGCGTTCTTTCTTGCTGGTTGCTCGATTGAGCTGTGTTTCCCAGTTCAATAGGTCTTCATAAAATCGGCGGATTTGTGAGCTTTTATTGGCGTCTTTAGGTTCTTTTGTTCTGTTATTTTTTTCCACTTTGTAAGGCGTACCAAATGCCTGTGCAATCTGTTCAGCCGTGGTGTCAAAGAGTTGGTCATCAATCTGGTTTAGATTGATTTTGTCAAGTAGTGTTTTCAAGGTAGGCTCCTTTGGCTTGGGTTATTAAGCACGATGGCTATACAAATAAAGTTGAATAACGGCTTTAAAAGCGAGTGGGTGTTTGTTAATTTCATTACCAATAAGGCTGATAAGCTGGTCGGCAACAGCTTGCTTTTCAGTTTTGTCTTTAATTAGGCGTTGCGTGCGATACACAAGTTTTGAACGCCAACTGAAATCGCGTGGATTGGGTTTGCTTGAGGGGTTTTTGGCTCTGTAACCCATATCACATAGCTCAAGAAGACCGTAGATATAGCCAGTGGATAGCAGTTGGTTGTGGTCAAACTGTAGGTCTAGTAGTGCGTTGTAAGCGGCATAAATTTGATTAAGTTCGTCCCAGTTAAAGGGGGTGTTAAATAGACTGATGGCGTTTTTTGTTTGCTTGGTAATGCTGTTTTCATGCTGTTTGGCTTGCTCAAGGCTTTCTTCGGCAAATTTGGCCATTTGACGAATGGGTAGCTTTGCTTTTGTTAGGGATAGTCCCGCTGAAAAGCTCAGTTGTGGATTCTGTGCGGTGAAGTTGGCAAAGTCTTCTCTGAGTGTTTTTGCGAGTTCCAGTTGTTTTTTCCAGGGTCCTATTAGGAAAAAGTCATCGCCACCCGCAAATACGGTGTAGCTGTTTGGAAAGCGGTTTTGGCATAGCCAGGGTAAGTAAACAGTAAAAAACTGGTTGAGTTGACGGGATAGGCTTGCCATTTTTGCAAAGGTTATACTGCGTTGGTGTTGGCGGCTGTGGGCACTTGATGGTGTTGTTAGGCCTTGTTGAAAGATAAGCCCTAAATTATCAATGTCACCTTTTAATGTGTGCAGTGCTGAAATGCCAACCCATTTTTCATCGGCTTTCATTTGTCTGTCTTCGGCAGCTAAATGGTGTAAGGTTTTTGAATCGCCTTGCGTGAATAATTGTTCTTCTGCATCAAGTTTGCTATATCGCTCTTTTAGCAGTAGGTCATGGTGGCTAAATAAGGGTACATAGGCATTGATAAAGCGTTTGGCGTAACCTTTAAAGATGGGCTCATCATCTTTGGTCGGTGGTAGCGCTATATCAAACATTCGACTGATGTCTTTAAGTTCAGCTTGGCTGTTGGTTATTTTGTGCGCGGTGTCGGCGCTAGCAATTCGTACGTAGTAGCCTAGCATACTGAGTTTTAAATCACTTTTGTGCGGCGGTTTGTTATAAATAATTAAATGGCTGTTGCTTGGGTCTGCGAGCAGTTTACCAAGGGTGATTTGATCTTGTGTTAGCCGTGCTAATTTGGTTTCTTGGAGATTACCATCGGCTGGGTAACGCCCATTTATAGCGCAAACGCCGCCAGCTTTTTGCACTCGTGCCAGATAGTCTTCAAATACTGGCGATTGCTGCGTTGATGTTAGGTTGTAGCGTTGGTATTTAGCGATTTCAAGTTGTTCAAATAAGCGACTCAGTAGTCCACTAAAGCCGGTGTTTTTGTCAGTGGATTTTGTTAAAAAATCCTCATGACACGCATTAACGCTTACTAAGCCAATACCTGATTGGCCATAGGTTTGTTCTAAAAACCAAGTGGAAATTTCTTGTTGGATTTTAGTTAGGGTTTGGTGTGTGCGTTCTGTGTTCGGTGCAATTATCATAAATTTACCAGCCGCGTTAATGATTTGGCTGGTACCTGGAAGTTCAAGCGCATCTAAAAGTTTGACAGCGGCAAGCTCACTGAGCAGTGATATTTGGAAAGAGCGTCCGCGCATAAGCCTAGCGGCATGCTTTTGACTATTGCCAGCTTCATCATCATTAAAAATGAAGTTTTGGATGCCAAAAAAATCCCCTTGTATCAGAGTGTAGATTGGCTGTTGGTCAAATTGTTTATCGAAACGTGAGAGTGCTTGATGTGCTTGTTGGTGTTGGTTTGTTTCTTCTATGTAGCGCCATAATGCGGTTGCTAGTGCTGTCACTGCTTTGCTGTGGTCGTAGAGACTAACGTCTGGCCGCGCCCCAAACGCGGTTGCTGAGGGTATTGCATGACAATACTGTAGAAGTAAACTATCAAAGTGTTCTAGCCAAAGCGGCAGTTGTGCTTGGGTAGCGGTTGGAATGGTATCTAGCGCTTGTTTAAATGCCGACCATAGTTTTGCATACTCTTGCTGTGCCTGGGAATCGTCTGCAGGTTCGCATTGCGTTCTTTTTAAAGGAAATTGCGATTTAACGGTTAGAGGCTGTAGTGGAATTCGGTATTGCAGTTGTGCCGGCGAGATGTCTTTTTGTTGGCTTATATCAATTAACTCAAACAATGATAATAATCTGGCTTGATAGTGGTTTTTGCCGGTTTCTGTTTTTTCGTCTGCTAGGTTGTAGGCATCAAATTGTTCGCGTTCAAAACCCGATGCAACTCTATCGGCTTTGGCAATGATCCATTGCAGTAACGTGTCTGGTTTGTGGTGTTTGGCTGCGGCATTAATAAGTGAATCATCAGCATCACGACTTTCGCTATGGGCGAATGGGCTAAAATCGGTGCCTTTAAGTACGGGTAGGCTTGGATTTATTTCTTCTAGACTAAGTGCGGTAAACGCAGCATGTTTATGTGTTGGAAAGCTGTATCCGTTGGTTTTTTTTGTGGGGCAGTAGAGTTGTTGAGCAAGGGCAATTTCGCTTTGAGGGTAATTGATTTTGGCTCGCTCTGTGAGTTTACCCAAGTCGTGAATAAGTGCTGCAAATGCAAGGCGTGTTGTTTGGTTAATCAATGTCATCGAATGTTTCCTTGATTGTTTTTTACATTGTTGCCTTTTTTTTCTTACCAGTCAACTCTGGCAAGGTTGTGACAAATTAACTAAGCGTTGGTATGGTTTTTCGTTTAAATAATGTTAATTTTTTTTGGGTTAAGGCTAAGGCCATGTTCAATACAATTGCTGGTTTTTCGTTGTGCGATGAATTCTTTCGACATCCCCATTTTTATGGCTTCTATTGTGCGGTCCATATCGCGCATGGGACCTATGAGTTTATCTTTTAAGCGTAAATAGTGGTCACGGTACTCTGTATTAGGGTAATTTTCTGGTGGCACTCGTATGCCTGGTTCGCCATTTAACAGGCGCTCAATCATCCAATAGTAAAATATGAAATTGGCTGGGGTTAATACAATTGTGTTTTGATTAATCTCTAGGCTTCGTTTGATCGTATTGACCAACAGGGTTGGCTCTTCAAACGTTCGCTGCAACTGATTTACTAGGCTGTTAAAGTCGAGTGCTTGCAGTAAGTCGGGCGATATGGCATCTCGTAGTCTTACAAAGGGTAGGTAGGCTAAATCTACTTTGGCGTCTCGTATATCCAGGATATTCTGTTGATCGCGTGTTCGTATAACTTGAGAGTAAGGCGTTGGATAGAAAAAATGAGGATGACTTTCAAACTCAGGTGCTACCAACACATGCGATAACCTGTCTTGCTCGCGCCCAAACATTGACAAAGCATAGCCAGCATAAAATCCCATCGTTTTTCTACCGCCAGCGATAGATACATGGAGCATAGTGTCGGGTTCAGATGTAAATTGGCGAATATGTTGGCTAATTTGGTTGGCAACGGCATTGTTTTCAGCTGGCGTTCGGATGTCTTCTAGTTGATTACCCTCCGCGTCGCGCAATGTATAGATGTTTTGTTCTGAAAAATGTATGTTGCTAAGTTTATAGTCTTTACAAAAGCGATAGAACCAACCACCATTTTCTTTGAAAAGTGCTAGCTTACAATGTTGTAATCCCTTTAGTGTTGTGAGTACAAAAATATGTGTGGGTATAAAACTGGGTGATTCTTTTGTCAGGGCATAAAGCGTTTCAGTCAGTATCTGTGGTGATAGTCCCAGTACGGCATATAAGATACGTTTTGAATACTGTTTATCATGAGTGGTTTTTATAGGGTTCATGTTTTATAGGGTTCATGTTAAAACTGTTTAAGTTAGTTAACAGGTATTGTTAATGCTTTTTACCCTTTAGGCGATTATCAAAAGGTTGTGAAAACGGATTTTTATCATTAAATTATTTATGATAGGGTAAAAAATCATTAATTTATGGGGTTGTGCATGACAACATATGTGGTGACAAGACATGAAGGTGCGCTCGATTGGTTGAAAAATGAGGGCGTTGTTTTTGATCAGCACCTTCTCCATTTAGAGATTGGTATGCTTAAGAAAAATGATGTCGTTGTTGGAAATTTGCCAATACCTATTGTTGCTGAAATTAACAAGCTTGGGGTTGTTTATAAGCATTTGTCATTTAATGTGCCTTTTGCTTTAAGGGGGCGTGAGTTAACCGCACAAGAGTTAAAGCATCTTGATGCGAACTTACGTGTGTTTTATGTGACTGAAATGGATTGAGTATTTGGAACCTCGATTAACTTGAGGGTAAATCGCTGTTCGGCTTAAAAACTGATTAAAAGCGCATAACGCGGCCCCTGTATGTCAAGATAGTGTTGAGCCAGTTGATTTTGAGATAACATATAAATCAGGGCGCATTAGGGATATTAAGTTATTTATGGCAACAGGCCACGGCAGAGAAAAAAACCACGGCAAATCAATTTTCCAAAGTCTTTGGCTTTACCTTAATAATTATGTTTGCATTCTATTTATTAGTGGCGAGCATAAATTGGCCTGGGGTGATTAACCAATTTAAAAACCTGAGCAGCTACGTAGATAGCAGTGACACACGTGCAAACAAGAATATCTGCACTACTGCAAACACAGAAGCAGAAATGGCTGAGGTATTGCAAAAAATAGAGCAGGAGCTAGCGGATCAGCAGGCACTCATCCTTGCAGAAATTGAGCAGAAATTGAGCAGAAAGTTGACCAGGCAATAGACAAGGCTTTTGCTAATCCAGCCGTTGAAAACGCTATCGAGGGTTTCCTAGATTGGAACTTTAGTATCAAAGGAAGTTACCTACAAACCTTTTACCAGGGAAAAGATTTATTTAAAGCCTCAGCTCTATGCCAGCGCTGAGTTGTCGTCCGGTCAGCGGCCCGGTGTCTTTTGTATAAGACAGGTGGTTTTGGGCTTATTACTGCTTAAAAGAACCAATCTACTCCAAGGCGAATATTACGCCCTGCTTGCCAGCTAGCCACCTCTTTAGCGTTAAAATAATCACGAACAGTCGTATGATCTGCATAACGTGTATCCAAGACATTCTCAATAGCCGCTGTTAAATGCACCGTATTTTTTGCGATGGCTGGTTGCCACTGTACTTGAAGGTCATGGGTAACATAACCAGGCTTTTCAGGTCGTCCTTGAGGCACATCTTTTAACCTTTGTACCCCGGTCAGGGTATAACCTAAGCTTAAATTAGCGCGCTGTTGCCACTGTGCATCCAACACCAGCTTGTCACCCGTTGTTGCGCCCACACGCGCAGAGTCGCCACTGGTGTCGGCGGGCAAACCATCATAACCTCTCAGTTTGTTATGACTATAAGCCATATCGAGCAAGAAGCGATCAACGCCCCAATGTGCACGGATTTCATAGCCTTCGCTGATAATGTCACCATCCGCATTTATGATCGACTTCGCTTGCGCGCCTGGACCCTCACCCGCGGTGATTAAGTAGTTTTCGATGAGCGTATGGTAAAAAGTAAGGTCAAGTCCGATATGATCACCGGGCATAAACACATTTAAATTACCCCAACGACTGCCGAACTCGTAGAGTTTTGCTTTTTCCGGCTTAAGCTTGCCGTTATTTCCCAGCGTAAAATCAGCGGAATCCGATGGGTACTTGCTTAACCATAATGCTTGGTTTAACCTCGCCCCATTCACTGATTCACCGTAACCCGCAAATAAGGTTAGCTGATGATTGCCTGTTAATACATCCCTCTCGACGGTCAAATTAGGAGACCAAGCTGAACCTGTATTATCGTACTGGTCGTTATAACTGGCTTTAAACTGATCATGCCTTATCCCCGTGGAAACCATTACATCCTGGTAGCGCATTCTGTTCTGTAAATAAAGCCCATGGTTATACCCATATTCGCTTAGTCTTGATCCGGACTTTGGTTGATACTGGTTCTTGTCATAAAAATAATCCAAACCATAGGTTAGCGCATGCGACAAATCGGCTGTGGCAAAGCGACTGGTGTTTTGCAGCCTATACCCATGACTGAGTGTTTGAGAAAGGGATTCAAATGGGCCAGAGTGAATGTCTAATCCATTATCACTTTGGTACAGATCAAACTCAAGATCAAGGTGTGCATTATGGGGTGATTGATAGCGGTAACCAAGCGTTTGACGTTGTTCATAAATCAGTTGGTCATCCGCAGATTGCACCGGGTTATTCGTTTCCCATGGCGCATTCGCGCGCAAAGGACCGCCTATGTTTTCAGTCCGTTGCGCACTCACACGCAAACTATGTCCATCGACATCCAAAAAGCTGGCTTTAACTAAATAGTTTTCATAGCTACCATCAGTTGAAGGCTGTTTATTGCCACCGCCAACACGCATTTCATCATTGCTGTTACGACGTGCATAAGCGAGCAATCCACCCTGGTCACCCAATTGACCATAAGCTGAAACCAACCCACCTCTTAAATTGCTTGCTGACTCATAGTGTGCGCCTATACGTGCGCCTATAGTTTGACCTGGCGCCAGTAAGTCTTGCGCATCAACCGTTTCAAATTGAACACTGCCACCTAAAGCGCCAGACCCAGCATCAGCAGGTGCTGGCCCCGTAATCACCCTAGCTCGCTTTAGCAAATAGGGATCAATTTGCACACGCCCTTGGTGATGGAAGAGATTGGCACCTTGACGTGCGCCATCAATCTGCACATTCAAAAGTAAATCTTCCACCCCACGTAAAATGATCTTTTGTCCATTGCGCGATCCGGTTCCGACCTGAACAGAGGGTTCAAGTTTAAACATGTCGTGTAAGTCTTTTGCTTGCGTGCGCGAAAAATACTCAGCGTCTAGCTCTCGGCTAAAGGTGTCTTGTTCTTTGGACTGAACGGTGACAATCGGCAAAGTGCTCGACTCTGTTTCAGAGTGATGATCAGTGTGTGCATGCGCTAACACCGGCGCACTCGCACTCATACCAACCAGTACGGCATAATATAAAGTATTAAGTTTCATTTAGATTCCTACAAGGTTTTAATTAAACACAAACCAACGCCTGCAAACCATGCAGAACGAAAGCTAGGTTAAGATTTCGATTAAAACATTGCACAAACTGGCGGGGCACGGCTCCAAAAACCGAGGTGGACACGAATAGAAACTTCAGTGGCATCATCACCAACCAGGCCTGGTTGAATATTTTTCGAAAAGGAAAGACTTAAAAGTGAGGCTATGAAAGCATTTGTGTGTGAAAAGCCATCTAACAAATCACACAACCAAGGCTCGATCGAATGATGATCGCCATGATGGGAAGCATGAAGGTGCTGATGGCCTTTCTTTTCACGCTCGCTTGGGTCTTCAACTAAATGCGCGTGGAACGGGTGCACGGCATCGTGCACCACTTGGATGGTTTGCGAACCCAAGAGTGTCAGCGCAAATATAAATGATAATAAAGCCGTTTTAATAGTCATCTATATAGTATAGCAATACTGTCAAGGGTTTAGCCTCGCTTTGCAATAATAAAACAACTAAATACAAGGAATGGAAAATAACGATGAATGAAAATAAATGGGCGTCTTTGTGTACGAAAAAGGGTTGAAAATTCAAGACTCTATAATCGACCACACAAAACACAGGGTGGCAAAATGCCAAATGAACTATTTTTGGGGCTAAAAGTGGACTTGCATGTAGCGTAAATTAAAATCGCAGTTATTACTTAAAAACCCCTGTATATCAAAATAATGTTGACATGTTCCGAAATCGCGTTTGTGTAATCATTCCTATTTGAGTTAAAATAATCATTACTATTTAGATTTGATTGTGTTAAAATAATTTTGAGCGTTGGAATGCAAGGTTAGTTTTTTTCTATCTAACTTGGTTTTCATCTATTTAAAATTATTATTTAATGATGGGGTAAGTAGTAATGATTTGTATTAATGTGGGTAAACTAAAGCCTGTTGTAGCAGTTATGCTCGCACTTGGCGTAATGGGTATGCAAGGTTGTTTAAGTAGTTCGAGTGATGATAAAAATTCAAGTGTGATTGATGCGCCTGCAGGACAAAATTTTACTGTTCAAACCGGTGCTACGAGGACTTTTGGTGTTGTTGCGACCGACAGTGAAGGCAAGAACCTGAGTTATAGCATTAAAACTCAGCCTCAGCATGGTGCGGCCAGTATTTCTAGTGAAGGAACGGTTACCTATCATGCAAATAATGTCGTGGGTTCGGATAGTTTAGTCGTAACCGTAACTAACGGGTCGTACTCAAAAGATGTTGTTCTTGTGATAAGTCTGCAAAATGATCCTATTTTTGATTACCAGTTTTATAAAGTGACAAATGCAGAAACAGGAAATTATCAGATCGTTCGCTATGACCCGAATGATGATAATGAACAAACCAATCAGTTTGTGGTTAAGGACAATGTGATTCTGGGTAATCAGGTATTTGTGATGAGTGGTGCAATAAAAAATGATGCGATTGAGTATACCAAGCGTGAATATGCTGTATTTCTTGACCCGAATGCTTCCAGTGAAAAAAGAACAGCTACAACCGGAGAAACGCCAATCGAATATACCTTCTTCAAGGACAATATTCTCAAGCGCTTTGATGCTGATAATCATTTGAATGTAGCGGTCATATTTGCAAGTTCATCACTGCCTACGTCGGTTAAATCTCAGGGTATGAGTGTGATTGGCAGTGATTTTAAACTCTATACCTCTGAAACGGATATTGACAACTCTTATGTCCACTTAACGGCTTTTGATGAATTACCCGACTTAATGAGAGGTGAAGCACTCAATTCTAAAAAATCCATGCCAATCACAGTCCGGATTTCGGATGGTAAGGTGGTTGCGGGGCGTATTATTTATCCGATTGTTGCAGATTCAGGTGTAACTAAGAAGGTGTTGATTAATTATCAAGCGGCCTCTAAAGGTTCCGACGCAGCAAATGCTGAAAGAAAATTACAACTGTGTGAGGTTGATTTAACAAGCTGTAACGATGTTTCAGGTGGTGACGGTGCTTTTCATTTGTTGACTAAAAATACGGGACATATTTACTTAGCGAAAGAGGGTGAAGAATCGCTTTATGCCTTTGACAAGTCGGCTTTTACATTGACGCCCGTAGCAGGTGCGGCTTACCCAGCCAATTATGATGCGAATCATCATCAAGTGGGTTTTCGTGGAGGACATGGGGGTGCGGGTATATTTTCAAACTTTTACAACATGACAGGGGTGATTACTTCTCTTTCCGAGGCTGATACCAGTTATCTACTTATTAACTATAACCTAGACCTACAAGATGCAGTCGGAATAGGCAGATTTGCGCCAAATATTGATCCTAATGATTCGAGTAAGGGCAGAAAACCGGATGTGTATGTTCCAAAAAATGCCATGCTTCTAAAGCTGACCGGTACAAATGCGATTAAGGTTTATGATAATGGCACGGGCACAGATTTGAAGAATGAGTCTGATAACGTCCCTCTATCCTACAACCTGTCTTTAGTCGCTGTTAAAAATGGTCACGTTTTTGTAGAGGCATCGAAGTTTAATCCCTCGTCTGGGCCTGGGTCTGCGCCAGCCGACTTTAGCTATATTCAAGGCTGGATAGATACTACAAGCGGAAGTCTTCAAACTGACATCACGAATAAGGTTATTGATACCAATCTAGACTTCTTTACTGCATTACGTGTACCTCCCGTTGCGGTTGGTGATTATATTTATGTTAACGAAACTAATCCAACAGCTGCAGCAACGCGGGTCTATAACATTTACAAAATGAGATTAGACACACCTAGTGCACCTAAACCATCAAGTCCTGATGCCATTGGGCGCATGTATTTTGAACGGACCGCCTATCGAAGTAATGGTATTTATGACGGCAATGTCTTGCTTTGGGATAGAGCTACGGATGAGGTAAATAATGCAACAACCAATCGTTTGATGGGCAAGCCGAGACAAGATATAGATGAAAATATCTCTAACGTTATGTCTGGTACAGGGGGTAACTTTACCTTAACAGGAATTGGGGGATTGTTTGGTTTGCATATGACAACAGGTCATGGTCAGCCGCCCTTCTTAGTTTCAGGGCACGTCTCTAAAGAAAGTTCATTGAAATCTGTTAACCAAATAAATGGTTCCTGGATTACCGACTAAGTCTGATTAGTGTGTTAATTGTGCCTTGCTTTGATTTGAGGCGCAATTAACAAACGCAAGTGCCCGCGTTCTATCGGGTCTTTGCTTTTGTTAATTATTAATGGAATCGTTAATTACTATGAAACACCCTGCTTGGATTTTGTCACTGAGTTTAATACCGTTTGCCATTCTCGCGGATGAGCAACATAGCCTGAATACCATTACGGTTACCGCGCCTCAGCAACTTAATAGCAGCGATGCTAAGCGCAGCAATGATGAGCGCCAGTTTTACAAATCTTATAGTCGAGACACGGTGAGCGCAGAGCGTTTAACGCAGCAGGGATCTGCCGATGTGGTTGAGGCAATAAGCCATGTACCGGGTGTAACGGTTAATAGTTACGGCGCCTTCAATAAAAAAGTCACGGTACGCGGCTTAGATGGGCCAAGAGTTGGTACGGTTATCGATGGTGTGCGTATTGCCAATCAGGGAATGTCGCACTCTGGTGCGGGCGAAATCAATAAGGTCGACTTGGATTCGGTATCAGAAATTCAGGTAATTAAAGGCAGCCCTTCGGTGGTTTATGATCCAGGTGCATCGGGTGGAATGGTAAGCGTAAAAACACAACGGGCTTCAACCAAAAAGGGCGTTGGTTTTAAACAAAAGCTAGGTTATGACGACGGCTACAACCGACAGCAATCAACTACAACGCTAGAAGCAGGGAGTGGGCGCTTAGGTGCTCTAATTATTGTTAGCCAAGATAAGGCCGACGATTACAAAATAAGTGGTGATGGTCGTGATAAGCAAATACTTATTAACAATGCCAATCGTGACCGACAAATAAGAAGCAACGCCCTGAATGTAAATGATCTGGGTTTTGACGCTGAATCAGTCACTGTGCGTGGTGCAGCACAGCTAAGTGATGACATTCGATTGGATCTAGACTGGGATCGTTGGCGCGGAAAAGATATGAATATGATTCACGGTAGTACTATTGGTCAAGCAGGAATTATTCAATATAAACAAATGGATCGTGACCGTGCCAGCGTTAGCTTGGCTAAGGAACGTTTGGCATGGTTTGAAGGGGTAGAGTTTAAGTATGCTGATCAACGGTTGTACAAATTAGGCGAAGGATCTGAAACTCAGCTAGATAGCCAGAGTTATATTTTTAATTCCGATTTGCCGATTGAAAACCTCTTGCTGAAATTTGGTGGTGAAGCGGTTTTCGATCAAGCTAATACCCAGGTCTATTCTGAGCAGGATTATTTTGCTGGTTTTGTACATGCTGAATGGGATTGGCATCGATGGATTTTGAGTGGGGGTGTACGCATCAATCAATGGGCTACCCGTCAACAGCTTTTGCCTGGTACAAACCCTCAGGTTGCAGCCCAATTGCTGGGTATTTCTGGTTTAACACCTGAGAAAACAGTTTCAAATCCAACTTGGGCATTGGGGGCGGTTTATCAATTAACCGATACACAGAATTTAACCTTTAACCTCAATACGACCTTCCGTAATCCAGATCTTTTCGAACGTTATGCCTTTGGCAGTGGGTTTATTGGCGGTGGTGTAGAATTGGTGGCTGAATCAGGTCATCATTTAGAGCTGGCATGGAAGTACTTAAATCCTCAATGGGCGATGAGTGCGAGTGTGTTCTATAGCCAGTTTGAGAACTATATTGCGACCAAAATGATTCGGGAAATCATTGATCAATCGGGTTTAAATACCTGTATAGAGATTGGAAAGTGTGACCCAGCAAAAGGAGAGTTCAATAATAAAGAAGCGGACTTTTTTCGGCAATATTCCAAATATTATAACTCACCGGATGTAACCAATATGGGCGCTGAGCTTAGTGCACGTTATCAAGCCTTTCCACACGAGTTTGAAGCCGGTGCTTCGTTTAATAAAATTCAATCGGATGATGTATTTGTACAGGCCAATGCGCAGCCGATTAAATTGACTTCTGGCTACAAATACCAATTTGGAGGTAACTGGAACCCTTGGGCCAAAATAAGTGCTGAGTATGTGACGGATTATCCAAAAGTAATGCAAACGGGTGGATTTGATCCTTATTTTACAGCTGATGCGTTTGCTGGATTTAAAAAGAGCGGTTTTACTTTTAATGCAGGTGTGCGAAATCTATTAAATGAGACTTATCGTCCACCGTATAACGGTATTAACGCCCTTGCGCGTTCTTATTTTGTCAATCTTACCTATGCGTGGCATAGCAATCCAAAGGGGTAATTTTATGCTGCAGGTTTATTTAAAACCCGAATTTTTGGCTCTTTTCTATCGTTTGCATGAACTGGGCTCGGTTAGAGCCACACATTTAAGTACAAGCTCTAATCATCAGGTCATCGGGCGATTTAGGAACCTGCGTAACCGCAGTCATTTAATTATGCAATTTAATCCAGATATCGATGTTCGGTTGTTTAGCGCGAAATGGCGTGCTGTCAAGTTAGAGAAGCCTAATAAATCAACCGCAGTCTTGTGTTTTATTGATCGGTTTGGTGAGTCGTGTTATCTGGTCGAACCACTTGAAATAGATGCAATTACGCGTTTAGATCAATGGATGTCTGAGTGGATAGCTGATCAGGGCTATAGCCCGCAATTTAAAACTAAAAAAGCGCCTGCTAAGCTAAGAAGAAAAGTGGATCAAGCTGTGTTGCGCAGGGATTGGTTGGCGATGACAAATGTCCACCAAGCGAGTCGGCTGATAAAACGATACGCGAATGATTCACAAGCCGTATACCGACATTTAGGCGTGGATTTAGCTAGGCGACTAAACTCACAATGCCTAGCGGAGTTTTTTGAGCTTTTGATTAAAGAAACTTATCCTTTAATGTTGTTTGCACGAAACGACAGTGCGGTTCAGTGTTACACAGGCTGTTTAAACGAGATGGATAGAACTGAAAAGGGTTTATATTTTCAAGGTGTTGATTTTGAAGGGTTTATAAACGATGGTCAAATTGACGCGCTTTGGTTGGTGCGCAAGCCTACTTCGTTGGGTTGGGTATACAGCTTGAATCTTTTCGATCATCTGGGACAAGAAGCATGGATTTTTACGGATAATCGCTTAAGAAGTCAACCAGAAAATACCGATTGGTTGAGGCTTATACAACAAGCATTTGATATAAATTAATCCCAGTAGTATGCGAAACTAAGTCAACCACTACTGGGCGTTGTTTTAAACTAATGACAAGACGAGTTCCTGCCATTTTTGGCTCAAAGTCGTCTCCTTTTTTGCTTCGGGTTTCAGATAGATAAACATCACGACCTCTCCTTGTTGATTAAAGAATTCAACCGAATAGGTGGCTTGTGCTGTTTGGTCGCTATCAGTGGGTTTAAGGTGTTTTTTAACCCACCAGGCCTGGTTAATGCCTGCCAGACTCATGTGTAAATCAAAGCCTGGATCAAGCACATTAAACCAAGGGCCGGTTTCCAATAGTTTATGCACATGCCCGGTAAAAATTTGGGTAGCACAGCGATTGGATACAAAAATCATCAGTGGAATGGCGCCTTCAGCCGCTTGGGTAAACAAGGATTTGAGCGCATTTTCTCCTAATTTTTGTGCATCCTCCTTTGAGAGTAACGAATAAGCCTGTAAGCGAGTCAGCCCGAACTCATTTAACAAGGCATTCACGCGGTGCGCATCATGAAGATTGCGCCATGCCTGCTGAAAAGTCTGGCTGTCGACCTGAGTTGAATCAACCTTTGTTGACTCGCTAAGGTTTGGTGTTTCGCAGGTCGCAGGGTCAAGTAACCTTGGCATGGCATCGGTTAAACAAAATTGTACGACAAGTTCATTAAATAGACGAGGGCGGGTCAGCTCGGTAGCATAGATTTTATGCGCAGCTATACCTTGTTTATCAAAAAACTGTAGGCTGTGCCGACCCTTTTCTTCGACCGCAAACCCCAAAGCCCATTCACTGACCTTTAAGCGCAGGTTAATGTCGTTGTTAACTAGAAGAATCGCACCCTCGTGGACTTGAGGTTTTTGATAAATGCCTTTGCGCTCGATCACCACCTCGTTATTACGTGTTAGCGCCATCAGCTCGCCAAGGGCTTCGAGTTGATTAAAGAGCTCTTCAAGGCGGGTCATATCCAGCATTTTGACCGAATCACCCAGTGAAAGCGCCACATACTGCGCTTCGCTAATTCCCATTTTCTCAGCGGCATTGCGTGCACGAACCGGCTGTTTGCTTTGAAGTAATGCCTGCTTTTGTAGTATCAGCTCATCAAGTTGCATTTATGCGCTCCTTGTGGGCTTGTCATCATCTTCAAGTTTAGATTGACCATGGCCACGATCATTCATGTGGCGTACTTCGTTTAATAGGTCGCCGCTTAATTCATAAGCCTGAGCGAAACCGCGTACAAAATTTCCTGTTATTGTCGTTAGCTCAAACAGGTGAAAATCTTGCAGGTTACGTAGGTTTTTAGCGGTTTCACCTAGGTGCTCACCATAGGCGTCCATAATATTATCCCAACCCTCAGAATCGCGGGCAATATGTCTCGCTTGCGTTTTAAGTGTCGCGCGTTTGCGTGCAAATATATTGTCTGCTTCAGATTCATCTTCGATGAACAAGAGCGTTAGGTTTTTGTTTTCAAGCAGGTTGTGGGTGTGTTTCGCCAGCTCAGATACATAAATATAAAACTTGCCGTCGTTTCTCAGTACAGGCGCATAACTGGCCTCGGCTTCGAGGGCGGCATTGAGCGTGCCAAGAATCACGGTTTTGCGTTGATTGATAAACTTTTCAAAATCTTTAAATACAGATTGTAGCGGTAAAGTATCCATCTTTATCTCCTTGATTGGTGCGTTGCTTGGGTTTCATTTTAACGATTAATATGAGGCAATTAAAGCGATAATTATAAATAAAAATAATTTGCATTAACCCCTTGACATGAATCATATATGTAATGATAATGATTGGCAACATCTTTTGTTAGAAAATTATTTAGGGTTTATTTAACTATGCACCAACATGCACAGCGTTCCTACTGGCCACTCCTTGCGTTGACGGCGGTTATGATCGGTTGGTCTGCCTCTAGTTTGGCACAGGATGCGTGTATCCAGTCGTCCTGCTTGTCTGCGATACAGGTGGTGAGCACAACCAAAACCGAGCGAAGTCTGGCGGATGTACCGGTGAGAACAGAAGTTGTCTCGGCAGCACAAGTTGAGCGTACTCATGCAAAAGATTTAAACGAAGCGCTGAAATATGTGCCGGGTTTACAGCTTCGCCCGATTCATGGCAAATCGGGTTATGGTATTTGGCTGCAAGGCTTGGATGCGAATCGTGTGCTGGTACTGGTAGATGGTCATCCTGTGTCGGCCAGTACGGGTTCAGCTGTTGATACCACGCAGGTCGCGGTAGATGGTCGAGTGCAGTGGGTCAATAATGCGCAGCTTGAAGTTGAGCGTGATGGCAGTGATGCAGCGATGACTACGCGCTTGCGTTCAGCGCTGAGTTATAAGCTTAATTCGAATTGGACGGCGGGTATCGAGGGTTTTTGGGATTATGAGGTGATTAAAGAAGAGGTTGAGTGGGAGTTTGATCATTGGGATTTGTTTGCAGGGCCGATGATCGCGTATAACGATAAAACCTGGCGTGCAGCCTTTACATTAATGCCCCAGATAATGGGTTCTGATGAGCGTGATACGGGTAAAACAGGTTTGCATTTGGCAGACCATGAAAAACTCAATGCGCGTCTGGTGGTTGCAAGGAAGTTTTAATATAAATCATGCAAGGAGCACTGGCTATGTTGCGTATTAAAAAACGGCGTGTTCACAACCATACCCCCATGGGCATAAAGGCCTGGTTGGTTTTAGCGGGGTTTTTGGGTTTGGTTTTGCTGATGGGGTTTGGGCATAAAGCCAAAGCTGCTGAACGTATTGTGACGATTGATGGTTCGGTGACAGAAATCGTGTTTGCGCTGGGTTTTGGAGATCAGGTAGTGGGGCGCGATATTACCAGCCGTTATCCGCAAGCCGTGAATGATTTGCCGGATGTCGGTTATATGCGCCAATTAACCGTGGAGGGAGTGTTGTCCTTGGCGCCAACTTTGATTATCGCAACCAGCGATGCTAAGCCGAGCAAAACCCTGGAGCGTTTACAGGCATCGGGGGTGCGGGTAGAAATTATTGAAAATACGCCAACGCTTGAAGGCATTTTGTTTAAAGTAGAGCGAATTGCGGCGGTGTTAGGCGTGCCTGAAAAAGGGGCGCAATTAAACCTAACGATTAAGCACGACTTTGAGCAGGCGTTGGCACAGATTGAGCAACAACAAGCAGGCCTGCTTGCTAAACCACAGGGCATCTTTGTCTTGTCAGTGCGAAATGGTAATTTATCGGTGGCGGGGCAAGGTAGTCGTGCAAATGAACTTTTAAAAATGATTGGCGTTAATAACCCGGTTGAGATGCAGATTCATAATTACCAACTGCTATCAGCGGAAGCGGCCATCAATATCAACCCAGATTTTATCTTTATGTTGGAACAGGGTGTGAGTATGTCGGGTGGGCAACAAGCTGTGCTCAATAACCCGGTGTTAAAGCACACGCGGGCATTTGAACAGCAGCGTTTGATTATTATGCCCAATGATGCCTTGAGTTTTGGTCCAAGATTGGGTCAAATGGTGACCCAGGTTTTTCAACAGTGGCAGCAGGAGTCGATGATGACACCAACAGCAAACAAAAACTTCATTCAACGCGTCAACCACCAACCAGAAGGCTAAGCCGTGAGATTGATTAAGTGTGCACCTTGTGGTTTGTCGGTTTTGTTGGTGGTGATGCTGCTGATGGCGGTGGTGTCGATGACGATTGGCGCGATACAAATTGGCTGGTTGGATGTGGTGTTGTCCTTGTTTGGATGGTCAGAAAATCCGCAGTGGGTTTGGGTGGTGCAAGAGATACGCTTGCCTCGTGTGATTTTAGGTGTGTTGGTCGGCGCAGGCCTGGCGGTAGCAGGGGCGTCGATGCAAGGTCTGTTTCGCAATCCTTTGGCTGACCCAGGCCTGGTGGGCGTTTCAACCGGCGCGGCTTTAGCGGCGGTATCGGTGATCGTGTTGGGTTCTACTTATTTAGCTGGCTGGACGGCGATGACCGGTTATTATGCGGTGCCGATTGCGGCGTTTTTAGGTGGCTTAGCGGTGACTTGGTTGATTTACCAAATTGCCACCAAGGATGGTCGTACCGATGTCGCGCTGATGTTATTAGCGGGGATAGCGATTAATGCGATTGCTGGTGCGGCGACCGGGGTGTTGACCTATTATTCAACCGATGAAGCCTTGCGCAGCCTGACCTTTTGGACAATGGGTTCGTTGGCGAGCGCAACCTGGACAGATGTGTTGGTGTCGGGGGTGCCGATTTTATTAGCCCTAGTCTTGTTACCCTATTTTGCCTTAACCCTGAACGCATTTTTAATGGGTGAGCGGGTGAGTGAGCATATGGGGTTTAATGTCAAGCTCGCCAAACGTGCGATTATTGTACTGACGGCTTTGAGTGTTGGCGCGGCGGTGGCCGTTAGTGGGGTGATTGGGTTTGTTGGGCTGGTAGCGCCGCATTTAGTGCGTTTGCTGCTCGGACCGGATCATCGTTGGGTGTTGCCAGGCAGCGCGTTAATGGGGGCGATTTTAGTGATTTTATCAGACTCAATTGCGCGAATTATTGTCGCTCCTGCTGAGCTGCCCATCGGACTGGTGATGGCGGCGATTGGCGGGCCGTTCTTCTTGGCCTTGTTATTGCAGCGCCGTAATCGTGTTGGTTTTTAAGTCAAACTTTTGGGGAAAGTGATGATTTCAGTAGAAGATTTTAACCTTACCCTAAGTGGCAAAGCCATATTACGCGCGATCTCGGTTGAGATAAAAGCGGGTGAGTTGTTTGTCATTCTTGGGCCGAATGGTGCGGGTAAATCGAGTTTGTTAAAGGTGTTAGCTGGCGAAATGGAGGCCTATAAATCGGCGGTGGAGTTTCAGGGTCGTGCGCTGTCTAGTTATTCACCAAGAGAGTTGGCGATGCGACGCGCGGTGATGCCCCAAGCGGTGCATTTGGACTTTGGGTTTTTGGCCGAAGAAGTGGTCAGCATGGCGGTGTTGCATGCCAGCAAAGCCGAAAGCCAGCAACGGGTGCAACAGGCCTTAAACCTATTTGATGTGGTGCATTTGAGCGAACGTAATTATTTAACCTTATCGGGTGGTGAGCAGCAGCGGGTGCAATTGGCTCGGGTGGTGGTGCAAATTTTGCACGCGGCGCAACAGGCCAAACAGTCTGGCGGATTGCCGCCGTTATTGTTGCTTGATGAATGTACCTCTAGCCTGGATTTAGCTCACCAACAACAGGTTTTTCAGGTATTGCATCGCTTGGCGAAAGACTATGACATGGCGGTGGTCGCGGTGTTGCATGATTTAAATCTCGCCTCACAATATGCAGATCGTGCGTTGTTATTGTCGCAAGGCAAAACTTATCAGCAAGGACCGGTGCATCAAGTGCTGACCCAGCATACGATTGAAACCGTCTATCAAACGCGGGTTGAGGTGATTGAACGCGAAGGGCGTTGGCCGGTGATTGTGCCCACCGGCATGAAGTCATCCTAGACTCGAATGCTGGCTATGCTGTTTAATAGAGCGTTAATAGCGCGCACGTTGATTGGCGATTCGACTGTTGAATTGCCAACTTTGTGGGTCAATTAGCGTTTCAATATAGGCCTCAACGGCATCATCGAGTTTATGAAAAAAATCTAATCCCGTTTGCTGCTCAATATCACGAACACTGACAAGAAAACTACTCAAGTCTTCATTGCCATTCACATTTTGCGGCATGATAAATGCCAAGACCTTTGGCGGTTCATTGGGATCGTCTGCCTCGCGAATAAAAATTTTGTAGAAGGCTTTAGGAATGGCGATCATTTTATAGCCCGGAAGAAAGTCGGGTTTTTCATCAAAAATCGGCCCAGTGACGACCCAAAAAGGCCCCAAATTGTCAGAAAAGTGATTGGCCGCAATTTCTTCTAGTCGTTGCCAAGCACGACGATTAAGATTGGGGCGTTGGGGGGTAATATTGGTCATAGAAAAGGTTTCATGTTGTGCATTTTGACCATAACGTGTGGCAATCACATGATTAGGGGCCATATGTCCGCGATCGTAACCTGTGCCGGTGTAGTCATCATGATTAACACAGGGGAAGTGCAACCAGCAGCGCAGACTGCGCCAGTCATGTTGAAATCGGTCTGGGCGCGGTAGGCGCTGCAGGGTATCTGGCTTTGGCAGAACCTGGTATTTTACCCAAAGAGGATTGCCTAGAATTTCCGAATAACCCACCATAAAGGCTTCGTTTCGAATGACGCGCGTAGTAAGTTCCATTTTCCAATCTTGGTGTTTTGGAAGGCCTTCAAAAGCCATCGCGGGTCGGGCAACTACTACTTCGTAGCTATACCAGCCCCCGCCAATAATAGCAACAATTAGCATGATTTGTAATTTAGTTTTCAGCCCGCTTTTTTTAAAAGGGCTGGCAGAAACCGCTGATTTTTTAGGTTGTTTACGCCAAAATTTAAGTATCGACATGTTTTTTCCTGTAACAGAGTTTGAAATGGACTCTATTATAAATCTGAAGTGGTATTTAGGCATAAAAAAGTGGCTTTAATGCGGCTTAAGGTGGGATTAGCAAACGCTTAGTATTGAACACCGTAGGTTTTAAAATAAACCTTGTCGGCTTGAATGTCGTAGGTCCAAGGCAGATTGGCATTTTTCCAACCATTGACTAAACGGAACCCTTTTTTATCGCCTTCTCTAACCGTACCCCCTTCAAAGCCACCGAGTAGTAAATAGACGTTTTTGTAGCCGTATTGATGTAGTACATTAGCCATGGGTGCGGCACGTTCAGATGCCGAACGGCACATTATAATAATTTTACTTTCATTATCACCGTCTAAATCGGCTAGTTTTTCTTCAAAATCACTAATCCAGTTAGGGTGAGGAACGGGCATATAGCGTGGCATATTTTGGTGCGTGTCCATTTGGGAATAATCAAACATCACCGAAGGTAACATAATGTTTGTTAAAGGGGTGTAGCCGACAAACATCCATTCTTCAGGCGTGCGCACATCAACAAAAATAACACGTTCATCCTGAGTAACCATGTCGTAGGCTTGTTGTGGAGTGACATAAAGGCCTTGTGGGATTTGATGGTTTTCGTTTTTGGGGGCCGGTGACGGTGAGTGGGGTAAGGCGTTCGCGTTGACAACCGATGTGGTGGCCATAGAGGCGGCGAGCAATCCAGCATAAATCCAATTCGTTTTCATAGGTTTATTCCTTTTGTAAGGTGTGAGGCGAGAGCAATCGAACTTTATTATATTAGTATTTTCTAATATGTAAATAATTTATTGGTGGCGTTTTGCTAGAAGATGAATATAACGTCCCATATCCCGATAAGTTGGGGTGCGGCAATATTGGTATTCCAACGCCATCAGTTCATCAAGGTCACTTTTAGCTAGAATGTCAGGTTGGAGGTAGTCGTGGAAAACGCGAATACCCGTATGGACTTCAATATCAAAGCCCCATTCCGCTAACCAGGCCTGCACCTCGTGAGGATAATGAGGGTTGGGCGGAGTGAGTTTTTTTCCGGTACCGATATAGGCATCATCTAATAGCATTTTCCAACGCCATTCACCCTTAAGCATATTGGTATAAACCAGCGTATTACGATTGTAGAAAAGCAGTGATAAATAACCGCCAGGTTTGACCTTGTCGGCGACGACTTTTAAGGTGTCTTTGGGTTGAGCTAACCATTCCAGAACCGCGTGAAATAAAACCAGATCAAACGCTGGAAGACTGAGGGCTAGGGTTTGCGCTGGGCCTTGGATAAAATGAGCGTTAAGCGCTGCTTGGTCAAAGTTTTTGCGCGCGCGATGGAGCATGTTTTTTGATAAATCAGATAGGGTAAGCTGGTGGCCTGACTGTGCAAGCCATTGGCTTATTTGACCCAAACCGCAACCGGCATCCCAAATACTCAAGGCTTCAAGCCTAGTCGTAGCCGTATCCAGGCCTGGTTGTTTCACGTGAAACCTTTCAAGGTCTTCTTTAAGGAGTTTGATACGCCACTCGCCCTTGAGTGTGCCATAAACTTTTTGCTCAAATTTATTAACCAGGCGGTCAAAATTTCTATCCTGGGTTACTTTCATTGCTTACATACACTCTGTTCAAACTCATCTAGCGGTTGCGGGCGTCCAAACAGATAACCCTGATAGAAACGACAGCCCAAGGAGGCTAAAAGGGTTTGTTGTTCTTCCCGCTCAACCCCTTCGGCAATGACATTAAAGTTTAATTCATTGGAAAGCGCCACAATCATTTTTACAATTGAGACATCATTACTATTGACCGAAATATCGCATACAAAACTCTGGTCGATTTTAAGCTGATCTAAAGGCAAGCGTTTTAGGTAACTAAGTGACGAATAACCTGTGCCAAAATCATCCAGTGAAAACTGAATACCAAGCAGTTTGAGTTCGGACATTTTTTGCATCACTTGGTCGATATTCGCGACAAACAGCGATTCGGTCAGCTCGAGTTTAAGGCGATTAGCCGGCGCTTGGGTTGTTTTTAAAACCTCAATGACCCGGTCAACAAAATCAGCTTGGTAGAATTGATGGGCGCTGACATTTACAGCTAAGGTGAGTTCAGAAAGCAGTGGTTTAGTTTGCCATAGCTGTAGGGTTTGGCAGGCGGTGGTTAAAACCCATTGGCCAATGGGCAAAATTAATCCGGTTTCTTCAGCCATAGGTAAAAAGTCGAGCGGACTAATCAAGCCGCGCTTTGGATGACGCCAGCGAATCAGGGCTTCAGCACCAATAATGTTTTTATACTCATCGACCTGCGGCTGATAAAAAAGAAAAAATGCTTGGTCTAGTACTGCGGTGCGTAAATCCTTTTCGAGCCAAGTGCGTGCGGTGACCTGCGCCAACATATCAGCATGGAAAATCCGACAGGTGTTTTTACCACTTAATCGGCCAATAAAATGATCCTTGCTATAGCGAGCTGTTAGGCGTTTTGTGACGGATTGTAATAACTTATCGCCAAAAACATGTCCTAGGGTGTCGTTCCAAAGTTTAAAGTTATCTATATCAAAAAGAATTAAACCGGATGTCTGATTCTTGTCATGATTAGCCTGTTCGTTCAGGGTTTTATTAACTAAGTGCCGATTAGGCAGACCTGTTAAGCCATCATAAAGCGCCAAACGACGAATGTTTTCATGTGCCACATCGAGTTTTAATTGATGGCGCCAAGCGAATAAAAACCCAAGTAAACCAATAAACCATACGATTAAATGCGTTAGCCCCATTTCGATTTGACGCTTTGTGGACTGCGCAAGACTATAAAAGTTATAGGCTAGTGACGCTATAACTAAACTCGTCCAAAGGAGGATGCTAAGCCATAGTTTTTTTGTTGAAGATTTCATGGTATTAGGCTCTAACCAATAGCTAGTTATCATTCTAACACTCTAGCTGTTTGTGCAAAGCTTCAATTTAAATTTTAGTTGTTAAAACCAGCGACTTGGTTGCTGTTTAATCGCTGTTTAATTCTTGTGTAGTAATGGATCTCAAATTAATAGCTATTTGCATTTGACAAGTTATTCTTGTTTAGCTATGATGAAATCCAATTGATAGTTATTATCAATACTGTTTGTTTTAATATGATTTAGCCTAGTTAATAGTGTTCATTAATCGATTAACAGGCCGAGTTTTTTTACAAGGGTAAGGTTAGCGCGCAGGAATGGTTATGCAAACTTCGACAATCAATCTGGCACTCTCCGAAAACAAGTTGATTGAGCTATTTCGTTTGGGCGTATTGTGTGCAGCGGATCTACATTGTCTAGATACCGTAAGCCGCGATAAAGTCCAGCGAATTTGTTTGCAAACCTGCGCTAAAGCTTTATGTCATCAATGTGATTGTAAAGCCTGCCCGATGCAATTCGTTAAACCCCAACCCAAGCAAATTAAATGGCTTACTCAACCCGATTTGGTTGAGTAAGCCAGAAAGCAAAAATAACGAAACTAAGTTAACTGAGGAAGCGCAATGTCAAAAAATAAATTTGTAGTCAAAACCCTAGTCATCAGCATGGCCGCCGCGATGGCCACGCCAGTATTGGCCGACTCTAAACAGTTACCGCGTATTGATGTAGTTGGTCAAGGGTACGATGCGGTTACAAAACAACCGGGTGCGGTATCGATTGTGACCAAAGAAGACATTCAACGAGCACAACCCCGTTCAACTGAAGATGTCCTCCGCCGTGTACCTGGTGTGCATGTGAAAGGTGAGGAAGAAACCGCCGTCGTTGTTAACGTCGGTATTCGTGGTTTACCCGCATCGGATTATAAAACCTTGGTTTTAGAAGATGGTGTGCCGATTCAACCAGGTATTTTTGTCGGCAATGCGCGTTATTACAACCCACGAATTCAGCGTATGGAAAGAGTTGAAGTACATAAAGGCGCAACGCACCGCTATGGCCCAAACACCATCGGTGGCGTGATAAATTACATCACCAAAACGCCCGAAGATGGCTTTGCTGTTTCTGGTAAGGTCGGTAGTTGGAACACGCGTGAAGGCACACTAGAGATTGGTGGCAGCAATACGGCTGGTGATGCATTTTTTGGCTTGATCTATACCAAAGCGGATAGCGATGGCTTCCAAAACAAAGGCTACAAAATGGATGACCTGATGATTAAGGCGGGCACAGCCATCGGTGATGATCAAATGATCAGCGTTAAATTTAGCCAGTACAGCAACGATGCCAATATTTCGTATCGTGGTTTATTTCCTGATGCTTACAAAGCCGGTGCAAGATTCAATCCGGCACCCGATGATTATTACATAACAGAGCGGACGGCGTTTGATATTAACCATCAATGGGATATCAGCAATGACATGAAGCTTCAAACCTTGGTTTATTGGAGTGGAATGAGCCGTGAATATTGGCGTTTTGGATTAGAAAACCAAGGCAGAACAACAAATAGTGCTGGTCAAACTATTTGGAAATACAACGATACCGTTCAAGGTAATAATCGCTCATTTGAACGTAAAGGTCTTGATACAAGATTATCGTTTAATCATGATAGTCTAGGGATTAAAAATCAAGCTGAGTTGGGCGTGACTTTAATGAACGAGGAAATGAAGGATGTCAGGGTACTGGCTAATAGAGCAACCCCCCGTTCGGGTGTGACCTCTAGAAATCGCTTGGATTCAGCCGACAGCCTTGCTATTTATGGACAAAACCGATTTGAATTGACGGACCGTTTAGCGATTACAGCTGGTTTAAGGATGGAAACCTATGAGCAGCGTCGCAACGATTTACAAACTGAAGCATCTACCGACAAATTCTCTAATACCGAGTTTATGCCTGGGATGGGCGCAACCTATCAATTAGTTCCTGAAGTGCAGTTGTACGCCAGTGTATATCGGGCATTTTCTCCACCACTTGTTGGCAGTGTAATCGGTTCGGATGATACGCCAACAGAAGCTGAAAAATCGGTCAATATTGAGTTGGGCGCGCGTGGTGCAGCTAACAATTTCACCTATGAGTTAACGGCCTTCCAAATGGATTTTTCAAACCAAGTAGACCCGGGTATTTCGGATATCAAAGCACCGAATGAGGGCAGTGCACTGGTGCAAGGCCTTGAAGCAGCACTTGGATATGACTTCAGAAACGGTTTTACCATTGATACCAATTTAACCTGGGTTCCAACCGCTAAGTATCGCGAGGATCGTGGTTCTGGTGGCGCTGAAAAAGGCAATCGTTTTGAAAACTCGCCTGAAATCACCGCAAATTTAGCCTTGGGTTATGCAGTGGGAGCAATGCAAACTGCATTATTGGTACATCACACCGGTGAGTTTTTCGGAAATGCGGCAAATGTAGAGGCGCTGACCGTGGATTCTGATGGTAATTGGGGCGGTAAAGTGGCTGCGTTTACCACGGCTGATTTAACCGCTAACTTCAATGTAAACAAGCAGTTCAATGTGTTCGGTGCAGTCAAAAACCTAACCGACGAGCGTTATATCGCGGGTTTACGCCAGGGGATTTATGCCGGTCCATCCCGTTCGTTTGAATTGGGCGCGCGTTACAAGTTCTAATTTTAACCACTTTTGCTGTGGCTCGGAATATTTGATTTGATACTCCGAGTCACGTTTTTCATTTACAATGGATAAGTGGCCTTACAGCCAACACTCATTTAAGGAGAAAACCATGTTAAAACCAGAAATGATTGCAAAATTGAATGAACAGATTACCGCTGAAATGTATGCGTCGAATTTGTATTTACAAATGTCGGCTTGGTGTGAAGCGCAGGGCTTGTCAGGCGCAGCGGCTTTTTTCCGTCAACACGTGCCGGAAGAGCTGGCACACCGTGATAGATTTATTGATTATTTGATTGAGTGTAACGCGCCAGTCACTGTTGGCACGGTGGCCGCGCCACCTACCGAGTTTAAAAACCTAGTCGATGTGATTAACAAGGCGTTTGAGCATGAGCTGAAAGTGACCGCGTTGATTAATGCCATGGCCGAAATGGCGTTGGATTTTAAAGATTTCAATACCTTTAACATGTTGCAGTACTTTATTGCCGAACAGCGTGAAGAAGAAGTCTTGTTCCGTGGCATTTTGGATCAAGTCAAACTGGTGGCGTTTAAAGGCGAAACCGGTGAGGCGATGTATTTAATTAACCAGTATCTTCAACGTTTGTCGACAACGTCAAAACATTAAGATTTAACGTTATAGAATATAAAAAACCGAGCTTGTCTCGGTTTTTTTGTGTCTATTAATCCGGTTAACGACCAGGCCTGGTTGTAAATAATAGTTAAAATAAATGAAAATAGTTATTGATTAGATTAGCTGTATGTGTATAATAGAAATCGTGATCAAGTAGTCAGCTTTATTATTTGGAGTTAGGTTATCGCCTGTTACTCTCGTTCCCACGCTGAGCGTGGGAACGCCAAGCAGGTGGTTCTCGTTGCCAAGCAGGTGGGCGCTCCCACGCACAGCATGGGAGCGAGATTTGTGTTACTTTCCCCCTGTGTCAGAATAGTTGTCGCTTTTAGTATACGAGACAGGTAAGCGAATTACTCTCGTTTACTCTCGTTCCCACGCTGAGCGTGGGAATGCCAAGCAGGTGGTTTTACTCTCGTTCCCACGCTGAGCGTGGGAATGCCAAGCAGGTGGTTCTTGTTTTATTGTTTTATCGCTTTATCGCTTTATTGTTTTTTTCATGTCTCTTTAGTCCTTAACTCGGCAGCCTTTTGGCTGCCTTTTTTTTATCAGACAATTAGTTTTTTATTAACTAAGTTTTTGAGGTATTCCTATGTGTTTAACGTTTCGTTTAAAACCGATTGCCGCGCTTTATGGTTCGGATGCCTTGGGTGGCGTGATTAATATCATCACTAAAAACCCGCAAGATGGTGCAGAGTCGAGCATTACTGTCAGCGGTGGCACGAGCCATAAGGGTGAGGCCTGCCAAATGCAGGTTGAAGCAGATGTACGTGGTCGTGCTGGCGCAACAGGTTATAGCGCTTGGTTGAGTGCGCAAAAACGTGAGCGTTATACTGAAAGCGAAACCGCTAATATTCGGGTAAGGCAGGCCGGTGAGAAGCCTGGGCCGTCGGAATTGACAGGCGCAGATGCGTTTGAGTTTGATGCAAGAAACGCGTGAATCAACGGGGATTGCCAATGTGTATAGGTCAAATTTTACCAATCCTGGCAATGGACAAAAAATTCGGGTGCAAAATGTGCCCTTCCAGCAGTCGCTAAATAACGAACGCGTTGAAATAGGTGTCGGCGCAAACATAGCTTTAACCGAGCAGCTTCAGCTTGAGTGGCAGTCGGATTTGTCCTATTACAAAAAACAAGATGAAATTACCAGTCTGCTTTGGCAGGAGTTGGGTTACGCCAGTCAATCCGACTCGGCGGGTTTAACGGGTGAAGTCAAGGTTTACATTCAACAACACAGCGTGAACACGACTTGGTCACCAGCTGAAGGGCATCGCATGTTAACTGGGTTAGAGTATTTTGAAGACAAGCGCGATGCGGCAGTTTTTGAAGCATCTGGCAAGATGACCACGAAAACGCTGGATAACAAATCGGCTTTTGCGCAATATGAATGGCAAGTATCCGAGCCTTGGGCGATTATTGGTGGGATGCGTTATGACGATACTTCAAGTGGTGGGGATGCAACAACCGCTAACTTAGGAACCGTCTACCAATTTAATCCGATGGCGAATTTACGCGTTCGCTATGCACAGGGTTTCCGTGCGCCCGACAGTCAAGAAGTGTCCATCAATAGATTTAACCCTCAAGGAGCTCGATTCAAAAGACAAAGAAACCAATCAACGCTTGGAGTACACGCCGGACTTAACCGCGCGCCTGAGTGCGAATTATCAAATAAACACCGAGTCTAAAAACCCGGATGGCTATTGAGCATGTCGGTAATCAGCGCTATAGCACAACAGCACAGGGTCAAACCACCTACCAAAATGCCGATGCCTATAGGGTTGTTAATGTAAACCTCAATTATGTGCCGACTCAATGGCAACAAGCCGAAGTGTTTGGTGGGGTGAAAAATTTATTCAATACCCAGGTAGATAAGGTGCTAGGTTCTGACCCGGGGCCGTTTGTGCATGCCGGTGTGCGTGTTTATTTTTAATCTAATTAAGATGTTAGCGCACCTCATTTAAGGTGCGCGTATATTAATAAAAGGAAACCAACAATGAAAACTGGTTTTTCAAACAAGCGGCTTATCCCATTAGCAGCAGCCGAGAGCTTGAGTCAGCAAGCGGATTTATTGCATCAAGACATGCCCTTTTTTAAGTTAGATGAGCCTAGAGTTAGGATAAAGGGTATTTTGTGAAGGTGAAGCTAGAAAATGTCACACTGTTTTGGTCTTTGTTTTTGCCGATTACGCTGGTTGTTGCTTTAATTATTGTGTTAATTTTTGTGAGGGTACTTGAACTAAAGCAACGATCGATTGAAATTGCTGGTCATAATGCGGGTATGAGCATAATCAATATGTCATTAGGCGCGCGTTCTTTTTATGCTTCAGAGGTTTTACCTAAAATAGAATCCGCAGGTCTGAGAATAAGCCATGACTTTGAAAGTGATCCTTATTCATTACCTTTACCCGTCAATATTATGAAGTCTTTAGGCGCATCTCAACATTCTTTTTATCCAGATGGAATCGGTAAAATTAAATTATTTAGCGACTTGCCATTTACGCATAACTCGAAAAAAGATTTGGATCAGTTTGAGCGAGAGGCGCTACATTATTTAAGAAATAATGTAAAAGGAGAGTATATAAAATTAGAGCGCTCAGAGGGTGAAATGGTTTATCGCATCGCGATTGCTGATATATTTAATAATCAAAGCTGTGTAGATTGTCATAACAAACACCCAACCTCGCCTAAGCGTGATTGGCAGCTAGGCGATGTAAGAGGGGTTTTATCAGCCAGCGTTCCACTAGCTTCACTGGATGAGTCATTCTCAAGAGCTGGAAATGACTTAAAGCTATTGTTGGCTGGGAGCTTTATATTTATTTTGTTGGTTGTATTGGTTGTTGCGCGCCGTTTCTCTGTTCGGGTTTTAAGTGTGTCTAATTGGATGGAGTATGTGGCGAAAACTGGCGATCTAAAAGCGCGTGTAGAGCTACAATCCAATGATGAAGTCGGTCAAATGGTAAGCGCGTTTAATCGACTCATTAGAATAACTCGCTTATCTTTGCGTGGCGTAAACCGTGCGGTAGCTGGTATGGCTCAAGGGGAGTTTGATAAACCGGTACGTTTAGATTTGATGGGAGATTTTGACTTGCTTAAACAAAACGTAAATAGTTCAATGTCTCAAGTAGCTGTTTGGCGCCGTGAACTTGAAAAGCTGGCTAATTTTGATTCCGTAACCCATATTCCTAATCGTCATTCATTTAATCAGAAATTAGAACACTGGTGCAAGCACTTACCAGTCAATGGTTTTGTCTTGGTGATGATTGATTTGGATAACTTTAAAAATGTGAATGATTTTGAAGGCCATCAAGCCGGTGATAGAGTCTTAGCTTCTTTTGCTAAACTTCTATGCCTGCACTTCCCATCCACCAGTACTTTTTTTAACGCACGCATTGGTGGTGATGAGTTTGCATTACTCATCCCTGAGCCTGATGATCAACATGTTTTATTAATGCTAAAGCACCTTAGGGATGAATTAGATCATTTGAGTGACACCCTGACTATTTCAACCAAATTAAGCTTAAGTATGGGGGTATGTCGTTTTTCTGAACTGGCTCTAACACCTAGAGATTTAATGCGTTTTGCGGATTTTGCCGTATACGAAGCCAAGACCAAAGGAAAAAATCAAGCCTGTTTATTTAACCAGCTAATGTATGAAAAAATTAATGCAGAGGCGCAATTAGAACACCGTTTAAAGCAGGCTGTGATAAATAATGAATTTTTTTTAGTGTACCAACCACAATTTGATTTGCGTAGTTTAAAGCCGACTGGCGTGGAGGCATTGATACGTTGGCAGTCACCTGAGGGCTTGATCTCACCAGATCAATTCATCCCAAATGCGGAAGCAAGTGGGTTTATCAATACGATAGGTAGCTGGGTGATAGATGAAGCGCTCGCTCAATTAACACTTTGGCGTAATGATGGGTTTGTGGTTGAAAAGTGCGCTGTTAATGTGTCTAACGCCCAACTCCAAAGTAGGGGGTTTATGACATCTATTAGTAAAAAGCTTAAGCACTTTAATGTTCAAGCACATCAACTCGATATAGAAATTACAGAAAGTCTTCTTATGGAGCAAAAAGAAACGGATGAACAGGTTATTGACATGTTACAACAGCAGGGAATGGAGTTGTCAATTGATGATTTTGGGACTGGGTACAGCTCGTTATCCGTGATTCAGAATTTGAAATTTGATCGCTTAAAAATTGATCGAAGTTTTATTCAAGATATCGAACATAATCCACAGTCGCGCGCTATTGTGGCAGCGATTATTAATATGGGACAAGAACTGGGCTTAAAAGTATTAGCAGAAGGTGTAGAAAATCAGGCACAACTGGATTGTTTGATTTCATTAGGCTGCGATGAAGCACAAGGGTTTTATTTGGGCCGTCCACTGACTGCTAAGTTATTAGCCGAACATTTAGGTGAGTGGGTATAGCAATTTACATTCATTAGAATGGAAGAATAATTTTTAGATTATTGAGTTAAATTGAAACAAATACCAATAAACAAAACTCTAAATCTATTTAATAATATCATCGGAAATGTCAAATATACCTGCTCAAGCTACATGAGAAATAATTCATTTTTACTGAAATTGATTTATAAGTTTTTAGCTTTTGGGGTTTTGACCCACGACTTACACCCAATACAACCGCTTCAATACAAGCGTCCGAGCGTACCTATACTTTACAGAACAGGCAGTTCTTGAAGCTGAGGCCAGGCTTAAATTAAAAACTGAGCTTGCCTGCTAAGAAGTCAAGCTAGAGTTTTATGCGGGTAATATCAAGGCGTTTTCGATTCAACCAGGCCTGGTGAGTAGTGAACAGTCTAATCATAGCCTTTACCCGCCTATGGGTATTATCGAAAGTGTATGGTTGATAACCAAACCCCAGCACAACTCGCTAGCCGATTAGATGAACTTCAAGCTATGAAGCGCAAATTAGCCGAAGAGGAAATTGGGGTGTTTAACCAATTAAAAGACCTACTGACCCCCGTACAGTATCAAGAGGCGATTAAAAAAGCACAAAGTTAATTATTGCTAACAATAATAGTTACTATTTGTATTAATTATGGTATCGTTAACTTAACCTTATTTACCTTAATAGGAGGTTGAGTATGATTGCGTTAGATCGTCGGGTTGTATCCGAAACAGGCATTATTAATCAAGATGTGTTTGGGTTTTTGAAGGGCTTAGATGCTTGCGGTCATTGGCAAGCAAGTTTGCTGACTCAAGGGTTAAAACACCATGTGGTGAGTCAGTTTGCGCAAATGCGAACGCGAGGTCAGCGCGTAATGAGTGGGGCAACGGGCATTCAAGCATCGTTCTTTAGTCAGAAAATTTATGCTATTGCTATCGAATGGCTGGATGGTATTTGTTTTTTGAGTTTTAAAGACAAGGTAGGTGCGACTCAATACCGTTTAAGGTCTTTGGCTGAACCGGGGTCGGATGACTATTGGCAACTGCTTGATTGGATTACACGTTTTGAAAGCCATGCGCCCATTCGTTTTAAACGCTTTCATGGCTGTCGGCAATCTCGCCAGCTCGATGTGATAGCGATCCGCAAGGCCTGGAGTGAGTTGGCTCATCCGCAACAGGCCGGTACGCTCTTTAAGGCCCATCAACATCAATTAACTGGTCTCTATCATGCCTTGTCTCCTGAGTTTGCTGGGCAGTGTGATATTGGTTTTTTAACTCAGCTTTTAGATACCTGTCGTAATGAGCGGGTGAACCTGGAGTTAACCGCGCGTAATGCTTGTTTAACTCAAACGCATACGGGACGTATTAAGCAGTGTTTGCAGGATGATGCGCATACTGTGATCCGTGATAAGGGGTTTAAACTTGAGTTGAGCGCAGTGGAGCAATTAAGTATTTGGTGGTTACGTATTGCGCAAAAAAACCAGGATGTTTACCAGGTTAAAGTATTTAATCAATTAGACCAAGAGGTACTGTCCATCGCATCCGCTCGGCCTAGTCCAGTATGGAATCGTTTGTTTTGATCTCACCCGGTTGTTGATTCCCGCTTGTGCGGGAATCAACTCGTTCTGCTTAAATTTTAGGCAAAGTTAGTTTTCTGTTTCTTTTAGTTGTTTATTAGTCTTATAGCTATTTTGCATCAAAAATTTATAACCAATAGTGATAGGATAAATTATTAACCATTCTTGATGATAATTAATATTGATTGTATAATCATTTAACAAATATTTATTTTTTTCTATGGTAAAATATCTTGTTTTATAAAATCACGCTTCCATTTTTGTTTTTAGCGAGTGCATCAGGTATAGCCTTTTCATATGAGAACAGTCTGAGAGACCAATATTGCCATGATGGGGCAAGTTGGCCTGCCGCTGTCTCTGAAGAAAATTTAAAATTCGATGACATAGCAAGCTTAAGTACTCTGCAGCGCCAAATAACACGTCAAGAGAAGGCTCAGTTAGGGAAAAAATTATTTTTTGATCCAAGGTTGTCAAGTTCAAATCAGATTTCTTGCGCCTCATGCCATAACCCACAGCTAGGTTGGGCAGATGGTAGTCGAGTTGCCATCGGCCATGATAGGCGCCAAGGCCATCGTAATACGATGGGACTTTTTAATGTAGCTTATTTTGAACCTTTGTTTTGGGATGGTAGGGCAAAAAATTTGCATCAACAAGCCTTAATGCCAGTTGAAGACCCTAAAGAAATGAACGAAACACTGGAGAGTATGCTTGATAAGCTTAACGATATTAAAGGTTATAAACGAGATTTTGAGGAGATATACGCTACTAAAACGGAGCAATATACGATTAAAAAAGAAGAGGTGAGTGATGCCCTTACTGTATTTATGAAAACAATATCGTCTAGACCCACGCGTTTTGACCAGTTTGTTGAAGGTGACTGCAGCAAATTAACCGATCAAGAAATCGTGGGCATGCATTTGTTTCGTACTAAGGCACGCTGTATTACATGTCATAGCGGTGCATTGTTTACTGATAATCAGTTTCATAATACTGGGTTAAGTTATTTTGGTAGAAGGCTTGAAGATTTAGGTCGATTTGAAGCTACTGGGAAAGTAGAAGATATGGGTAAATTTCGAACACCAAGTCTACGGGAGTTGAAGCATACAGGACCCTATATGCATAACGGACTTTTCCCAAACTTAAGAGGCATCGTCAATATGTACAATGCTGGGATGGGGGTTGGTCGCTCTTACAGAGAGGGAGAGCCAAAAATATCTGAATTAATAAAACCATTGAATTTAACGTTAGAAGAAAGAAAAGCACTGGAAGATTTTTTATTGGCACTGTCCAACGAGACAAGTCGCTATGTTCAGCCACCTGGCTTGTATGAGCTAGGGGAGTAAGCTTGAAAATACCTTTTACTATACTGAGGAGTAATACAAATGAAACTGAAACCTTTAATATATAGCATGATGTTGTTAGTGGGCGCGGGAAGTTTAACGGGGTGTTTGAATAGTTCATCAAACAATACCGAAAAATCGCAAGATCAACAACAAAATCAGAGTCTGAGCTATGCCATTAGTCTTTCTGGTGCGATAGGGAAAGCAGTCATTAATGCAGAGACACAGGATGGAGTTGCAATAACACAGACACAGCTGACGGATGAAAATGGTCGAGTAACTTTATCTTTGCCTCAAGCTTATCAAAACACACCATTTGTTATCAGAATGCAAGGTGGTTATATTTCTGAAACGGGTCATGATTTAAGTGGTATTGAATTGAGGTTTCCTGTAGAGAACGCCGCGTCAGCAGCTTCGATAGATTTAACTTCGATTTTTTTTAAAGATTATACTGATAATAATTGGCACTCGGGTTATGTTTTAGCTTCTTTGTTGCATGTGCTAAAAGTTACAAGCAACCCAGTTGAGCAGCTTATCCAAGCAGTTACTGATGATGATTTACTTGCTGCTATAGCTAGCCTTAAAGCAAATTATTTTAATAAACCGAACATTTTTTCACAGTTAGAACTAGTTGAAAAACTGGCAAGCCTTAATGATAAAACGCCTGATAATATAAAGAAAACGGCTCTTAAACTAGGGTTGCAGTACTATCTTGAAGAACGTTTATCAGAGCCTGTGCTAAGTGATGAACAAGCTATCAACTTAACTAAGCTGGCTCAATCCATCTTAGTGGCAAATAATGGCCGTACGCTTCAACCTGAAAGTCCAGCGCTGTTAAACCTAGCAAGAGCTTTAGCAAGCCAAGGAGTGCTGACATTAGATGCACTTGATGATGCCTCCTATACACCGGATATATCAACTTTTAATATTCCTGCTTTAGCTTCAACGCGTTTGGTTGACCCTGTGCAACCGCTTGCAAGTTCTGAATTACTAGGTATGGATGAAGTTAAGCGACGTGCGTATTTTTTGAGCACGCCACTGTCGCCCTACAATATGCTAAATGCTTGGACGGCAGATGTGCTTGATGATAGTTTATTGGATGAAGCACAGCGAGCAATAGCAGTCGGCCTCGCTAGTGGCGGTTTAATTGATGAAGCGATCCAAATTGTAAATAGCCGTTTGTATAAACCGACACATAAGGCGCAAGCACTTCGGCGCGTAGGGAATGTAATCGGTCAGCAAGATGAAAAGCCAAAAGCGATTGAATTATTAGACGCTGCACTTGAAATTTATACAAATGACTTAAGGGGCACTAAGGGGATTGCTAATTTAGATGCGGATGATGCAAGCTTTTACCAAACTTTATTTAGTAACTATTTGGCTTTAGGTGAACAGGATAAGGCTGATGCGGCATTAGCCACTCTGAATGAGTTTAAACAGCAATATGGCAACCAACCTTATGATACACCTTGGGGGCGGATTCTCACGGGTACATGGCGGATAGCTCAGGCAGCTGTTGAAGAGGCAGAACAGAAAGGTTTGACACCCGAAGCGGTTCAGCAAGCTAAGTATAGCGTTGACTTGCATAAGGAGTTTACAGATTTAACAGGTGTGTGGAATGATGCTAATGGGAATCCGCGAGATCGTACTTGTTACTCTGTAAAAACGATGAACGTTGAGCGTAACGCCAATTTTTACGCACGATTGGGATTGGAGGAGCAAACTAAAGCGGGCATAGCCGAATTTGAACGCTTGGCCAGAGAGTCGTGTAACTATATTTCACATGGTGCAAATCTTCGTAATATAGCCTCTGCTTATGCTGCATTTAATTTATCAGCTGATTATCGCGATTTTGTTGAGAGCCTAAGTTTTACATTTGATCCAAATGCCTCTAGAGCTGCCGAAAATAAACAAAGAGCGCTCTCAACAATCACCTTTGCTGAACAGGTTGATACCATTATCAATGCGCCAACGACAGAAAATGTAATCGCCGCGATAGCGGCGGTTGCGCCTGATTCGGAAAGCGACTTGAATAAACGTTTAGAACAACTAACCTATTTAGGACAGAACAAATTAACAGCTTATTTGGGCTTGAGCTTGATTCGTGCAGAGCAGCCAATAGCAGCGCGCCAGGTTCTAGATGCTGCTTGGGAATTAGCTGTCAGTGATGACTACTTGGCAACATACAAAAATGATCCAGTGAGGTTGATACACTGGGGATGCTCTAAAGTAGCAGATCTTTATTATGACCTGGGGGATTTAGACACGGCACAATCCAAAATGCAAACTTGTGCAATAAAGGTTGAAGCGAAGTTAACTGACCAAACAACGTCAGAAAAAACGGCTACTCGCATGCACTTGGCGAATGGTTTCCAGCGTTTGAATAAATATGAGGAGGCATTAGAGCAAGCTGAGGCGCATTATGCATTGAGTAGTTTACGTGATTCAACAAGCGATAAAATCAGCCATAAACATGGCAGCGCCAAGTTATTTAATTCTATTGAGCGAGCTGATCGTAGTTTAGTGGCATTGAACAGTGCACTGTTGGATATAAATGGGTTGTCTGCGTCTACGGATGTCGAACGTAAAGCTAAAATTGAAGCTTTTAGAGCGCAGTCAAATGGACGCCATGATGTTATCCAATCATTGCGCTCTTTGCCGAATGTTGCTCAGTTATCGGGGGCAGATAGATCCACGATAAACCAGCAGCGTGTCAAAATGAAAGAGGTGGTTGATGTCGCTATGTCGATAGTGAAGCAGCTTACAAATCCAACCGATCTGGCGAATGCAGCGCACTTGCAACAGCAAGAGTTGTTTAAAGCGGGTTATCTTGATGATGCTTACAATATAGCACGCTCACACAGTCAAGAAGCAGTAAGGATTGAAGCGTTGAAGCGTTTAGCAACTTCAGTTCTTCTAGGGCAATATGATGCGTTCCCAAGTACAGACGTAGCTCGTTTTGACTTTGATGGTGATGGTCAGCCTGACTTCTTTTCACCTTTAGCTACGTTGGAACAAATTCAGGCTAGTGGCTTAACTCTGGATGATGATATTGATGGTGATGGTGTGTTTGATACACAAGATACAACACCCTACTCACCTAATATCTAATTAATTAACAGCCAGGCCTATTAACCAGGCCTGGTTTTTGTATTTCAGAGTTTCCTAAAATGTTCGAAGTAACACAAATTCGGCAAGCCATCGTGTTTGCTTGTTTTTTTTCATTGGTTAATACCGCATATTCCAATCAAACACTTCCCGATATTCTGGTTATTGGTGGGGGCGCTGACTCATCCACTTCACCGAGCCAGAATGCTTCAAAAGGGCATGCTTCCGAATTCAGCCGTAAAGATATTGAAAACATTGCTAGTCAAGATGGAAGCCTAAATAAGCTTTATCAACAGGTTCCGGGGCTTCAGTTTTCAGAAGAGGCGCTTGATGCGGATAAAATGGGGGAGCTGAGACCAGAGTCTATTTCGATTTCAGGTGGTAAAGCTTATGAAAACCTGTTCAATTTGGATGGATTTAGTATTTCAAGCAACCTTGATCCAGCTAATAAAAATCATTCCGCAGTTAATGATGTTTCTGGGCATGATCAAGGCCTATTTATCGACTCAGAGTTAATTGAAAAGATTGAGGTTCATCGCTCTAATGTTCCAGCGCGATTTAGTGGCTTTACTGGCGGTGTAGTCGATTTAGAAACCCGTCAACCTGACTCTGAAAAAATAAAAGGTAGTGTGTTTTATGGCATAACTCAAAGTGACTGGGTAAGTTATCGAATTTTTGTCGCTGAACCAGACGATGATGATGTAGATCCGACAGATCCACCGGTATCGCCCATTTTCAAGAGGCAGCGCATGGGTGGCACAGTAAATATTCCCTTTTCAGAAAAAGTAGGTGGTTTAATCTTAAGCGGAACGCGCTCCAGTTCCACAACATCGGATATATCATTTAATCAGTCGAAAGCTCAAATACAAAACTCGGAAAACCTGCTTTTAAAGTTAGCCTATCCGTTAAGTGATCAAATGGAGAGCAGCCTAAGTTTAGCGGTTTCACCATTTAGTCATCAGTTATTTATCAAAGATGTGAAGGATAGTGACTATACCTTAGAGGGTGGCGGATTTTCCCTGCAGACCAGTATAAAGTACTTCGGCGAAAACTGGGATCAGCGGGTTCGTTTGGGTTATAGCCATCAAAAAAACGTGAGACAAGCACCTAAAGATTTTTTTAATTGGGCAAATACAATAGATCGGAATTGGGGTAGAGATTCAGGGTTGGCTTCGTCTAGGAAGGGAGGTTTTGGTGATTTAGAAAAGTATTCAAACCAAACAAGTCTGAAGTGGCAAGCAAACAGGTATGACGATTTATCTGACTTGATAAAGCTAGATGCAGAGTTAGGTTTGGATTTAACTTATCAAGTGGCAGGTTTTGATCGAAAAGAAACAACGTACATTTATCAAAATGCAGTTATAAACAGTCAAATTCAGTGTTTAGGTCATTCAGATTGCGTGCAAGGACAGCAGTATTTTACGCAAAGGCAAGTTTATCAACAGCAAAGTGTTGAAGTAAGCTTACCCAGTTTAGGGGCTTATGTTGAGTTAACGCCAAGTTATGAACGTTACTCGTCACGCATTGGTATCCGCTATGATCGGGATGCCTTTTTAAATCAAAATAATATTGCACCTCGACTAACGGCAACAGTTGATATTTTTAATAACAATAAATCAATTATTAATTTTGGGGCTAATCGATATTACAGTAACAGCTTATTAACCTATAAATTGCGCGAGGCGAGTGCGCCACACTACATGGAGTATCGTGGTGCTCAGACTAATATCGTGCGTGACTGGCTGGAGGACGTTGGCGCAGGCCGAAATCGTTATCGATTTAGTGATGCGGTTACGCCCTATTCTGATGAGCTAGCCTTAGGCTTCAGTCAGCAATTGGTGTTCGATGATGTTAATTTGGGTAAGTTGTCCATAAACGCAACCCAGCGTAAAGGCAAGAAAGAGTTTTCTCGGGTCCGAACTGAACAAGAGGAGGATGGCTATCGGTACTTTGAAATGCGAAACGAAGGTTTTTCTGACTATTGGGGCGTATCTATAGATTGGCGCTTGAATTTAAATAGTACAACGTTTAGTTTGAATGCAACCACTTCACGCACGAAGACAACCAACGAAAACTATGATTCAGCTTCTGATGCCGAAGGTGATTATGACTGGGTTTTATTTGATGATAAAAGGGTGCGGCGAGGGGAGTTAGATATTCTACGCGAAGACTTTGCACGGAATTGGGTGATAAATGCAGCAGTTAGCCATCGGTTCAATGAATATCTGCAAGCAGCAGCAAGTTTACGCTACCTAGGTGCAACGCCTCGGATTTATAACACCAATAGAACAAGGCGTACGGGTTTAATTACATTGCCATCAGGTGAGGTTATACCCGAAGTCCTTGAGGTATATACACAAGATACTAGGCAAGCTGTTACGCAGGTTGATCTCAAAAGCAGTTTCAGTATTCCTTTGGGATATAAACAAAAGATCCAAGTTGACCTAGAAGCTAGAAATGCTTTTGGTCAGCGAACCTATCGAGTTCCACCAAAGCAATCCGGTATCGAACTGGGGCGAAGTTGGTGGGTAATGCTTCGTTATAACTGGAGTCAATAAAATTAAGGCCTTTCAGGCGGCAGTTTAATCACACTATAGAGTCATATTTTTTAAATTTGAAAAGGTCTCATTGAGATAATACGTGACCCTGCATTTGAAGGTGAAGTCTGTTCGCCTGCAGGTTTGTATCATGCGGTTTCTAAATAAGCGTTATTGGAGAAGTTAATGTGAGATATGTAAAGCTCTCTGCGACGTTTTTTGCATTAAGTAGTTTGATTGGCTTGACAGTAGTGGCTTGGATTTCTCTTGCTAACAAACCATCCGCATCGGATTCTGAGCAATATAAAGTGCCGAATATTCATGATTCGCAACTAATGTCACCTGAATTCAGACATGATTTCAGGCATAACTTTTACAATTGGATACGCCCATACAGTGCTTGTCAAAGTAGCTAAGCTGCAGAAAAATACTTAGATTTCGGTGGGGTTACAAAACGCCATTCAGTGATGAGACCTTACGAAATTACGATCCTTCAAATGACCTAATCCACGGCACGAACAATTTGTTAGATTTAGAGATCGCAAGATTGAAACGATCTCTATCTTGAATTGTAGAAGTTCAGACTAATCTGAAAGTCTGAGCTATAACCAACGGCTAATGCTTAAAGCCAAGCGCCCCTTGTAGTCAACGAGCATAACTTGTTCAATCCTTCCCGCTGCCGTTTGTTGCTGCCAGTGCCATACTTGTTTTATCGAGTGAAGATTAATTTGGCATTTAAAGCCCGCATCGCCGATTATTAATTGGTTATTAAGTTGCAGTAGGTTGATGATTCTACCCTGGTGTGATTGTACGGCAGCATGGTGGTGGCTTGTTACTTGGACTTTGTTTTCGCCCAGTTTAATTCGACTGAGGAGGTGGGTAAACGCGTCTATACTCATAGGCTGGGGTTTTTCAGTATGCCTTTCGCTGAAGGTATCAAAATCGAGTTGGTACTTATTAAGCAGTGAGTCAATTTGATCTAAATGTTGAATTTTAGCCCGTTGATGATCAAGATCATCGGGTCTGGATTGTTTGGCTAAAGATTGAGTAACGGGTGGTTTTTTGTAAATCAACGGGGTTTTGTTTTCAAATGCGCTGCAATAGTCTGTTAGAGTCTCCATCTGCTCACTGTGTGTTTCATTAAGTGATTTAAAGTGCTGACACGGTTCGGTTTTTTGATCAAATATTAATAGGTGTTGCTTGTTTCCATTTATAGACGATTCAATGTATTTCCACTGGTCTGTTATGAGCTTAATGTGGGTTTGTCTAGTTAAGCACCTAAGGGTGTGCTGATCCATTTGAGTTTGAACATGATTAAAGTGGGTGATGATTTGATGTTGTCCGAGACTGTTAATAAGGCTTGCGCGCCAATAACCTTGCGCCTCAAGCCCTTTGAGAAACATTGGGAATAAGGACTTAATATAGTTGACTTGGCGGTGGTTTCGATTAAGTGTTTGCTGTGATTGCATGGATGAGCTCCTTGGAGTTGAAAATTGTTATCATTAACTATTGATTAAAATAATACAATAAATGATAATGATTAGCAATACACTTAGCTAAATAAGGAGCTGGTCAAATGTTTACTATTAATCCTGTGGTATTTCCTGAAAAATCACTAATTTATCAAGTCACACTAGAGCCTATTCCGGTAAATAAATTACACGGGTGTGCTTCATTAGTTGTGCCTCGCCAACCCGCTTTACTTGACCGTCTTGCTTTAAGAAATGATTGGCGTTTGCTGGCAAATCGTGAAAACCTCGATAGGGTTTTGGCACAGTATAAGGTGACACGTCCGCAAGCTTACCGACAGCTAAATGAAGGTGTAGCGCAACTGAGCACAATTAAGATTTTTGAGCTGTTTGAGGTTATAAATCGTGGGCAATTAGATTATGAAATGACGTTATATTCTAGCGGAATGGTTTGTTATTATGCGGGTAATATCAAGGCGTTTTCGATTCAACCAGGCCTGGTAAGTAGTGAGCAGTCTAATCATAGCCTTTACCTGCCGATGGGTATTATCGAGAGTGTATGGTTGATAACCAAACCCTTTTCAGACGGGAGCGAGCTTATGCTTGAATGCTTTGATCGCTACCATCGCCCCCTAGTAACTTTAGCGCCGGCTAAAAAAGCCGCGAGAGGATTTGGGCAGCTCATGTACTGGGTGGGCGAAATTTCAAAAAAAACTTTTTAGTTGCATATTAGATATAATAACGATTATCATAAACCTTTCTATTTGATTCTTAAAGAGGTGTTGTTCATGAAGATGAAAGTATTGGCTGCGTTTGTTGTTGTGTCTATTGCAGCGCTGCAATTAGGCTGTAATTCCGGCAGTAATTCAGGAAAAGATGCAGATAATAATATTAAACCAAGAGACCCTGTCCTTAGTATTGAAGGACATGTCTATGATCCAGCGATTGAGAATGCTGTTGTGATGCTGTGTCCTCAAGGTGACTATAGTAAGGTTAAAGATGCCTGTTTAGGCGAACGAGCGCTTACTAATGCTGAAGGGCGATATATCATTAACTTTGATGAACCCAGGGCGGGTCTGAAAGATATGCAAATTATTGCCTTTGGTGGCAGAGATGCAAGAACAGGGGTACGCTTTAATGACCTATTTTTTAGTTCACCTTATGGTTTGGTAGAAGGGAGTAATAAAAATATTACCCCATTTACATCAATGATTAATGCACTGGTTGGTGAAGGTAAATCTTTGGATGAGGCTAGATCTCAAGTATTAGAGGTAATAAACGTTGATTTAGAAAAGCTGACTGATTTCGAAAAGTGGGGAGTGGATGAGCAAAGAAAGGCATTGATTCTTTCAAAGATTGCACTGGAGTTAAGTCAAAATGCTGGCCTAGGATTTTCGGCAATAGATTTATCTTCTATTAATAAAGGCGACTTAACTAACTTGGTACAAGGAACGCAATATAAAGACTTGTACGTTGAATTAAAAAAGGCAGACTCTATTCCCGAACTGTTTGCAATTTACTTCAATGAACGTGGTTTAGTTGACCCGGGTTTTTCTTTTATTGATAAGACTAGTCCTTTAACTAACCCCCTATTTTTGGGCATTAATGATATTGAGGCAAGTAGAGCCAAGCGTGATTACTACTTTCAATCCACAGCGTCTCATCTTTATCAAGCGGAGTCTCTAACTGAGAATGAGCAAGATGTCGCTTTGAATGATGCTGTCTTTAGTGCATTGGTTGTCGCTTATCTTGAAAACGGTTTACCTGATCTAGCGCTCAGATATATTGATAAAAAAATATTTCAAGAATTGACAGAAGCGCGAAGTCTTATACGTGTAGCTGATTGGTTGGTTATTCATGGTGTTCTGGATGATTACAACCGTGTTTTGATAGAAATCTTGATAGATAAGGCATTTGAAACGACAAAAGGGATTATTGATTCCAAGGGTTTAGATAACTTAACGTTTACTGAGGTGCAGCTTGTTGCAGATATCTTGACACTATACAGTAGCGCGAATTTAACAAAAAAAGCAGAAATTGTTAGGTCTTATATGTCCGATCTTATTGATTCGATTCGGCCAAACATGGAGTTATTTGTTGATCCATTAGGTACGAATTTGAGAGTTGCAGTTGTGCAGGGTTTAATTAACTCTGCGGATAAATATTTGGAATTTAATAATATTGCAAAAGCCATTTCTTTATTAGAGCAGGCTGCATTAGTCGTTGATGATATGCCACCATTAGTAGCCATGTCTACATCAACGAACCTTTTTCAAGTGTTTTGGTATACACAGCTGGTCGATAGATTTGCTGATATTGGGGAAAATGCACGGGCGTTTAATTTAGCTGAAAAAGCTCAACAAAGGCGTACCTATGATGTTCCAGCAGGTAAAACTGATAGCAATACTTTTAATAATACGGCAAACCTTGTAGCTCATTCTTTGTCGCCCGTATTTGTTAAGGGGGGGTATAGTCTTGAAAAATTTACTGAGTTCGCTAAAAGTACGCGCGGTTTCTTTAATGTTGATGATCCCAAAACCTGGGCGTCTTGGGCATCAAATGAAGCCCGACAAGTTGAAAGCTTGGCACAAGCAGAAGCGATAGTGGATTTCCTGAAGGAAAAAATACAAATTGCTGATGCTGACTACATTAAGGTTGTTGAAGGGCTTACTTACGATAGGCTTAATAAAAGCAATCCAAACGTAGCTATGACTTTAATCAACGAAGGGAAGAGTCAACAAGCAAAATGGTTTATTGCTGCTGCAGAGCAACTACTTGACGAACATGCTTCTTCAGAAACATCTGACCTAAATAGACGATCAAGACTTGTACAGAATGGTTACGCTAAGCTTGCTAACCTTTATCAGGAAATTAATGAAACCCATGAAGCAGACAGGTTGATTAATAAATCATTACAGATTGCGCGTGGTATTGAGGGCGTGAATGGTTCAATTAAGGATAAAAGACAGCAGGCTGAGGCATTCTATTATATTTTATTTCACCTTGGTCAAATGGGGCGATCTTCTCAGTTAGAGGAGGTTGCTATTGAAGCACTTGAAATAAATCAAGAATTACCAACAATTAACGAAAAGCTAGCTTCATTGCGCCAAATATGGGTTAGATTGGAAGCCTTTGGTGATCAAAAGTCTATGTTGGTCATGAGAGATTTAGCAGATCGTTATTATGAATTAGTGGTTGGGGTTAATCCATTGCACCCTGATGGAGTGGGTACGGAAAATGATAACAATGCTCGGGCGCAAGCTTTGGGTAATATTGTAACTAAATGGTATGCATTTGTAAATCAGCCAGAGGACGTTCAGAAAGCAAGCTCTAAAATGTTGGAATTTATAAACAGCTTGTCAGTGCCGAATAATAAGGCATTACGACAAATACAGCTTGCTGAAGCTTACGCTAGAGTAAGAGATTTAGTTAATGTTCGAGCTGTTATTGATTCTATTGATGCGCCAGATAGACGTAACACGGCTATCCAAAACTCAGCATCAGCATTATCAAAAGTTGACAACTTTCCATTTTCCAGCGTTGCTGCAATTGACTTTAACTTAAATGGTAACCCGTCATTTTTCAACTATGGTATCACTTATGAAGCGCTCCAGGCTTCAGGGTTAACTATTGATGCTGATAGTGATGGTGATGGCGTTCCTGATAGTCAAGATTTAACACCGTTTTATAAGCCATAATAACTTCAAAAAACAGCCCCTAACAAGGGGCTATACAGTCCTAATTAAAAAATGAAAAAAATTACCGTTTTAGCAATGACCTTGTTTTATTGCAATGTGTGTATGGGTGAGCAATCTCTGCAAACGATTACTGTATATGGTGATAATAATTTGGTCTTACCAAAAGACATTGCTTTAGAAAGCAATGCAGGGAAGCGTGTAATTAATCAAAATGAAATTAATTCAACACCTTTGGGTAACGCAAGTATCAGCGAGGTGGTTAGAACGGTTCCCGGGGTCGAATATTCTGATCCTGCAAAAACATCGAGCCAAGGTGGCGAAATAGCACCAGGTCGATTATCGATTAGTGGAGGTCGCCCCTATCAAAATAATTTTATTGTTGATGGGCTTCCTAATAACAATATCATTGACCCAAACTCATCAAGCACTGACGATTATGGGCGGCTATCAGGTCATGCTCAAGACCATTTTATTGATGTTGAGCTAGTTGATAGGCTTGTTGTGTATACAAGCAATGTACCTGCGAAGTACGGTCGTTTTACAGGAGGGGTTGTTGATGTTACTTTAAAAAAACCAGACCAGAGAGCATCAGGAAGGTTTAGTGTTCGCCATACTTCTGACCGCCAAACGCAGTTTCATATTGATAATAAGCAGATCTTTGAATTCGAAAACTCCTCGTCATCGAATTCGCAACCTAAGTTTGATAAATGGCAATATGGTTTATTTCTAAACAAGCCTTTGACTGATACTTCTGCTTTTTATATTGATTTAAAAAGAAATACTTCGACTATACCTTTAAGGCACTTGGGTGGCAGTAAGAGTGAATCTCGTCAATTGGACAATGCCTTGCTGAAGTATTCGTCAGATATTACAGATAATCACGTTTTGGATCTTACTTTAAATTATTCGCCTTATGAAGAGGTTAGGTTTAGCCAAGGTGTAAAAGATAGCGATTACAAAGTTATTGGAGGGGGGGAGGCTATAAAATTTGCCTTAGATTCTGTTTTAGATACGGGGCTTTTGACTTCTAATTTTGGAGTTACGCGCAGTCAGTCAGAACGCATTGCAAGTTCAAATTATTATGAATGGGCAAGATCTCCTTCCAAATCGTGGGGTGCTTTTACATCAACGCAAAACCGATCTAGAGAAGGGGCAAAAGGCCATCTAAAACAAGAACAAAATCGGATTTTTTATAGTGCAGATTATGAGCGAACACCTTTTAAGTTAATAGGTTCAGATTCTATTTTTAAAACTGGACTGATGCTTGAAAATGTAAGTGCACGAAAGTTCAGGCGTGCAGATGCAAGTGCCTATTTTGTTGGTCAAGATGAAGATAGTCGACCTATATCAGGTATGAGTAGGTTAAGGTGTAATGGAGCTGAAGCCTGTGTAGAATCCGAGCAATATGCGGCCTATAAAAATGTTCACTTGGCAGAAGATAATCAGGCTGATATAACCTCGCTCGGTGCGTATATTGAAAATACCTGGCACTATGATCGTTTTTCATTAAGGCTGGGTTTGCGTTATGACTACAATAACTTTATGCAAAATAATGATTTTGCCTATCGGAGTTTTGCAAAATTAGACTTATTTGGCAATCACTCTGTTTATCTAACAGGTGGGTTAAATAGATATTATGGTCAGACGTTTTTAACCTATAAATTACAGCAGGCTGGCAACACATATCAACGCTATTATAGAGGGTTAGTCGGAGAAATTGATGGTTTCGGTCGTCGTACTTTTTCGCCAAAGGAATGGGTGCTTAGCTCTGATCGAAATTTAAATAGATATAACTATTCTGAGCTTAAAACTCCCTATAAAGATGAGCACTCGATAGGGTTTGAAAGTCAGTTGTTTAATGGCGTTTTATCCATAGAGTATCTTGGCAGACAGGGGAAGAATGAATTTTCTCAGAGCCATAGTTTGGTAAGGCAAGATGGTTATCGCTATTACGAGCAAGCAAATGATGGTTGGAGTAGGTTTGATCAATTATCACTTTCTTGGCAGAAAGTATGGGGGAACCAGCTATTAAAAATGGCGTTTACTAAATCTAATTCGAAAACTAGTAATTTAAGTTATGACCAGCAAGTTCAAGAGGATCAAGTTTTAACAAAGGTTTATTTTATTGATCGTCTCGTTGAGCACGCCTCAATACCAAGCACGCCTGTCATTATCCCCAATAGGTTTGCCATGTCTTATCACTATATGCCAGACGTAGGCTTTGGTGTTGGCAGCTATCTAAACTGGACGCAAGCATACACTAACCTGGAATATACAGGTGAACTCTATCGTTATAGAAGTGACGAGAATGAGCTATTAGCGGCGACCATCTATGATTATGTTAATTATGGTGAACAATTGACGGTTGATTTGTCATTACGTTACAAATTAAAACTTGGTAATAAAGTTCTGGAAACAACCGTAGATATTAATAATCTGTTTGATCAAATGCAAACCATAACAGCTAAACGTGAGCAGTACCGACTAGGTCGTCAGTTTTGGCTAGGAGTTAAGTATGCTTGGTAGGTGGTATAGAGCTGGTTTTTTCTTTTCAACGTTTCTATTGATACAGGTATCGAGTGCTCATGAGGGGAAGGGAGTTGAGTTAACTAAACAGCAAATCTTTGCACAATATCTTTTAGATAAGGAAGTCTGGCCTAAACCTCATCTAGACGAGGGAGTGATGCATATTGAATTGGCATCACTTCCCGAAGTTTCTTATCCAAAAGGGAATCTTTATTCTGATGAGAAATATCAGCTTGGAAGGCATCTTTTTTTTGATCCTCGTCTTTCAAGGTCTGGGCAAATAGCGTGTGCTTCATGTCATGAACCTCAGTTGGGTTGGGCTGATGGAAAAAGGTTTTCACATGGTCATAACCGAGCTGAAGGCACAATGAATTCACCGACAATTCTTTATACAGGACATTTGAGCGCGTTATTTTGGGATGGCCGAGCAAAAAGCTTGGAGGCTGTAGCGATTGATGCCATGACCAATCCAATTGAAATGGCAGCCGATGAAGAGAGTGTGGTAAAAACACTTGGTTCTATTTCAGGTTATCAGGAATTATTTAGGGTGTCATTTCCTGGCGAAACGATTTCATTTCAAACTATTAGTAAGGCATTAGCTACATTTATTAGAGGACAAAACCCAGATACACCATTTGATCGTTTTATGCGTGGTAATCCCATGGCATTAAATGAAGACCAAATTCATGGAATGCATTTGTTTAGAACAAAGGCTAGATGTATGAACTGTCATCAAGGCGCAATGTTAACTGATCAAAAATTCCATCACCTTGGGACATCTTTTTATGGTGTAGATGGCTTCAGGGGAAGGGCAAGCGCGACAGGAGACTTAAGGGAGACAGGTCAGTTCAGAACCCAGCCATTGCGAGCTGCGACAATAACACCGCCCTTTATGCACAATGGTTTAGTTAATAGCCTTCCACACTTAATTGAAATGTATAGCATGGGCTGGTGGCAGAACAATCCACCAAGTAATAAGAGCTTAGATGATAAAGACTTTCCAAAGCTGTCGCCGCACATACAAGCTTTAGAACTTACAAAGGATGAGAAAAAGGATCTTGAGAGTTTTCTTCATGCGCTTTCACCTAGCGTACATTTTGTTGCAACACCGCAGTATTTACCTAGTTCAAATAAACAGGAGTTAAAAAAATGATAAATCGTTTATTGCTGCTTGCAATGTTGAGTCTATCAAAGATGGCATACTCAGCTGAATTAATTATCTCTGTTAATTTCAATGAAGCTGAAATATTCGAAAGGTCTGCTAATTTTAGTCCAGATATAGTAATTAACCGTCAAAGCTATTCACTGGAAGACCTAATTCAACTTGCCTCAACAAAAAAAGTAGTAATGATTGGAGAACATCACAACCAATTTTCACATCACTTTGTACAGCTTTCTATAATTAAGTTTCTCCATCGTAAAAATCCAAATCTGGCCATCGCCGTTGAGTGGGTTCAGCGCCAGCACCAAGAGACGTTAGATAGCTATATGGCGGGTAATGTTCCATTCCCTGAATTTTTGGAGGCTATTAATTATAATATGCACTGGGGTTTCGACGTGCGAAATATTATGCCTGTTTTGGAATATGCTAAGGAGGAAGGTATAAAAATTTACGCAATGGACTCACCCAAATGGCTTGCTTCTAAAATATATCATGAGGGTATAAATAGTCTTGACCCAGATCAAGTTAATCAACTTCCAGAGTTAATAAGGGAAATGAGTGATTCACAGCTGGTTGAGCTAAAGTCAATTATGGCTGTTCATAATGTTTCTGATGAAAAAATTGAGCGTTTAGTTTTATCCCAAAGAATAAGAGATGCCATTATGGCTGAACAAATTGAAAAGGCTTTGGCTAATGGCGGTTACGATCTTGTAATTGCACTAGCAGGAATAAACCATGTTCTAAATCATCGAGGTGTACCGTTTGCCTTAAATGCTGGTTTTTTGAATACACCTGATATCCTTAATGTGTCAATTCAATCGCCTGGCGAGTTTGATAGTGGGCGGTTCGATACCCACGTCACAGTAGTATTTCCTTTAATGGTTTTAAAGGATTGATCGATACATGATTGCAATTTTAACTGATGTTGATTCTTAGTCGCGGAATATCAGAAGGTTTCGTAGGGTTTTTAGTTCAGCATGAAATAAATAGTGAGTGCAAAGCCTGTAAAGTAAAGCAAGAAACTTAGTTGTAGCATGCGTTTATTTGCTTGACGGCTATTCAGTTTGTAAAACTTAGGATGTTTTCGGAGTTGAATAAAACCAAGCCAAAGCAACCCTAACCCGCCAAATGTTAACACAAACCCCCAAAATAACGGATTAAGCATAGCGTCTCCTTTTCGACTATCACAAATTTGTAACGTTAGTTTAATGCGCCAAGATGATAGAATTATGACAGTGATGCTAGTTTATCTGCAAGCAGGCCTGGTTGTTAGGTCGATTATATCTGGAGTTGTTAAGGAGTGTTATGGGTCAGGAGCATGTTGAATTAAGTCCGCTGGGTAAAAACGTGGTGTATTGTTCGGAATACAATCCGGCTTTGCTATTTCCAATTGCGCGAAAAATTAAGCGTGATGAGTTGGCGATGCCCGCTATTTTACCTTTTCGGGGTGTGGATATTTGGACGGCCTATGAGTTGTCATGGCTTAATTTGAAAGGCAAGCCGATGGTGGCTGTGGGCGAGTTTGAGTTTCCAGCGGATTCACCGAATATTATTGAATCCAAGTCGTTTAAGTTGTATTTAAACTCATTTAATGGTTCGCGTTTTGCGAGTCAGGCAGAGGTTATTGAGCGATTGACTCAGGATTTATCGGCAGCGAGTGGCGGTAATGTTAAGATTAAAATGAAGCTGGTGGGTGAAGTGCAGACGCTGGTGGGCGAGATTGAAGACGCTTTTTGTTTAGATCATCAAGATATTGAAATTCATGATTACCAGTTAACAACCTCCTATCTAAGCGTGTCAGAAAAAGAAGTTGAGCAAACGCTTTATAGCAATCTATTAAAGTCCAATTGTTTGGTGACAGGTCAGCCAGATTGGGGAACCGTGGTGATAAGTTATCGCGGTAAACAGATCGAGCAGACCGGTTTGCTACGTTATATTATTTCGTATCGTAATCATATGGAATTCCATGAACAGTGTGTAGAGCGCATCTTTATGGATATTCAGCGGCATTGTCAGCCAGAGGCTTTAACGGTTTATGCGCGTTACGTGCGTCGCGGTGGCTTAGATATCAATCCTCATCGCTCTAATTTCCAGCCGCATGTTCAGATGCCGCGTTTGGTGCGCCAATAAGTGAATTATTACATTTTTTTAATTATTAAAAATGAAATGGCCTGATGGCTTGGATTAATTTACAATTTGTATGAAGGCAAATAGCTTTATAAATATATTTTATACAGGTATTACATTTTCTTTTAGGTACAGCAAAACCACCTCCTTGTGGTTTTCAAAATACAGCAAGGCCTTACGCTTAGACCCTTGCTTGGAGTAGCCAGTACGTCATTTATCGCCAAAAGCCTAAAGGCTTCATTCTTGTTTTTTACCGCTTTATTACTTTTTATCAGTTTGATTTTATTTGGAAGCTTGCTGTATTGGTTTCAGGTTAAACCCATAGAGCAACAGCAATTAGAGCAAGCGAAAGCGGCCATGGTTCAGGATATCGACCGACGTATGAATGCGCGGGTCGATACGGTGATGGCCGTCGCTATGGCAGCGGCACAAAACCAAGTTTTACAGCAGGCGTTGACCGGTGAAGTGCCGCGTGAGCAGGCGATTGAAAACCTAAAACATACTCGGGATCATTTCCGCATCGCATCGAAAGGCACCTACGGTAGTATCCAGATGCATGTGTTTGACCGTGATCAGCGATCATTTATTAAGAGTTGGGCGCCAGATAGTTTTGGCGAAGCGACACGTAACCCCCTCGTCAGTTCAGTGTTTGAGCAGTAAAAATTTGCAGGCAGTGTCACGCTATCCCGTCGTGGTCCCGCGATATTGGGGGTTTCGCCCGTGATCGTTAATAACCAGGTTGTCGGTGCGGTAGCGGTGACCGGTGGTTTTGGTGTGGTGGTGCGTGAACTGAGAGATGAGTCCAATGTTGATTGGCTAATGCTGTGGGATAGAAGTTATATCCAAAACCGCTATCCGGCTTTGGCTGAAACCGTAGCCAATAATTCTAACTATGACAGTCGCTATATCGTCGGTCACACAGAATGGTTTGCGGCCGAGTTTGTGGAACATTTACAGGCCATGAGTTTTCCAGCGTTGGATGCCGAACAAACCCTGGTTATGTTGCACGATAACGCTATTTATATCAATCTGCCTGCTTATGATGAAATGGGGCAGGTGTTGGGACGCAATATTTTTAAACTCCCCGCAGACGAGCTGAGCGCGATGATTGCGCAACAAACCAATAAGTTATTTTGACGCTGTTTGTTATTTTCTTGGTGGTGATGCTGATTGTCGGCATGTTGATTGCGATGGTGCAATTTAAAGTCATTAAACCGGTTGCGGCTTTATCAGAAACGATGCTCTCAATTAGTCGTACTGGCCAGTTTTCGCAAAGGGCGAAGGTCAGTAGTGAGGATGAGGTAGGTCAAATGGCCGCTGGCTTTAATGATTTGTTGGCACAAACCCAGGAAGCGATGAGTGAGACTAATCATGTGATTTCGCAGATTTCAAAAGGTGATTTTAGTCGTCGGATTAGCTCGGATTTTCAGGGTGATTTACTAACGCTCAAGCTGGGTGTTAATCATAGTGCCGATTCGATTCAGCTGACGATGAACGAGTTGTCGAAGGCGATGCAGGCACTCAAGTCAGGCGAGTTTACGGTTGCGCTGGATAGCTCAAAGTTATCTGGGGAGTTTAGTGTGATGTTGGATTTAGCCGGAAAAGCAATGCACCAGCTCAATCAAACCGTGAAAGGGATTTGTGATGTGATGGACTAGATGAACCAAGGTAAATACCAGCATCGTGTTGAGGTTGAAGCCTTTGGTGAGTTAGCTAAATTAAAGCACAATATTAATATCTCTATGGACTCGTTAGAAAGTGCGATAACTGAAATTGTGCGTGTGATTCAGGCACAGTCGCGTGGCGATTTAACGCAGAAGATTGAAAAAGATTATCACGGTGAGTTGCGTATTTTAAAAGACGCGGTCAACGATACCGCGAATAAGCTAACTGTGGTAGTTAACCAGGCGGTGGAAGCCTCGGCTGTGGTTAATCAAGCCTCGGATGAAGTGGCAACCGGTGCGAATGATTTGAGTATGCGGGTTCAGCAGCAGGCAGCGGCGATAGAGCAAACCTCGGCAACCATGGATCAAATGACATCGGCGGTTGAGCAGTCGCGTGAAAACAGTCAAGTAACGGCAAAAATTACCTTGGATGTGCAACAAAAAGCGCAAGATGGTGTGAAGGTGATGCGCCAAACGATTGTGGTAATGTCGGATATTCAGGCATCGAGCCAGAAAATTGCCGAAATTGTAACCTTAATTGATAGCATTGCATTCCAAACTAATTTATTGGCATTGAATGCGGCTGTTGAAGCGGCGCGTGCGGGTGAGCATGGTCGCGGGTTTGCGGTGGTGGCCAGTGAAGTACGGGCATTAGCGCAAAAATCAGCGGAGGCGGCGAAGGATATTAAACAGCTTATCGAAGAGTCGGTTGGACGCATTAATCAAGGTACAAGCCTAGCGACATCTTCAGGTGAAGCGTTAGAATCGGTTAATAATGCAATTGAAGAAGTCGCGCAGCGGGTGAATGAGATTGCCACCGCGGCGGCAGAGCAGGCACTGGGAATTAGCCAAGTGCATCAGGCGATTAACCAAATTGATGCGGTGACGCAACAAAATGCGGCCTTGGTAGAGCAAACATCGGCGGCAACGGAAACCTTGAACGAGCAGGCGCATATTTTGGCTCAAGACATGGCCTTCTTTAAAACCCAACGCACGGGTCATCAAGGGGTTAAAAAACTGAGATAAGTCTGTTTGGTTTATAGCTTACCATTCATGTTTGCCAGCAAAATAAGCAAATGCTACCGAGAAGGCGGGTTCTTGGAATTTTTTGAGCTTGGTGTCGCTGAACGAAATCGGCACGCCATAGTTTTTTAGGTTTGCTTTTTGTTCGCTCGCATCCATTAAGCTCACCTTGAGGCTCGGTGCTACCTGCAGCGCCGCCTCAAGTTTAAAGCCATTAGCACCGCCCGCAAACTTGCCTTTCTTTTGGCGAGCACGTATTACTAGTTGATCAATTTTGTAGTCTTCAGCGAGTTTGGTGAAGGTTTTCTGAAAATACTGCAAGTCTTCAGCTCTATCAGGGTTAGCACATTGAATGCGTGTACTGCGGCATTCAGGTAGATAGAAAATACTGTCCTCCTGTTTGAGTAAACAAATAATAGCGTCATTTCCGCTGAGTTCTATGCCACAAACTATCATGGGTTTTTCCTTAAGGTTAGCGCCTTGGTTTAGGCCGCTTCGTGTTATAAAAATAAGTTTATTGTTCAAAATAGCCCAATTCGCCCAGAATAAGTTTAATTTGTTTTAGGTTGGGGCGCAGGTTATGTGGGTAATCGATTGGATGACCATCGCTGAGTGAGCTGGCGCATACCAGTCGCATCACATTAGGCTGTTTATCTGAGTGAAGCCGAAATTCAACCAGTTCCATGATTTCAGGAGGTGCATCATTATTAAGTCCAAATTGGGTGCCAAAGTTTAATCCTATGCCAATGCTTAGGTTGCTAGCAAGCATGACAGGCATGTTTTGCGCTATTCTTTCAGAGTCATACCTTACTCGAGTGACTTCAAAACGCTCAGGCGCTACGATTTGTGTTTGCTCGCTTAGTTCGCGAACCTCGAGTCGGCAGTGCTGCTGGCCCCGATCAAAGCCTGAGCGCGTTGTGAGTTCACCTTGTTGAATAAAGCGACGGGTATGACCGGCGGATATTTCAATCGGTGTTTGCAGCACAAATGTGGCTCCTGGTTGGATATCCGAGTGACGTGGTGAAGCAAAGTGAGTGCACCCAAATAGCATAAGGCTAGTGGCGATCAATAACGCGGCTCGAAACATAACATGACTCCTGACTAAATAACAGAGGATCTAAACTAATATCTTACACTTGGGCGGGTTTCACTTTGTGGTAAAATTCGCTTTTAATAGAAACTACTGAATTTTAGAAGCGATGGATAATTCTTTAACGCATTTTGATGTGATTGTGGTCGGTGGTGGTCACGCAGGCACCGAGGCGGCGCTCGCTTCAGCACGCATGGGTGTCAGCACCCTACTGCTCACGCATAATATTGACACTCTTGGTGCGATGTCTTGTAACCCCGCTATTGGTGGCATAGGCAAGGGTCACCTGGTGAAAGAGGTGGACGCGCTCGGCGGTGTGATGGCGCTGGCTATAGATCACGGTGGTATTCAATTTCGTACACTCAATGCCTCTAAAGGCCCGGCCGTGCGTGCAACGCGTGCGCAGGCTGATCGTCAGTTGTATAAGCAATACATTCGCATGAGCTTGGAAAATCAGCCCAATCTAACGATTTTTCAACAGCCGGTTGAAGATATTATCCTCGATGGCGAGCAGGTGATTGGGGTCGTCACTAAAATGAACCTTAATTTTTATGCTCGTCAAGTAGTGTTGACGGCGGGTACTTTTTTAGCGGGTCGAATTCATATTGGTTTACAAAGTTACGAAGGTGGGCGCGCCGGTGATGCGCCGTCTAATCGTTTAGCGACTAAATTACGTGAATTGGCTTTGCCGGTTGGGCGTCTAAAAACCGGTACGCCGCCACGGATTGATGCGCGTACGGTTGATTTTTCGCAAATGCAGGCGCAGCCGGGCGATGATCCTGCACCGGTGTTTTCCTATATGGGTGCGCGCGCCATGCATCCGCGTCAAGTGCCTTGTTATATTACCCATACCAATGAGCAAACCCATGAGGCGATTCGCGGTTCACTTGATCAGTCGCCGATGTACACGGGTGTGATTGAAGGGGTGGGGCCGCGTTATTGTCCGTCGATTGAAGACAAGGTGATGCGTTTTGCTGATAAAACTTCCCATCAGGTGTTTATCGAACCCGAAGGTTTAACCACTAACGAACTCTATCCGAATGGCATTTCAACCAGTTTGCCGTTTGAAACCCAGGTTAAAATTGTGCAATCGATGAAAGGCATGGAAAACGCCCGAATTATGCGCCCTGGTTATGCCATAGAGTACGACTTTTTTGATCCACGTGGCTTAAAGCCTACACTTGAAACCCAAGCGATTAATGGTTTGTTTTTTGCTGGACAAATTAATGGCACAACGGGCTATGAAGAGGCGGCGGCGCAAGGTTTGTTGGCGGGCTTAAATGCCGGCTTACGCGCACAACAAAAAGATGCTTGGTATCCACGTCGAGATCAAGCTTATATCGGTGTATTGGTGGATGATTTGATTACCCTGGGCACACAAGAGCCTTATCGTATGTTTACTTCACGTGCCGAATACCGTTTGTTACTGCGTGAAGACAATGCGGATCAGCGTCTAACTGAGTTAGGGCGTGCGTTTGGCTTGATTGATGATACACGTTGGGCCGCGTATGAAACCAAGCTTGAAAGTCTGGAGCGTGAAATTGCACGGTTAAAAGAGGTGTGGATTTATCCAGCGCACCCCGATGCAAAACGTGCTGAAGAGCTGATGGAGTTGCCATTAAGCAAAGAACACAAGCTATTGGACCTGTTGCGCCGCCCAAATGTCAGTTATGACACCTTGAGCGAGCTGGCGGTGTTTGGTGAGGGTGTGAGTGATCCTGCTGTGGTTGAGCAGATTGAGATAGAGGCCAAATACGCCGGCTATATTGAGCGTCAATTGCTGGAAATCGAAAAATCGAAACGTGAAGAAACCACGTCGATACCAGACGATTTGGATTTAGATATTATTTCTGGCCTGTCAAACGAAGTAAAACAAAAGTTAAGACAGCATAAACCCGCTACCTTAGGTATGGCATCACGCATTTCCGGCATTACGCCTGCTGCGGTGTCGTTATTAGCGATTTTTATGAAAAAACACCGTGCAACCAAGGCCAAAACAAACGAGGTTGCGCGTGACGCTTGAACAACAATTAAGACAAGGCGCAGCGCAGTTAGGTTTGGGTTTAACTGACCAGGCCTGCTCACAATTACTGGCTTATTTGGCTTTGTTGCAAAAGTGGAACAAGGTCTATAACTTGAGTGCGATTCGTGATCCTGAGCAGATGCTGGTTAAGCACCTGTTTGATAGCCTAGCGGTCGTGCCCGCTATCACTGACGCCGCACCAACTAATTTGATTGATGTAGGGACAGGCGGTGGCTTGCCAGGTATACCCCTGGCGATTATGCTACCAGATAGGCCGATTGCCTTATTGGATAGTAACGAGAAAAAGACTCGTTTTTTAGTGCAAGTTAAAGCCCAGCTTGGTCTTGAAAGTGTTGAGGTTTTTCATCAACGTGTGGAAGAGCATGACCAACAATATGATGCCATCATTTCAAGAGCCTTTAGCGCACTGGATAATTTTGTCACGATCACGGAACCTTTGTTAGCAGAAAATGGCCGCTGGTGGGCGATGAAGTCTCACAGTTTGGACGAAGAATTAAAAACGCTACCACCAGGCCTGGTGGTTGAGAAAACCATTTCTCTAGCCGTGCCCAAACTCGACGCGGCACGCTATCTAGTCGCCATGCGCAAACAAGGAGAATCACACTGTGCCTAGAGTCATCGCGATTGCGAATCAAAAAGGCGGTGTAGGGAAAACCACCACCAGTGTAAATCTCGCGGCTTGCCTGGCTAGATTGGATAAAAAAGTGCTGGTCATTGATCTTGATCCTCAAGGCAATACAACGGTGGCGCTAGGGGTTGAAAAAGATCAATTAACGCACTCTGCGTATGATTTGCTGATGCTTGAAGCCAAAGCCGTGACGGTGATTCAGCATCTGGAACAGTCAAACCTTGATTTAATAGCGGCTAATGGCGATTTAACCGGTGCTGAGGTCGCATTGCTGGAGCACGAAAAAGGTCCAAAGCATTTACGTAAAGCGCTTAAGTCGATTAGACAAGACTATGATGTGATTCTGATTGATTGTGCGCCAACCCTGAATATGCTAACCCTGAATGCCCTGGTAGCAGCCGATGGCGTACTTGTTCCCGTGCAGTGCGAGTATTTTGCGTTGGAGGGCTTATCTGCGTTAATGGATACCTTGCAAACCGTTCAGCAGGGGCTGAATCCTAATCTGCAAATCGATGGTTTATTGCGCACCATGCATGATCGCCGTAATAATTTAGCGAATGACGTTTCAAACGAATTAGTGGCCCATTTTGGTATGAAGGTATTGCAAACTATTATCCCTCGAAATATAAAACTTGCAGAAGCGCCGAGTTATGGTGAATCAATACTCGATTATGATGCGGGTTCGACCGGTGCTATGGCTTATTTAGCACTCGCCAATGAAGTGGTTAGAAAGTTACGAATTTAGTAAAAGGACATAGGTGTGGCAAAGAAACAGTCTGGATTAGGTGGGCGCGGCATTCATGCACTGCTTGGTGGTAAACAAAAGGCAGAAAACCACGTTAATGACTGGAAAGTTGAGAAATTACCCTTGGAGCATATTCGCCAAGGTACCTATCAGCCAAGACAGAGATTTGATCAGGATGCACTTCTAGAGTTAGCAGAATCGATTAAATCACAAGGTTTGGTTCAACCGATCATTGTGAAGTGGGTTTCTGAGCATCAGTATGAATTGATTGCAGGAGAAAGACGATGGCGTGCAGCTCAAATGGCGGGTCTAGAGACCTTGCCAGCCATTGTACGAGAGGTCGATGACCAACAAAATCTAGCTATGGCTGTCATTGAAAATATTCAGCGAGAAAACTTGGGGCCGCTTGAAGAGGCACAAGCCTTCGCACGCCTGATAAAGGATTTTGATTTAACACAACAAGCTGTCGCTGAAATCGTCGGTCGTTCTAGGGTCGCGGTGACCAACGCCTTAAGGCTGCTGAAGTTGCCCGAGTTGATTCAGGCTTGGTTGCAAGATGGCATGTTATCCATGGGGCATGCCCGTGCTTTATTAAGCTTGCCAGAAAATCAACAGCTGCAGATTGCACAAAAGGCGATTGACCAGGCCTGGTCGGTTCGCCAGATAGAGCAGGCAGTGAATAAGATTGAGCAGGGTAAGCCGTTAGAGGTCAAGGAGAGAGCAATAGATCCAAATGTCCTTGCCCTCCAGGATAAATTGTCAGCGCAATTGGGGGCTAAAGTTAAAATTAACCAAGGCGCAAAAGGCCGTGGGCGATTAGAAATTAGTTATAGTGACTTAGATGAGTTGGATGGTATTCTCAGTAAGATTATGGGTTAGGCTGGTTTATAAAATCGGTTATAAGTAATCTTTATACGCCCTCATAGTAAAGATTTATGTAAATGAGCTCCACAACATGTTGTGGTGGCTTGATAAATAGTAACTAGGGTTGTTGTAGGTCATGAAAATTTTTTATTTAAAAGCATAAACCATACTAGCATTTAAGAGCCTGAAAGGATAATATGTGCAAGCTTTATGCAGTAAAGTTATTTTATCGTTATCTAAACTAAAAGAACTCAATGAGCAATAGTAAAAACACAAAACCAAGAGAGAATTTTAACTTTTTGATGATAGGGTCAGGCCAAATGTATGCCTCGATGATTATCTCAGGGTTTATTGTCGGCTATTTCATTGATTATCTGGTCGGAACGACACCAATTTTTATGTTACTTTGTGGTTTGCTTGGTATAATCGGCGGCACACTTAAAGTACAACGTATGATGTCGCAGATGGACAAGGCTGAACAAAACAGAAAGGACGCAGATGCAAACTAATTTGCAGCGACCTTTTTTAATTCAAGGTGTCTTGGGTTTAATTGCAGTGATCGGATTTGCAATTTATGGACAAGCCTTGTCCGCTCTGTATGGCATGTTGATAGGATTTGCTAATATAGGTTTATTAGCATTAACCTTTAAAAAAGCAAATAGTAAGGCCGCCGAAGATCCTCAAGGCGGTATTCTGGTTTTATATATGAGTGCAGTCATTCGCTTCGTACTTTTGGCTGTGTTGTTTGTTATTGGGCTGGCGCTCCTGAAGCTTGATCCGTTGGCAGTAGTTATTACCTTCGTTGTAATGACACTTGGCCAAATGTTCAATCTGCAAGGTAAACGCCGTTTGACTGACTAAGGAGAAGGCTCTTGAGTTCTGAAAATCTGGGAAGTGTTGAATATATTCAGCATCATTTACAAAACAACTATGTTGGAAGTGGTTTCTGGACATTTCATCTAGACACCATAATTGTCAGTGCACTACTTGGTGCATTAATGATTGGTGTGGCTATGTATGTTGGGCGTCAGCTCGAAACAGGTGTGCCAGGTGGTCTACAAAACTTTATTGAGTCGATACTTGAGTTTGTCGACAAAACAGTAAAAGACTCATTTCCGTTTAAGAATCCTATCATTGCGCCACTCGCCTTAACAATCTTTGTTTGGGTTTGGTTAATGAACTTTATGGATTTGATTCCAGTTGATTTATTCCCCTATTTGTTCACTATTGTGACCAATAATCCAGATGCTTATCTAAAAATCGTACCTACTACAGATTTGAACACAACCTTAGCAATGGCTTTAGTCGTATTTGCTCTAGTTATTTACTACAACCTTAAGTTTAAGGGTGTGTTGGGTTATTTAAAATTATTCCTATTTCATCCCTTTGGTAAATTTTTAATTCCTATCAACATAGTAATGACAATTATTGAAGAACTGGCTAAACCACTTTCTCTCGCTCTGCGTCTATTTGGTAACCTATTCGCAGGTGAGCTTGTATTCCTACTGATCGCGTTGATTGGTGGAACTTTAGCAGTGGGTGCAGCTGCTCTGTTCTGGGCGCCTCTACAAATCATATTAGACCTTGCATGGGCAATATTTCATATTTTGATTATTACTCTACAGGCCTTTATTTTTATGGTGCTCACTATTGTTTATCTATCAATGGCGCATGATGAAGCTCATTAATAGGTAGGTTTTTGAAAAAAACTGTCTGGCTAACAGCCAGGCAGGAAAGGGTTTAAGCGCACCTACCGTTATGGTAAAAAGCTTTTTTAACTTTAACTTTAACTTTAAAAACTTAGGAGAAAGTCAATGGAAGTAACTGCGACTATGATTGCTGATATTTATGCCGCAACTGCGATTGGTGTAGGTGTAATTTTGGCAGCTGCAGGTATGGGTTCTGCAATTGGTTGGGGTCTTATCTGTTCTAAAACATTGGAAGGGATTGCTCGTCAACCAGAAATGCGTCCTGCATTAATGACTAACATGTTCATCTTTGCGGGTCTAATGGAATCATTTCCGTTCATTATCTTGGCATTCGCAATGTGGTTCTTGTTTGCTAACCCATTCGTAGGTGCATTACAAGCAGCTGTCGGCGCATAACTAAAAGTCGATATTTGTAATTTTAACCAACGAATGACGAGGTAACCACCGTGAGTATAAATGCAACCCTAATCATCCAGATTATATCCTTTGTGTTGTTAATCTGGTTCGTGAATAAGGTGCTGTGGGGGCCAGTGTCTAAGCTATTGGAAGACCGTCAAAAGCGTATAGCTGATGGTCTTTCTGCAGCAGAAAAAGGCAAGCATGAACTAGAGTTGTCTGAACAGCGCGCTAAAGACGTGTTGAAAGATGCTAAAGTTCAAGCGCAAAATGTGCTAAGTCAAGCAGAAAAACGCAGCACTGAAATCGTAGAAGATGCGAAAGTAAAAGCTGCAGAGGAAGCTGAGCGCATTAAAGCGGCCGCCCAAGCAGATATTGAGCAAGAGATTAGCCGTGCTAGAGAGCAACTTCGTAGAGAAGTCGCCGCTTTAGTTGTATCAGGTGCTGAAAAAATCCTGAGCAGAGAAGTTGATGCTAAGGCTCATAACCAGATGCTTGATACCTTAGTAAAGCAAATCTAAGGATAATGCTATGGCAGAATTAATCACAACCGCTCGACCCTATGCACAAGCCGCTTTTGGTTTTGCTAAAGAAAATAATCAGCTTAACCAATGGTTTGAACTGTTGAATAATCTGGCTTTATTAGCCAACGATGAAGCAATGGCAAAACTAATTGCAAACCCGAGCATATCTAGTGAAGACAAAATTTCTGTTTTTACAGGTATATTGGGTGCAGACGTTACAGCACATGCAAAAAATTTATTGACTGCAATGGCTGAACACGGCCGATTAGGCGTTCTTGGTCATGTTGCCTTATTATTTGGGCAACTAAAAACAGCTGAGGATAAACGTGTAAAGGCGTTTGTAGTTTCTGCATTAGAACCTACGGTTGAGCAAAAAAGTAAATTAAGTGCTGCTTTAAATTCGAAGTTTAATGCACAAGTCGATATTGAATATCAAGTAGATCAAGCATTGATCTCAGGACTTCGTATTAAAGTAGGTGACTGGGTTGTTGATAATACAGCTCATACCCAACTACAAAAACTTCGTGCAGCAATAGCCAATTAATTGAGAGGAAGACACATGCAATTGAATCCCTCTGAAATCAGTGACTTAATCAAAAACCGCATTGCCGGTTTCGAAGTGACTGCAGAGTCTGGCAGTGAAGGTACCGTAGTAAGTATTGCTGACGGTATTGCGCTAATCCATGGCGTGTCAGATGTGATGTATGGTGAGATGGTTCAGTTTGACGAACAAACCTTTGGTATGGCGCTTAACCTTGAGCGTGATTCAGTAGGTGTTGTTGTTCTAGGTGAATATGAACATATCTCTGAAGGTGATAAAGTAACCTGTACAGGACGTATTTTAGAAGTTCCAGTTGGTCCAGAGTTAATGGGTCGAGTTGTTGACGGTTTAGGTCGTCCAATCGACGGTAAAGGGCCTATTGATACTAAACTCACTTCACCTATCGAGCGTATTGCTCCTGGCGTAATTGATCGTAAATCAGTTGATCAACCAATGATGACAGGCATCAAGTCTATTGACTCTATGATTCCAGTTGGTCGTGGTCAGCGTGAGTTGATTATCGGTGACCGTCAAACAGGGAAAACTGCAATCGCAATTGACGCGGTTATCAGCCAGAAGGATACAGGTATCAAATGTATTTACGTGGCAATGGGTCAAAAAGCGTCTACAGTAAATAACATTGTACGTAAGCTAGAAGAATACGGCGTGATGGACAATACCATTGTTGTTGCCGCTAATGCATCAGATCCAGCTGCATTGCAATTCCTGGCTGCGTATGCTGGTTGTGCGATGGGTGAGTACTATCGTGACCGCGGTGAAGATGCGTTGATTATCTATGATGATTTGACCAAGCAGGCGCAAGCGTATCGTCAAATTTCATTGTTACTACGTCGTCCACCAGGCCGTGAAGCTTTCCCAGGTGACGTATTCTATTTACATTCTCGCTTACTTGAGCGTGCTTCACGCGTAAGTGAAGACTATGTTGAGCGTTTCACTAATGGTGAAGTAAAAGGCAAAACAGGCTCGTTAACAGCCTTACCTATTATTGAAACTCAAGCGGGTGACGTCTCAGCATTCGTACCTACAAACGTAATTTCTATTACAGATGGTCAGATTTTCTTGGAAACAGGTTTATTTGCTAAAGGTATTCGTCCTGCGATTAACGCTGGTTTGTCTGTATCTCGTGTTGGTGGTGCTGCGCAAACTAAAGCGATTAAGAAGTTGGGCGGCGGTATTCGTCTTGACCTAGCTCAGTATCGTGAGTTAGCCGCATTTGCTCAATTTGCATCTGATCTTGACTCTGCAACCAAGGCTCAACTTGAGCGTGGTAAGCGTGTTACTGAGCTGATGAAGCAAAGGCAATTTATGCCTCTTACCATCGCTGAAATGGCTGTTTCTCTTTATGCTGCTAACGAAGGTTTTTTAGATGATGTTGAAGTTGAGAAAACTGGTGATTTTGAAGCTGCGCTTCATGCTTACATGAACTCTTCTCATGCTGATTTAATGGCTAAAATCAACGTTAAAGGTGACTGGAATGATGAGATTATTACTGGTGTTAAATCCGGTATTGAGTCATTCAAATCAACTGGCGTTTACTAAGAGGAATTAACCATGGCAGGCGGTAGTAAAGAGATACGGACGCAAATTGCGTCAGTTAAAAATACCCAGAAAATCACCAAAGCCATGGAAATGGTGGCCGCGTCGAAAATGCGTAGAGCGCAAGCTCGTATGACTGCGACGCGCCCCTTTGTTGAAAAGGTGAAACGTGTAATGAGTCACGTTGCTGGCGCGCATCTTGAGTATAAACATCCGTTTACTCTTGATCGTCCTGTCAAACGTGTTGGCCTCGTTGTCGTTTCGTCTGATCGTGGTTTATGTGGTGGTTTAAATACCAACCTATTCCGTAAAACACTAAAGCAACTGAAAGTATGGAAAGAGCAAGGTGTTGAAGTTGAGTTAGCATTGATTGGTAAAAAATCGCTGGCTTTCTTTAAACATTTTGGCGGTAATGTTGTTGCTTCAAAAGCTGATATAGGTGATAGGCCTCATATTAGTGATTTAGTTGGTACGATTAAAGTAATGCTTGATCGTTTTGAAAATGGTGACATTGATGCAGTTCATATTGCCTCAAATAAGTTTTTATCAGCCATGTCACAGAATCCAACTATTGAGCAGCTCGTTCCATTGGTTGTAGAAGAAAATGAACAGGCAACCCATTGGGATTATATTTATGAGCCAGATGCGAATGTGGCCTTAGATACGCTAATGGTTCGATACGTTGAAAGCAGTGTTTTTGGAGCCGTTGTTGAAAATGTGGCTTGCGAGCAATCTGCGCGCATGGTCGCAATGAAAAGTGCATCTGATAATGCTGGCAAGATGATCAAAGAGCTTCAACTTGCTTACAACAAAGCTCGTCAAGCAGCGATTACACAAGAGCTGTCTGAGATTGTTGCGGGTGCTTCTGCAGTCTAGGTTTGTATTTGCAAAAAAAGGTTTAATATCATGAGTGGAAAAATAGTACAAATTATCGGCCCGGTTATCGACGTCGAATTTAAAGGTGCTGCGTTACCTAAGGTTCATGATGCTTTGACAGTTGATGGTAATGGTTTGACCCTAGAGGTTCAACAGCAAATCGGTGATGGCGTTGTTCGTGCTATCGCGATGGGTTCATCAGATGGTTTAAAGCGTGGAATGAAAGTTAGCAACACGGGTGCAGCGATTTCTGTACCAGTGGGTAAAGCAACGCTAGGTCGTATCTTTGATGTTTTAGGTAATGAAATTGACAATGCAGGTCCGGTTGAAACTGACATGCGTATGCCGATTCACCGTAAAGCACCTAAGTTTGAAGAATTAGCCGCTTCTCAAGAATTACTTGAAACCGGTGTTAAAGTTATTGACTTGATTTGCCCATTCGCTAAGGGTGGTAAAGTTGGTTTATTCGGTGGTGCCGGTGTTGGTAAAACCGTAAACATGATGGAATTAATTCGTAACATCGCAATTGAGCACTCAGGTTACTCTGTATTTGCAGGTGTAGGTGAGCGTACTCGTGAAGGTAATGACTTCTATCATGAAATGAATGAGGGTGGCGTACTGGATAAGGTTGCCTTGGTTTATGGTCAGATGAATGAGCCGCCAGGAAACCGTTTACGTGTAGCCCTAACGGGTCTAACCATGGCTGAATATTTCCGTGATGAAGGTCGTGATGTGTTGTTCTTCGTTGACAACATCTACCGTTACACGCTGGCAGGTACTGAAGTATCTGCTTTGTTAGGTCGTATGCCTTCTGCGGTAGGTTACCAGCCAACGCTTGCTCAAGAAATGGGTGAAGTGCAAGAGCGCATTACCTCAACCAAAACTGGTTCTATCACTTCTATCCAAGCGGTATATGTACCAGCTGACGACTTAACTGACCCGTCACCTGCTACCACTTTTGCTCACTTGGATGCAACTGTAGTACTGAACCGTTCGATCGCAGAAACGGGTATTTACCCAGCGATTGATCCATTAGATTCAACCTCACGTCAGTTGGATCCATTGGTTGTGGGTCAAGAGCATTACAATGTGGCTAACGGTGTACAGCAGGCGCTGCAGCGTTATAAGGAGTTGAAAGACATTATTGCCATTTTGGGTATGGATGAGCTTTCAGAAGAAGACCGTGCGTTAGTAGCGCGTGCTCGTAAGATGCAACGTTTCTTCTCTCAGCCTTATTTCGTAGCGAAAGTGTTTACCGGTGAAGATGGACGTTATGTTCCTCTAGCTGAAACCATTCGTGGTTTCAAAATGATTTTGAGTGGTGAAATGGACGACGTGCCTGAGCAGGCATTTATGTTCTGTGGAACTATTGATGAGGTCATCGAGAAATCTCAGAAATATAAGGGGTAATAGGTCATGGCATTCTCTATGCAAGTAGATATCGTAAGTGCGGAAGGTGAGATTTTCTCAGGAAAAGCTGATAGGCTTTTCGCACAGGCTGCCAATGGAGAAGTCGGTATTCTACCTCTTCATACCCAGTTTTTAAGCCAGCTTAAACCTGGTGAAGTCCGTGTTAAAAGTGGTGATGAAGAAGATTCATATTACATTAATAGCGGAATGATTGAAGTGCAACCTCATGTTGTGACTATTTTGGCTGATACGTGCGTGCGTTCACGAGACTTGGATGAGTCACTAGCGGCCGAATCGAAGCAGCGTGCTGAGGATGCAATGGAAAACGCGAAAAGTGAAGTTGACATTGCGCGTGCGCAAGTCGAGTTGGCAGAAGCGGTTGCCCAAATTCAAACAATCACTAAATTACGTGAGCGTTTGCAAAAAACTGGTATGGCTTAATATTGTTCCCAAAAAAGAGCGCCTCCGGGCGCTTTTTTTTACCTTTAAATTAATCCTGAAGATTTTGTTTATTTCTAATCGAGTAAAATCTTGAGGATTATCTGGAGAGTTATTATGGGTTTGAAAATTGTTATACTCGCGGCAGGAAAGGGTACGCGTATGCGTTCAAAACAACCTAAGGTTTTACAACCTCTGGCGATGAAGCCTCTACTTGGTCATGTTATTGACACCTCAGTATCACTTAAACCAGAACAGATTATCGCGGTAGTGGGTTACGCAGCCGATAGTGTTAAACAGGTCTTCGGTGATACAAGTCTTGTTTGGTGTATGCAAGCAGAACAGTTAGGTACTGGACATGCGGTTCAGCAGGCGCAAGCATTTATTAATGCAGATGATCAAGTGCTGATTTTGTATGGAGATGTCCCTCTTATCAGTCGGAAAACACTTATCAAACTATTATCTTTAGTTGATGAGTTGAGTCCTTTAAGCTTACTAACGATTAAGCTTAATAATCCAACGGGATATGGTCGTATTGTTCGGGACGTTCAAGGCAAGGTCGGGCAGATTGTCGAGCAGAAAGATGCCAATGATCAACAATTAACGATTCAAGAAGTTAACACGGGCATTATGGCGGTACAGGGTCATCAGCTTTTAGGATGGTTAGCGCATCTCAGCAACGACAATGCACAAGCTGAGTATTATCTTACTGATATTATCGCTAAAGCAGTAGCGGATGGTTATCAGGTAAAAACCTGTTCACCTAGCGACGAGATTGAAGTTTTGGGCGTGAATAATAAAGCCCAATTACAGGATTTAGAGCGACAATATCAATACCAGCAGGCCTGCTTGTTGATGGAGCAGGGTGCAACTCTTATTGATGCTAGAAGAGTTGATATTCGTGGTCAGGTTGAAATTGGTCAGGATGTTGAAATTGATGTTAATGTGGTCTTTGAGGGTCAGGTTAAATTAGCGGATGGTGTTAAGATTGGCGCAAACTGCATTTTAAAAGATGTTGAAATTGCACAAGGCGCACATATTAAGCCTTTTAGTCATTTGGAGCAGACCAAAGTCGGTGCAGCCTGCCAGGTTGGCCCCTATGCGCGTCTTCGTCCGGGTACGGAGCTTGCTGATCAGGTTCATATCGGAAATTTTGTTGAAGTTAAAAAGTCGCGTATTGCTCAGGGGTCGAAGGTCAACCATCTTAGTTATATTGGCGATACCCAAATGGGCGCTGGCGTAAATATTGGTGCGGGCACCATTACCTGTAATTATGACGGTGTTAATAAACATCAAACTATTATAGGTGACCGGGTGTTTGTTGGTTCAGATACCCAATTGGTTGCGCCTGTTACGATTGAAGATGATGCGACGATTGGTGCCGGTTCGACGATTACCAAAACGGCTCCACAGGGTGAATTGACCTTGAGTCGCGCCAAGCAGTTGACCATAAAAGGTTGGCACAAGCCAGTTAAAAAATCCTAAAGGGCGCGTATGTTAACAGAGCAGCAATATCAACAAATTCAACAGCAGTTAGCCGAGCAAGGCTGGAAGCGTACAGGATTTGATGGCGGTCAAAGCCATTTAATGGGTTGGACGGTGATGTCAACTTGGGAAAAAGACAAGGCTAAAATTACCTTGCATCACAGTGAGCGCTACAATGAAGTTAGCTATGAGATCGAAGCCAGCCCACTGGGCATTGCATGGTTAAAACAAATGGGCTATGCGCATGTCTTTAGCTAGTCTTAACTCAAAAATAAATGCCTATATACAGCTGATGCGTCTTGATAAGCCAGTCGGCATTTATTTGGTGCTTTGGCCCGCGCTTTGGGCATTATGGTTGGCGGCTGAAGCTAAACCACCAGGCCTGGTACTTTTAGTGTTTATTTTGGGTGCCATTATTATGCGCTCGGCAGGTTGCGTAATTAATGATTATGCCGATCGCCATTGGGATGGTGAGGTGGCACGCACCTGTAATCGTCCACTAGCAACAGGAATCATTTCACCGCAGCAGGCGTTGGTTTTTTTTCTACTACTTTGTTTGATAGGCTTTAGCCTTGTGCTGCTACTTAATCCCTTTACGATATTTCTATCCCTGGGTGCGGTTGCCTTAGCGGCGCTTTATCCTTTTACCAAGCGCTTTACCCATTGGCCACAATTGTTTCTCGGCGCGGCTTTTGCCTGGGCGATTCCGATGGCCTTTGCAGCGGTACAAAACCAGATTCCCAACCAGGCCTGGTTGTTGTTTGCCATCGTGTTGGTATGGACATTGATCTACGATACGCTTTATGCGATGGCCGATCGGGAGGATGATTTAAAAGTGGGCATTAAATCGACAGCGGTATTGTTTGGTGACTATGACCGGTTGATTGTCGGCATGCTGCAAGGGTTCATGTTGGGTCTGTTAGTTTGGTTAGGGTTGCTCTATGCGCTCAGTTTGATCTATTATCTGAGCCTAGTAGCTGTGGCGCTAATGTTTGGTTACCATCAGTGGATGATCAGGGATCGTGACCCCCTAATGTGCTTTGAAGCCTTTAAGCTAAATCACTGGGCGGGCCTGGTAATTTTATTGGGTCTTGTTTTACATTACTGGTAGTGATATTTGAAAAGCCCGCATTAAGCGGGCTAGAGTCTCAGATTGTTAACGTTTAATACCCTCAATATGTAAATCCAGATAAACGGTTGCAGAACCTGGGCCTAAATCACGTTTAAAATTAAAGTCTTTCATTTTAAACTCGGTTGACCCCTCAAAACCCGAACGATAGCCACCCCAAGGATCCGTGCCCTCGCCAATTTTAGTTGCGACTATCTCTAAAGGTTGGGTGACCCCATTCAGAGTAAAGTTGCCCTTTATCAATTTGCTGCCATCGGCTTGGTTGACCACGCTAGTGCTAACGAACTTCGCTTCAGGGTAACGACGCACGTTTAAAAAATCATCACTGCGTAAATGTCGATCGCGCTCGGCATGGTTGGAGTTGATGCTACGGGTATCAATTGTGACCTCAACCTTTTCATTCGCTGGGTTTTTTGGGTCATGCACATAATAACCCTCAAACTTATCAAACCGTCCCACTAGCCAGCTAAAGCCTAAATGGTTGACTTTAAAGTTAATTGAAGCGTGCATCCCCTGCACATCAATATCATAGGTGGTGGCCTGGGCCTGGACAAGCGGCGCAAGTAACACCGCCGCCGCACCGATAAATAACGCCTTTAGTTTTTTCATGGTAAATCTCCTTTGACCGGGTTTTTTTTATAAGAAAGCATCCGTTTTAGAGTTGAATCTTTATCAATCAAATGATGTTTGAGTGCGCCAAGCAGATGCAAGCCAACTAGCGCAATCAAACCCCAAGCGAATCGCTCATGCCAATCTCCCGCCACTTCCTCCTGGTATTCAATGCCAAAATTGATAGCTGGCAAAGCGAACCAATCAAAAATCATTAAAGGCTGGCCGTGAGCGGTGGTAATCATGTAGCCGCTGACCCCCAGCGCAATCACCAGCAAGTACATCAGTGCATGGGCTATGTGTGCCAACCATAGTTCCCAAATACGATGGGTTTGAAGTGGTTGGACTGTTGGGTTGAATAACTTCCATGCAAAACGAAACAGCATAGCCGTTACCACTAACACCCCAATACTGCGATGCAAATCCGGTGCACTACGATAATAAGGGCTGTAATAATCAAGTTGTGTCATCCACAAACCTAAAGCAAATAACCCCAACACGGCGAGTGCAATCAGCCAATGTAAGCCGATGTGAATGAGACCATAATAATTTGGAGTATTGCGCCACATAGTCAATTTCTCAAATGATTTAACTGTATGGTACATTTTTCGCCAGAGAATGATAATCGTCAAAATATAAAAATACTTTTTCCAAATAGAAAAACTATGAAGGGTTAAGCTAAGCAACCCAAGCCTTATGGACTTAAAAGCTTGGTTGCTCGGCTAGTTGAGAGTGGGGGAGGTTAAAGTGCAGCTAGCGCCGCGCTATAGTTGGGTTCTTGTGCAATTTCAGGCACTTGTTCGGTGTAGATAATCTGACCCGTTTCATCGATTACAATGATGGCACGGGAGAGTAAGCCCGCTAATGGTCCCGTTTTTATGGTTAAACCAAAGGCCGAACCGAACACATCATGGCGAAAAGTTGAAAGCATTATCAGGTTTTCAATGCCTTCTGCGCCGCAAAATCGAGCTTGCGCAAAGGGCAAATCGGCTGAAATACATAACACTTTGGTGTTGTCGAGTTGTGCCGCTTGCTGGTTAAACATGCGAACCGAGGCGGCACACACGCTAGTGTCAATGCTTGGAAATACATTCAAAACCAAGCGCGAGCCTTTAAGGTCAGCTAATAAAATATCGTTTAAATCGGCTTGGGTTAATGCCGCTTCTGGCGCCATCGTGCCGATAGTTGGAAGTTCGCCTACTGTTTCAATTGGATTGCCTTTTAATGTAATCGTCGCCATGCGCTTCTCCTTAATGTAATGAAAACACAAGTTTGATTCTGGCAGTAAATGCATCGAATAACAAGGGGTAGAGCGTCTATCTTTATTGGCAAAAAACAGAAAAATATAAACTCAAGCGTATCAATTCGTTGATTAAAGCCATTCAGTACCAACCTTTTAGCGGCTTGGGCGCTCCCTAACCGCTAAAGCCCAATTGGTGCAGCGGCTGGTCACGCCGCATCGACATAGAACAACAGCTCGTCTATAAAGTAACAGGTGAGCAGCTCTAGATTGTTCAATGTCGTTATCATTGTTGAGTCAGGTTGGCGTCAACCCTGATGCCAAAACGGGGTGCCGAGGGTTGGGGTGGAGGCGCTGGCGAGTTCGCGTTGCGGCATGCTACCTGCTTCAAAGCCTAGGCGTCCGGCGTTCATGGCATATTTGAAAGCGCCGGCCATTTTGACCGGATCATCGGCTAAGGCCACCGCCGAGTTAAGCAGTACACCATCAAAGCCCATTTCTAGGGCTTGCGCCGCGTGCGAAGGTTTACCGATGCCCGCATCGACAATTAAGGTGGTTTTGTCGAGGCGTTGGCGGATCAGTTCCATATTGTAGGGATTCATTATGCCTTTGCCAGAACCAATCGGTGACGCCCAGGGCATTACAATCCGACAGCCGACATCGACTAAACGCTGACACAACACCAAATCATCACTGGCATAAGGGAAAACCTCAAAGCCGTCTTCAACTAAAGCCTGGGCAGCTTTGACCAGATCAAACGGATCAGGTTGTAAGGTGTAATCATCACCAATAACTTCGAGCTTAATCCAGTGGGTGCCGAAAATTTCACGCGCCATTTGCGCGGTGGTTATCGCTTCTTTGGCATTTCGACAACCGGCGGTATTTGGCAAAATATGACAACCCAGTGACTGGATAATCTGCCAAAAGGCCTGCCCACTCTGATCACCGGGGTTCTGGCGGCGAATGGATACCGTGAC